>DASPJA010000001.1:0-67093 GCA_035628835.1 Allosphingosinicella sp.
GATCAAGCTGAACCTCATCCCCAAGGGATAGGGTGACGAACGATCCGACAGCCGACGCCGGACCCCGGGTGGCCACCCGGGGTCCGGCACTGCTCATGCAGCCAAGGAAGAATACACCTTTTCGCTACCACGAGGGTGACGTTAAGGGCGAGGATGCGGCCGTCAGGACGCCGGTTCCGCCACCGGCTCGCGAACCTGGGTGAACTTCTCGGTCGTCACGGTCGGCGCCCCGCATATGTCGGACGGCCGGGGCGGGAGCTCGCCATGGGCGAGCATGTGGCCGAGGCACATTTCGAGGACGAACTTGGCGCGGTAGAGCGCGTCCTCCTCGTCGCGGCCTTCCGCCACCGCCTGCGGAACGTCGGGGAAGACCACGCGCACGTCGCCCTCCCTGGTCGGCACCAGCCGTACCGGGTAAGCGAGCATGGCCTCAGCCCTCCGCCAGGTTGAGCGGCAAAGCGAGCACCGGCCGCATCTGCTCGTCGTCCACCTCCACCACCGCATCCGGCGGGAGGGTACCCGAGATCAACGCCGATTCGACCAGCTCGGCCGCCAGCCGCTCGGCCTCGGCCCGCGCCGCCGAATCATCGGACAGGCTCTTGCCGGCGAGATCGGGCAACTCGAAATTCTCGCCGCGCAGGGTGAAATAGTAAGTCGGCATCATGGGCCGCAAAGCGCATAACATGGATCAAGGTTGCGGAGGAAACGCCGCCGCAACAAAGATTTGCGTCAGGCCGTGGCCTTCGCCGAGTCGGGCCGAGCGAGAGCTCGGCCGGGGCGGGGCGTCCGCGGCCGGGGGAGCGGCTCGTGCGGACGCGCGATTCGGCGGACCGCCCACCAGGCGCCGGCTGGCTCGGGCAGGGCGAGAGGAAGCTGCGCCGGATCGGCGGCTCGCTCGGGCGGCTCGCTTCGCCAGACGATCCGGTAGCCGCGCGGAACCGGCCGCCAGCCGGAAGCGGCGAGGATGAGGTCGCGGCCGCAGCCCCGGCAGCGGCCGAAGCTGGCGCCGCCATTGGCGCGAACGCTCGGCGCCGGCTGATGATGTCCGAGCCTGCAGAGGATGCCCATGCCTCCACTCCCCCATTGCCGAAGGAAATGATCGCCGGAGGGAGGTTAAAGTTCGGTGAGCGCACCGGAACCCTGCCGCCGACCTACTCGTTCCGCCTCCGCAACCCACCCCCGAAGAACGGAGCGTCCCATGTCCAACATCCCCAGCAGCGCCATGCCCCATGCCAAAGCCACCACCGAGGATTCGGAGCAGCAGCAGCAGGAGCAGGGCGGCGGAGCCACCATCTCCGAGCGTGCCGGCAAGCTGCGCGATCAGGCGAGCGATTATGCCCGCGAGAACCCCAAGACCGCCATCGCGGCCGGCGCCGCGCTCGCGGCCGGAGTGATCGCCGCCGCGGCCATTCCGCTGGTCCGCGGCCGTTCGGGCTCCGGCGGCGCCAAGAAGAGCGGCGGCGCGAAGAAGTCCGGCACGAGCAGGACCACGACGGCCAAGAAGAGCTGACGGGCGCCGCATAGAGGATGGGCGAACCAGGCCGCGACGAGAGGCTGCGGGAAGCGGCGGCGAATCGCGGCCTGAAGCTCGTCAAATCCCGAATCCGCACGCCCGGCAAGGGCGATTACGGCCGCTACGGGCTGACCGACGCCGGCGGCAAGGCGCTGCTCGGCTTCGGCAAATCGGGCCTGACGGCGACGGCCGAGGAGATAGAGGATTATCTCCACAAGGGCGCGCTCGCCGACTGGAAGACCTCGCTCAAGGCCGCCGGCGCCAGGCCGCCGCGGGGCCGCAAGAAAGGTCCGGCCCCGGAGCCTTCCCCGCGCAGACTTCGGACTCTTGAACCCGAGCCCGAACCGGAGCCGGAACCCGAACCGGAGCCGCCGCCGCTCTCCGTCCGCCCCGCCCGCCCGGCGGACGCGGAGGCGATCGCGAGGCTGGTCGGCGGCCTCGGCTTCGAGGCCGGTTCCGAAGACATCGCCGCTCGGCTGCCGGCGCTGAAGAAGGCCGGCGAAATGCCCCTGGTCGCGGAGCAGGGGGCGGTGATCGGGGTGCTCAGCTGGCATGTCATGCCCGTTCTCCACCGGCCTCACCCGGTCGGCAGGATCACGATGATGGTGGTCGCGGACGGCGAGCGCCGCCGCGGCGTCGGCCGGGCGCTGGTCGACTCCGCCTGCGAGCGTCTGCGGGCGAAAGGCTGCGGCCTCGTCGAGGTCACCAGCAACGTCGACCTGTCGGGCGCCCATGGTTTCTACCGCAAGCTCGGCTTCGAGCGGACCAGCTACAGGTTCGCGAAGGCGCTCTGACGAGGCTTACCGCCCCTGCTGCCAGGCGAGGTCGCGGCGGCCCTGCGGCGGCGGCGAGTCGCAGGCCTTGAAGTAGAGGTGGCAGACGAGAAGGAAGAGCGAGACGCTGTAAAAGGCGTTGGCGAGCTGGTCGATTCGGGAGACGCTGATCGGCAGCGAGATGAGCAATATCACCCGGAACAGCCATTCGCGCATCCGCGCAGTCTGGACTCCGAGCGAGGATCCCGCCTGCCGGCAGGCGATCCGGCGCGCCGCCTCCATCAGCAGCAGCCAGGCCAGCGCCACCAGCAGATTGGCGAAGATGCCGTCGGTCATGCCCTTGCCGCCGATCGAGAAGGCCACGCCCGCCAAATAGAAGACGAGGTGGCCGTTCAGGCATTCGAGCGAAACGCACCACTGGCCGATCCCGAGGCGATGCTCCGCCCATCCCGCGATAGGCGAGAAAATCTTGGCGAGGGCGAGGTCGTCGATCCGAGTCACAGCCTCACGTTTATCAAGCCGAAAAGTTGAGAAACGGCAAAAATCGCCTCATGGTTAAAATTCCTCGCCGCCTGTTGCAGCGCCGCAACCCTTGCCGCTCCGCCACGTTGTGCGCCTGCCATCCCGACCGAGGAGCCGAGCCCATGAAGATTCCGACTTTCGCGCTGGTCGCTCCGCTGATCCTGATCGGTTGCGGCCAGCAGGGCGCGGCCGGCAACGATGCCGAGGCGCTCGAGCGGGCGGCGGAGCAGAGCACGCCCGAAGCGGCGAACGTCCTCCTCAACGCCGCCGATCAGGGCGCCAACGTCCAGGACGCGATGCAGGCGGCGGGCAACGTCCAGGCGGCGGCCGACCGGCCCCAGGCCGCGCCCCCGGCGCAGGGCGCCAAGCCCCATGCGGCGGGCGACCCGGTGCCGCCGCCCAAGATTCCGGCGGGCGGCAACGAGGCCCATGGTAACGGTCACTGATCAATCTTCCCCTTCGGTTGGCGACGGAGAGGGCTGGCCGAGCAGCTCCTCGACATAATCCCTGATCGCCTCGGGCCACCCGGCGATGAGCGTTCGCAAGCGCTCGTGATCGCCGCGGTAGAGCGCTCGAAGGGCCTCCTCGTAGCCGGGGCGGTCGCCGCACATGTCGGACATGAAGCGGTAGGCGGCATCGCGCCTCTCGCCGGCTTCGGAGCCCTTGCGCCGGGCGTCCTCGACCAGCCGCCGGATCGCGGCGGAGGCTCCGCCAGGCTGGCGCGACAGCCATTCCCAGTGGCGCGGAAGCAGGGTGACCTCGCGCGCCGCGACGCCGAGGCGGGGGCGGCCGCGAGGGCGCGGCGGCGGCGGCGGCGCGGAAGCGGCGGCGTCCCAATAATCGAGATCGACGATCCGTCCGCTGCCGTCCTCGAACACGCGCAGGGCGCCGAGATCGGCGGGATAGAGCCGCTCCAGCTCGCGGGTCACCGCGCCGCGCTCGCCGCGCGCCACGATCCTGTCCTCCAGAAAGGCGGTTACCGGGTTCATCGTTCAGCTCCTTTTAGGAGATCTTTATACCCGGATAAAATGTTACGTCAATTTATATCCGGGTAAAATGCCGGATGTCCGCTGTCCCGCTTGCGACGGACCCGTCCCTTGCCGACGAAGGCGCGGCAGGGTACGAAGGGGCAAGTCACCGGCGGCCCGGTCGCAGGAACGAGAAAAAAAGAGTGTCATCGCAATGGCGCAGCAGGTTGCTACGGCCCCGCTCCCGCCGGCACCCGGTCCGGCTGAACTGGCGACGCAGGCGCTCGCTCAGCGCCCCTTCCGCCCCCGGCACACTTATGGCGCCCTCGATCTCGGCACCAACAATTGCCGGCTGCTGATCGCCCGGCCGGCGGAGGACGGCTTCGTCGTCATCGACGCCTTCTCGCGGGTGGTCCGGCTCGGCGAGGGGTTGGCGGGCAGCGGCCGGATCTGCGACGCGGCGATGGACCGGGCGGTGGCGGCGCTCTCCGTCTGCGCCGAAAAGCTGAAGCGGCGCCACGTCTCGCTGGCGCGCTCGGTCGCGACCGAGGCCTGCCGCCGCGCCGTCAACGGCCGCCAGTTCGTGGAGCGGGTCCGGCGCGAGACCGGCATCTGCCTCGAGATCATCGCGCCCGAGGAGGAAGCCCGCCTCGCCATGCTGGGCTGCCACCGGCTGCTCGAACCGGGCGACGCTCCGGCGCTGATTTTCGATATTGGCGGCGGCTCGACCGAGCTCATCCTGATCGACACCGACGGCGACGGCACGCCCAAGATCAAATGCTGGTGGAGCGCACCCTGGGGGGTGGTGTCGCTGACCGAGAGCGAGGGCCGCGACTTCGCCGACGCGGACGAGAGGCTCGCCGCCTACGGCCGGATGAAGGAGCGGGTCAAGCACGCCTTCCGCCGCTTCGCCGAGCTGCTTCCGCCGCGCGAGGGCAATATCCGGCTGCTCGGGACGAGCGGGACGGTGACGACCCTGGCCAGCGTCCATCTCGCTTTGCCGAGCTACGACCGCCGGGCCGTGGACGGGCTGATGATGCCGGTCGATTCGATGCGCGCGGTCAACCGGATGCTGTCGCGGATGAGCTTCGCGGAGCGGGCGGAGCTGCCCTGCATCGGCGCCGAGCGCGCCGATCTGGTCGTCGCCGGCTGCGCCATTCTAGAGGCGATCATGGACATCTGGCCGGCGCGGACGCTGGGCGTTGCGGACCGCGGGATACGCGAGGGCATTTTGCGCTCGCTCATGGCCAAGGACGGGCACCGGTTGTGAGAGGATATTGCCTCCCCATGCCCCCGGCATGGGGAGGGGGACCATGCGAAGCATGGTGGATGGGTGACCTCTCCAGGCCTCGCCAGGTCACCCCTCCACCACCTTCGGTGGTCCCCCTCCCCATCTCCGATGGGGAGGCAGTTTGGTGGTAACCCGGGTCAAGACGGCCAAGGGCCGCAAGGTGGGTTCGACCAAATGGCTCGAGCGGCAGCTCAACGATCCCTACGTCAAGCGCGCCAGGGCCGAGGGCTACCGCTCGCGCGCCGCCTACAAGCTGATCGAGCTCGACGACCGCTTCGGCTTCCTCAAGGGCGTGGAGCGGGTCGTGGATCTCGGGGTCGCTCCGGGCGGATGGACCCAGGTGGTGCGCAAGCGGGCGCCCAAAGCGGCGGTGGTGGGGATCGACCTGCTGCCGACCGACCCGATCGACGGCGCCAGCCTGCTCCAGCTCGATTTTCTAGCCGACGAGGCTCCGGAGCGGCTTCGCGAGGCACTCGGAGGTCCCGCCGACCTCGTCCTGTCCGACATGGCGGCGAACACGGTCGGCCACCCGCAGACCGACCATCTGAGGACCATGGCGCTCGTCGAGGCCGGCCTCGAATTCGCCGGCGAGGTTCTGAGGCCCGGCGGAGCCTACGTCGCCAAGGTCCTGGCCGGAGGCGCCGACAACCATCTGGTGGCGGAGCTGAAGCGCCGCTTCACCGCCGTGAAGCACGCCAAGCCTCCGGCCAGCCGCAAGGGCTCGTCCGAATGGTATGTGGTCGCTCAGGGCTTCAAGAGGTGACGTCATTCCGGCGAAGGCCGAAATCCATGAATACTGCCGCGGGTAATTTCGCGCTTCCGTGTTCATGGATTCCGGCTTTCGCCGGAATGAGGATCAATCCGCCGGAGCGGGGCAGACCGGTATGTCCTCGGGCTCCGGACGGGGTCCGACCGGCTCGAACTGGGCGAAATAGGATTCGGATTCGGGCAGGCGCTCGAAGCGGGTGAGCTGGTAGCCGACGGCGGCAAACTCGCAGATGAGCAGCCGCGGCGGGGTCCCGTGCCGGTCGGTCGGCCGGTCGGCGTCGACGACGACGACCCGGCCGCGCGGCTTGAGATCGGGCCGCATGTTCCAGAGGAACTCGCTCGGCCGCTCGATCTCGTGATACATGTGGATCATGAAGATGCGGTCGAACGAGGCGTCGGGAAGCAGCGGATCGTTCGGCTTGCCGAGCTTGACCGCGACATTGTGGAGATCCTCGCGGGTAACCCGGCTGGCGAGCATGTCGCGGGTTTCGGGAACGATGTCCTGGGCGAGCACCCGCCCCCTGCGGCCGACCAGCGGCGCCAGGCGCACCGTATAATAGCCTTCGCCGGCACCGATATCGGCGACGTACATGCCCTCCTCGATATCGGCGAGGTCCATCACCTTCTGCGCCTCGCGGACGCTGTCGCGCGCATCCTCGTTCGAATAGGAGGCCGAGACGATCGGCGACACCGGCCGCTTCGGCTTGGGGAAGGGCGATTCGGGCGCCGCGTCCTTGCAGGCCGCGAGAAGGAGGAACGGCAGGAGGAGCGCGGCCAAGATCCTCCCCGCCATTTGCCGGGGAGGGGGACCATGCGAAGCATGGTGGAGGGGCAAATGGCGCAGGCCCGTGCCGGCTACCCCTCCACCACCCTTCGGGTGGTCCTCCTCCCCGAGCAAGCTCGGGGAGGATTTCTGACGCCTAATCCACATCTTCGACTTCGACCTTCTCGCCCGTCACCCGCTGCGACAAAGCGGCGGCCATGAAGCGGTCGAGATCGCCGTCAAGGACGTCGGAAGGCGCGGTGGACGTGACGCCGGTGCGCAGGTCCTTCACCAGCTGATAGGGCTGAAGGACGTAGGAGCGGATCTGGTGGCCCCAGCCGATGTCGGTCTTGGCGGCATGCTCGGCGCTCGCCTGGGCCTCGCGGCGCTGGAGCTCGGCCTCGTAAAGCCGGGCCTTCAGCATCTTCATCGCTTCGGCCCGGTTCTTGTGCTGAGAGCGCTGGTTCTGGCAGGCGACGATGATTCCCGAGGGGATGTGGGTGATCCTGACCGCGCTGTCGGTGGTGTTGACGTGCTGCCCGCCCGCGCCCGACGAGCGGTAGGTGTCGATCTTCAAGTCGCTCTCATTGACCTCGACGTCGATATCGTCGTCGACCACCGGATAGACCCAGACGCTCGAGAAGCTGGTGTGCCGCCGGGCGTTGGAATCGTAGGGGCTGATCCTGACCAGCCGGTGCACGCCGCTCTCCGTCTTGGCGTAGCCATAGGCGTTCTCGCCCTTGATCATCAGGGTCGCCGACTTGATCCCCGCCTGCTCGCCGGCATGGTGGTCGACCAACTCGACCTTGTAGCCGCGGCGCTCGGCCCAGCGGCTGTACATGCGCTGCAGCATCTCGGCCCAGTCCTGGCTCTCGGTGCCGCCGGCGCCGGCATTGACCTCGATATAGGTATCGTTGGCGTCGGCCTCGCCGGCCAGCAAAGCGGCGACCTTGTCGCGCTCGGACCGCTCGGCCAGCTCGGCGAGCGCCGCGACCGCCTCGGCCTCCATCGCCTCGTCGCCCTCGGCCTCGGCCATCTCGAGCAGCTCGACCGTATCGTCGAGCTCCTGCTGGATGGCCCGGGTGGCGCCGATCGCCTGCTCCAGCCGGCGGCGCTCGCGCATCACCTCCTGGGCGGCCTTGGGATCGTTCCACAGGGCCTGGTCCTCGACCTTCGCATTGAGCTCGTCGAGTCGCTTCAGCGCTCGGTCCCAATCAAGGAACCGGCGGAGGAGATCGAGCGCCGACCTGATCTGGTCGACATGGGCTTGCGCTTCGGCGCGCATGGTACGTTACCTTTCGCCGGCCGAGGCCGAGTGTCCGTCATCCCGGCGAAAGCCGGGCTCCCAGGACGAGAAGTCTCGGCGGGTCTCTCCGAGGTCCCGGCTTTCGCCGGGATGACGGGTTTGGCCGGGGACTAGTAGATTCCCCCCTGATTTTGCAAGAAGTCGCTGTCGCGCGGCGCCGCTTGCGTGCGCTGCACCCGGACCTTGCGGACCGCCTTTTCGGGCGGTCGGTTGGCCATCTCGTCGCGGCGGATCGAGCGGCGGGGCTCGCTTTCCGGCTTGAACGCTTCCCAGATCACCGCCGCCTTGGGGTCGTCGGTCGGCCAGGCGCCGAACACCTTCTTGCCCGAGCGCCGGTCGATCCGGACCATTCGCACTCCGGGCGGCGCCCGGAACGGCAGGACCGGCATGTCCTTGAACGCGACCTGCGCGAACTGCTTGAAGATCGGCGCCGCCAGGGTTCCGCCCTGCGCGTAGCCGCCCATCGGACGCGGCTGGTCGAAGCCCATATAGATTCCGGCGACGATCTCCGCGCTGCCGCCGATGAACCAGACGTTGGTGGGCCCCGACGTGGTTCCGGTCTTGCCGAACAAGGGCCGGCCGAGGTCGCGGAGCACCTGGGCGGTGCCGCGCTGGACGACTCCCTCGAGGATATGGACCATCTGGTAGGCGGTGATCGGATCGAGCAGCTGCTTGGTCCGGAGCGGCGGCCGCGGCATCGGCCTGCCGTCCCAATCGCGAGCGTTGCAGCCTTCGCAGGGACGCGTGTCGGCGCGGTAGATGACCTTGCCGTTGCGGTCCTGGACATAGTCGACCAGCGTTGGCTTCACCTGCCGGCCCTGATTGGCGAGGATGGCGAAGGCGTTGGTCATCTTGAGGACCGTCGTGTCGCCGGCGCCGAGCGAGATGGCGAGATAATTGGGATAGTCGCCGACGCCCATGATCCGGGCGAGGCGGGTCACCTTGTCCATCCCGGTCTGGTTGGCGGCGCGCACAGTCATCAGGTTGCGCGACTGCTCGATTCCCCAGCGCATGGTCTGCGGCCCGGCATTGCCGCCGGAGAAGTTGCGGAAGCATTTGTTGCCGAGGCCGGCGCCCTGCCAGACGCAGAAGGCGCCGTCGACGATGATCGAGGCGGGGGTCATGCCGTTGTCGAGCGCGGCCGAATAGACGATCGGCTTGAAGGTCGAGCCCGGCTGGCGCTGGGCCTGGGTGGCGCGGTTGAAATCGTCGCCGCGCGCGTCGAAGCCGCCCTGCATGGCAAGGATCCGGCCGGTCGCCACTTCCTCGACGACCATTCCGCCCTTGACCTCGGGAATCGAGCGAAGCGACCAGATTCCTCCGTCGCGCTTCACCGCGATCACCATTCCCGGCCGAAGGAAGTTGAAGGCGGCCGTGGCGGTGCCGCGCTTGGGCATCGCCGCCGCGTAGGCGGGCAGGTCGCCGGTCGAGCCGTCGGTGAAGCCGAGGGTCGCGCTCTGTCCCTCGCGGGAGAGCACCACCGCCGCCCGCCAATCCTCATAGCCGACTCCGAACGGCGCGCGCGCAAGCTGTCCGCGCCAGTCCCCGGAAACGTCGACCGAAAGCCCCGGATCGCGCCAGCCCTTGCCGCGATCGTAGCGCATCAGGCCGTCGCGCAGCGCCAGTTCCGCCGCTTTCTGCTTGGGTAGGTCGAGCGAGGTACGCACCCAGAGGCCGCCGGTATAGACGCCGTTGGGCCCCTTTTCGGTCTGCTCGCCCCAGCGGGCCATGAGCTGGCGCCGTACTTCCTCGACGAAATAGCCGCCGACGTTGCGGACGCTGGCATTGGCGAAGCGGACGGTGCCGAGCGGCTCGGCCTGGGCCGCGGCGCGTTGGGCGGCGCTGATCTTGCCGTTGCGCTCCATCTCGGCGAGCACCCAGTTGCGCCGGTCGAGCGCGCGCTGGGTGCGCCTCTGCGGGTCGTAATTGCTCGGCGCCTTGGGAAGGATGGCGAGATAGGCGACCTCGTGCAGCTGGAGCTGCTCGACGTCCTTGTCGAAATAGGCCCTCGCCGCCGCCTGGACTCCATAGGCGTTGCGGCCGAGGAAGATCTGGTTGAGGTACAAAGCGAGGATCTGCTGCTTGGTCAGGACGCTCTCGATCCGTCGGGCGAGGAAGGCTTCCTTGATCTTGCGGGTGACCGAATATTCGTCGCCGAGCAGCAGGTTCTTGGCGACCTGTTGGGTGATGGTCGAGCCGCCGCGGGCGCGCTCGCCGCTGCCGACCTTGGAGATATAGTCGCCGACCGCTCCCACCAGGCCCGGATAGTCGATGCCGCCATGGGTGAAGAATGTCTTGTCCTCGGCCGAGGTGAAGGCGTCGACCAGCTGCTGCGGGAATTCGTCGTAGGAGAGCTCGACCCGCCGCTCGCGGGCGAAGGTCTGCACCGGCTCGCCGTCGATGCCGCGAACGTTGGTGGGAAGCGGCGGCTGGTAGGTGAGCAGGGTCTCGGCCGAGGGCAGGTTGCGGGCGAAGAGCAGCCAGAGGAGGAAATAGAGGACGACCGGAATCGCGGCCAGGTAAGCGAGGATCCGGACCCATTTCCTCCGCCACGCCCGACGCACGGCGCCCCCGAAGCGGCTGCCGGCGTCGCGATGAAGGGTGAAGCGGGTGGAGGCGGCGTCAGCGGACATTCGGCGTAGCTCTAGCCGATCATCGCGATTGGGTGAAGCGGCTCCGGCCTTGACTTTTCGGCTTTATCGTATATACAATAATTATGTGAAAATCGAATTCGACCCGGCGAAGCGTGAATGGACGCTAAGGAGGCGCGGCTTGGATTTCGCACAGGCGGACCGAATCTTTGGTGAGCCTGCGTTGACCGTCGAGGACGAGCGGCAAGAATATGGCGAGGAACGTTTCCTGACGCTCGGTGTCCTCAATGGCGAAGTGGTAGCATGCGTCTGGACCCAACGCGGCGAAGTGCGCCGCATCATAAGCCTTCGGAAGGCGAGAAGAGATGAGCGAGAGACCTACAGCCGCAACCGACGATCAGCCTGACGATCATGATGCTGAGGCATATGATCCCGATGATGCCCCGCACTTCACACCAGAGATGGCGGCCCGGGCGCAAATCTCCATCGGCGACAAGATCATCCGGGAAGCCGATCCTCCCCTCGGCACGCGCAGAGGCCGCCCTCCCAAGCCGGAATCCGAGCGAAAGGAAATGGTGTCGCTTCGCCTCTCTCGCGACATCGTGGAGTGGCTGCGCGCCAGCGGACCCGGTTGGCAGACGCGAGTCGAGAAAATGCTGCGCGCGCAAATGGCAGCACGCCCTGCCGATTGAGGTGATTCAGCGTGCCGCCACCCTTACCAGCCTTTTCGCGAAATGGGTCTCGATCGCGCTCTTCATCCCAAGCGCGATCTGCCGGCGGCCCTCGGGCGAGGCGATATAGGCGGCGTCGGTGGGGTTGGTGAGGTAGCCGGTCTCGAAGAGGATCGAGGGCACGTCGGGCGCCTTCAGCACCACCAATGAAGCGAAGCGGTGATATTCCGGCCTGAAGGGGAAATAGGCGGAAGCCTCCCGCTTCAGCAAAGCCGCGAACTCAGCCGAAACGGTCATGCTCTCGCGCTGGGCGAGGTCGATGAGGATCCGGTCGACGCCCGTCTCTCCGCTCAGCGAGGCGCCGGCGATCCGGTCCGACTGGTTCTGCTGCTCGGCGAGAAGCGCCGCCTCGCGGTCCGAAGCGACTTCCGACAAGGTGTAGATGGTGGCGCCGCGGGCGCCGTCATTGGCCGGAGCGGCGTCGGCGTGGATCGAGATGAACAGGGCGGCGCGCATCTTACGGGCGATCTCGTAGCGATCCTTGAGGACGAGGTAGCGGTCGTCCTCGCGGGTCATCGCCACGCGCACCCGGCCGGAGGCGGCGAGAGCGTCGCGGATCGCTGTGGCGATTGCGAGCGTCACGTCCTTTTCGCGCCTCGCTCCGAACGGCGAGACGGCGCCGGGATCGTGGCCGCCATGGCCGGCGTCGAGCACCACCAGCGGCCGGCCGCGGTCGCCGACGATGCGGGGCAGCCCCGTCGCGGGATCGCTTCGCCCGGCGACCGCGATGGGCACTCCTTCGTCCCGCTGCCCCCACGGCGCCGCCGGCACCGCCGCCGTGACGAGGGCGACCAGAAGGGCGAGCAGCGCTTCCATCGATCAGCCGGGCAGCCTGGACGTCATGGGGTCACTATCCGGACGCGCCCCGCCCTTGGCAAGCAGCGCTTTTGGCCGTTGCGGCCGGGGAAGCGAAGCTATTGCCGCTCAGCCCAACCGCCAATGCGCAGCGACACCAGCTCGGCCGCGCTGCGCCGGCCGCCGCCCGAAGCGTTGACCCTGCGGATGAAGTCCGCGGTGACTCCGTGGGTGCGCAGCTGGACGATTTCGTCGGCGGCGAGGCCCGCATAGCCGAGGTCCTCGAGCTCTCCCAGGTAATCTGAGGTGACGCCGTGGTCGCGCAGCCGAATCAGCGCCTCGGTGGGGAAACGGTAGCCGTGCCGGGCCGCCGCTCCGACGAACTCAGGCGAGACTCCGTGGTCGCGCAGCTTGACGAGCTGGTCGGCCGGAACGTTCTTGATCCCGAGACGGTCGAGTTCGCGCACGTACTCCGGACTGACCCCATGGTCCCGCAGCCGGACCAACTGGTCGATCGGGAGGCTGTAGCCGGCGCTTCGGAAGGCCGAAACGAAATCGGGCGTTACGCCGTGATCGCGCAGCTTCACCACCTGATCCGCGGAAAGGTCGCGGATGCCGAGGCGGGCGAGCTCCGAGACATAGTCGGGGGTCACACCATGGTCGCGCATTTTCGTCAGGGCGGTGAGGTTGCCGACCCGGTAGCCCCGCCCGCCCATGGCTTTCAGATAATCGAGAGACGCGCCGTGGCTGCCGGCGCGGACGAGGTCGGCGACGGTGGGCCGCGCATAGCCCTGGCGGCTCAGTTCGTCGAGGTAGGCACGGCCGATCTCGTAGAGGGCGAGCGAGAATTGCTGGCTCTCGCTCGGCCGCCCGTAGCCGCGATCGCCAAGCTCCGAGGCGAAGCCTGCATTGGCGTGGAAGAGGCACTCGCCGGCCCCGCGCCACCGCCGAACGATGCCTTCGCAGACGATGGCGCCGGCGTCCCTGTCCAGCACGAAGGAGACGGGACTGCCGCTTTCGGACCCGAGCTGCGCCGCCGTCACGCCGATCAGGCCCGCGAGCGGGCGGGTGCTGCTGTGCATCCATGTGCTGTTGGCGGTCCGCCGGGTGAAGGCGAGCTGGACGTCGCCCTTGGCGCGCTGCTTTGGATCGGCATCGATCGTCCAGTTGAGCCTGCCCTGCGCGGTCTCCGCTTCAGCGTCGGCACCGGGCGCCGCGCAGGCAACCGGGATCGCGGCCGGAAAAGCGAGGGCGGAAGCTAAGAGGGTGAAGAAGGCTTTGCGCATGCCGGAGCTCCAGGTGTGGCGTTCGGCCCGGCGATGCAAGGAGCGCGCCATGGCGGGAGGGACGCTAATGGGCCGATTTGCCGGAAATAGCGGGCGAGTCTGTCCGCTCGCGGACTCGCCGGTGTCCGGGGGCGGACATTGGGCGCAAGGCCCGGAGTGCCGGGAGACCCGGCATCTGTGAAAGGGAAGCATGAATTTCGCGAGCATGAATTGGCAAGCCGCCGGCGCGGATCTCGGCGAGCAGGGCTGGACGATCCTCCCCGCCCTGCTCGGCCCCGACGAATGCCGTGAGGCTGCTGGCTCATGGGATGAGGATGGCCGCTTCCGAAGCCGGGTGGTGATGGAGCGCCACGGCTTCGGTCGGGGCGAATATCGCTATTTCGACTATCCGCTGCCGGAACCGGTCCAGCGGTTGCGCACGGCGCTTTATCCGCCGCTCGCCGCGATCGCGAACCGATGGCAGTCGGCGCCCGGCCGGCCGGAGCGATTCCCGGAGTCGCACGACGACTATCTCGCCCGCTGCCGCGCCGCCGGCCAAAAGCGCCCGACGCCTTTGCTCCTGCGCTACGGAACGGGCGACTATAATTGCCTCCACCAGGATCTTTACGGCACCGAGACCTTCCCGCTGCAGGCCGCCATCCTGCTCTCGCGGCCGGGAGCGGATTTCGACGGGGGCGAGTTCCTCCTCGCCGAGCAGCGCCCCCGCCGCCAGTCGCGCGCGACCGTGGTGCCGCTGAGGCAGGGGGACGCAGTCGTCTTCGCGGTCAGCGAGCGGCCGGTGCGCGGGAGCCGGGGCTGGTACCGCACCCGGATGAAGCACGGCGTCAGCACGATCCGCTCGGGCGAGCGCTTCACGCTCGGGCTGATCTTTCACGATTCGGCCTAGCACCGGCGGCTTTCGTTGGTCCCTCGCCCGTGCTAACAATTGCCTGAAGACAACTGTTAGCACTACTAACGTAGAGGTGCCACCTGAACGACGAGCAATTGCATGATATGGCGAGCGGCCTCCACGCTGCGGCGGTGAGAATGCTTCGGCTGGTTCGGCGGGAGGAGCGCGACAGCGACATCAGCCCGCCCCGGCTGTCGGCGCTGTCGGTTCTGGTGTTCGGCGGGCCGGCGTCGCTGGCCGATCTGGCCGGCGCCGAGGAGGTCAAGGCGCCGACCATGTCGCGGATCGTCGAGGGTCTGGTCAAGGACGGCCTGGCGAATCGCGAGCCGGATCCCGCCAATCGCCGCAAGGTCCGGATCGCCGCCACCGAGGAGGGCCGGCGGCGGCTCGAGGGCGGTCGCGAGCGCCGGGTGCGGGCGCTTCGCGAGCGGCTTCGCCGCCTGGCGGATTCGGAGCAGCGGGCGCTTGCGCGAGGGGCGGAGGTGCTGGAGAGGGCGCTGCGTTGAAGAGGCCTGCGGCGGGGATTCGTCATGCCGCACCTGATCCGGCATCCATGAGCAGGGTGGGACCTATCTATCCGACGGTGTTCATGGATTCCGGCTTTCGCCGGGATGACGGCAAGGCTGCCCTTGCCGCGCCACGTTGTGGTGCTTATGGCCGCCTCGACCTTTTCCTCACCTAAAGAGTTATAGCTTCATGAGCCTCCGCAACGTGGCCATCATCGCGCACGTCGATCACGGCAAGACCACGCTTGTCGACCAGCTGTTCCGCCAGTCCGGCACCTTCCGCGAGAATCAGCGCGTCGAGGAGCGGGCGATGGATTCGAACGACCTCGAGAAGGAGCGCGGGATCACCATCCTCGCTAAATGCACCTCGGTCGAATGGCAGGGCACCCACATCAACATCGTCGACACGCCCGGCCACGCCGATTTCGGCGCCGAGGTCGAGCGCATCCTCTCGATGGTCGACGGAGTCATATTGCTCGTGGACGCGGCGGAGGGGCCGATGCCGCAGACCAAGTTCGTCACCGGCAAGGCGCTGGCGCTCGGCCTTCGCCCGATCGTCGTCGTTAACAAGATCGACCGGCCCGACGCCCGGCCGGCCGAAGTGCTGGACGAAGTGTTCGAGCTTTTCCTGACGCTGGAAGCGAGCGACGAGCAGCTCGATTTCCCGACGCTCTATGCCTCGGGCCGAGCCGGCTATGCCGGCCTCTCGGATGATGTCCGCGAGGGCGACCTGACGCCTTTGTTCGACACCATCGTCAGCCATATTCCCGCGCCCGACGCCAATGCGGAAGGGCCGTTCCGGATGATCGGCGTGCTGCTCGACCGCGACCCGTTCCTCGGCCGGATCCTCACCGGGCGGATCGAGAGCGGGCGGCTCCAGGTCAACATGCCGATCAAGGCGCTCGACGTCGACAACAACGAAGTCGAGACCGGGCGGGCGACCAAGGTCTTCGCCTATCGCGGGCTCGAGCGGGTCCCGGTCGAGAGCGCACAGGCGGGCGACATCGTCGCCATTGCCGGACTCACCAGGGCGACCGTCTCCAACACCATCGCCGAAATGGCGGTGACCCGCGCCATCGCCGCCCGGCCGATCGACCCGCCGACGCTGGCGATGAGCTTCGCGGTCAACGACAGCCCCTATGCCGGCCGCGACGGCGATAAGGTGCAGAGCCGGGTGATCCGCGACCGGCTGGAGCGCGAGGCCGAGACGAACGTCGCGATCCGTCTCACCGAAAGCGCCGAGAAGGATGCTTTCGAGGTGGCCGGGCGCGGCGAGCTCCAGCTCGGCGTGCTCATCGAGACGATGCGCCGGGAAGGCTTCGAGCTGTCGATCAGCCGGCCGCGCGTGCTCTATCGCGAGGGCCCGAACGGCCGCGAGGAGCCCTATGAGACCGTCGTCATCGACGTCGACGACGAGCATGCCGGCACCGTCGTCGAGAAGATGGCGATGCGAAAGGGCGAGATGACCGACATGCGCCCGTCCGGCGGCGGCAAGACTCGCCTGACCTTCTCGGCGCCTTCGCGGGGCCTGATCGGCTATCACGGCGAGTTCCTTTCCGACACCCGCGGCACCGGCATCATGAACCGCCTGTTCGAGCGTTACGGCCCCTACAAGGGCCCGATCAGCGGCCGCCAGAACGGGGTCCTGATCTCGATGGAGCAGGGCGAGGCCGTCGCCTATGCGCTTAACGCGCTGGAGGAGCGCGGCGTGCTGTTCATCTCGCCCGGCGAGAAGCTCTACGAAGGCATGATCATCGGCGAGAATGCCAAGCCCCAGGACCTCGAGGTCAATCCCCTGAAGTCCAAGCAGCTCACCAACTTCCGGGCGAGCGGTCCGAAGGACGAGAGCATCCGGCTGACTCCGCCGCGGCGGATGACCCTGGAGCAGGCGATCGCCTACATCCAGGAGGACGAGCTGGTCGAGGTGACGCCGCGGGCGATCAGGCTGAGGAAGCGCTATCTCGATCCCCACGAGCGCAAGCGCCAGTCTCGCAAGGCGGAGGCGGCCTGAATCCCGTCCTGCTCGCGTGGCCGCCACGTGAGGTTAGACCGACAGTCACCGGGCTGTTGCCATTGAGAGAGGATCCGACGAACCATGCCGCCCTTCAAGGACACCTTCCAGGATCGGGTCGGCCAAGCCGCCGAGGCCAAGCGCAAGGCGCTTGAGAAGCTGAAGTCGAAGCCGCCGGTCGACGAAGCGGTGGCCGCCGCTCGCCGGGAGGCCGCCGAGCAGCGCGAGGCCCGCGCGGAAGAGAAGCGTTCGGCCAAGGCGGAAAAGGCCAAGGCGGCCGCCCGAAGCGTCGAGGATGCGAAGGCCGCCGCGGCCGAGGCCCAGGCGGCCGCGGTTCCGCCGCCCACGGAGGCGGAGCGTAAGGCTGCCCGCGACGCCCGCTACGCGGCGCGCAAGAGCCGCAAGTGAAGCCGCCGCCGGCTCGGGCTGAGCCCGGCCCGATCCGGGTGCTCACTTCGCCCCGCGCCGCTCCGCCGCGATCCACGTTTCGATATTCGCTCTGAGCGCCGTCAGCGGAATGGCGCCGCTTTCGAGTACGCGCCGGTGGAAGCGGCGAATGTCGAAGCGCGGCCCGAGCGCCGCCTCCGCTTCACGCCGCAAGGCCAGGATTTCGAGTCCGCCGCTGTCGTAAGCGGTGAGCTGGCCCGGCAGGATTGCGATCCGGTCGACCAGGTCGTCGGCCTCGGGCCCGCTGAAGCGGCCCGACTGGCGGACGAAATCGATAACCTGCTGGCGGCTCCACCCCATGACGTGGAGCCCGGGATCGACCACCATCCCGCGCGCGGGCCACAGCCGCCGAGTCATCGGGGCATAAGGCGTGCGGTAGATGCCCGCTTCCTCCGCGAGCGCTTCGGAATAGCGCGCCCAGCCTTCGACATAGGCCGAATTGCCCGTCATCTTCGTGATCGGGCTGGTGCCGGCCATGTTCGCGAAGCTGATCTGCATATGGTGGCCGGGATAGCCTTCGTGGACGGCCGTGATCTCCGCACCGCCGCGAGTCTCGGCTTGCCAGTTCTCCGACGCGATCCGGTAGAAAGCCGGCAGTGCCGGGTCGACCTGGCTCTGGTAGTAGGAGCTGCCGCCGGAGCCGCGCCGGAAGGCGTCGAACGGCTCCACCCGCATCTCCTGGGCCGGCATCGACTCGAAGAGCGGCCGGCTGAGCTCCCGGGCACGGCCGACCACCTCGCGCGAAAATTCGATCAGTTCCTGCTCGGAAGCGAACAAATTGTCGCGCGCCCGAGCGATCCGCGGGACGATGACGGCGAGGTCGTCGGTTCCGAACCGGGCCTTGCCCAGCTCGCGCACTCGGGCCGCGTTGGCGGACACCGTCTGCTCGCCGAGGCGGAACACTTCCTCCGGCGGCCGCTTCAGAGTCGTGTAGCTCCGCAGCGAGGCGCTATAGCATAAGGCGCCGTCGGGATTGGCCGAGACTCCGAGCGCCTCCCGCGCGCGCGGCAGATATTCGTCCCGGAGAAAGTCGCCGTAGCGGCGGAAGGCGGCGTTGACCGGGCCGGCCAGGACGCCGCGGAAACTCGCCCGGAACTCCGGGTCCGCGGCCCGGGCCGCCGGCGCGAAGAAGGGCAGGGATTCCGGCTGGGCGGAAACGATCCCGTCGATCTGGCGGATCACTCGCCTCACCACCGCCTTGGGCGCCGAATAGCCTTTGCTCAGGCCGAGCCGCGCATTGGAGATCTCCTGGTCGATCATCACAGGAAGGGCGGACCAGCGCGCGATCGCGTCGGAGCGCCGCTCGGCGGTGTCGACCGGCTGGTCGCGCGCGACGTTGGAGAGCGCGTTGAGGTGCCAGCCGAACATGTGGTTGACGGCCCACAGGTCGAAGCGGCAGATCCGCGCCTGCCGATCCGCCTCGAGCTTCTCCAGCATCGCCGCATGGATCGAGCGGCGCTGCGGAGTCGTCAGCCGCTCCGGATCGATTCGCCTCAGATCGGCGAGGATCTCGTCGTTCTGCCGCTGGAAGGCCGCGATCGCGGCCTGGCTGCGGTCGGGCCAGCGCCGATGGTCGGGGGCGGGCACGCCGAGGTTATAGGCGGCGGCCGGATTGTAGGAGAGCTGCAGCGCCACCGTTCGCCCGGCGAGCGAATCCAGCGCGGAATCGGCGCTCGCGATCGAGCCGCCGGTCGTCGCGCAGGCCGCGGCGAGCAAGGCGGCCGGCGCGGCCAGAGCGGCTTTCATCTTCCTCATCCTCCCTCCCTTCAGATATCCGCCGCAAGGGTGAGCAGCAAACGCCGTTCGTCGATAAAGCGAAATGCCGAGCTGGAGCCGACTTTCCATCGATAGGTATCCAACAGGTTCGTGATCTGGGCCCTCAGCGTCGCCGGCGTGGCGCCGACCTTGAAGCGGTAGCGGGCGCCGACGTCGAAGATCGTCTGCGGCCGGGTCATCAGCTGCCGGCCGCCGAGCTCCGCATATCCGGGAGTGCTGGCCACCTGTCCCGCCTGGTGGGTGATTGCGAGATCGACCGAAACAGGATCGAGGAAAGGCAGGCGATAATCGAAATTGGCGCGCATGATCCTCCCCATCGTCCCGACCGGCCTGGGGCCGATGCTGCCGAAATCCACCGCCTCCCCGGAGACTTCGGCGTCGAGGAAGACCGCTCCGGCGACGACGCTCAGCCCGTCGGCCGGCTGCCCCGCCAGGGACAGCTCGATGCCGCGATGCCGGACCGTCCCGAGCTCGCGGTAGACGAGGCCGGGATCCAGGTTGAAATAGGGTTTGCGGACGTCGAAGAGGCCGGCGACGAGGCTGAGCCGCGGCGAGATGGCGTAGCGAATGCCCGCGTCGCGCTGGCTCGTCCTGAGCGCGGGCGGCGCCGAATTCCGGTTGACGGCATTGGGCGGGGCGACCCCGCTCTCTTCCAGGCCGCGCGTATAGCCCGCATAGGCGACGAGCTTGTCGGAGAGGTGGACCGCCAGCGTCCCGTTGTAGAGCCACGGGCTGTCCTCGGTCACGAGCGCGGAGAGGCCGGGAATGAGCGTCTTCTTCTCATAGTCGGTCTTCTGGAGCCCAAGGCTGAGCTCGGCCGTTCCGGGCCAGCGCAGCTCGTAGCCGATCCCGCCGGTGAGCTGACGAACCTCGTCGCGGGTGAGCGGACCGAATTCGAAGTCCGGCTCCGGTACGTCGCTCGGCATGCCGATGACTCCCGGTCCGAGGTTCCGTACGTCGGCGCCGCCATAGGCCCGCCGCGTATCGCGGCCGCGGACCGCCAGATGAACGAGGTGCCGCCGGTCGCCTTCCGTGATCGACCAGGAGGAGCGCAATTCGCCCGAGGTAGACTTCGAAATCTGGTCTTTCGTGGCGACGAGCTGCCGCTGTGCGGAGCCGTCGGGCTGGACGTTGAGATAGAGCTCGGTCCTGCCGCGCTTCACATCGCTCTCCCAGCGGAAGAGACCGGCCCGAACCTGCCAGCTGTCGGACAGCTGCGCGGAGCCCACGCCTCCGAAGAATTGCCGGTCGATGTCGTTCCCGGCATAATCGAGACCGAAATTCCGGCGTTCGATCCTTGGGGGCAGATAGGGGCCCGCGACGAAGATGGAGGGAATGTCGACGTCGTCCCGCACCTTCATGCGCCCGTAAAAGGATTTGATCTCGAACCGGTCTTCCGGCCGCCACCGCAGGACTCCTCCGCCGTGCGCGGACCGGCCGTCTTCGCCGGGGAAATTCTCCTCGTAGCGATATGACACGCCGGCCGCGAGGCTCAGCCGGTCGCGAATGAGGGGGATCTGGGCGTCGACCTCCAGTCCCGCGGTCCCGTAGGGGCCGAGATAGAGGACCGGGCTCAGCACAGCATCGTTGCCGGAGCTCCTCAGCGTATAGTCGGCGATCCCCGTCGGAGCCGGGAAGGGGTAGCCCTGGGCGGTCAGGCCCACCCTGATCGTGGAACCGCTCACGACCCGGCTGGTGAAGCCGCCATGTTCGGTGACGGATAGTCCCTCGACCCGGATGTTGCCGGCGGTGATGGGGCTGAAGCCCCGGACGTCGCCGGCACCGTAAAGGCCGATCTTCTCGTTGCCGACGCTGGTGCCGAAAGCGTCCCCGGCAGCCTCCACGGCGTTCTCGTTCGCGCGCTGGGCCAGGGCCGGCGCGGCGGAAGCGAGCAGAATGGCGGTAACGCTGACGGCCCGTAACATGGTTGGTCCTCCAATTGGGCCCGTTCTCTGCCGCGTCCCCCCAATTCGGATAAGTGCCGTAGGTCTCACCCGCGGACCGTGACCTTCGGCACATGGCAAGCGGCTCGCGCTGTGGCAGTATCTCCATCATGAAAGGCCGCACCGGTCGGCCAGCTATGAGGAATTTCGATGCCTGCCTTTTTCCGCGGATTAGCGATCGCCATGCTGCTGCTGATCGGCCTTCAGGCGCCGGCGACGGCGCAGCAGGCCGGCGCCGGGAACATCGCGGTATCGCTGCTGCCCGGCGCCAAGGCGGCTCCGGCGGGCGGCTCGCTCCCCCTCGCTCTGGTGATGAAACCGAAGCCCGGGTGGCACGGCTATTGGAAGAATCCAGGCGATGCCGGTGCGGAAGCGACGATCGCCTGGACCTTGCCGGAGGGCGTCACGGTCGGCGCGCTTCGTTATCCCGTGCCCGAACGGCTGATCGTCTCGGGCATTATGAATTATGTCTACGAGCACGAATATGCCTTGCTCGCCGAGCTGAAGCTGGCGCCCGGCGTGGCGCCGGGCACGAGGCTGCCCCTCAAGGCTAAGTTTGATTATCTCGCCTGCACGAAGGAGTTCTGCGTGCCGGAGAGCTCCGAGATTTCAGCGGAGATCGTCGCCGGTGCCGCGGGCGCAGCGACGGCGAAGGACCCGCGCTTCGACGCGTTCGAGGCCGCTATGCCGAAGCCGCTCGGCGTGGACGGCCGGTTCGTGGTTCAGGATGGCCGGGTGCGGATCGGCGTTCCGCTGCCTGCCGCCATGGCGGTGGCCGATCCCTATTTCTTCCCGCTCGATTACGGCAGCCTCGATCATGGCGCGGCCCAGACGATCAGCCGCAATGGCGACCTGCTGATCGTCGAGACCAAGGCGGGGGCCAACGCGGCCGGCCTCGCGGCGATGGGCGGGCTCCTGAAGATCGGCGAAGGGCAGGGGCTGATGCTGACCGCCAGGCCCGGCGCGGTTCCGACCGCGGGCGCACCGGTCGGGGCCGGCGGGGCGGAAGCCGCGGCCGGAGCGGGCGTGGTTCTCGCGGCTCTCGCCGGCGCGATCCTCGGCGGCCTCCTCCTCAACGTTATGCCCTGCGTGTTTCCGATCCTGGGTCTGAAGGCCCTCAGCCTCGCCAGAGCCGGCGGGGACGAGGCCGGGGCGCGGCGCGAAGCCCTTGCCTATACGGCGGGCGTGGTGCTGGTCTGCCTGGCGCTCGGAAGCCTTCTGCTCGGCCTCCGAGCCGGCGGGGCGGCGGTGGGCTGGGCCTTCCAGCTCCAGGATCCGCGCGTCATCCTGATCCTGCTGCTGCTCGTCACTTGTATCGCGCTCAATCTCGCCGGCCTGTTCGAGCTTCCCGCGATCGGCGGCGGAAGCGGCCTGGCGGGCAAGGGCGGCGCGCAGGGAGCCTTCTGGACCGGCGCGCTCGCGGCCTTCGTCGCGACGCCCTGCACCGGGCCGTTCATGGGGGCCGCTCTGGGCGCTGCCCTCGTGCTTCCGACGGCCGCCGCGCTCGCCATCTTCGCTGGGCTCGGCCTCGGGCTGGCCTTGCCCTTCCTTCTTCTCGGCTTCGTTCCCGCCTTGAGGCGCCGGCTGCCAAGGCCGGGTGCCTGGATGAACCGGCTTCGGCGAATCCTCTCAATCCCCATGTTCCTGACCGCCCTGGCGCTTGCCTGGATCCTCGGGAGGCAGGCGGGAGTCGATGCGATGGCCCTGGGGCTCGGTGCCGCCCTGATCCTCGCTCTCGGCCTGTGGTGGGTCGGAGCCCGGCAGGGCCGTTCGCGCGCCTGGCTTCCGCTTGCGCCGGCCCTGGCCGCCGCCCTGGCCGCGCTCCTGATCGTGCCGCTCGAAGCGCCCGCGGGGGCGGAGTCGAAGGGCGTGCTCAATTCCGAGCCGTTCAGCGAGGCGAAGCTCGCGGCGCTCCGGAGCGAGGGCAGGCCGGTCTTCGTCTATTTCACCGCCGACTGGTGCATCACCTGCAAGGTGAACGAGAAAGGCGTGCTGTCGGGGGCGAAGGTGGCGCAGGCTTTCAACGACCGCAAGGTCGCGGTCCTGAGCGGCGACTGGACAAGGGGCGACGCCGCGATCGGGCGCTTCCTCGCGCGGCACGGCCGCTCGGGCGTCCCGCTCTACCTTTATTACGGACCGGGGCAGGAAGCGAAGGTCCTGCCCCAGATACTGACGGTCGGTGATCTGACCGCGCTTGGAACCTGAGAGAAGAAGAGGAGACCATGATGAAGCATCTTTTCCCGATATTGGCCGCCGTCGCTCTGGCGGCCCCGGCGATCGCCGCTCCGCAGATCGGCGGCCAGGCACCCAATTTCCGGCTCACGGACACGAACGGCAAGGCGGTGACGCTCGGCCAGTTCAGGGGGAAGGTCGTCGTCATCGAGTGGAACAACCCCGGCTGCCCTTATGTGAAGAAGCATTATGGAAGCGGCAACATGCAGAGGACCCAGGCCGCGGCGAGGCAGGCGGGGGCCGTCTGGCTCACCGTCAACTCGAGCGCGACGGGCAAGCAGGGCCATATGAATGGCGCCCAGGCGAACGCCTTCGTCGCGGCTCAAAAGGCGCAGCCGACCGCCTATCTCCTCGACCATAACGGCATCGTCGGCAAGGGCTACGGCGCCGTCACCACGCCGCACATGTACATCGTCGATAAGGGCGGAAAGCTCGTCTACGCCGGCGGAATCGACGACAAGCCCACCGCCAACCCGGCGGATATCAACGGTGCCCGCAACCACGTGCTGGCGGCGCTCGCGGAGCTCAGGGCCGGGAAGGCCGTGTCGGTGGCGACGAGCCGTCCTTACGGCTGCTCCGTCAAATATGCCGACAGCTGAGCCTGACCCGCCGGAGCGGCCCGCCGTTTCCCCGACGCCCGCTTTTCGACGCGCTCGTCCGCGGTTCGCCGCTCCGCTGCGGGCTCGGGAACGCCCGGGCCGCCGCCCCCTGCTTCACAGGTAGAAGACCGCCATGCCCAGATTGTTCGTCCTATGCGCTTCGGCTGCCCTCGTGGCCGCGCTTCCGGCAGGCGCCGCCGCTGGCGCCCCGCAAGCCCCGTCCGAGGCAGGGGCGGTGCCTTCGGCTTCGAAGCCGGAAGCGGCGGTCCTGGCCTTCGTCTCGGCCTTCAACGCGCTGGACCGGTCTCGCTTCGACCCGCTTTTCGCGGAGGATGTCACGCTCTTCTTCCCCTCCGCTCCTTTTCCGGTGAGGCGAGTCGAGGGCAAGACGGCGACGCTCGAATGGTTCGGGCGCTTCTTCGATTCGCTCCGCAAGCGCGGAGCCGGTCCGGGCATCCAGCCGCAGGACCTCACGGTGCAGGATTATGGCGATGTCGCGGTCGCCACCTTCCACCTGGGCGGCGGTGAAAGCGTCTCGCGCCGGACGGTCGTGCTTCGGCGCCAGCGAGGCCAGTGGGCGATAGCGCATCTCCACGCCTCCTCCGAAACCGAGCGGCGCTGAGCCGCCGCTCCCAATGTCCCCACAGTTTCGCCGACTTCAGGAGAATCAAGATGAACAGGAAAAGCAAGATCGCCCTCGGTGCCGCCGGACTGGCGGCGGTTGCGGCATTGTCGTTCACCCTCGCGGCCGGAGGAACGGAGGTCGCCTCGACGCTGGCCGATCTGCCGGTCGGCAAGGCCGCGCCCGATTTCCGCGCCAGCGACGTCGACGGCCGACTCGTCAGCCTCGCCGACTTCCGCGGCAGGACGGTCGTGCTCGAATGGAGCAATCCGGAATGCCCCACGGTGAAGAAGCACTACGACAGCGGCAACATGCAGAAGACCCAGGCGCAGGCCGCCGCCGCCGGCGTGGTCTGGCTGACGATCAACAGCAGCGCCGAAGGCGAGCAGGGCCATATGACGCCCGTCAGGGCGAAAGCGCGGACCGCTCTCGAGCAGAGCCGCCGCACCGCCTACATTCTCGACCCGAAGGGCGAGATTGGGCGACGCTACGGCGCCAAGGCGACCCCGCACATGTACATCGTCAATCCGGCCGGCACCCTGGTCTATAATGGCGGGATCGACGACAAGCCGACGACGGACCCGGCGGACATTGCCGGCGCCCGCAACCACGTCCTCGCCGCTCTGGGCGAGCTGAAGGCCGGCAAGCCGGTGTCGGTGCCGACGAGCCGGGCCTACGGGTGCTCCGTCAAATATGGGTGAGCGGGACGGATCGAGGAGCGGAAGCCGCGATCGATACCGCGCCTACACCCGGCGCTATTCGGCCGCGGCGGCGGCTTCGGGACCGTTGCGGGGCGGGCTTCGCACGAGCCGCTCCAGCTCCGCCAGCCGTGCCTCCAGCGCGCGTTCCCGTTCCTCGCGCCTGCGCACGATGTGGATGGCGCGCGCGATCGGATCGGCGACTTCCTCCAGCGCCTGCCGCTCGTCCTTGCCGGGCGACGTGCCGTCGGGCCGCGGCCCGAGCAGCAGGCCGCCCACCTCCTCGCCGCGATGGCCGATGCGGAGCGGAACGCGCAGCGGCAGCGAGGCCGCGCCGCCGTCCCGCGCGATGATGCGGCCGTCAATCTCGACGGCCGCCGCGGTGGCCTGCGCGCCGGTGCGGACGCGCGCCAGGATTTCGCGTAGCAGCTCGTCAAGGCCGGCGGTTTCCCGCAGGTCGCCGACGCAATCCGGAAGGTCCCGGCGCAGCTCCAGCACCCCCTTCTGGAAGCGCCGCTCCGCCCACGCCTGGATGCGCGTGCTCAACGGCACGACCAGCAGCACCGCCAGCGCCGCGCCGACGGCACCGGGCCACAGGCCCCCTTCGCGCCCGAAGCTGGACTGGAACAGGGTCTCGATGGTCTGGGACGCCGCCGCATAGACCGCCGCCAGCGCCAGGGTCAGCGCCGCCGCCGCAGCGGAGCGGCTGATCACGACATCGGCGTCGTAGAGCCGGAATCGCAGGAGCGAGATCAGGAGGCCCGCCGCCAAGGCGAGCGGCGCCGCCGGCAGAACGATGGCCAGCAGGAGGCGGAGCCAGGCGTAGGTCGCCGGATCGTCGGCCCCTGCCATCGCCTGCTCGGCGATGGCGGTGGTCGCGGCAAGGGCGGCGCCGACGACGAAGCCGAACGTCGCCCAGCGTATCTGCTGCCGCTCGATCGAAGGGGGCAGGCGTCGGTAGCGCCCCGCCAGCAGCGCCACCGACAGCAGCGCCAGCACGCCGCCCGCGAGATTCATCTGGCCTTCGCTCGCCGGAAGGTCGCCGAACTTGACCGCGATGGCGAGCGCCGCCCAGGCCGCGATGACCGGCGCCAGCCAGACTGCCCGGCGCGGCCAGAACTGCCCATTGGGGAACATCAGGATGCCGATGAACAGCGCGGCATAGCCGATGGTCTTGAACGTGAAGGGGATCGCGGGCGCGCCGACCAGCTGGAAAGTCGCGTCGGCCGCATTGCCCTCGCCGGAGAGCAGCAGGAAGGCGAGCGACAGAACCGCCGCGACTCGATCGCGGCCATGTCGCCGGTAGAGCAGGACCGCGGCGGCGATGCCGAGGAGGCCAGCGAGAAACTCGAGCGGGTTCTCGATCCACAACAAGGTCGAGGCGCTGATCGGCGAGCCGGCATAAGCCTGCTCGAGATGGTGCGGCCCGCGTCTCAGCTGGTGAGTCCTGATGTCGCCGTCCGGCCCGCTCGTGACCAGGGTAAGCCTGTCTCCGCTGACGCCGGCGATCAGCTCGGACGGGGATTGGCCCGGAGCGTCGGCGTCGGGCCGCCGGCCGTTGACCGCCAGCACGGTCCGCCCCGCTTCGACGCCGGCGGCTCGGGATTCATCGCCGAGCGGCTGCCCCAGCGTTTCGGTGTCCGAATTCCAGCGGAGGCCGAACTCGGAGAACGGCCGCCACTGCGCGTCATAATCGCGGGGGATGGAATAGGGGCCCGCCAGGGTCGCGGCCGTCACCAGCAGGAACAGCGGCCACCAGATCAGCCGGAAGAGCGGCTCGAACCGGCCACTTCCGCTCCCGGCCTCCTCAGCTTCCTGCCCTCCGCTCACCATCTTTTCTCTCGCGCAGCCGAGCGGAGAATGCGCCGGAACGCCTTTTCCCGCAACTCCGTCACGCTCGCGCCGGGTCTACGCCCGAATCGCCCGGCCTCCTGATCGTGACTTTCGGCCTATGGTAAGGCGGCCCGCTCTGTGGCAGCATTCAGCCATGGCAAGCCTGCTCAGAACTCCGCAACCCTGGCTCTTTTCCATCGCGGCGCTGGCCGTATGGCTTTCCGTGGGCTCGCCCGTACTTCAGGCGCTCATGGCGGGCGGGGAGATCCGCGGAGCTCCGGTGCCGGCGCTTTGGCTCGCCCCCTTCACCCTGTTCGTTGCGGCCGCCGTCGCGGCCATGGTCCTGAAGCTTCGGCCCGGCCTTCGCTGGACCTTGCTGGGAGTCCAGCTCGCTTCGGTCGTGGCGATGGCGGTGCTCGTCAATTGGGCGATGATGGCGATGTTCCTGATCATCATCGCCTGGCAGGTCGCCATGGCGACCGAGCCTTTCAAGGCGCTGGGCTGGGTCCTCCTTCAGACGCTCGCACTGGTCGCCACGCTCGCCGTGGTGCCGAATCCGGATCTGTGCTGGGTCCACTGGATGGCTTTCGGGCTGCAGCTGGTCGTCCTGTTCACGGCCAACGCGCTTCGGCGGGAGGCGGAAACGGCGCGGGCCCTGGCGCAGGCGCAGGCCGTCATCGCCAGCACGGTCCGCGACGCGGAGCGCCTGCGCATCTCGCGCGAGCTTCACGATGCCTGGGGCCACGAGCTGACCGCGCTGGGGCTGCAGCTGGAGATTGCGAGCCACGTCACCGAGTCCGGGCGGGCGAAGGACCATGTCATTCAGGCGAAAGGCCTGGCCCGCGATCTCCTCGCCAAGGTGCGCGACGTCGTCTCGACGCTGCGCGAGGCCGAACGCTGCGACTTGAAGGATTCGCTCGACGCGCTGGCGCGAAGCGTCCCGATCCCGGCCATTCACGTGGAATATTCTCCCGGCGTGCGGGTCAGCGCCGAGCAGGCCCACGCCTTGATGCGTTGCGCTCAGGAAGCCGTGACCAACGCCATCAAGCATGCGCAGGCCGCCAATCTGTGGCTTCAGGTGACCTCGGACGGCGAGGGCGTGCGGCTCGTCGCGCGCGACGACGGCAAGGCTCGGCCGGTCGCCTCCCCGACCGGCTCCGGGCTGCTCGGGATGCGCGAACGGATGGAGCATCTCGGCGGCCGGCTGGCGGTGCAGGCGGGCGCCGGACGCGGCTTCACCATCGACGCCTGGCTGCCTTCCGCTACTCGGCGAGCTGCATGATACGCCGCTTATGATCCGGGTGGTTCTCGTCGACGATCAGACGCTGGTCCGCCAGGGCGTGCGCGGTCTGCTCGAGCTGGTGCCCGACATAGAGGTGGTGGGAGAAGCGAGCGACGGCGAGGAGGCGCTCGAGAAGGTTCCCGAGCTGAAGCCCGACGTGCTCCTGCTCGACATAAGGATGCCGCGGATGAGCGGCATCGCCGTTCTGGAGGCGCTGAGCGCGGCCGGCGCTCTGCCGCCGACCCTGGTCCTGACCACCTTCGACGACGGCGACGCCGCGATCGCGGCGATCAAGGCCGGCGCCAAGGGCCTGATGCTGAAGGACGTCTCGCTCGAGGATCTGGCTCAGGCCATCCGCGCCCTGGCCGACAACCGGACCGCCTATCAGCCTGCCATGACGGAAAGCCTGATGGCGGCGATCCGCCGAAGCCCGCCGGCTTCGTCCGACACCTACGTCGCCGAGGCGCTCACCGCGCGGGAGCGGGAGGTGCTGCACCTGATCTGCGCCGGCTACAGCAACAAGGAAATCGCCGATCTCCTGGCCCTGGCGGAGGGGACGGTGAAGAACCACGTCTCCAACCTCCTCCTCAAGCTCGACGCCCGCGACCGGACCCGGGCCGCGCTCAAGGCCCTGCAGCAGGGGCATCTGGGCTAAGAGGGGCTTTTCACACGCGAGGTCGCCCAGGCGGAGCCGGCTAGGTGTGGAGCCTCAACAGGTTCTTCGCCTCCAGGCCGAGTCGGCTGATGGTGGGAGAGGGCGTAGACCCGGTCCGCGGCGGCGATGGCGAAGCGGAGGCGGACCAGCCAGTAGAGCATGACGGCGAAGGGCGCGAAGGCGAGGACGAACAGGATGGGCGAACCCCGCACGGCCATCGGCAGAACGTCCTGCTGGCCGAGGAAGAATGAGCCGGTCGCGATGAAGAAGGCGACGCACATCCGCCACAGGTGGCGCGAGAGACGCCGGGCGGGCGTCGGCCGCGCGCGGAGAATTGCGTTGAGGTCGAGCAGACCGGCGAGCAGGCAGACGCCGGCGAAGATGAAGACCGGACCGCGGCCCGCCGGCGTCGTGGCGCCCGTCAGGCCGCCCCAGACGATCGCCGACGCACCGGCGAGCACGAGCCCGCAGGCGATCTTCTCGATCCACCCGGGCGGCCCCTCGCGCCGGCGCGCGGTGAGCCAGCCGGTGGCGACGAAGTAGCAGACCATGATCCCCCCCAGCGGGGAGCCCGGCGGCGACCTGAACGGCTCCAGGATCGCGGCGGTGATTCCGAGAACCAGCATCGAGACGCTGAACAAAATCCCCGCCGCGGCGTGCGTTCCGCCGCCCTTGCGCACGGCGACGGCCGCCGCCCCGGCCGCCAGCGCGACCATGCCGCCGGCGATATGGATCCCCATGACGGCGTTCACGAGCGGCCTCCGGCGCTCGCCACGGCGGGCTCGTCCGCTCCGACCCCGCCGGCAGGCTCGAACGCCAGCAGGTCGCCCGGCTGGCAATCGAGGGCCTCGCAGATCGCCTCCAGAGTGGCGAAGCGAATGCCCTTGGCCTTTCCGGTCTTGAGGATGGACAGGTTGGGGAGGGTGATGCCGACCCGGGCCGAGAGTTCGGTCAGGGTCATCCGGCGGGCGTAGAGGACATCGTCCAGCTTCACGAGGATAGCCATTTCAGACCATCGCTTCCAGATCGGCGCGGATCCGGGCGCCTTCCTCGAATACCCGCGCCAGCACGAACAGCAGCAGCACCGCCACCCAGCCGCTCAGCGAGGGCGACCATTCGACCGGTGCGCCGGCGGAGGACAAAATCCCGGCGAAGACGCCGCACGCGAGATCGAACAGCTGTATCCCGAGCAGGCACCAGGCGATCGTTTTCATCCGGGCCGCATTCTCCGGGACGAAGGGCTCTCCGGCGCGGACAGTGTCGACCATCGCCACGAGTCGGGAGATGAGGACATGAACCGCCGCGAACATCGGCATTCCGAGCACCACCCAGGCGCGGAGCGTCGGAATGATCACCTCGGCGTCGAGCGCGGGCCGCCGGCTGTAATATTCCCGGAACGAAGGTTCGAAGACGAAGGAAGCCAGCAGCAGGAGGACGAAACCCGCGGCAACCGCGATGTTGAGGACCCGCCAGATCCTGAGCAGGATCCGCGACACACCGAGCAACTGGCCATAGCGATCGGACATCGGTTCCTCCCATCCTTATTGTTTTACGATAAAATATATATTGTTCTGCGGCAAGTCCTTTATTGGCTGGCGGCAAAAGGGGCGAGTCGTTGACGCGGGTCCGCTCCGCCGGCGGTCTGCACCGATTCTCCTTTTCGGCGGCATCCGGGCTGCAAGACTTTATGGGAGAAGCGAAGCTCCTCACTCTGTAAAGGCGATGCCATGGCGGGAAATACGATGACGGCCGGCGGACGAAACCAAGGTTGGCGAATCGCCGTCTGGGGAGGGGCGGCGGCGCTTCTGCTGGCGCCGGCGGTCGCGACCCGGGTCAGCGGCGGGATGGCGTGGGACCCCGCCGATTTCATCCTCTTCGGCCTCATGCTGGTCACCGCCTGCGGCATCTGGGAATTGGCAATGCGCAAGTCGAGCAACTGGTCCTATGCGGCGGCCGCGATCGTCGCCGCCGGCACCGCGTTCCTGCTCTTCCTCGTCAACGGCGTGGTCGGGATACTCGGCGGCGAGGACAATCCGGTGAACCTGCTCTATTACGGAGTGGCGACGCTCGCTTTGGGGGGCGCCGTCATCGTTCGCTTCCGGGCCGAGGGCATGGCGAGGACCATGGCCGTCACCGCCGGCGCGCAGGTCGTGACGGGGGCACTGGGCCTGATGCTGTTCCCGGACCTCCAGGGTTTCCTGCTGGGGACGGCGATGTTCGTGCCGCTCTGGCTGCTGTCCGCTTGGCTGTTCCGCCGCGCCTCCAGGACGGCCTGAGGCCCCAAGCCGCGCGTAGTCCGGCAGGCGGCCTGCATCTTGTAGGACAAATAGCGAACGCAGCGCGCTATGACCGTTCCGTCGAAGGCCGACTCAGGGGCGTCGGACCCGAGCCTAAGAAAATGCGCGCGCTTTACCCGTTGTAAAGGCGGCATTTCCTAAGGTCGAGGCACTTAGGGGGGAATAAAATGTCATCTTTCGTCCGTTCCGGGGCCGCGTTCGCGGCCAACAGCCTCACCGCGTCCAGCCAGACCCGGTCGTCGATCACCGCGCTCTCCGACGGCGGTTTCGTCGCCGTCTGGCAAACGGCGGCCGGGGGGATCAAGGCGCAGCGCTTCGACGCTCAGGGCATCGCGGCGGGGGCCGAGACGCTGGTCAATCAGGGCACGGCCGGAAGCATGGTCTGGCCGCGGGTCACCTCGCTGGCGTCGGGCGGATACGTCGTCACCTGGGAAACCACCGACCAGACCCGCGACACCTACGGCACGGCGATCATGGGCCGAATGTTCGACGCGGCCGGGGCGCCGGTCGGCAACGAATTCCGGGTCAACACCCAGTGGTTCATGGACCAGCAGCAGCCGACCATCACCGGCCTCGCCGACGGCGGCTTCGTCGTCGCCTGGCAGACCACCGACACCTCGGCGGACGGATCGGGCTGGGCGGTGAAGGCGCAGCGCTTCAGCGCGGCGGGGGTCGCCGTCGGAGCGGAGTTCCGGGTCAACAGCGTCGCCTTCGGAAGCCAGAACAATATCGACATCGCCAGCCTGGCGAACGGGGGCTTCGTCGTCACCTGGCAGACCGGCAACAGCCTCGGCACGCAGGTCTATGCCCAGGCCTACAATGCCGACGGCACGGCGGCCGGGACCCAGCTGCTCGTTACCGACGATTTCGGATCGCGCACCCACGGCCGGGTGGCTGGCCTCCCCAATGGCGGGTTCGTCGTCACCTGGATGACCGAGGATGCCGAAGGGCTCGGAGTCTATGCGCAGCTGTTCGACTCCTCGCGCAACAAGTCGGGCGCCGCCTTCCAGGTGAACACGCTCTCGGCCGGAAACCAGCACGAGCCGGACATCGCCGTCCTCGCCGACGGCACGTTCATGATCACCTGGCAGTCGAGCATGGGCGGGATCAAGGGCCAGACGTTCAGCGCCTCCGGGCAGCGGATCGGCGGCGAGGTCCTGGTCGTGGACGATTCGGGTACCGAGACGCAGGCATCGGTCGCCGCGCTCGCCGGCGGCCGCTTCGTCGTCGCCTTTACCTACAATGGCGGCACCACCAGCGGCGACGATATCAAGCTGCAGATGCTCAAGCCCAATGCCGCGCCGGACTTCGGCGCGGAGACCCGGTCCTATTCCCTGACGGAGAATCTCGGAACGACCGTCGGCACGGTCACCGCGACCGACCCGGACGGCCCTTCGCCGCTTTCCTATTCGATCGTCGGCGGAGTCGACTCCGCCCGTTTCTCGATCGCCGCCTCGACGGGCGTCCTGAGCTTCCGCTCGAGCCCGGATTATGAAAACCCGACCGATTCCAACGGCGACAATGTCTATACGCTCGTCGTGCGAGTCACCGACGGCGACCTGGAGGATTTCCAGACGATCAGCGTCACCGTCCTCAATCAGGGCGACGCGCCGGTCATCACCTCCAACGGCGGCGGGGCGTCGGCGGCGATCGCGATCCGCGAGAATATCGCCCTGGCGACCACCGTCACGGCGACCGATCAGGACAGCGCCCAGCTCGCCTATTCGATCTCGGGGGGCGTCGACGCCGCCCGCTTCGCGATCAATGCCGCGACCGGCGCCCTGACGTTCGTCTCCACCCCCGATTTCGAGGCGCCGGGCGATTCGAACGGCGACAATGTCTACCTGGTCACGGTCCGGGTCAGCGACGGCGGGTGGGCCGATTTCCAGAACCTCACCATCACCGTGACCAACGCGAACGATGCTCCCGTCATCGTCTCGAACGGCGGGGGTGCCTCCGCCGCGGTCGATCTCGACGAAGGCCAGACGGCGGTGACCGTGGTTTCGGCGACCGACGTCGACGCCCCGAACGGTCTGACCTATTCCATCACCGGCGGCGCCGACGCGGGCCGGTTCGTCATCAATCGACTGACCGGCGCGCTCACCTTCGCCGAGGCCCCCGATTTCGAGGCTCCCGCCGACGCTGACCGGGACAATGTCTATAATGTCGTCGTGAGGGCCAGCGACGGCGAGCTCGGCGGCTCCCAGTCGCTGCAGGTGACGGTCAGGGGCGTCAATGAAGCTGTGGCGATCACCTCCGGCGGCGCCGTGTCGGTGGCCGAGAACGGCACCGCCGTGACGACGGTGACGGCGAGCGACCTCGACGGCGACGCCGTCGCCTTCGCCATCGCGGGCGGCGCCGACGCGTCCCTGTTCGCGATCGACTCGGCAAGCGGGGCGCTGAGCTTCGTCGGCGCGCCGAGCTTCGAGGCGCCGGCCGATTCCGACGGCGACAACGTCTATCAGGTCCAGGTGTCGGCGACTGACGGCACGCTTTCGGATTCGCGCTCCATCTCGGTGACGGTGACGGACGAGGAGGAGGCGATCGCCTTCGTCTCGGGCGGGGGCGGGGACGTGGCCTCGGTCACGATCGACGAGAATAGCGGCAACGTCCTTGCCCTGGAGGCGGCCGATCCGGACGGGACGACTCCGTTCTACGGGATCGCCGGCGGCGCCGACGCCGCCTCGTTCCGGCTCGATCCGGTCACGCACATGCTGCAATTCGCAAGCCTCCCCGATTTCGAGGCGCCGGGCGATTCGGACGGCGACAATGTCTACGAAGTGGTGGTCGGCACCAGCGACGACCAGTCCAGCGACTTCCAGACGGTCCGGGTCACCGTCGGCAACGTCTACGAAGGAATCCGCTTCGAGCCGTCCTTCCAGGCTTTCTCGGTGGATGAGAACGAAACCGCGGTAGCGACGGTGTCGGCCAGCGGAGAAGCCGGCGCCTCCTTCCATTATTACCTCAGCGGCGGAGCCGACTCGTCGCGGTTCGCCATCGATGCCGCCGGAGTCCTGAGCTTCGTCGGCGCTCCGGACTTCGAAGCGGCCGGGGATTCGGACGGTGACAATGTCTACAGCTTCGTCATCTCGGCCACCGACGGGATCGCGACCGCCCGGCGGTCCGTGACCGTCACCGTCGGCAATGTCGACGAGCCGGTCGAGATCGTCTCTTACGGGGGAGCCGCCGCCGTCGCCCTGACGATGGCCGAGAACATCTTCGAGGTCGCCCTGGTCGAGGCGCGGGACGACAACGGCGGGCCGGTCACTTTCGCCATCTCCGGCGCCGACGCCGACGCCTTCGAGATCGATCCTTACAGCGGCGCCCTGTCCTTCCTCTATCCCAACGCGCCGGATTTCGAGGATCCCGCCTCCGTCGACAGCGACAATGTCTACGACGTCGTGGTCACCGCGAGCAGCTCGACCTCGAGCGCGAGCCAGGCCTTCTCGGTCACCATCGTGAACGCGAACGACGCGCCCTGGATCGCCTGGTATCCTGACGGGTCGACCTCGGTGAACGAGGGCGAGACCGTCGTCACCACCGTCGTCGCCCGCGATGTGGACGGAGACGTGCCCACCTATTCGATCGTCGGCGGACCGGACGCCGCCTTGTTCGAGATCGATGCGGTGACGGGCCTCCTGACCTTCATCGACGCTCCGGACTTCGAAACGCCGCTCAGCGCCGCGGGGACGAACGTCTACACCGTGCGGATCGGCGCCAGCGACGGTCTGGATATGAGCTGGGAGAATTTCCACGTCGCGATCAACGACCGAAACGAGGGGGTGACGATCACCTCCGGCGGCGGCGGCGGGACCGTCGCCGTCGCGCTCGCCGAAAACGGAACCGCGGTGACGAGTATCGCCGCGAGCGACGGTGACGGCGATGCCGTGACCTACTCGATCGCCGGAGGCGCGGATGCGTCGCTCTTTGCGATCGACGCGCAGACCGGCGCTCTCAGCTTCGTCCGGGCCGCGAATTTCGAGGCTCCGGCCGATGCCGGCGGCGACAATGTCTATGACGTCACCGTGTCGGCCACCGACGGCACCTTCACCGACAGCCAGTCGATCGCCGTCACCGTCGGCAATGTCGACGAGCCGGTCGAGATGCTTTCCTACGGCGGAGCGGCCGCGGTCGCACTGACGATGGTCGAGAACAGCGCGGCGGCCGCGCTGGTCCAGGCCCGGGACGAGGAGGGGTGGCCGATCACCTACGCGATCACGGGAGGCGCCGACGCCGGCACCTTCCAGATCGATCATTATACCGGCGAGCTGTCCTTCCTTCATCCGAACGTGCCCGACTTCGAGGATCCGGTCGATTCCGACGGCGACAATATCTACGAATTGGTCGTCACCGCCGTCTCATCGACCTCGAGCGCCGACCAGGCCTTCTCGATCACGGTGATCAACCAGAATGAAGGCGTCTGGATTTACTCGAGCCCCGATCCGACCAGGAACGAGGGCGACCATTACGTCACCACCGTCGTCGCCATCGATCGCGAAGGAACTCCGCCGGTCTATTCGATCGTCGGCGGTGCGGACGCCGCCTTGTTCGCCATCGATCGGGTGACCGGCGTGCTGACCTTCGTCGATGCGCCGGACTACGAGGCGCCCCGAAACGCCGAGGGGTTCAATTCCTACTCCGTCGAGGTCGCCGCCAGCGACGGCGAGTTCACGGACCGGCAGATGATGCGAATCACCGTCCAGAACGTCAACGAGGGCGTGACGATCGTCTCGGACCCGGCCTTCACCGTCAACGAGAACGGCCTTGCCGCTCTCGAGATCGTCGCGAACGACATCGACGACGATCCGCTGACCTACTCGATCGCCGGAGGCGCCGACGCTTCGCGCTTCACGATCGATGCCCGGAACGGAGTCCTCCGCTTCCTCGACGCGCCGAATTACGAGGCGCCAGCCGATTCTGACGGAAACAATGTCTACGATGTCGTCGTGTCGGTCACGGACGGCACCTTCACCGACAGCCAGGCGGTGGCGGTGACCGTGGCGAACCTGGCCGAGATCGTCACCATCACCTCGAACGGCGGGGGCGCCAATGCCTCGGTCGCGGTGGCGGAAAACGGAACGGCGGTCACGACCTTCGCCGCCAGCAATCCGGACGGCGGCGGGGCGGTGACCTGGGCCATCGCCGGCGGCGCCGACGCAGCGCGCTTCACGATCAACGCCGGCACCGGCGCCCTCGCCTTCCTCGCCGCTCCGAATTTCGAGGCTCCGGCCGACTCGGGCGCAAACAACGTCTACGACGTCGTCGTCTCGGCCAGCAACGGAGCGACGGTCGACACTCAGGCGCTTGCGGTGACGATCGGCAACGTCAACGAGCAGATGGCCATCACGTCCAACGGGGGCGGCGCGAGCGCGGCAGTCTCGGTGAACGAGAACAGCACCCTGGTGACGACCGTGGTCGGGACGGATCCGGACGGCGCGGCGGTGACCTACGTCATCCTTCACGGCGGCGATTCGGGCTTCTTCACGATCGATTCGACGACGGGAGCGCTCTCCTTCCGGGCCGCGCCCAATTTCGAGGCACCGGCCGATTCCGACCGCAACAACGTCTACACCCTGGTCGTCATGGCGAGCGACGGCCACTGGGCCGACGATCAGACGATCACCGTCACGGTGGGGAACGTCAACGAGGCTCCCGTCATCACCTCCAGCGGCGGCGCCGCCAGCGGCAATGTTTCGGTGGTCGAGAACGGCCTCGCGGTGACGGTGGTGGCGGCGACGGACCAGGAGGGCGTTTCGGCGACCTACTCGATCATGGGCGGCGCCGACGCGGCGCGGTTCACGATCGACGCCCGGACCGGGGCTCTCCAGTTCGTCGCGGCACCCGACTGGGAGCTGCCGAGCGACGCCAACCAGGACAATGTCTATTCGGTGGTCGTGCGCGCGAGCGACGGCCAGCTCTTCGACGACCAGGCGCTGAACGTCTCCGTCGCCAACGCGCGCGACGGCAACAACGTGACCGGCACTTCGGGCGGCGACTCGATCTCGCCCTCGAGCCTCAACCTCGCGCTGCGCACCTCGAACGAGGAAGACACCGTATTCGGGCGCGACGGTCATGACAATATCCAGGGCGTGGCCGGGGATGACGATCTGTACGGCGAAGGGGGGAACGATACCCTGGTCGGCGGCGCGGGCCTGGACCGTCTGACCGGCGGCTTGGGCAAGGACCAGTTCACCTACAACAGCGTCTCCGACTCGACCGGGGGGCTTCGTGACCTGATCCTCGACTTCAGCCGGGCCCAGGGCGACAAGATCTCGCTGAGCGCGATCGACGCCAACACCAACCTCAGCAGCAACCAGGCGTTCACCTTCATCGGCTCGGCCGCTTTCACCAAGGTCGCCGGCCAGCTTCGCTACGAGACTTCGGGCGGCATCACCACCATCTCCGGCGACGTGAACGGCGACGGCGTGGCCGATCTCCAGATCCAGCTGTCGGGGTCGATCGCGCTGATCTCGTCGGACTTCGTGCTTTAGGCAGAGGGTCGTCCCAGGCCCGTCATTGCGCGCGAAGCGAAGCAATCCAGATCGGGGGCCCTTTCCTAAGGCGCCGCCGCTGGATTGCTTCGTCGCTTTTGCTCCTCGCGACGACGCTAGCGGCGGCGGCGATTGAAGCGGCGGATGGATTCGAGAAGACTCGGCTCGTCGGCGGTTGCGACGTCGGCGACGCGCCAGCCGGCGGCGGTGCGGACGAGGCTTAGGCTCAGGTCGCGGCGGTCGCTGCCGAAATCGATGCGCACCCCGACCGCCGCCCGGGCGCGGCCGGAGCGGCGGACCTCGCCGATTCGAGGCCGCAGGCCGGCCGGATCCTGGCACTGGCAGAGCGGATCGGCGTCCATATAGCCGACTTCCTCGCGCGACAGCCGGGCATCTTCCCGGATGGCGGCAACCAGGGGCGCGGCGAACACCCGGTCGGGGTGGGAAAGCGGGCTGTAATCGGGATCGCGATAACCGGCATAGAGGCGTTCGACGAACGCGCGGGGAGTCTCCGCGGGCGAGGCGGCGGCCAGCAGCGCGGCGGCGAGGGCGAGGCTCATTCCGCCTCTCCGGCCAGCTCGAGGATCGCTGCCCATTCGGCTTCGCGCACCGGAGCGACCGACAGCCGGGACTGGCGGATCAGCTCCATCTTCGCGAGGCGGGGGTCCGCCTTGATCGCCTTGAGCGTCACGGGGCCGAGCGCCCGCACCGGCTCGACCGCGACCGATACCCAGTCGCCGTCTTTCGGATCGGGCCTTCCTTCCCGGGCGACGCGCATGATTCCGACGACAGCGCGCTGGTCGCCGCTATGGTAGAAGAAAGCCTCGTCCCCGGCCACCATCGCTTTCAGGTGCAGGCGGGCGGCGGGGTTGCGGACCCCATCCCATTCGGTGCCGCCGTCCTGGACGAGGTCGTCCCAGCCGTAGCTGCCGGGCTCGGATTTCATCAGCCAAAAGGCCATAGGTCGGATCCTCCGCCGCCAGCGTAGATTTTTAGCGCGCGGCGCGCCACAAGGAGCCGCATGCGACGACCGATCATCCTGCTGGGCCTGGCCCTGTCCGCCTGCGGCGAGCCGGCTGTCGTCGCCAACCGGTCGGCGGACCGGAACGAGGTTTCGGAGGCCGCCGTGGTGACGCCGGGATCGCGGCCGGTGCGGATCGGGGAGCTCGGTCCGAATTTCAGCGCCTGCAACGCGGCCGGCACCACCCGCAGCCTGAAGGCGGGAGAGACGCTGCCCGTCCGCTCCGCGCCGTTCGAAAATGCGGACGAGAGCGGCAGCGTGGCGTCCGGTGCTCGCTTCTTCATCTGCACGCGCAGCCACGATCAGAAATGGTTCGGAATCGTCGCCGACGAGGATGGCACGCTCGCCGAGCGGTGCGGCGTCTCCGAGCCGGTCACCCGCCGCCGCGACTATGAGGGGCCGTGCCGCTCCGGCTGGGTGCAAAGCGCCTTCGTCAAGGTGATTGCCGGGGTTGAGCCGGGGCCGGCGAATCCCGGCGACGCCGAGAACGTTTCGGAGGCGGCCAATTCCGGCGCACCAGGCCTCTGATAAATATGATTTTTTAGAAAAGTTCCGGAAGATAGCGATTTTATTTTCGCTGTGTCCCCGGAGTCACACGACTCATCGCTTCGTCGCCGCCGACGGGTTGATAACCCCCCCGACTTCGACCATCTGCCACTCAGCTTAGTAGCGAGAGCGGGTCCGCCGCAGCCGATTAGCGGCCGGCGGGAGCTCGAGACGGGGGGCGATCAGGGGATGCGGTTCTCGCATCCGGGGGATCAGCCGGCCGCATAAAAAAAAGAGACTAGATGAACCGTATCGTTCGCGCCGCGGGCTTCGCCGCGGCTTGCTTTGCGCTCGTCGCAGGTGCCAGCTATTCCGACCCGGCCACCGCCGGCGAAACCCTGGCTCCGGCCGTGGTCAGGACCGAGGCGCCCAAGGCGTCGATCATGACCGATCGCAGCCTGTTCTCCAAAATGTGGGCCAACGTCACCGCCCTGGTGACCCCGGCGCCGGAAGCCCCGGCTCCGGCCACCGTCCCGGCCCCCGCCAGAAACCTCTCCGAACTCGTCCTCGCTTATGCGGGCACCCAGACCAGCGACCGCGAGATGGAATGCCTCGCCAACGCGGTCTATTTCGAGGCCCGCAGCGAGCCGATCGAAGGCCAGCTCGCGGTCGCCGAAGTCGTTCTCAACCGCGCCGCCTCGGGCCGCTACCCGACCGACCTATGCTCGGTCATCACGCAGAAGGCGCAATTCTCCTTCATCCAGCGCGGCCGCTTCCCGCGCGCCGACCGCGACTCGCAGGCCTGGAAGAAGGCCGTCGCCATCGCCAGCATCGCCCGCCAGAAGCTGGCCGGCACCCTGCCTTCCAGCGTGCTCTGGTATCACGCCACCTACGTCTCGCCGAGCTGGGGCAAGCGCCTCACCAGGCAGACCCAGATCGGCCTGCACATCTTCTATTCCTAATTACCTCCCGCGCGAAGCGGGGGGAGGGGGACCAGGCGAAGCTTGGTGGAGGGGTAGCTGGCGGGCTTCGGCGTATCCCGCGCGAACCTCCCGATTCCTCGCCTTCTACCCCTCCACCACCCTGCGGGTGGTCCCCCTCCCCATCTCCGATGGGGAGGCAGCCAACGTCCTCAGCGTCACCGAATAACGCAAAGTCTCCAGCTGCGGGATGCTGTGCTCCCATTGGTGGCGCACCTCGCCGCGCAGCAGATAGGCGGAGCGCGGCTCGGCGGTCAGGGTGAAACGATCCCATCTGGCGCCCACCTTCCGCCGGAAGCGCAGGGGTGCCGGCGCGAGCAGCGAGATTCCGACGACGTCGCCGAAGACCGGCCGGTCGCGGTGCCAGCCGATGCCGGCGCCGGGAGCATATTCGATCACCAGCGCATGAACGAAAGCCTCGCCGGCGAGCCCCGCCAGCGCGGCGGCCCGGGCGCGAAGCGGTTGCAGCCATTCGGGGATCGGCTCGGCCTCCCTCAGTCCGCTGCCGTCGAAGGCGTAGTGGAGGCCGAACGAAACGGTGCGCCGGTTGCCGGTGAAGCCATGGAACTCGAACGGCTTGAAGGGCAGGGCGGCGATTCGCCCGGCCAGTGCGGCTTCCTCTTCCAGGGCGAGGAAGTCGGGCACGTAGACCAGTCCCGCGGGCGCCGCGGCGGCCGTGTTCTGGAACAGGCTCAGCTGCGGCTCGGGCATGGAGAAAGGTCCTCAACGGGTTCGGCTAGCGATTCGGTAATCATTTCTATGCGATAGGCGCCTGACACGCCGATCCTGGGGGCCGAAATGCACGAACTCCGCTCAACGATCCTTGCCGGGGAGGCCAAGGCGGCCTCGCTCGTTGCGCGCAAAGCCAAGACGAAGGAGGGCGCGAGCGCCGGCGGCCTCACCAAGATCGCGATCAAGCGCGAGGAAGCACGGGTCACCAACCAGCGCCTCGAAGACCGGCTGCCCGGCATCGTCGAGAGCACGACGATCGTCTTCCGCCGCCGCCGCCAGCAGGTCGGAGTGGTCAACGTCTCGTCGCGCGGGGCGATGATCCGCGCCGAAATCGAGCCGCGCATCGGCGAGCAGCTCGACGTCCTGTTCGACGACAAGAACCGCACCCGCTGCATCGTGCGCTGGGTCCGCGACGGCCGGATCGGCCTCGAATTCGTCAACGAGACGATTTTCTGGACGTCCGGCCGCGACGGGCCGGCCTTCGAGCCGGAGAAAGCCCCGCCACCCGCCATTCATGCCGTCGCCGAGCGCGAGCCGCGCCAGAAGCTGCTGCGCGCCGGAACGCTCTACTGGAGCGGGATCTCCATCCCCGTGCGCCTGCGCAACATTTCCGGCGGGGGCGCCCGGGTCGAGAGCGGCCGCGACCTTTGCCCCGGCGCGGAGGTCGAGCTCGATCTCGGCGAAGCCGGCTTCCAGGTCGCGGAGGTGCGCTGGTCGAAGGACGGCCAGGTCGGCCTCAGGTTCGCCCAATCCTTCGACATCGAAACACTGGCGCCCTCGCACGTCGCCGAGCGGCCGCCGGAGGTGCTCAAGCCCGCTTATCTCGAGACCGAGCTGCAGCCCGATTCGCCCTGGGCCGCCCGCTTCGAGAAGCTGAAACTGACGGACCTGAGGCCGACCGACGCGAAATAAAGTTTCTGCCTCCCCATGCTCCGCATGGGAGGCAGATATTCAGCCGGCGAACGAGCGCCAGAACAACCCGAAGCCGATGAACAGGAAGCCGAACAGGGCCATCACCAGGTAGATCGGCCCCGGCTTCCTGGTCTCGAGAACGCATTCCTCCGGCCGCTCCGGATTGTAGCGGACGATCGGATTCGCCCCCACCGGATAGGGAGACAGGGCCGCTTCCGCCTTCTTGCGGCTGGCGCTGCGGTAATTGCCGAAGCGGAGGCGCTGGCTGGTCAGCTCGCGGCCGCCGGCGGTGTAGGCATAGGTCACGACGGGATTGTACCAGGTGCTTGTGCCGCCCTCGCGGTCGCTCGATTCCTCCTCCACGACCTCGCGGGAAAGGACCCGCCCCGTGGCCGTCGGCCAGGTCTCGGCCGCTTTGGCTTTGCCCACGGCCCGGATATGCGCGTAGCCGAAGCCCGCGACCCACAAAATGCCGAGCAGCAACAGGCCGAAACCCACATATTCCATCGAAGACCCTCCCTCGGTGCCGCCGCCATTGAGCATCGGCGCCGCCCGGGAGTAAAGCCCCCGCGGCAAGGAGGAGCCCATGCTCAAGCTCGTTATCGCCCTGTTGGCGCTGGCCTGGGGCGCCGCCGCCGCCGCCCAGGCCGATTATGCCGCGCGCCTCGCCGAGGGGGACGCCGTGCTTCGCGACTTCCGCTTCCGCAGCGGCGAGCGGATGGACGAGCTCAGGATCCATTATGCGACGCTCGGCACCCCTAGGCGCGATGCCCATGAGGCGGTGACGAACGCGGTGATGGTGCTCCACGGCACCGGCGGCTCCGGGCGGCAGTTCCTCCAGCCGCAATTCGCCGGCGAGCTGTTCGGGCCCGGCCAGCCGCTCGACGTCAGCCGCTATTACGTCATCCTCCCGGACGGCATCGGCCATGGCAAATCGTCCAAGCCCAGCGACGGCCGGCGCATGCGATTCCCCAAATATGACTATTACGACATGGTCGACGCGCAGCGGCGGATGCTGACCGAACGCCTCGGCGTCCGCCGGCTGAGGCTGATCATGGGCACGTCCATGGGCTGCATGCATATCTTCGTCTGGGCCGAGGCCCATCCCGATTTCGCCCGGGCGCTGATGCCCATGGCGTGCCTGCCGGCCGAGATCGCCGGCCACAACCGGATGTGGCGCAAGCTGGCGATCGAGGGGATCAGGAGCGACCCGGCCTGGGCCGGCGGCGATTATTCGGCCCAGCCGGCGCAGGGGCTTCGCACCGCCGTCAGCATCCTCCAGATCGCGGGCTTCGCGCCGCTCTACCTTCAGAAGGCCTATCCGAATCGCGAGGCGGCCGACGCCTACATAATGGACCGGTTGGCCAGGGACCTGCCGACGCGCGACGCCAACGACCTCATCTACCAGCTGGAAGCCTCGCGGACCTACAATCCCTGGCCGCGGCTGGAGCGGATCCGGGCGCCTATGACCTGGGTCAACTCCGCCGACGACTTCATCAACCCGGCCGAATACGGAATCGCCGAGGACGCCGCCCGGCGGCTGAAGACCGGCCGCTACATCCTGGTCCGGGCGACGTCGGACACGCGCGGCCACGGCACCCACACCTGGGCCAAATTCTGGCGGCAGGAGCTGATCGACCTGCTGGCGCGGACGGAAAGTCCGCGCTGACATCGTCATCCCGCGAAAAGCGGGAATCCGGCAAAGCGCGACGGGGTGAAGTTCACGGAAGGCCCCGCGAAATTTCATTGTGACCTTCCACGCGGGCGGCCCGGGCCCTCGGACCGCGCAACCCCTCCCGCTCCGCCGGAGTTGGATCCTCGATGCGAACGGCGCTTCTCCCGCCGGCCTTCTTGACGAGCCGGTGCCAGACGAGCGCGGGCTTCGATGTCCCGCGCGGGCGGGCGGCGAGGATCGAATCCCAAGCGGCGGCGAAGCTCCCGGCGCCCTTGCGCCGCCTGAGGCAGTGGGCGCTCTCCCGGCTCATCCCCGCCGCTCGAGCGGCGGCGCACACGGACAAGGTTTCCGCGAGAGCCCTGATGAACGCGAGCTGCCGCTCCGCCGTCCAGCCGTCGAACCGCGCTCGGACGGGAACCGGCCTGAAGGACGGCAAGTGCGGCGCGGCCGCCGCCGGAGAAGAGGCCGCGATCATCCGGAAACCAGAACACAAAGAGAACAAAAATGCAAGTCCCTGCTTGGGCGGAAGGCTGAGTCTCCCCTTCCGCTTCCCCGGGAGAGGGGAATGACGCGCCTTAGCTTCGCCCCGTTCCGTCATTATAAGTGAATCATGCAGGAGATGCTTCGAAGCCTCGTCGCGGCCGAGCTGGCCGAGCCGGTCGACCCTCGCGTGAGCGCGATGGCGGCGGCGGTGGCGGCGCTTTATCCCGACGCGGCGCGGGCGGTGCTGTTCTACGGGTCGTGCCTGAGGCAGCGCGAGCTCGAGGGGCTGATGCTCGATTTCTACCTGATCGTGTCCGACTATCGTTCCGCTTACGGGCGGAGCTGGAAGGCGCCGGCCAACCGGCTGATTCCCCCCAACGTCTTTCCCTTCGAGCATGAGGGGCTCGTCGCCAAATATGCGGTGCTGAGCGAAGCCGACTTCGAGCGGCTGAACGGCCCCGAAACCCTGTCCGTTTCGGTCTGGGCGCGGTTCGCGCAACCTTCCCGGCTGGTGTGGAGCGCGGGTCCGGCCGCGTCGGGCCGGGCGGCGGCGGCGGTGGCGCGCGCCACGCCGACCCTGCTCGGCGAGGCCCGGCCGCTGTGGGAAGGGAGCGGCGACCCGCTCGACCTGTGGCGATGCGCCTTCGCGCTGACCTATTCGGCCGAGCTCCGGGCGGAGCGGCAGGGGCGGGCGGCGTCGGTCGTCGAGGCCGAGCCCGAGCGCTACCGGCGCTTTAGCGGTCCGGCTCTCGCGGCCGCCGGGATCGACCTGGCGGCGCCGGTGCCGGAGGCGGAGCGCAAGCGCGCGCGCCGGCGCTGGGCGGCCCGGCGGCGGGCGGGGAAGGCGCTGACCGTGCTTCGGCTGGTCAAGGCGAGCGGCACCTATGCCGGCGGCATCGATTACCTCGCCTGGAAGATCAACCGCCATGCCGGCACCAAGATCGAGGTGAAACCCTGGCAGCGGCGCTGGCCGCTGGTCGCCGCTATCGGCCTCCTGCCGCGGCTGCTGAAGCGGGGGGCCATTCGTTAGGCCGCCGGGCGAGGGCTCCGGCGACGGCGCCGGCCAGAGCGGCGACGGTGAACGGCTTCCTCAATATGTCGTGGCCGCTCAACTCCTCGCCGCCGGCCTCGCCGACATAGCCGGTGACGTAGAGGATCGCGGTCGAAGGCCAGCGGGCGGTGGCGGCGCGGACCAGCTCGGGGCCGGTCATTTCGGGCATCATGATATCGGTGATGACCAGTTCGATGCCGCCCTGCTCCCGCTCCAGTATCTCGAGCGCCTCGCGGCCGCCGGCGCAGGCGGTCGGCCGGTAGCCAAGCTCCTCCAGCGCCGCCACCGTCGACCGGCTGACCCGCGGATCGTCCTCGACGACGAGAATGGACGTGCCGGCCGCGCCGGGGACCGCCTCGTCCATGTCCGGCAGCGTGGCGGCGGCCGATTCCACCGCCTTGGTCGAGCGGGGAAGGTAGAGCGAGACGGTGGAGCCGACGCCGACAGTCGAATCGATGATGACGTCCCCGCCCGATTCGCGCGCGAATCCGAAAATCTGGCTGAGGCCGAGGCCGGTGCCCTTGCCCACCGGCTTGGTCGTGTAAAAGGGCTCGAACACCCGCTCCAGAACCTCGGGGGGCATTCCCGAGCCGGTATCGGAGACGCTGATCCTGACATAGTCGCCCGCGGCGAGAGCGCCGATCTGGCCGGAGGCGAGGCCGACATTCTCGACGCTGATCGCGAGCTGGCCCTCGCCGTCCATCGCGTCCCGGGCGTTGACCGCGAGGTTGAGGATGGCGTTTTCGAGCTGGTTGGTGTCGACGCTGACGTTCCACGGCTCCTCCGGGAAGCGCGTGCGGACCGTGATTCGCTCGCCGATCGAGCGGTCGACCAGCTCGAGCATGCCCTCGACCAGGGCGGCGGGCGCGACCGCGACCGGAAGCAGCGGCTCGGCCCGGGCGAAGGCGAGCAGCCGGCGGGTGAGCGCGGCGGCTCGGGTGGCGCCCTCCATCGCGTTGTCGAGGTGGAACTCGACCTCCCGGCGCGGCCCGGTGAGCTTGCGCCGAGCCAGATCCAGGCCGCCGACGACGACGGCGAGCATGTTGTTGAAATCGTGGGCGATGCCGCCGGTGAGCTGACCCACCGCCTCCATCTTCTGGACCTGGCGAAGCTGCGCCTCGGCGGCCTCGCGCTCGGCCGATTCCTCCTTGAGCTGCTCATAGGCCTCGCTCAGCTCGCGGGTGCGCTCGCGGACCGCCTGCTCGAGCTGGCGGGCCCGGGTCGCCTCGCTGTCGGCTTCGCGAAGCGCCGCGAGCCGCTCGCTGATCGCCCGGAAGGCCAGCCAGCCGAGCACGATCGCTCCGAGCCCGATCAGGACCGCGGCCCAGCCGAGCCATTCGGTGAGCTGGTCGGAACGGCTGCTCGAGAGGCGCGTGGCGACCATTCGCGCGCGCAGATCCTCGCGCTCGGCGGTGGCGATCTGCGCGAGGGTATTGCGCAACTGCTGACCGGTGGGGCTGAGCGCGGCGCCGTAGAAGAGCGCGAGGCCGCCGCTGCCGCGCTTTCCCTGGGCGGCGACGGCCGCCGGCGCCAGCTCGCGGCCGCGGGTGTCGAACAGGCGCTCGAGAGTCTCGACCCGGGCCAGCTGCTCGCGGTCTCCGCGGACCTGCCGTCTCAGCTCGGCGATGAGCTGACGCGCCTGACGCCATTCCGCGCCGTAGACGCTGCCGCTGGTCGCCACGTCCTCGTCGAGCACGTAGCGGCCGAGCGCCGCCTCGGCACGGGCGATGGTGCCGTCGACGGTCCGGGTCAGAAGCATGACGTCGTAGCTGTGGCGCTCCGAGGCCAGGGCCCGGTCCCGGACCTCGTTGGACGAGGTGACCATCAGCATCAGGGCGACGAGCAGCAGAGCGGCGAGCACGGCCCCCGCGCTCGCCAGCACCCCGCGCCATGCCCCGGAAGATCTTTCCTCGGACATGGCGTACATGTCCTCGCCCGCCATCAGGGGAGTCTAGATCAAGCGGGAGGCGGATGGAAAGAAGGTTCCATGACGTCCCAATCGGTTCGGCGCTTTTTGGGGGGAAGTGGTCGCGACCTCCCCTCCCTGGATGGGAGGGGCTGGGGGTGGGTAGGCGAGCATGGCGAGATTATGCTGGCTCGGAGTTTCGGCCGCCTTCGGCGGACCCACCCTGACCCCTCCCTTCCAGGGAGGGGAGAACGAGAGATGCTGTGACCGACACTGAACCCGTTCCGCTCCGCGAAGCGGCCCGAGTCTGGGCCAGGATCGCGCTGCTGAGCTTCGGCGGGCCGGCCGGGCAGATCGCGCTGATGCACCGTGTCCTGGTCGAGGAGAGACGCTGGCTCAGCGAGGCGCGATTCCTTCACGCCCTCAATTATTGCATGCTCCTGCCGGGCCCGGAGGCGCAGCAGCTCGCCACCTATGTCGGCTGGCTGATGCACCGCACCAAAGGCGGGCTGATCGCCGGCCTGCTGTTCATTCTGCCGGGCTTCGCGGCGATCATGGTCCTGTCCTGGATCTATGCCGCGGCGGGCGATGTCGGCTGGGTCTCGGCCCTTTTCTTCGGGCTCAAGGCGGCCGTGCTCGCCATCGTCGCCGAGGCGGTGCGCCGGATCGGCGCCCGAGCGCTCCGCAACAACGTCCTGCGCGCCATCGCGGCCGCGGCCTTCGTCGCCATATTCTTCCTCGGCGTGCCGTTTCCGCTGATCGTGCTCGCGGCCGGCGCGATCGGCTATCTGGGCGGCCGGGCCGGTGCGGCCGCCTTTAGCGGCGGCGGGGGCCATGGGCCGGAGCCCGCCGGAGAGACGCTGCTCGGCGATCGCATACCCGGCCATGCGATGCCGAGCCTGCGCTGGGCTCTCCGCATCTCGGCGATCTTCCTCCTGCTCTGGCTCGCGCCGCTGGCCGTCCTGTACGCCACCGCCGGGCCCGACAGCGTCTTCAGCAAGATCGGCCTGTTCTTCTCGCAAATGGCGGTGGTGACGTTCGGCGGCGCCTATGCGGTGCTCGCCTATGTCGCCCAGCAGGCGGTCGAGAATTACGGCTGGCTCGAGCCCGGCGAGATGCTCGACGGCCTCGGAATGGCGGAGACGACGCCTGGCCCGCTCATCATGGTGACCCAGTTCGTCGGCTTCATGGCCGCCTATCGCGATCCGGGCGGGCTTCACCCGATGGCGGCGGGGACGATGGGCGGCCTCCTCACCACCTGGGTGACTTTCACGCCCTGCTTCCTGTGGATCTTCCTCGGAGCGCCGTTCGTGGAGAAACTGCGCTCCAATCGCGGCCTCACCGGGGCGCTGACGGCGATCACCGCCGCCGTCGTCGGAGTGATCCTGAACCTCGCCATCTGGTTCGCGCTCCACACCCTGTTCCGGGAGGTGCGCGAGGTGAGCGCGGGGCCGCTGCGCTTCGACCTGCCAGCGCCGGCCAGTGTCGACCTCCCGGCCCTGGCGCTCGCCCTCGCGGCGATGGTCGCGATGTTCCGTTTCAGGCTCGGCGCGCCGGTCGTGCTGGCGGGCTGCGCGGCGGCGGGGATGCTGTGGTGGGCGGTGGGTTCCCCCTGATTCCCCTCCCTCCAGGGAGGGGGGAGTTCAGGCGAGGATTCCGGTCGCCTTGCCGGCGCTCTCGAACATGCCGAGGATCCGGGTCACCTGCTCCTCGCTATGGTCGGCGCAGAGGGAGCAGCGCAGGAGGTACATGCCGGCGGGGGTAGCCGGCGGGCGGGCCATGTTGACATAGACTCCGGCCTCGAGGAGCGCCTGCCACATCCGCACCGTCCTATCCTGGTCGGGCAGCAGGATGGCGATGATCGCCGATTGGGCCTCGGGCGTCGCGAGATCGAAGCCGAGGTCGCGAAGCCCCTTGTGGAGGCGGCGGCTATTTTCCCAGAGGTGCTGGCGCTTGTTGCCGGCGAACTTGAGCTTGCGGATCGAGGTGGCGGCGGTGGCGACGACGCTCGGCGGCAGCGACGCGGTGAAGACGTAGGGACGGCAGACGAGGCGAAGCACCTCGAACTTGGGGTGGTTGGAAACGACGAAGCCGCCGACCGTCCCGACCGACTTGGAGAACGTGCCGACGACGAAATCGACCTTGTCCTCGACCCCCGCTTCCTCGAAGACGCCGCGGCCGTTTGGGCCGAAGAAGCCCATGCCATGGGCCTCGTCGACGACGACCATCGCGTCGTGGCGCCTGGCGACCTCGACCATCTCCCTCAGCGGAGCGATGTCGCCGAGCATCGAATAGACGCCCTCGAGCACGACGAGCCGGCCGCCCACGGCGGGGAGCCGGCCGAGGCGCTTGTCCAGATCCTCGACATTGTTGTGGCGGAACCGGACGATCTGGGCGTCGCCCAGCTTGCAGCCGTCGTAGATCGAGGCGTGGCTGTCGGCGTCGAGGATGATGTAATCCTCCTTGCCGGCCAGGGTCGACATCAGGCCGAGATTGGCCTGGTAGCCGGTCGAGAAGACCATGGCGTGCCGGGCGCCGTAATAATCCTTCAGCGCCTCCTCGCATTCCTTGTGGCCCTGATAGGTGCCGTTGAGGACTCGGCTTCCGGTGGTGCCCGAGCCGAACTCGTCGAGGGCGCGCTTGCCCGCCTCGATCACGTCGGGATCGAAGGTCATGCCCATATAATTGTAGGTTCCGAGCAGGATCGTCTCCCTGCCGCGGACGATCGCCCGGGTGGGGGAGAGCACCTCCTCCATGACCAGGCCGAACGGGTCCCGCACCCCGGTGTCGAGCAGGGCCTCGCGCTCGGCGATCAGGGCGTCGAACTTGGAGAAAAGGTCTCGTGCGCCAGTGTGGCCGGGCGGCTCCTCGGCCGGGTCCATCGGATTGGCGGCGGCTTCAGTCACGCGGTCCTCGTCGACTTGGAATTGGAGTTCACGGTCTGGCGGTCCCGTCCGGCGGCAGCATCTCGACCTCCCCGTCCGGCGGAACGGCGAGACCGGCGGCCCGGACCTTTTCGGGGGAGAGCAGGCGGTGGAGCGAGATGCCCGGAGCATGGCTCATCGCGACCGTGGCCATCAGCTGCGCATTGGCGTAGGTGCTGAGTCGGATCAAACGGGCGCCGAGGGGCGACGCTCTCAGCCGAGCCACCGCGGGTGAGGTGATCTTAGCACATTCCGCTTCGATCTCGGACGGTAACTCCCCGCGATCCTTCAAGAGTTCGCACTGGTAGAAGCCCCGTCGCTGGAGCTCGCGCAGCGCCATACCGTCCGGCGTCCGGGCCAGGCGCGCCAGCTCCAGCAAATCGCCGTTGGCGCGCGCCGCAGCGGCGGCGGTGATTCGGCGATGGCCTTCGGCATAGGCAAGCTGGTCGGTTCCCGAGACGCCGCGGCTCCCCGCGTGCTCGGCGGTCCCCCGCTCCAGCAGGGCTTCCAACTGCGGGACCAGCTCCGGGTTGAGCAGCTCCACCGCCTCGTTATCCACGATCAACGCGACGGTTGGCAGATAGACCGCGAGCTCTCTGGCGCGTTCGGCCGCGGCGAAGCGGCGCGCTGCTTCAGCCTTGACCGGGTTTGCCGCCACCAGGGCGGAGGCGGCGGGTCGCCAGAAGCTGTCGATTATGCGGCCCGCCTGGTCCTCAAGGCCGATGGCCTCGACGAAGTCGGTCGCCGCCGGGAAGCGCAGTCTGGCCGGATAATGGTCAGCTTCGGTCGCAGGCGGGGCTGGCTCCTGCGCCGGAGCTCCGCCGGTGGCCGCGAACAGCAAAACCGAGGCCAGGACGCGCCCGATCATCCCTCGTTCCGGAGCTCTTCGACGGCGTCGACCAGCTGGCCGACCGTCTCGATCTCGGCCTGCATGTTCATCGTGATCAGGATGTCGAACTCGTCCTCGACCGAGGCCACGAAGTCCATGACGATGAGGCTGTCCCATTCCAGGTCGCCCGCGAAGGTGGTCTCGTCGGCGAGCGGCACGTCCTTCTTGTTGAAGGGCTCGATCAGCTGCGCGACCTTGGCGAACGTCTCTTCTCTGTCGGTCATCCCAGCCCCTTATGTCGGGCGTCGGGCTCTGCCAAGCGATTAGGGCGGTTGTGGGGCGGCGCCTAGAGGGACTCGAGCAATTCGCCGGCGAACTGGCTGAGCGTGTCGTCGCGGGCGCCCATGACGAGGATCCGGTCGCCCGGGCGGGCCAAAGCGGCAAGTCGGCGGCCGACGTCCGCCCGGTCGGGGATGTGCTCCGCGTTTCGCCCCCTGGCGCGAATGTCGCCGACGATGTCGGCGCTGGTGACGCTCCGCTCGACCGTACCTCCGAAATAGGCCGGGTCGCAGAGGATCAGAACGTCCTCCTCCGCCATCCCCCCGGCGAAGGCGGCGGCGAGTTCGCGGCGCATGGCGCGCAACGGCCCGTAGCCGTGAGGCTGGAAGAAGATGAGGAGCCGGCCCGGAAATGCGTGGCAGGTGGCGAGGGTGGCGGCGATCTTGTCCGGGTTGTGGCCGAAATCGTCGATGACGGTGACTCCGCCTCTCGCGCCGACGATGTCGAAGCGCCGCCTCAGGCCTTCGAAGCTGCCCAGCGCCTCGGCCGCGGCGGCGAGCGGCACGCCGGCGGCGCGGGCGGCGGCGATGGCGGCGAGGGCGTTGGCCGCATTGTGACGGCCCGGCACGGGCAGCCGCACGGGCACCGTCTCGCCGCTTCGCCGTTCGGCGACTCTGAAGGCGACGGCCGTCGGCTCTTCGGCGATTTCGGCGGCGCTATAGTCCGCGCCCCGGTCGCGGAGGCTGAAGGTGACGGCTCCCGCGCCGGCGAGCGCCCGGGCCTCGGCGTCGTCCAGATTGACGATCGCCGTTTCCGCCTTGGCCAGAAAGCCGCCGAACAGGGCCCGAAGCTCCTCCATCGACTTGTGGTCGAGGCTGACATTGTTCAGCACGGCGATCTTCGGCCGGTAGAGGGCGATCGAGCCGTCGCTCTCGTCGACCTCGCTGACGAAAACCCGGTCCCCGCCGATCAGGGCGCTGGCGAAAGGGGCGTCGGCGGTCGCGAAATTCTTCATCACCGCGCCGTTCATCACCGTCGGCTCCAGCCCCGCCCGGTGCAGGATCCAGGCGATCATGCCGGTGACGGTCGACTTGCCGCTGGTGCCGCCGACGGCGATCCCCATGCCGGCGGCGTTGAACAGGCGGGCGAGCAATTCGGCGCGGGTGATCCGCTCGAGGCCCAGGCGGCTCGCCTCCCGGACGTCCGGCACGCTCTCCTCGACGGCGGCCGAGGCGACGAGGATCTGGTCCGGCGAGGCGAGGCCGCTGCCGTCCTGCGGATAGAGGTCGATCCCCTGGGCACGCAGATAGTCGAACTTGGCGGCGGTACGGCCCTGGTCGAGGGCGCGATCGGAGCCGGCCACGCGGGCGCCCCTGGCCCGGACGATCGACGCCAGCGGGAGCATGCCGCTGCCGCCGATGCCGCAGAAGAAATAGGATTTGGTCCCTGACATGGCGCCGCCCTATTGACCTTGGCGAGGCTTTTCAAACGCCAGGACCCAGGGAGCAGGAATGCGCATAGGAATCGTCGCTCCGAGCACGCCGATCCTCAGGGAAACGGCGGACAGGGTGACGGCCATGGCCGCGGCGGCCTGTCCGGACGTGGAGCTGGTCTTCCATCCGCAATGCTTCCTCAGGCACCGCCATTTCGCCGGCGAGGACAGGGTCAGGAGCGAGGCGTTCGTGGCGGTGGCGAACGATCCCGGCTTCGATGCCCTCTGGTTCGCCCGCGGCGGCTACGGCTCGTGCCGGATCGCCGAGGAGGTGGTGGACCGACTGGGGGCGGCGGCGCGGGACAAGGCCTATGTCGGCTACAGCGACGCCGGCTATATGATGGCCGGCCTCTATCGCGCAGGCTTTCCCCGGCTGGCGCACGGGCCGATGCCGAACGATCTCCGGCGCGAAGGCGGGGCGGCGGCGGTGGAGCGGGCCCTGGCCTGGCTGACCCGGCAGGATCCGGCGGCGCTGGAGCCGAGCCTGGGCGAGGAGCCGGCGGCGGCCTTCAACGTCACCGTCTTCTCGCAGTTGCTCGGAACGCCGGTCGAGCCGAACCTTGCCGGCCACGTGCTGATGCTCGAGGATGTCTCGGAGCATATGTACCGCACCGACCGGGCGCTCTTTCACATCACCGGCAATGCCGGGGTTCGCGCCGTCGCCGGGATCAGGCTCGGACGGTGCACGGAGGTGCCGGAGAACGATCCGGACTTCGGCGCCGGCGAGGAGGAGGTGTTCCAATATTGGTGCGAGCGCTCCGGAATCCCCTATTTGGGCCGGGCCGACATCGGCCACGACGCCGAGAACAAGGTGGTGCCGTTCGGGCGGGCGGAGGCGAATCGGGTTCGCTAGCGGCCCCCGGAGCGGCGCTGCCCTCTCTCCGGACTGCGATTTCAGGCAATGATCCACATCAAAAACGCGCTGGAACGGCTCTGAGCGGCGTTCCGGCGAATTCCCTCCTTGGAATCTCTTGCGCTCGCCGCGCGTTTGTTGCTTATCAGCCGAGCATTCACAGGAGGGAAAACTATGGCAAAGGGCACTTCAGGCGGCGGAGCGAGGGGCGGACTGTCGCGTCCGGTGACGCCGTCGGCGGATCTGGCGGCGATCACGGGTTCCGACCCGCTGCCGCGCAGCCAGGTGGTGAGCAAGATGTGGGATTATATCCGCACCAACAAGCTGCAGAATCCGGAGAACAAGCGCGAGATCGTCGCCGACGACAAGCTCAAGAAGATCTTCGGCACCGACCGCTGCTCGATGTTCGAGATGAACAAGCATCTCTCGCGCCATTTGAGCTAGAGCCTTTTTCGCTCCGGCGGAGAACAGATCGGCCTCGCCCGGAGACGGGCGGGGCCGATCTCGTTTGCGGCGGCGCCCGCCGCCTTGCCGCGGCAGGCGAGCGCGCTAAAGGGCGCTATATGTCAGCCCGGATCATCCTTCTCGCCAAGCAGGAGCGGTTCAGCCGCGAGGCGCAGGCGATCGCCGAGGCCGCCTTCGGCGCCGACCTCGCCACCTTTACCGGCGCGGTCGGCGACCCAGAGCCCGAAGCCCTGACGACGGACAGCCCGGAATATCTGATCTCCTTCCTGTCCCCCTGGATCGTGCGCAAGCACAGCCTCGACCGGGCCGGAGCCGCGATCAACTTCCATCCCGGATCGACCGACTATCCCGGCATCGGCTGCTACAATTTCGCGCTTTACGAAGGCGCGACCGAGTTCGGCGCCGTGTGCCACCACATGCTGGCCAAGGTCGACACCGGCGACCTGATCATGGAGCGGCGCTTCCCCGTCCTGGCCGAGGACAGCGTTGAGACCCTGAAGCTGCGGACGATGGAGACGATGGTCGACATGTTCCGGGAGATCGTCGACCTTATCGCCGCGGGCCGGCCGCTGCCGCGCGCCGACGTCCACTGGACCCGGCGGCCGTTCACCCGCCGCGAGATGGAGGCGCTCAAGGTGATCGAGCATGACATGCCGCAGGAGGAGATCGACCGCCGGGTACGGGCGACCGTCTATCCGGGCTATCCGGGCCCGGTCATGCGGCTTCCGGACGGCGGCACCTACGCCTTCCCGGTCCCCGACCGGCCCCCCATAGCCTAGCGGCAGCCGCGCCAGCCGAGCGCGCCGCGTTCCGCCTGGTCGAGGTGGAAATGGTCGCGGTGGGCCGCATTGTAGTCCGGTGAGAGAGTGGTGGCGAAGAGCCGGCAGGCGCCGTCGCGGACCTCGCGCAGGAAGCGCGCCTTCGGGCCGTCGCCCTTCCAGTCGCCGACGACGGTGACGCGGCGGCCGTCGGCGAGGCGGAAGCCGGCAATGTCGACGGCGTTGGCCGAGGCATGCTCGCTCCACGCCCCCTCGGAGCGGCCATAGATGCGCCGGCAGCTGTAGCTTCCGAAATGCTCGACGGCGGCCACCCTGGTGCCGAAATGCCGAAGCGCCGCGGGCTGAACGAAATGCCACTCCCACAAGGCGAGGCCGGCGGCGACCGGGCAACTCGTGCCGAGATCGGCGGGCCGATAGGCCAGCGTGACGGCGCCGCCCCGGGCGAAGCGGACCGCGTCTTCATAGCCGCATTGTTCGCCGCCGCGCGGAGGAAGGGCGACGAAGCGGATGCCGGCGCGGCGCAGGTGGGCGCGGCAGGCCTCGCCCTCTCCGCCGAGCGCGGCGAGCTTGCGGCCGGTAAAGGTCCCGACCGGAGAAGCGAGGTCGAGCTCGGTCCAGGGCACATCTTCGGGGTGATTGCGCGCATAGCCCCAGGCGAGGAAGGCCAGGAAGGCGAGCAGCGCCAGCACTAGGAAGATTTTTACCCCGCGCGCGTATCTCATGCCTCGAAGACTCCGGACGACGGGCGCCGGTTTCGCGACGCGTAAGGACGACATGTGACGGCGAGCCGCCTCGCTTCAAGGCAGGTCGAGAAATTGTGGGGGCGCGCCGAGCTCCCGCAAAGCTTCGGCGCGGCCTCGGCCGGCGGCGAGCCGATCGGCGAGATCTGGTTCCAGGACGGACGCGGACCGGAGGCGGATCTGCTGGTCAAATATCTGCTGACCCGGGAGAAATTGTCGATCCAGGTCCATCCCGACGACGAGGCGGCGCGGGCGGCGGGCCACCGCCGCGGCAAGGACGAGGCGTGGATCGTGCTCGAGGCGGAGCCAGGGGCGCGGATCGGGCTCGGGCTCAAGCACAGGGTCGGGAAGGCGGCGCTGCGGGCGGCGATCGACGAGGGCCGGATCGAGGAGCTGGTCGACTGGCGAGAAGCGGCCGCGGGCGACTTCTTCTATTCGCCGGCGGGCACGATCCACGCCCTCGGCCCCGGGCTGACCCTGGTCGAGATCCAGCAGAATGTCGACCTGACCTACCGGCTCTACGATTACGGCCGTGACCGCGCGCTGCAGGTCGAGGCGGCGGTGGCGTCGGCCCGGCCGGAGCCCTGGGCCGAGAGGCCGCGGCGCGAATTCGGGCCGGGCCGGGAGATCATGTGCGAGGGCGGGGCCTTCGTCGTCGAACGCTGGACCAGGGCCGCAGGGGGGCGCCTGGCCGGCGAGGTCGAGCGGCCGGTCTGGCTGATCCCGGTGAGGGGCGGCGGGCTGATCGACGGCGAGGCGCTGGAGCCGCCCTCCGTATGGCTGGTGGAGGACCAGAGCCGGGTCCGGATCGACGAGGGTTCGGAGGTGATCTTCGCCTATCCCGGCGCCACCGTGATCGAGGCCCTGTTCGTGGACACCCGGCAGGGGCCGGCGGTCGAGCGGCTCGACGAGCGGCGCCGCTACCGGCCGCCGACCCGGCTGGAGCCGAGCTTCCGCTGATGCTTAACGGTTCGCCGCAACCGTCGGAACTTGAGGACTCGCGGAGCTTTGTCCCCTCATGATGTACGCGTTCCCGATCCTTATCGCCCTCATGCTCACCTACATGTTCTGGCTGGCCGCCTATCGGCTCCGCCGGGACCGCCTGGCCGTGGCCCGGCTGGCGCGCCGCCCCAGGCGGCGATAACCTTCCCTCCCTTGCAGGGACGGGATTTAACGGCGGCGAGCGCTTTCATAGGCCTCGGCCGTCACCGGATAGCCGATCCCCTCGGGGATGCAGACGAAGCGCCGGCCCTGCCGCTCCTCGACCCATGGCGTGATCCGCCGCACCTCGTGGCGGGCGGCATCCGTTCGAGCTTCCGCGAGCGAGCCGAAGCCGGCGAGGCGTTCCAGATTGCGGCGGGTGGGGAAGATCGCCTTGGCCCGGCCGGCCTCGATCTCGGCGAGAACCTCCGCCGCGCTCGCCCAGAAGGTGTGGACGCTCTCGGTCTCGTCGGCGCTGTGCAGCCTCCCCCCGCCGGGCGGCGCCTCGGCGAGATAGAATAGGGTATCGAAGCGGCGCGCCTCCCGGAAATTTGGGCACCAGCGGGCGAAAGGGGTGAGGGCGTCCAGGTCCAGGGTCAGGCCCATCTCCTCGATCACCTGCGCGAAGGGGCGGCCGGCGCTCATCGCCTGGCGCAGCGCCGCCGCGTCCGGGGCGGGACAAAGCGCCGGAGCCACCCCCGTCTCCTCGATCGTTTCCCTGATGGCGGCGATACGGGCGGCCGCATCCCCGATCCCGGGAAAGCGCGCCGCCAGTTGATGATCTTCCGGATCGATCCGGCCGCCGGGAAAGACGAGCGCGCCGGCGGCAAAGGCCATCGTCTCGGCCCGTTCCAGCATCAGGATCTCGGGCGGCCCGCCCGAGGCCGCCGGCCGCATCAGGATCAGGGTGGCAGCCGGGATCGCGTCCGGCAGGTCGTCTTCCATGGCTGGAGCGTTAGGCGCGGACGTTCGCCGGGGGAAGTGACCTAGGCGAAGTCGGGCGACTTGACGACGTGGAGCAGGGCGCCGGGCGCGTAGGGCTTGGTGAAGAAGATGGCCCGCTCGGGGTAAGTGCCTTGCGGCGGGCGGAGCGCGCCGGAGACGAGCACGATGCGCAGGTGCGGCCAGCGCTCGGCGGCGACCCGGGCGAGGGTCATCCCGTCGCCCGGGCAGGCGACGTTGAGGTCGGTGACGAGGACGGCGGTGTCGGGCTCGGCCTCGAGCCGCGCCAGCGCCTCCTCGCAGCCGGTGCATTCGGTGACGTCGTAGCCGTCCTCGATGAGCAGATCGGCGGTGTTGCGAAGGACGAGCGGCTCGTCCTCGACAAGCAATATCCTGGTCCCAGACACTCGGACCTTCCCCTGTTCCCGGCCGGCGAAAGCCTGGCCGCCAAGCGTTAACCCAGATCAGCCCGCGGCGTTCCCCTCAAAGCCTTCGAACCGCAAAGAAAGCTGGGGATCGTGCGGGTGGGGGACAGCCTCCCTGATCCGTCATTCTGAACCTGTCTCAGCATCCAGTCCGTCGCCTCCCAGGCGGGCGACCAGCTGGACCCTGAAACGAGCTCAGGGTGGCGGGGTCTCCAAGTCGGCGGAAGTGCGAGCCTTCAATCCGCGAGCTTCAGCCGCTCCGTCACCGCCTTCGAATAATTGGGCCCGACCTGGACGACGGCGCCGTCGCGAAGCACAAGGGCGCTGACGGTCCGGCCGAGGCGCTGGACCTCGACGACGTTGGCGGGGCGGGCGAAGGCGGAGCGGTGGACCCGCATCAGCTGCGCCGGATCCAGCTTCTCCTCCAGGGCGCGCATCGAGATGCGCAGGATGTGGCTCCTTGTCGCGGTGTGGAGCATGACATAGTCGCGCTGGGCCTCGATCCAGTCGATCGTCTCGACGGGCACGAAGACGGCGCCGGCGCGGGTCGGGACCCACAGGCCGTCCTCGCGCCCGCCCGCGTCGGGTACGGCCGCCGCCTCCGCCCGGCCCGCCATGGCGCGCAGATGCTTGCGGCGCTTGGCGCGCTCGACCGCCTGCCAGAGCCGGTCGAAGCGGACCGGCTTCAGGAGATAGTCGGCGGCCTCCACCTCGAAGGCGTCGGGCGCATATTGCTCGAAGGCGGTGACGAAGATGATCTCCGGCCGGTCGCCCGGCGGCAGGGTGGCGGCGACCCGAAGGCCGTTCTGCTCCGGCATCTGGATGTCGAGCAGGGCGAGGTCCGGCTTCAGCCGCTCGATCGCCTCCGCGGCCTCCTTGCCGTCGCGGGCGGTGCCGATCACTTCGGCGCCGGCAATGTCGCGGAAGAAGACCTGCAGCCGCTCGAGCGCGAGCGGCTCGTCGTCGACGAGGAGGGTGCGCAGGGTCATGCGACCAGCCCGAGCGCCGGCCTTTGCGGCACCGGGATCCGGACCAGGGCGGTGAAGCCGCCGTCGTGGGCGAGCGTCTCCAGCCGGCCGCGCCGGCCGTAGATGACTTCGAGCCTGCGGCGCGTATTGTCGAGCCCGACGCCGGTGCCGGAGCCGCGCCCGACGGACGCGGTGCCTCCGTTGTCGCTGACCGAGAGGATGAGGTCGTCGCCGTCCCGCCGGGCACCGACCCGAACGATGACCGGCCGGCTGGTCGGGGCGACGCCGTGCTTGATGGCATTCTCGACCAGGGGCTGGAGGAGGAAATTGGGCACCGGATATTCGAGCAGCTCGTCGGGCGCCGCGAACTCGACGGTGAGGCGGTCGCCGAAGCGGATCGATTCGATTTCCAGATAGGTCTGCAGGGTCTCCAGCTCTTCGCCCAGGGTCACCTCGCTGCGCCCATCCCCGACCAGGGCCGTGCGCAGGAACAGGCACAATTTGGCGAGCATCGCCTCGCCGTCCCGGTTGCGGCCGGTGACGATCAGCGAGGAGATGGCGTTGAGGGTATTGAACAGGAAATGCGGGTTGAGCTGGAGGCGCAGGGCGGTGAGCTGTGCGGTCTGGGCGAGGGTCCGGGCCTCGGCGAGCTGGAGGTCGCGCTCGCGCATCGCGGCGTTGGTCTGGAGGATGACGAAGGTCGTGCCGAGCCAGCCGTAGAGCCAGGAGAAGCTGATGAAGTTCGAGACGGTGCGGTTGACCACGTCCGGCGGAATGTGATGCTCGCCCATGAACATCTGGACGATGTTGCCGCCGAGCATCGCGTCGCCGAGCGAAAAGGCGAAGGCGGTGAGGCAGACCGCCCCGAACACGCCGGCCACTCTGAGCGACCCGGACGCGAATTGCAGCCGGGCGCAGGCCCAGTAGAGCAAGGCGGAAAGGAGGATTCCGAAAGCGACGACGATCGCCGTGAAGCCGATGGCGAATTGCGGAAGCCGCCCGGTCGCCGCGACGACCGGCATCAGGAAGAGGATGAAGGTGAAGGCCCAGACGCCGAGCGTCAGCTTCGCGGCCTGGCGGGCGACGGCGGGACGGTGGAATGTCTGGTCCATCGAGGCTCTTCTTCGAAGCTTGCCGCGCATCCTATCGCGCGAACGCGCGAAGTGCCGCCCTTTTCGTCGCACCAACGGCGGGTTTCGCAGACTCACTGGCCGGAGGAAGACGGCGGCCTGGGGGCGGGCGGCGCCGGGATGAGATTGTCGACGATCAGCCTCCAGCCCTCCTTCCGGCGCTGCCAGATGCGCACATAATGACCGTCGACGGCGGCGCCGTCCCTGTGCCAGCGCGCCGACCCATAGGTGTAGGCCATGTCGCCGGCGGCAGAGGCGGCGCCGCCGAGCCGCGCGGTCTCGATCCGCTCGGGACCGGCGGCGAGAAGGGGAGCCCAGGCGGCGGCGCCGACCGCGGGCTGAGGCCCGGCGCGCATCAGCCGGCCGTCGGCGGCGAGGAAGCGGGGGAAAGCGGCGCGGGCGTCGGCGGCGAGGGCGGCGGCGAGCCGGGCCTCGGCGGCTTTCACGGTCTCGAAGGCCCCTGCTCTGGAGGAAGGCCGGCCGGCGGGGAGGGCGGAGACTTGCGCATCCGGCCCGAACGGCGCCGCTTCCCGGGTCGGCGGCCCGTGATCGATCACCCATCGCCACTGGCCATCCGGCTGGCGCCGCCAGATGGTGAAGTACCAGCCATGACCTTTGCGCCGGCCGTCGCTGAGCGAATAGGGGCCGGTGGTGAAGCCGAGGTCGGCCGAGGCGGCAATGCCGGCATAGACCGGCCACCAGTCGAGATGAGCCCGCGGCATCGGACGAGCGGCGAGGGCCTGCCGGGCATTGACCGGGCCGGGCTGGAAGACGATCCCGTCGGGCGCCGCATAGTGCAGGAAAGCCGCGTTGATATCCGCGTCGCGGGCCATCCGGGCGAAGGCGCGTTCGGCCTCCACGACCGGGCCTATGTCGACGGGGCGGACGGCGGGCGCTTCGGATGCCGCGAGCAGGGCGATCACGGTGGCGATATATTCCTTCACGGGCGGTTGTCTTTCGAAAGGGGCCGCCGCGGGAGGAGGCGAGGGGGCGAGCCCATGTCCCGCGGCGGTGCCCTCCGGATAGCCATGACCGGTGCGGCGGCGCAGGTCCCTCGCGACAATGAGCCGCGGCGGCGCTGCGAACCGCAGCCGGCACGACGAAGGAGCCGTTCGGGACGATGAAAACCGTGGTCGGGCTATTCGGCGCGATTCGATGCGACGTGTCTTGCGCTGGTCATGATCCACTGACATTGTCGGACCTGGCCCCGGGGGATTCGCTAGCTCGCTCAATACTTTGCCGGTTTCAACCGTGCCGAATGGCACGCGCCGGAGCCTGAGCGGGATCGCTTAGCCCACGACCTCGAGCGCCCGGCGGCCTTGCCGCTGCGCCTGGAGGTCATGCGGAGCCGCTGCGACATTGCGAAAGGATGATTTGATGGCCGGCCCCGGTTCGATTGCGTTTACTGGCTTCAATGCTGACGGAACCGACGACGTCACGTTCGTCGTGCTCGAAGACCTGCCCGCCGGCACCGTCATCTATCTTACCGACAATGAGTGGAACGGCAGCGCCTTTGTCGAGGGGGAGGGCCGTCTTCAGGTCACGCTGGGCTCGGGGGCCACGGCCGGGACGGTCATCAGCGTGTCCAGCATGAGCTCGGGCGTGACGGTCAGCCACGGCACGGTCACCCAGCTTTCCTCGAACGCGCTCAACCTCAACGCCGAGAACGAGGTGCTCTACGCCTACCTCGCCAACTCGGCGACGCCGACCGTGCCGACCGCGTTTCTGGCGGCGATCGCCAATGGCGGGTTCAACGCGACGAACGGCCTCATCACCGGCACCAGCCTCGTCGAGGGCACCCATGCCGTCAACGTCGGCGGCATCGACGACGATCTCGACATCGCCGCTTACACCGGCGCCCGGACCGGCGAGGGCGCGTTCGCCAATTATCTGACCTTGATCAACGACAGCGCGAACTGGGTGGCGCAGGACGGCAGCGGCAACCAGCATGCCGACACCATCAATCCGGATACGCCCTTCTCAACCGTAGCCTTCGCGATCACCGGGGGCGTCGAAACCCAGTCGGTCGTCTTCAATCCGGTCTCCGTCACCCACGACGAGGGCAATTCGGGCGCGACGCTCTACACCTTCACCGTGACCCGTACCGGCGGCACGACCGGAATCCTCGATTTCTCCGGGACGATCGCGACCGGGACCACGGACGGCGCCGATTTCACCGGCGGAGTCGCCCCGACGACCTTCAGCGGCTCGATCGCGGCCGGCGAGACCAGCGCGACGGTCACGGTGAGCGTCGCCGGCGACACCGTCATCGAGGCCAATGAAGCTTTCACGCTCACCCTGACCAGCGTCACCAACCAGTCCGGGATCGCCGCGAGCGTCGGCGCCAATGCCGTCGCGACCGGCAACATCACCAACGACGACACGCCGGTCCTTACGATCGCCAACGTCGCGATGGCGGAAGGCAATGGCGGCACCCTCACCTACACCTTCACCGTCAGCCTCGACCGAGCCGCTCCGACCGGGGGCGTGACGTTCGACATCGCAACGGCGGACGACAGCGCCACGACCGCCGACGGCGACTATGCCGGCCGCACCCTGACCGGCCAGACCATTGCCGCGGGCGCGACCAGCTACACGTTCGACGTCACCGTCAACGGCGACACCGCCTTCGAGCCCGATGAGGTCTTCCTGGTCAATGTCACCAGCGTAACGAACGCCACCGCCGGCGATTCGCAGGCGACGGGCACGATCCAGAACGACGACGCCGCTCCCGTGGGCACGTTCAGCGTGAACGACGTCACCCATGACGAGGGCAATTCGGGGACGACGAATTACAGCTTCACGGTAAGCCGTACCGGAGGAAGCGCCGGCGCCGCGACCGTCGATTACGAGATCGTGGCGCCCGGCGGGGCCGGCCTTGCCAGCGCTGCCGATTTTGCCGCGGGCGCCGTCTTCACGGGCACTGTGAGCTTCGCGGACGGGGAGACCAGCAAGACGATCTCGATCGATGTCCAGGGCGATAGCGACGTCGAGGCCACCGAGACCTTCGCGGTCAACCTTTCCAACGCCACCGGCGGCGCGTCGATCGGCGACGGCACCGGTACCGGGACCATCACCAACGACGACAATCTGCCGCCCGCCGGCAGCGTCTCCATCGCGGATGCACAGATCGTCGAGGGCAATGCCGGCACCTCGACCCTGGTGCTGACCCTGAGCCGAACCGGCGGCGCGGCCGCCTTCTCGGTCGATTACGCGACCGCCAATGGCGGCAATCCGAACAACGCGTCTGCCACCGCGGGCAGCGATTATGTCGCTCAGAACGGCACGGTGAGCTTCGCCGAGGGCGAGGACGTCAAGACGGTCTCGATCACGATCAACGGCGACACCGCCTTCGAGCTCAGCGAAGAGTTCAGCGTGACGCTCGGCAACCCCACCGCGGGCGCGACCATCGCCGATGCCGCAGCGGTCGCGACCATCACGAACGACGACGCCGCGCCGACGACCGTCCGCATCTTCGAAGAGGATTTCACCGGCTTCACCGCGGGCGGATTTGCGCCGAACCCGACCGCCACCCAGATCGATTCCGACATCTGGCGAGTCGTCGGACTCAGCGATATCCCCAATCCGGCCTACGGCTTCACCGCCACGACCGGCGACTTCGCGCGGGGCACGATCGGAACCAACGACCCGGTCTCGGCCGGGGTCTACTCGCCGACCTCCAACCCTGCCCTGGTCCTGCAGCCGACCGGCGCCGAGATCGAGAATAACGGCTTCATCGAAGCGCGCGTCCAGAATAGCAGCGGCAGCACCGCCACCGGCCTCAATATCGCCTTCGACTGGGCCTATCGCAACAGCGGCGACCGCTCGAGCAGCCTGCAATTCTCCTACTCGACCGACGGCACCAACTTCATCCCGGTGCCGGATGCGGCGGCCTCCACCCCGGCAACCGCCGCGGCCGCGACCGGAGTCTTCACGCTGCAGAATGAAATGGTGGCACTGACCGGCCTCTCGATCCCGGACCAGGGCTTCGTCTATCTGCGCTGGACCCATCTCAGCTCGGCCGGAAGCGGCAATCGCGACGAATTCGGAATCGACAACGTCACGGTGGACGCGACGACTTCGGGGCCGCCGGCGCTCGCCGTCTCCGTCTCCGACGTGTCGGTCAACGAGGCGGCCGGGACGATGACCTTCACCGTCACCCGCAACAGCCTCGTCTCCGGCGCCTTCACGGTCGACTATGCGACCGCCGACGGCACCGCAATCGCCGGTCAGGATTACACCGCGACCAGCGGTACGCTCAGCTTCACGGACAACCAGGTCCAGGCGACGGTGACGGTGCCGATCACCGACGACGCCACCCCCGAATTCGACGACACGGTCCTGCTGAACCTCTCCAACCCGACCGGCGGCGCCACGCTTGTCGACAGCCAGGGCGTCGGAACGATCGTCAACGACGACGGCGCTCCGATCAGCGTCTCGATCGGCGACGTCACCGTCACCGAAGGCCAGTCGGGGACGACCACCGCCACCTTCACCGTCACCCGCACGGGCGGGACCGGCGCGTTCAGCATCGACTATGCCACCGTCGATCAGACCGCGGCGGCGCCGGGCGACTATCTCGCGGCGAGCGGCACCCTGAACTTCGCCGAGAACGACATGAGCGAGACGATCACCGTCACGATCAACGGCGACACCCTCAGCGAGGATTCGGAGACCTTCCGGGTCCAGCTCTCGAACCCGACCAACGGTGCTCTCATCGCCGATTCGGTCGGAGTCGGCACGATCGCCACCGACGATCCGATCTACATCCATCAGATCCAGGGCTCGTCCTATTACAGCCCGATCCTCGCCGCCGAAGGCAAGACCGGCTTCAACGTCGCGTCGACCACGGTCGTCACCATCCAGGCGGTCGTCACCGCGGTCGACAATGAGGGCCCCCGCCAGGGCTTCTACATCACCGAGCAATCCAGCGACTGGGATTCGAACCCGCTGACCTCCGAGGGCATTTTCGTGATGACCCGGAACGATGCCGAGGTCGGCAGCGTCGTCACCGCCGCCGCTCCCGGCATCCAGGTCGGCGACCTTGTGACCTTCAGCGCGCAGGTCATGGAATATCAGGCCTTCCAGACCATGCCCCGGACTGTACTGGTCAACATGGCCGGATTCTCGATCAACAGCAGCGGCAACGCGCTCCCGGTGCTGACGCTCGACGCCAGCCGCCCGATCCCGAACTCGATCCTGACCGGAGTCACGCCCGATTATACCGATTCCGCGGACGGCGCCGGCGATACGTTCGACGCTTCGCTCTACGCCTTGTCCTTCTTCGAGACGGTCGAGGGGATGCTGGTCACGATCCCCGACATGGTGGTCGCCGACGGCTTCGTCTCGACGGTGGGGACCGCCAACGATCCGGTCTTCCAGGCCTATTCGCGAGTCCATGCCGACGCCGATCAGATCAACTCGCGCGGCGGCTACACGGTAGCCGGGGATCCGCCGCTCTCGCCGCCGGACACGGCCGATACGGACGACGGCACGATCCATGGCGGCCGCCACGTCCATGACGGCGACACCAATCCGGACATCATCGAACTCGATTTCTCCGACTTCGCGACCTCCTATCCGGCCGGTCAGCTCGACAAGATGTCGATGGGCGACGGCCTGGGCGACGTCACAGGGATCGTCGAGTTCGACTTCACCGACCGCAAGCTGTTCGTGACCGACATCGATCCGGCGGCCTATCAGGACACCGTCCCGGCCCGGGAGACGACGGCGCTCGGCAATGACGATCGCGCCCTCACCGTCGCGACCTTCAACGTCGAGAATCTCGATCCAACCGACGGCGCCGAGCGCTTCGCCGAGCTGGCGGGCATCATCGCCAACAACATGAACTCGCCCGACATCATCATCATCGAGGAGATGCAGGACAATAACGGCGGTCGCGAAAATAACGAGCCGTCCACCAAGGGAGCGGGTGACGGCACCAGCCCGACAGGCACCGACGCCTCGCTTTCCTGGCAGATGCTTGTCGACGCTCTCAATGCGGCGGTGCCCGGCGCCAATTATCAATGGGTCGACGAGGCGCCGGTCTACAATTCGGAGGGCGGCCAGAGTAACGGCAACATCCGGGTCGGCTTCCTCTACGACACCAACCGCGTCCAGCTCGGCGACCTCGCGCCCGACGCGACCATCGCCGAGCGCCGCCAGTTCACCGACCGGATCGGCGACGGGATCCGCGACGCGGGCGACCAGATCCAGTTTTCGGACGATATGATCGCCGGCGAGATCAACGCCGCGGACTGGCAGGGGACTCGCAAGTCGCTGCTCGGCGAGTTCACCTTCAACGGCCAGACCGTGTTCGTCGCCGCAAACCACTTTCCGGCCAAGTCGGGCTCGGGCAGCTTCTGGCAGCTCAACCAGAATCTCGAGGCCGGTCAGCCCACCAACAGCGATTTCGCGCAGCGCAACAACGTGGCGAACGACCTCTACACGATGCTCAACCTGATCGAGGGCAGCGCGCCCGGCGCGGGCATCGTCAGCGGCGGCGACTATAACGACTTCTACTTCTACCGCCCGCTCGAGGTCGCCACCGGATACGTCCTGACCGACGGCACCGCTCGGACCGGCGGCGCCCGCTTCGACAACCTGACCGTCACCGAGCTTCCTGAGGCGGAACGCTACAGCTACACCTTCGACGGCCGCAGCCAGACGCTCGACCATATCATCGTCGATGGCACGCTCAGCGCCGTTGCAAGCTATGACGTGGTCCACGTCAACACCGGCTATAGCGGCTTCGGCACCGGCGCGAATGCGAGCCCGGCCCTCTCCGACCACGATCCGGCCGTCGCCTCGTTCGACTTCCGCAGCCTGTCGGAGACGCTGGTCGGCACTCCCCAGGCAGACAGCTTCGACCTCAGCCAGGGCGGGGACGACACGGTGACCCTGCTCGCCGGCAACGATATCGTCTATTTCGGCGGTGCGCTGACCGCCGACGACAATGTCGACGGCGGGCCCGGCACCGACACGATCGTCCTACAGGGCGACTACAGTGCGGGCCTGACGCTGGACGGGTCGGTCGTCGGGATCGAGAACATCTCGATGCTCGCCGGCAACAACACGGCCTTCGGCAATCCCGGAACCAGCCTCTACGATTACGACCTCGCCATCGACGACGTCAATTTCGCGGCCGGCGTCGTGGCCCGGATCAACGGCGGCGCCTTGCTCGCGGACGAGGATTTCACCTTCGACGGCTCGGCCGAGACGGACGCGAAGTTCGTCGTCTACGGAGGCCGCGGCAAGGACGACCTGACCGGCGGCGACGGCAACGACATCTTCTTCTTCGCCGAGGGCGGACGCTTCGCGGCGGGCGACACAGTCGACGGCGGGGACGGCTATGACGGCCTGTTCCTGCGCGGCAATTACACGATCGACTTCACCCAGGCCGGCTATGCCGGCGCTCTCACCAACCTCGAGAACCTGACGGTGACCGGGGCG
>DASPJA010000002.1:0-37623 GCA_035628835.1 Allosphingosinicella sp.
CCTACGACGCCCACGCCATCCTCGATCATGTCGAGGCAATCGGCGCTCTGCCGATCATCCCGAAGCGTTCGTGCATGAACCGGAAACGCGCCTTCGATCCCCAAATCTACAAGCACCGCAACATCATCGAACGCGCCATCGGCCGCCTCAAGCAACTCCGCAGGATCGCTACACGCTTCGACCGGCTGCCCGAAAACTACCTCGCCAGCCTCTACCTCGCGTCACTCAGCCTGGTGCTGAATGTCGATTCAGCCTAGAACAGGCGGCCGCCGTCCGGGACCGGGCGCGAGGGCTGGACGAGGACGACCCTTCCTTCCGAATCCGGAAAGCCGAGCGTCAGTACCTCCGAGCGCATCGGCCCGATCTGGCGCGGCGGGAAGTTGACCACGGCGGCGACCTGGCGGCCGGGCAGCTCCTCCAGCGCATAATGTTCGGTGATCTGCGCCGAGGAGCGCTTGCGGCCGATGGCGGGGCCGAAGTCGATCTCGAGGATCCAGGCCGGCTTGCGCGCCTCCGGGAAGGGGTGCGCGGCGACGATGGTGCCGACGCGTATGTCGACGGCGAGGAAGTCGTCGAATTCGATCCGAGGCGCGGCGGGCGAAGCGGGGTCGTGGCTCATGTGCATGGGGCGGCGATAGCAGAGGAAAGACGGGCGATGGAGGGCGGTGATTCCGGCTTCGCGGCGACGGATTCCGCCGCCGGCTCATCGTCGGCGCGGAGTCGCCTCGGCGGCGGCTATTCGTCCGTCACCGCAAGGTCCGATCCGGTGCCGGCCGGCGTTTCCACGCCACCTTCGCCGCGAACAGGGCCGCCGCGCCGAAGAGGAGGACAAGCAGGTTGGCGACCAGCCAGCTCGCCCAGCGCCAGGCCAGCTCGCCGAAGCCCCAGACGAGGCCGACACGGCGCGGCTCGCCGTCGGCGGACAGGATGCGGACGGCGGGCAGGTCGCCCGAGCGGTCGGTGGCGAGCCTTCGTTCGATTCGGTTCGACTGGCGGGCGAGCGATCGTTCGAGCAGCGCCTTCATCTGCGCCGCCAGCCGCCGGTCATATTCCGCCATCCCCTCTTCCCGGCTGCGCCCGGCGAAGGGATCGTCCGCCGGGCCATCCTGCGCCTCCGACAGGTCGATGACGCAGGCATAGCCGGTGAGGCCGATGCCGCGGGTCGAATTGGAACCGGTGCGCCCCCGAACGCAATCGACCGCCGCCGCCTTCAGCCCGCCCGCCTCCGCCCCCGCGCCGAACGCGGCCCGGGTGTCGTCGACGATGTCCCATCCGCCCGGCAGGGTGAGCGCGTAAAAGGGGAAGCCGACGCAGACCAGACCCGCTGGAAGCAGAAACAGGGACAGAACCCGCCCGACGCGAAGGCGCAACGCCATGCCTCAGCTTTCCTTCCCGATTTCAAAACAGTGACAGTATACATTTACGGACCCGCGGAGCGACAGCGCATCAGCGGGTAAATGTATACTGTCACTGTTTAAGCCGGGGCGCCGGCTTTCTGCGTTCGGGACCTACTCCGCCGCGGGAAGGTAGATCTCGCTTCCCTTTTCGCGGAATTTTTCGCTCATTTCGGCCATTCCCGCCTCCGCCGCCAGGAAGGCGTCCGCCGGCTGGTTCTGCTTCGCCGCGAAATCGCGCACTTCCTGGGTGATCTTCATCGAGCAGAATTTCGGCCCGCACATCGAGCAGAAATGCGCCGTCTTGGCGCCTTCCGCGGGCAACGTCTGGTCGTGATATTGCTCCGCCGTGTCCGGATCGAGCGACAGGTGGAACTGGTCGCGCCAGCGGAATTCGAACCTCGCCCTCGACAAGGCGTCGTCGCGCATCCTGGCGGCCGGGTGGCCCTTGGCGAGGTCGGCGGCGTGGGCGGCGAGCTTGTAGGTGACGACTCCGACCTTGACGTCGTCGCGGTCGGGGAGGCCGAGATGCTCCTTGGGGGTGACGTAGCAGAGCATCGCGGTTCCGAACCAGCCGATCATCGCGGCGCCGATCGCCGAGGTGATGTGGTCGTAGCCGGGGGCTATGTCCGTCGTCAGCGGTCCGAGCGTGTAGAAAGGCGCCTCGCCGCACGCCTCCAGCTGCTTGTCCATGTTGGCCTTGATCTTGTGCATCGGCACGTGGCCGGGGCCCTCGATCATGACTTGGACGTCGTGCTTCCAGGCGATCCGGGTGAGCTCGCCCAGGGTGGCGAGCTCGGCGAACTGGGCTTCGTCATTGGCGTCGGCGATGGAGCCGGGGCGGAGGCCGTCGCCCAGGGAGAAGGCGATGTCGTAGGCCTTCATGATCTCGCAGATTTCCTCGAAGCGGGTGTAGAGGAAGCTCTCCTTGTGGTGGGAGAGGCACCATTTGGCCATGATCGAGCCGCCGCGGCTGACGATTCCGGTGACTCGCCTGGCCGTCATCGGGATGTAGGGCAGGCGCACTCCGGCGTGGATGGTGAAATAGTCGACGCCCTGCTCGGCCTGCTCGACCAAGGTGTCGCGATAAATCTCCCAGGTCAGGTCCTCGGCGACTCCGCCGACCTTCTCCAGCGCCTGGTAGATGGGGACGGTGCCGATGGGGACGGGCGAGTTGCGGATGATCCATTCGCGGGTGTCGTGGATGTTGCGGCCGGTGGAGAGGTCCATGACCGTGTCGGCGCCCCAGCGGATCGACCAGACCATCTTGTCGACCTCGGCGGCGACGTCGGAGGCGACGGCCGAATTGCCGATGTTCGCGTTGATCTTGACCAGGAAGTTGCGGCCGATCGCCATCGGCTCGCTTTCGGGGTGGTTGATGTTGGCCGGGATGATGGCGCGGCCCCTCGCCACCTCGTCGCGGACGAATTCGGGGGTGACGTAATCGGGGATGGAGGCGCCGAAATCCTGGCCGTCGCGGGTGAGGGCCTCCGCGAGCCGCTCGCGGCCGAGATTCTCCCGGACCGCGACATACTCCATCTCGGGAGTGACGATGCCCTTGCGCGCATAGTGCATCTGCGAGACGTTCATGCCCGGCTTCGCCCGAAGGACCTTGCGGCGGACGGCGGGGAAAGGCCGGATCCCGCCGGAGCGGTCGGGGCCGAGCCGGCCGTTATCCTCGGGCCGGACCTCGCGCTGTAGCACCTCCTCGACGTCGCCGCGGCCCCGGATCCAATCGCGGCGGAGCTCGGGCAGCCCGCTCATGATGTCGATGACCGCCTGCGGATCGGTATAGGGGCCGGAGCAGTCGTAGACCCGGAGCGGCGGCTCGCCCGAGCTCGGCTCGAGGCGGATCTCGCGCATGGCGACTCCGAGCGGGCCGACATGAATCTTGCGGCTGCCCCGGATCGGGCCGGTCGTCACTTCGAGCTCTGTGCGGGCAGGTGCGTCGGCCATTCTCATGTCTCCTCAAGGGGGATGGAGAAAGGGCGGACCCGAACTCCCTCCCTACGCCGGTGTCAGCCGGATCAGGTTCGACGGGTCGCAGCCGTATCAGCTGCCTCTCAACCGCGTTCGCGCGGTCCCCCGGGGATAGAAGACGGATAAGCGAGGCGGGTAGGTGAGTCCAGCGCACCGAGTGGCGCCGCGTGATCTTCGCGACCCGTCATGGTAAGCGGGGCGACATGGAGGTCCAGACGCGACAGGAACTGGCGGAGTGGCTCCAGGGAAGACCCCGTTCATGGTCCGAAGTGATCGCCGTCCGGGCAGCCTTGCGAGTGATGCCGCTCGTTGCGCGCTCCGATGAAGAGCCGTCGCTTCCCCTCCTTCTTTCCGCCTTTCGTGCCGTCGCGATAGGCTGGACCGTGTGCAGCGCCCCGCACCTCCATCTCGAAAGGCATGCGGAGGCCGCTGCTCAGGCAATCCGGGCCAATAAAGGCGGCTCCGCGGTCTACGGCGTGAGGCGGAACGCCGTTCAGGCGGTCCACAAAGCCATCGAGTCAGTCGGTTCTTCATTTCATGCCGTACTTGCCGGCGAAGCCGCCGAAGCTGCCGTGGAGGCCCTCGCCCTCAGCGCCTATCCGAGCTTCGCCGCCCACCCATGGGCCGACGACATGGAGCGCGCCTATGCCGAAGATCAGGTCGCCGCGACGCGCGCAAGCGCCTGGGCGGAGATTTCCAACGACTGCGCGTGGCTCGACACGTCGACCGGCCGGATCAGCGCTCCCACACGTCTTTCCGAGCGGTCCCTTCGGTTGACGGGGCGGGATCCGGACAGGCCCCATGACCTCATGCATACAGCGCTGCGCTTCCTTCCTTCCGTTGCAAGCCATTGGGAGGTCTGGGCGGACTGGCATCAGCGCCGGGTCGAAGGTCACCTCGCTGGCTTTGACATCCCTGGCGACAAAGGCCGGGGAGAAGACCTGGCCATCCTGATTCGACTGGCGGCGGGGAGCGACGAGACTTTCTGGGGTCAAGGACCCCAATATGTGAACGTCACGCTGGGCCGCTGGCTCGATGAGGCGCGGGCGAGGGCCGCGGGTCATCGGCAGGCCTCCGACAAGGCTGAAGTCGAGGCCATTGCCCGAGACCTAGAACACCAGGCAAGTCCCGAGGCGCGGATCGTCGATGGCAAGCTCGACGCGGGCCCCAACCAACGTTTCGACGCCCCCCGCTATTCGCGCGACCTGGCAGAGTTGCCCAGCATCCTCCTGGTCAATGCCGAAGTCCTTCGAAATAGCCTTCCGACCAATGCCAGCGGAGTCGTCGGACGCTGTCTCGACGCCTATCGGGACGAGTTGCAGGTCCGCGGGAACCGGCCGATTCTCAGTATTCTGAAGGCGATGACCAGCGCCATCCGTGCCGAGGTCTTCGTTCCACCCTCCGCCGATCTTGAAGAACAGCCGGACCGGTGGCGGTTGCGGGACGCCCGCGAATGGGGCGCAGGCACTGCGGACCTATTCAAATCTTTCTTTCGGTATCATCTCGATCTGATCAGCCACTTTCCTCTCGACCCGGAGCGGGAGGCGCGGTTCGAGGCCACTCCCGTCGATGAGGCCGCTGCCAGCGGATCCGCGCTCACCGAGCCGGTGGAGGCCGTCGCGGCCCTGATCCGCGACCTAGCGGACAGGGGCTTCGCGACCGAGAATATCGTTCAAATCATCGAAGCGCATCAACGCTATACGCGGGACGTCGCTCAACTTCCCCCGTCGCAAGATGTTGCCGATGTCGTGTCTCCAAAGCGTCGACATGTCCTGAGTACGGCGGGATTCTATCTCAGCGCCTATGCCGTCTTGGGATCGACGGCCAGCATCGCGCCTTTCGCGCCCGCCCTCTTGGATGCCCTAAGATCCGCCGCCGCTGCTATGCTGAGCTTCATTCGTTGAAAGGTCGCCTGGCGAAGGGGCTCGGCTCCCTGAGAGCCGCTCGGCGGCGGCGGTCCTATTTCCTGCGCGAGCAGCGGTGCCCCGCATAAGCTACCGAAATGAGGCCCTGACGCCGAGCCGACTCTGAACCCGCGCAGCCCCTCCCGCGTTCGACCTTCGTGCACCTCATCGAAATCCTGCTCCCCTTGTCCGACAATGAGGGGAAGCCGTTCGCGGCCGAACTGCACGGACAAGTGCGTGACGAGCTGGTCGAGCATTTCGGCGGGGTCACCGCTTTCACGCGAAGCCCCGCCGAGGGCCTGTGGAAGGAGGGCGGCGGAGCGCCCGACCGCGACGATATCGTCATCCTCGAGGTGATGGCCGACTGGCTCGACCGCGGCTGGTGGCGCAATTACCGGACCGAGCTGGAGCAGCGCTTCCGGCAGGACGAGATCGTGGTCCGAGCCCGGGAGGTGGAGCTGCTGTAGCTTCCCGGCGAAGGCAGGGTTAGACCCGGTCGCCGCTCTCCACCGACCAGGGCAGGCCCGCTTCGGGCATCGGCGACGCCGCCGGAAGCAGCGTGATGAAGCCGGCGGTGCCGCCCAGGCCGAAGCTCTCGCGCAGGGCGGCGGCCTCCCCGGGACGGCTGGTGAAGGCGAAGAAACGGCGGCCTTCGCGCAGCGCCCGGCCCCACACCGCCCGCGCCAGCTCGATCCCGTCGCCGGCGGCGAGCGGAACGGTTGCCAGGATCCGGTCGAACACCGGGTGACGCTCGACGAGGATCTCGCCCGCCCCCTCGACCCGGAGCAAATCGGTCGGAAGCGGGCGGTCGAGCAGCTGGCCCGCCCAGGTCGCCGGGTCCTCGTAGAGGAAGCGCATCCGGCCTTCGCCCAATGCCGAATGCCGCCGCCAAAGCGCCTCCACGAGCCCGGGCCCGGGCTCGAGCGGAAGCGGGTCGGCGGCGGATTCGGGCGCCTCCGCGCCTTCCTCGCTCCACAGATAATCGGTCGGGATCATCAGCGAGCCCGCCCGCTCCAGCTGGCGCCGGCTGGGATTGTCCCGGGTGACGAAGGCGAGCAGCCAGTCGGCGCCGCGCTCGACGCACAATTGACGGCTATGCTCGATGATGGTGCCGAAGCAGCCGCGTCCGCGCGCGGGCGGCAGGGTCCAGGAGCCGGTCATGATTCCGACCCGGCGCTCGCCCCCCTGGGCGTCGGCGAGCTTGCGCCAGGTCACCGCGGAGCCGGCGATCCACTCGCCCTCGTCGCTGATCACGAAACGGTCGGCGACCGCGCCCGCGAAGGGCCGTCGGAAATACCAGTCGAACTCCGTCTCTCCGCCCCAGCCGCCGAAGCAGCTCTGAAGCGCGTCGAGGTAGCGCCGGTCGCCGTCAGGCGGTGCGGGCTCGATCTTCAAGCGGCCGCTCCGGCCGGCGCCTCGGCGCTCAGGCGCTCGGCGATCTCGCCCATGCTCGTCCACCAGATGGTGTCGCCGTAGCGCTGCTCGATCAGGGTCAGAAGGGTATCGAGATAGTTGCAGTAGAGCGGATCGATGCCGTCGAGGGCGATATGGCCGCAGCAATCCTTGATGATGTGGCCCTTGATCGACAGCAGCCCGCCGGCCTCGAGGATCTGGAAGGCGCGGTCGATCGGGCTGGTCGCCTGGAAATTGGCGGGAATGTGGACCAGGCGCCCGCCGTGGATGAGCTCCGGCCGGTACAGGGCGACACCCTTGAGGCCGCTCATGTTCGCCCTGGCATCGGCGTCGACCGGCGTGAGGATGTCGCGGGCCGAGGCGACGAAGAGGAGGCCGGCGTCGGCCATGGCGTCAAGCAGGGCGGGCGGCGCGTTCCACCCCGGCGGGGTCATGCCCGGCGCGAAGGGCAGGCCCGCCCTTCGGAAGATGGCGATCGCCTCCTCGAGCGCGGCTCGGCACTCCTCGCGGTCCTGCTCGACGAACTCGACCGGGCTGATCCGCTTCGGGTGCATGTGGTGGAGGCCGTGCAGGCCGACCTCGAAGCCCGGGCGGGAGCGCAGATAATCGACGAATTCGGGATGGCGGTCGAGCGCCATCTCCCCTTTCGGCCGGATCTGGGCGTTGTAGCGGTAGCGGCCGATCCCCGGGATCCGGTCCAGCAGCGGCGACGTCGGGAACGGCCTGATCTCGCGCCAGTCGGCGGTGGTGAACAGGGTGGCGCGAAGCTTGGGGTGGCGGCGGATCAGCCATTCCACATGGCCGAGCGCGCCCTCGCCGAGATCGCCTCCCGCCTCGTAGAGATCGGTCGAGCGCCCGGGATGGACGTCGTCGATGGAGAAGCACAAGGCGGCCCGCTTGCCTGCCGGAAGCCAGTGCTGGCGCATATCCATCCTCTCGTGCCACTGATGCCGGGCGGCGGGCAGGGCAGCGGCCCTTCGAGCCCTCACCCGGCGTGCTGGACTCCTGCGGCACGACCCGTATGGGGCGTGAAATAGCAGGGCAAGAGGAAAAAGGAATGAGTTCCAAGCCGATGGCGCACGGCCGGGAGCGGCGCAAAGTGCTGGTGCTCGGCTCCTACGCGCCTTCGCTGATCAATTTCAGGGGCCGGCTGATCGCGGCGATGGCGGACCGCGGGCACGAAGTCTTCGCGGCCGCGCCCGATATCGATTCCGACATCGCGGCCAAGCTGTGCGCGATCGGAGCCACTCCGGTGCCGATCGTGCTGGGCAGGACCAGCCTCAACCCCCTCGCGACCTGGCGAAGCGGCCGCGAGCTGCGCGCGCTGGTCCGGCGCCTCGCTCCGGACGTGATGATCGCCTACACGATCAAGCCGGTCGTGCTCGGGGCGGCGGCGGCGCGGGCCGCGCGGGTGCCCTGCTTCGCCGCGATGATCACCGGCATGGGCTATCCGTTCCTGGGCGGGCTTCATCCCAAGAGGGTGGCGGTCAGGCTCGTCGCCATGCTCATGTACCGGCGGGCGCTGGCGGCGTCGCAGCTCGTCATCTTCCAGAACGAGGACGACCGGAGCGACTTCCGCCGGCTGCGGCTGCTTCCGGCCGGCAAGCCCAACGTCGTCGTCAACGGCTCGGGCGTCGATCTCGACCATTTCGAGCCTCGGCCGGTGCCCGACGGAATCTCGTTCCTGATGATCGCGCGCTTCCTTCGCGACAAGGGCATAAGCGAGTTCGCGGCCGCCGCCGCGCGGCTCAAGGCCGAATTCCCCGAGGTGCGGATCAGGCTCGCCGGATGGCTCGACGAATCCCCGGATTCGATCAGCCGGGCGGAGCTCGACGCCATCATCGCCAGCGGAGTCGAGGATCTCGGAATGCTCGCCGACGTCCGCCCGGCCATCGCGGCATCGAGCGTCTACGTGCTCCCCTCCTACCGCGAGGGCACGCCGCGCACGGTGCTGGAGGCGATGGCGATCGGCCGTGCGGTGATCACCACCGACGCGCCGGGCTGCCGCGGCACCGTCGTCGACGGCGAGAACGGCTTCCTGGTGCCGGTGCAGGACTCCGGCGCGCTTTACGTGGCGATGCGCCGGTTCGTCGAGCAGCCGGAGCTGGCGCGGAGGATGGGCGAGGCGTCGCTCCGGCTGGTCCGGGAGAAGTTCGACGTCAACAAGGTCAACGCGACGGTCCTGGAGCGGACGGGGCTGTAGCGCCGCCCTCCCGTTCTTGCGGGAGAGGGGTTCAGGCCAGGGGCAGCTCGAGCTCGAGGAGGCGCTCCCTCCCCCGCTCCTCCTCCCCGAGGCTCGACAATCCCAGCCCGAGCAGCCGGATGCTCTTCACCGGCGGCAGCAGGCCGCGCAGGAGCTGGGCTCCGATCTCCAGGAACTCCGCCTCGCCGGCGACCGCCCGATCCAGCGACCGGGCGCGGGTGACGATCTGGAAATCGGCATATTTGACCTTGAGGTTCACGGTCCGGCCGGAGAGACCCTTCCCCACCACGCGCTTGGTCCAGACGTGGCGGCCGATACGTTCCAGCTCCGCCAGCAGGGCTTCCGGATCGCTCAGATCCTCGAGGAAAGTGTCCTCGGCGCTGACCGACTTGTAGGGCCGGTCGGCCTTGACCTGGCGGTGGCAGATGCCCCGGGCGAGATCGTGATAGTAACGGGCGCTGGAGCCGAAATGGGCGGCGAGGAATTGGAGGCTCCGCGCCTTGAGGTCGGCGCCGGTCTCGATCCCGAGCCGGGCCATCTTCTCGGCCGTCTTCGGGCCCACTCCGTGGAAGCGCTTGACCGGCAGCCCCTCGACGAAGGCCGGGCCTCGGGCGGGGGTGACGACGCACAGGCCGTCCGGCTTGTTCTGGTCGGACGCCAGCTTGGCGAGGAACTTGTTGTAGCTCACTCCGGCGGAGGCGGTGAGGCCGGTCTCCGCCTCGATCCGGGCGCGGATTTCCCCGGCGATCAGGGTGGCGATGCCGATGCCCTTCAGATCCTCGGTGACGTCGAGATAGGCCTCGTCGAGCGAGAGCGGCTCGACGTGCGGCGTATAGTCGAGGAAGATGGCGCGGATCTGGTCGGAGACGGCGCGATAGGCGTCGAAGCGCGGCTTGACGAAGATCAGCTCAGGGCAGCGGCGCCGGGCGGTGACGGCGGGCATGGCCGAGCGGATGCCGAATTTGCGCGCCTCGTAGCTCGCCGCCGCGACGACCCCGCGGACGCCACCGCCGACGGCGAGCGGCTTGCCCCTCAGCTCCGGATTGTCGCGCTGCTCGACCGACGCGTAGAAGGCGTCCATGTCGACATGGATGATCTTGCGGATCGCCTGCGGGGCGGGCGTGTCGTTCACGCCATGTTCCTAGCGCAGCGGGGCGGCCCGGAAAAGCGCAAAGCGCATCCCGCCATCATTCCGGCCAAGGCCGGAAATCCATGAACACGATGCGTGCGAAGGGCGGATAGGCCGGTGTCCATGGACCCCGGGTCAAGCCCGGATCACGGTTGTGTCGGTCAGAAGCGCAGGCTCATCCCGACGGCGGCGACCCGGGTCTCGGAGCCGCGATATTCGCGGGACGGGTCCAGCCGGCGCCGCATCTGCTCCTTCTCGGTCGTCCCGACGACGGAGAAGAGGCCGACGCCCAGCGCGACATTGTCGGCGACGGGCAGGCTTCCGAACAGGCGCGGCGCCGACGGGTCCTCCGCCGGCAGAACGCCCCTCGAATCGAGTTCGACGCTCTGCGGAACAAGGGCGCTCGGACGGCTCTCCGCCGGCCCGGCATTGAAGCTTCTCGCCTCGCCGCCCTCCATGGTCCGGTCCCGCGCCGTCGCCGGCATCGCCAGGACCAGCATCATCCCCGTTACGGCGAGCCCGGCATATCCTCTCATAGCGGGCTCCGTATTTTGCTGTTGCCCCATATAGCGCGCAACTATGCCCGGCGGTTCCGGAAGTGTCACTACCTTAACTCCCCTCCCTGGACGGGAGGGGTCTGGGGTGGGTCCGCCGAAGGCGGCCGAAACGCCGACTCGGCAGGCAGTCTCGCTGCCGCTCGCCTACCCATCCCCGGCCCCTCCCTTTCCAGGGAGGGGAGCGATATTTCAGAACGTATAGGCGAGGCCCAGGGTGGCGAAATACTGGTCCCTGTCGCCGGCGATCCGGACGATCGGGCTGCGCGCGAAATCGCCGAGCAGGCGCGAATAGCCGACGCCGCCGAACAGGGAGAGCTTCGGGTTCCTGAGGTCGCCGGTGATCGACTGGCCGAGCAGCAGGGTCGTCCGCCAGCTCTTCCAGCCGCCGTCGGCATTATGGACGGGAAGGCCACTCGCCAGCGCCCCGGCGGGAGTCACCGAGAAATAGGCTCGGGCATAGCCGTCGCCGACATGCTCGGCCTGCAGGCTGAAGCTGACCAGGGTGCGTTCGCTGAGCGGCGACGAATATTCGATCGCGGGGGTGATCACCGAGCTGTCGTGGGTATCGGTGACGTCCTTCTGCCAGGCGACTCGCGCGCCGAGGCTGTCATATTCGTGGAGCACCCCGTTCTTCCTGAGGCCGGCCCACGCGCCGAGCTCGATGGCGGTGTCGAGCTCGCCCAGAGCCCGAACCTGGGGGTCCTTGATCCGGTTGGTGCGGTCGAGACGGACGTTCGCCACAGGGCCGAAATCGAAATCGACGGGGGCGTCGCGCTTGTCGGGGACGAGATCGACATAGAGGGCGGTGCCGCGGGTGGCGAAGCCGAAGCCGGCGACCTTGCCGAAGGCGATCCCGATCGGAGTCAGGATATAATCGTCCGAGCCCTCGTAGGAGGGGATGTAGGCGCCGCCCAGGCCGATGGTCAGGCTGTTGCGGTCGTAAGGCCGGCCTTGCTCCTCGGCGTCCTGCGCCAGAGCCGGAGCGGCGGCCAGAAGCGGAAGGGCCAATGCAGCGGCCCGCCAGCAAATATTCACGCTCATTTGGTCCCTCCTGTTTGCCCCGACGCGGGCTTTTAACGCAGAGATTTTGGCAGTGTTATGAAAAAAACGTGTCGTTTTGGGCCTTTCGCGACCCGCGGGTCGCGCGGGATGGCCTCGCGGCCGCGCCGGCGGTAAGCACGGCACGATGCGCAAGGGGAAAAATTGCGGGCTGCTGATCGCGGGAGGTGGAGTCGCCGGTTGCTTCGCGGCGCTCGCGATGGCGCGGCGGAGGCCCGACGCGGCGATGGTGCTGGTCGGCGAGGAGGTAAGGTTCGGCGGCGGCAGCGGCATGCTGGTGCTCGATGCCGGCCTCGGCGGCGAGGATCGCAAGCTGCTCGACCCGGTCGTCGTCAGGAGCTGGGACGCCTGCTACGTCTCCCTCCCGTCGCGCAGCCGCAAGCTCAAGCTCGCCGCCCACCTCGTCACCACCGAGGCGATCCACGAGGCCGTCGCCGACGCGCTTCCGGACCGCTGCGCCCGCAACGCCAAGGTGGTGGCGATTCGCGACGACAGCCTGCTTCTGCCGGGCGGCGAATCGATCGCAGGCACCGGCGCACTCGACGCCCGCGGATGGGCGCAGCAGACCACCCTCGAGATCGCCTGGCGCCACCGCACCGCCCGCACCTGCCGATTCGCCGACCCGCACCGGGTCGACCTCCCGGTGCTCGCCGACCTGACGCTGGAGACGGGCGGCTGCGGCCATTTCACCTGCATCCCGATCGACGAGCGCACGCTCAGGATCGAGCGCATCGACTATTCCCGAAGCCCTGAGGGCGGGGCGGACGGGACCGACCGGATCGAGGAATATGTCGCCCGCCGCGGCTGGCACGACGGCGAGCCGCGCAAGGCCGAATCCTCGTCCCGGCCGATCCCGCTCGGGGGCGACTTCGCGGCTTACTGGCGGATAGGCGGCGCCCGGGTGGCGAAGCTGGGCGCGCGGGGCGGCTTCTCGCATCCCTTCACCGGCTCGGCCTTGCCCGATGCATTGCGTACGGCACTCACCCTCGTCCGGCAGAACGACCTTTCGGGCGCGGCGCTGCACGACCTGTTCGAGGCCGAGGCCGCGGCGGCGTGGAAGCGGCGCGAATTCCACCGCTCCATCAACCGGCTCCTGCTCGACCGGGGCGCACCGGCGCTGGCCGGCCTCTACGATCTCGACGCGGGCCTTCTCGAACGCTTCTTCGCCGAGGACGTGGGGCTGTTCCACCGGCGCAAGATCCTGGCCGCCGTCAGCGGCTGAGGTCCCGCCGGTCGGCGAGCCGGCCAAGCTCGCGCACCGCCCGCCACAGCATCAGCACGCCGATGGCCGCGATCCCGACGAGCGCCAGCAGCGCATAGGCGATCGCCTCCAGCCACTTGCCCTGCCGGTCCTCTTTGGGGGGCGGCACCGCGACGACGGTGCCCGCCTGGCCCGGAGCCGGTGCCGGAGCCACCGAGTCCTGCTCCCCCGGCCGCGCCGGAGCCGGAGCCGCTTCGCCCTCCCGCTCCTGCGCCGGTCGAGCGTCGATCAGCGGCCGGTCGCCGCCCGCGAAGCCGGTGCCGGGATCGTTGCTCATGGTGGCGATGGCGCCAAGGATCGAGAGCGTGACCAGGCCGGCCATCACCAGCATCGCGGTGCGGACTATCCAGTCGAAGATCGTCGTCGCCATGATGCGTTTCCAATCGGCTTCGGCGGGCGATGTTCCACGCTCCCCGCAGGCGGCTTGGAATCCCTCCTCCCCTGTGCTTTAGGGCGCGGCCATGAACGTCCATGAATATCAGGCCAAGGAATTGCTCGCGCAGCAGGGCATTCCGGTACCCGGCGGGCACGCCGCCCTTTCGGTCGACGAAGCCGTGGCGGCGGCCCGGAAGCTTCCCGGGCCGCTCTGGATCGTCAAGGCGCAGATCCATGCCGGCGGCCGCGGCAAGGGCAGGTTCAAGGAGCTCGGGCCCGACGCCAAGGGCGGAGTCCGGCTCGCCCGGTCGATCGAGGAGGTTCGCTCGAACGCCGAGGAGATGCTCGGCAAGACGCTGGTCACCATCCAGACCGGCGCCGAGGGCAAGCAGGTCAACCGCCTCTACGTCACCGACGGGGTCGACATCGCGAAGGAATATTATCTCGCTTTGCTCGTCGACCGCGGCAGTGGCAGGATCGCGATGGTCGCCTCGACCGAGGGCGGAGTCGACATCGAGACGGTGGCGCACGAGACGCCCGAGAAGATCACGACGATCACGATCGACCCCGCCCAGGGCTTCCAGCCCCACCACGGCCGGGCGCTGGCTTATGCGCTGGAGCTGGAGGGGGAGCTCAACAAGCAGGGCCAGAAGCTGGCGCGCCAGCTCTACGACGCCTTCATCGCGCTCGACTGCGCGATGCTCGAGATCAATCCCCTGGTGGCCACCGAGGACGGCAGGATGCTCGTTCTCGACGCCAAGATGAGCTTCGATTCCAACGCCGAGTTCCGCCATCCCGAGCTCGAGGCCCTGCGCGACGAGAGCGAGGAGGATCCGATGGAGGTCGAGGCCTCCAAATTCGACCTCGCCTACATCAAGCTCGACGGCAATATCGGCTGCATGGTCAACGGCGCCGGCCTCGCCATGGCGACGATGGACATCATCAAGCTGAACGGCGCCGAGCCCGCCAATTTCTGCGACGTCGGCGGCGGCGCCTCCAAGGAGAAGGTCACGGCGGCGTTCAAGATCATCCTCTCCGATCCGGCGGTGAAGGGCATCCTCGTCAACATCTTCGGCGGAATCATGCGCTGCGACATCATCGCCGACGGAATCATCGCCGCGGCGAAGGAAGTGGATCTGAAGGTGCCTCTGGTGGTGCGGCTCGAAGGCACGAACGTCGAGGAAGGCAAGCGCATCCTCGCCGACAGCGGCCTCGCCATCGTTCCGGCCAACGATCTCGGCGACGCGGCGAGGAAGATCGTCGCGGCGGTTCAGGAGGCGGCGTAATCGTCACCCCCGCGAAAGCGGGGGTCCCGCTTTTTGCGGCGGGAAGGGAAGGGAAGAAGAAGCGGGATTCCCGCTTTCGCGGGAATGACCTGAAGGAGCTGAGATGAAGCTGCTGGTGCCGGTGAAACGGGTGATCGATTACAACGTCAAGCCGCGGGTCAAGTCCGACGGGACGGGGGTCGACCTCGCCAACGTCAAGATGAGCATGAACCCGTTCGACGAGATCGCCGTCGAGGAAGCCATCCGGCTGAAGGAGAAAGGCGTGGCGACGGAGATCGTCGCCGTCTCGATCGGGCCGGCCAAGGCCCAGGAGACCTTGCGCACGGCGCTTGCGATGGGCGCCGACCGGGCGATCCTCGTCACCACCGACGACGAGGTCGAGCCGCTCGCCGTCGCCAAGATCCTGGCCAGGATCGTCGCCGAGGAGCAGCCGCGGATGGTGATCCTCGGCAAGCAGGCGATCGACGACGACAGCAACCAGACCGGCCAGATGCTGGCCGCCTTGCTCGGCTGGGCGCAGGGCACCTTCGCCTCGAAGGTCGAGGTCGAGGGCGAGAGCGTCAACGTCACCCGCGAGGTCGACGGCGGGCTGGAGACGCTTCGGCTGAAGCTGCCGGCGATCGTCACCACCGACCTGCGCCTCAACGAGCCGCGCTATGCCAGCCTTCCCAACATCATGAAGGCCAAGTCCAAGCCGCTCGCCCAGAAGACTCCGGCCGATTACGGCGTCGACACGGCGCCGCGGCTGACGACCCTGGGCGTTCGCGAGCCTTCGAAGCGCGAGGCGGGGATCAAGGTGCAATCGGTGGACGAGCTGATCGACCGCCTCCGGACCGTGGGAGTGATTTGATGAAGACGCTCGTTCTCGTCGAGCATGAAGGCGGCCAGCTGAAGGACGCCACCCTTTCCGCGGTCACCGCCGCCTCGAAGCTGGGCGAAGTGCATCTGCTCGTCGCCGGCGAGGGCGTCGGCGCGGTCGCCGAGCAGGCCGCCAGAATCGCCGGAGTCGGCAAGGTCCATGTCGCCGACGGCGCGGCCTTCGCCCACCAGCTGGCGGAGAATGTGGCGCCGCTCGCGGCCGGCCTGATGCAGGGCCACGACGCCTTCGTCGCCGCCTCGACCACCACCGGCAAGAACGTCGCTCCGAGGGTCGCCGCACTTCTCGACGTGATGCAGATTTCCGACGTCGTCGCGATCGAGGGCGAGGACACGTTCCAGCGGCCCATCTATGCCGGCAACGCGATCGCCACGGTCAGGTCGTCCGACGCCAAGAAGGTGCTGACGGTGCGCGGCACCGCGTTCGAGAAAGCGGCGGCCGAAGGCGGCGGCGGGCAGATCGAGGCGGTGTCCGGCGGCGAGGATGCCGGCCTGTCGAGCTTCGTCGGAGCGGAGATCGCCGCGTCGGAGCGGCCGGAGCTGACCAGCGCCAAGATCATCGTCTCCGGCGGGCGGGCGCTGGGCTCGGCCGAGCAGTTCCATGCCTTCATCGATCCGCTCGCCGACAAGCTCGGAGCCGCGGTCGGCGCCAGCCGCGCCGCGGTCGACGCCGGCTATGCGCCCAACGACTATCAGGTCGGACAGACCGGCAAGATCGTCGCTCCGGAAGTCTATTTCGCGGTCGGCATTTCCGGCGCGATCCAGCACCTGGCGGGGATGAAGGACAGCAAGCTGATCGTCGCCATCAACAAGGACGAGGACGCGCCGATCTTCCAGGTCGCCGATCTCGGCCTGGTCGGCGATCTCTTCAAGCTGGTTCCGGAGCTGACGGAGAAGCTCTGACTCCCCTCCCTGCAAGGGAGGGGCCGGGGGTGGGTAGTCGAGCGAAGCGAGACTTCCGCCGGGTCCGAGTTTCGCCCGCCTTCGGCGGACCCACCCTCGATCCCCCCTTGCAGGGAGGGAAGAACTCTTGGCCCGCCGCCCCGTCGTGCTAAGGCTCGCCGCGCGTCCACCGAGGGGTCCCGAAATGCACAAAACGCGAAAGCTCATCGCCTTCATTCTCGTTACCGCCGCCGCGCCGGCTCTGGCGGCCGGCTACACGCCCGTTTCCGACGCCGCGCTAGGCCCCATTCTGGCCAAGCCCAGGTCGGCGGCCGAAGTGACGGCGATGTGCGACCGGCGGATCGCGGCGATCGGAAGCCTGCAGTCGAAGGTCGAGGCGATGCCGCTGACGACCGCTCCGGCGACCCTGCTCGCCGCCTATGACGACCTCTACAATCTCGCCGTCACCGCCGCCTTCGCCGAGCCGCCGCTGATCAAGGACACCAATCCCGACGCGGCGATCCGGACCGCGGCCGAGGAATGCGTGCAGAAGACCAACCAGGTGGTGACCCGCTTCCAGATGTCGCGGCCGGTCTACGAGCGGCTGCAGGCGGTCGAGCGCGCCGGGGTGGCGCCCGAGCTTCGCTACACGCTGGCGCGCCAGCTCGACAATTTCCGCCGCGCCGGTGTGGCCAGGGACGAGGCGACCCGCAAGCGGATCGAGGCGCTCCAGAACGAGATCACCCAGACCGGGATCGAGTTCGACCGCAACATCAACGCCAATCACCCCGTGGTGAAGGCGAAGCCGGAGGAGCTGGCCGGAGTTCCGCAGGACTATCTCGACCGCCACAAGCCCGGCGCCGACGGCATGGTCGAGATCAAGATGACGGGAGCGGACATCGCTCCGATCCTGCAATATGCCGACAGCGCCGCGCTCCGCAAAAGGGTCCAGACCGCGTGGCTGAACCGCGCCTATCCGGCCAATGACGCCGTCCTGAAGAAGCTCTTCGCCCAGCGCGCCGAGCTCGCGTCCCTGCTCGGCTATCCCAATTTCGCGGCCTACGACCTCGCCAACCGCATGGCCCGCGACCCGGTCCGGACCCGGGCGTTCGTCGACCAGATCGCTGCGGCGGCCCGGCCGGTGGGCGAGAAGGAGGCGGCCCGGCTTCTGGCCCGGCTGCGCAAGGACGATCCCAGGCTGGCCGGCCTCAGCGCCTCCGACGCCGGCTATGCCATGCGGCTGGTCCGCAAGGAGACGTTCGACGTCGATCCGGCGGTGGTCCGCACCTATTTCAGCTTCGACAAGGTCCGCTCCGGCATCTTCAGCCTCACCCAGGATCTGTTCGGGGTCCAGATCCGCCCGTGGACGACCGAGGTCTGGTCTCCGGAGGTCAAGGCCTATGAGCTGGTCGAGAAGGGCCAGGTGATCGGCCGCTTCTACCTCGACATGCATCCGCGCGACAACAAATACACCCATGCGGCGATGTTCCCGGTCCGGATCGGAATCAAGGGGCGGGTGCTTCCGGCCGCGGCCCTGATCACCAACTTCCCCGAGGGGCTGATGGAGCACGGCCAGGTCGAGACCTTCCTCCACGAATTCGGCCACCTCCTGCACTGGCTGTTCGCCGGCCAGCGCGAATATGCGATGCAGAATTTCGGAGAGATCGAAAATGACGTGATCGAGGCGCCCTCGACCCTGCTCGAGGAATGGGTGTGGGACGCCGATACGCTGGCCAAGTTCGCCACCGACGCGCAGGGCCGGCCGATCCCGCGGGCGCTGGTCGACAAGATGGTCGCCGGCCGCAATTTCGGGCGCGCCTTCGGAACGATGGGCCAGCTCGGCCTCGCCAGCGTCGCCCTCGATTATTATTCGTCCCCGATGGGAGAGGTCGACCTCATCCGGCGCTTCAACGAAACCTACGGCCGCTACGCCCTCGCCCCCTTCCCGGAGGGGAGCCACATGCACGCGTCGTTCGGCCATCTGAGCGGCTACGGCGCCTCCTATTACACCTATCAATGGTCGGAGGCGCTCGCCGCCGACCTGCTCAGCCGCTTCCGCAGGGCCGGGCTTCGCGACGCCGCCACCGCCCGCGCCTATCGCGAGCTCATCCTCGCGCCCGGGGGATCGGCCTCGATGAACGATCTGGCGAAAAGCTTCCTCGGCCGGGACTGGTCGGTCGACGCCTATCGCCGGGAGCTGGAGGGCGGCGGCGAATAGGAGGAATAGGATAGGCTGATCATATCCGCTCCTCCTGAGTAGGGACTGAGCCCGGCGAAGGCCCGTATCGAAGGACGGTCCTTCGATACGCCGCTTCGACTTCGCTCAGCGGCTACTCAGGATGAGCGGTTCAAATCAAACCGGGGCCAGGCCCCTGAAACCCCGAGAGGAACGCCGCCACGTTGGCGCCCAGGGCGTCGACCGCATAGCCGCCTTCCATGACGATCAGGGTCGGCAGGCCGAGCGCGGCGATCCGGCGGGCGACCGGGGCGTAATCGGCCGTCTCCAGCGCGAACGAGCAGATCGGATCGCCGGCGAAGGTGTCGGCGCCGAACGAGCAGACGAGGAGGCCGGCGCCGAAGCCGGCGATCGCTTCCAGCGCCGTGTCGAGCGCCGCTTCGTAATCGCGCCCGGCGGTGCCGCGGGCCAGCGGCAGGTTGAGAGTCGCGCCCTCCCCTTCGCCGGCGCCGGTCTCGTCGGCATGGCCCCAGAAGAAGGGGTAATCGGTCCGCGGATCGGCGTGGATCGAGGCGAAGAAGACGTCGCCGCGCTCGAGGAATATATCCTGGGTGCCGTTGCCGTGATGATAATCCACGTCGAGGATCGCGACCCTGCCGGTGCCGGCGGCGAGCGCGGCCTCGGCCGCCACCGCCGCGTTGTTGAGGTAGCAATAGCCGCCCATATAATCGGCGCCGGCATGGTGGCCGGGCGGACGGCACAGAGCGAAGGCGGCGGGCTCTCCCGCCAGCACCGCTTCGAGGCCGGCCAGGGCCGTCTGGGCGGCCCAGTAGGCGCTCTCCCAGGTGCCCTCGGCGATCGGGGTCGATGCGTCCATGCTGTACTGGCCGAGGCGCGCGTCGATCCGGTCGAGGTCGAGCGGACGGCGGCCGACCACGGGCCAGACATAGCCGGCGGCGTCGCCGGGACGCCCGGCCGACTTCCACTCGGCGAAGGCGGACTCGAGGAAGTCGAGATAGGCTCGGGGATGGACCCGAAGCAGCGGCGCCTCGCCCCGGTCCTCCACGGCGTGAGTCGCTCCGAGCGCGGCGAGCATCGACTCGACCCGTCCGCAATGCTCGGCGAAGGGCACGAAGCTCCCGTTGTGCAGTTCCCGCGCCGGCGCGTGCAGGCGCTGCCGCTCGTCCCAGAAAATTCGCACTATGTCCCTCCCCCTCCCCCTCTCCCCGACGGGGAGAGGGCCGGGGTGAGGGGGTTCAGCGTCCGAGGCTTCCCTCCAGCGCCCGACACCCTCACCCTGCCCTCTCCCTCAAGGGAGAGGGGGGGCCTTATCCTGCGCCTCACCTTCCCAGATCCTTCGGCAGCGTCGGCTCCGACAGCATCTTCTCCATCGCCGCCCAGCGCGCCGCCGGATTGGCGCCGGCCCGCTCCACCGCCAGGCGCACCATGTCGAGCCCGAGGCCGTAATTGATCACGTAGGAGCGATATTGCTCGGTGAAGGCGATCGATTGCTCCGCCCGCGGCCTCGATATCAGCTGGTATCTACGCGCCAGCTCGATCGCCCGGGAACGGTCGATCCGGCCTTCGAGATAGTCGCGGGCGATGGTGAAGCGGGCTCCGGCCAGCTCCTGTATCGCTTCCTCAAGCCGGAAGTAGGCCGCGGCGTCCTTCGCCGGAAGCCCGGCGAGCGGGTAGAGGACCGCCGTCTCGAAGCGCAGCCGCTCCTCGCCGGGAAAGGCGAGGGCGATGCCGTAATTGGCCGAGCCCTCGGCGATGAAGCTTTGCGGCGAGTAGAGGGGGTAGAGAGTGAATTCGGTCCAGCCGCGGGCCTTGGCCAGCTTCTGCTCGAGCAGCATGTTGTAGACGTGATGGCCGGGATAGCCTTCGTGGCAGCCGAGATCGACGGCGCGGCTGATCCGGATGGGATGGTCGGTGTTCACCTGGATGAGGCTGTGGGCGTCGCCCTTGTACCAATTGTAGCCGCCCCAGCTCTTGCCGGTGACGAATTCGAGCGTGAAGCGCTCGTTCGCGGGCAGAGCGATGTGGCGGAGGGTGCGGCGGCGGCATTCGGCGATCGCCGCGCGCATCACCGGCTCCAGCCGCTCGCGGGGGATGATGAAGCGGCTCTGGAAGTCGCCGACCCGCCCGGCGAGCGGCCCGCTGCCGGGTACCAGCCGCTCGATCCGGGCGAGCACCGGATCGTAGGCGGAGAGCGGCTTGAGCTCCGGCCGGACTCCGAACAGGCCCTCGGCCTCGTCGGCGAAGGCGAGCTTCTCCCCCTGCATCATCCTGAGTCGGGTCGAGGCCGCCCTCAGCTGGGCGAGCAGGAAGTCGCGCCTCCGCCGCTCCATCGGATCGAGCCGGGAGTCGGCGATGCTGCGCAGGCGGACGCTCAGCACTCCGGCGCGCGCGGCGAGGTCGGGGAGCGTGACGGGCTTCAACTTCGCCTCGGCCTGCCATTGGGCGGGGCCGAAATAGGAGTCGATATAGCCCTCCTCCTTCTCGCCGATGGCGAGCTGGAGCTTCACATAGTCGCGGGCGATCGAATCGAGCGAATCGCGGGCATCGCCGGTCGAGACGCAGGCGGCGAGGAGCAGAGCCGCCAGGACGATCAGCCATTTCATGCCTTGCGCTCCTCAAGCCGTTCGACGTCGCCGTCGTCCTCGATCTCGCCGTCCTGAAGCGCCTCCTCCTCCTGATGGTGGTCGTGGCCGGGCGCGAGCCGAAGCACCAGAAAGCCGCCGAGCGCGGAGAGGAAGGAGCCGGCGAGGATGCCCAACTTGGCCTCCTCTACCCGCGCCGAATCGCCGGGGAAGGCGAGGGCGCCGATGAACAGGCTCATCGTGAAGCCGATCCCGCAGAGCATGGCGACGCCCCAGACCTGAAGCCAGGTGGCGCCGCGAAGGCGCGAGGCGAGGCCGAAGCGGACGGTCAGCCAGACGGCGCCGAAGATGCCCAGCTGCTTGCCCAGGAAGAGGCCGGCCGCGATTCCGAGCGGAAGCGGCGCGGCCAGCCGGTCCAGCCCCACGCCCGCCAGCGACACTCCGGCATTGGCGAAGCCGAACAGCGGCACGATCAGGAACGCGACCCACGGGCTGAGGCCGTGCTCGAGCCGGTGGAGCGGCGAATCGGCCGAATCGGGCGTGCCCGGGGTCGCGACGATCGGAATGGCGGCGGCGGCGAGCACCCCCGCGACGGTGGCGTGCACGCCCGACAGCAGCACCGCGTACCAGAGCAAGGCGGCGCCGATCAGATAGGGCCAGACCCGGCGCACGCCGCTCTTGCCCATGGCGTACATGACGAAGAGGATCGCCGCCGCCGCGCCGAGCGCCAGCGTGTCGAGCGAGGCGGTATAGGCCAGGGCGATGATCGCGACGGCGCCGAGATCGTCGGCGATGGCGACGGTGGTGAGGAAGAGCTTGAGCGACGTCGGCGCCCGGCTGCCGAGCAGCGCCAGGACGCCGATCGCGAAGGCGATGTCGGTCGCCGCCGGAATTGCCCAGCCACGGCTGAGCCCGTCAGCGCCGGCGGTGAAGGCGAGATAGATTGCCGCCGGCACCGCCATTCCGACGGCCGCCGCGATCACCGGCAGCCGCCGCCGGTCCCAGGTCGAAAGTCGCCCGTCGACGAACTCGCGCTTTATCTCCAGCCCGACGAGCAGGAAGAAGACGGCCATCAGACCGTCGTTGATCCAGAGGTGGACGGTCATGGGCCCGAGCTTGTCGGACAGGACCGGTCCCGTCTCGAGGTGGAGGAGGTGCTGGTATGCGTGCGCCAGCGGCGAGTTGGCGACGATCAGCGCCAGCGCCGCCGCCGCCATCAGCACGATTCCGCCGCTGGCCTCGCTTTTCAGAAATGCCCGCAGCGCGGAGCGGGGGCGCCGGCGTAGTTCGGAAACCATGGCGGCGGCTGTAGCGGGGGAGAGGCACGGAGGAAACGGTAAGAGTTTGGGCGCGCTGGCCGCTTGCGGTTCGACCGGCCACGTAAACGATCTTCCGATAAGGTCCCGTCGCCTCTTATTCCGCGCCGCTGATCGGACTATGCCGCGGAGGGTAGATGGCCCTTGAGCTCGACTCACGAGCAGAGAGGGAAATGAACTTGGCGGATCGGGGCGGTGGCGGAGGCGGTGGGGGCGCCGGCAGGGGCACTGCATCGGTGCCGTCCGGACCTGGAGCTCGTCTCGACCGGCTCGAGATGGAAGTAGGTCACCTGCGAAACGTGACGGACAGGGTGGACGGCACGGTTTCGGCGCTTCGCAAGGCGGTCGAGGATCTGAGGGTCGATTATGCCAGGTTCGACGAACGTTCGAAGCACTTTCCGACCAAGGGGTTCATCTTCTCGACCGCGGCGGCGATGCTTGGAGCGGCAACGGCACTGACGGCTCTGATCGTTCGCTTTCTCCCGCCAGCTTAGGAGCTGGTCGCCTCCATCGGCATGCCTTACCCGTCGCAGGCGCAGCCCTTGCCCTTGTGACAGGTCTTGTTGCGGGCGATGCAGCTGTCGCCGCAGGCCTTGCCCGCCCTGCAGACCTTGCAGCAGGAATAGCCCTGCGCCGCCGCCGTCCCGATCATGCACGGAGTCAGCGAAGCCGGGCCCAGCGTCAGCGCCGCGGCGGCGATCAGGATGGCGCGCATCTTCAGGAAGCCCACCCGCGGTAGGTGGGATCGAAGATCCGGTTGAGCGCGTGGGCGAGGCGGATTCCCGCCCGCCGCAGCCGGGCCTCGATGATCGGCTTGGCGCGATCCAGATAGTCGTCGTCGACGGCCTGCGCGCGTTCCTGATCACCGGCCGCGAACTCGCGCCTGGCGGCCGAATACCAGCAGGCTGCGGACTTGCGGACGCAGTAGCCGGTGCGGCCGGCGGTCGTGATCTTGTAGGATTCGCCGGCCCACTGCCAGGGCTGCGAGCGAACCCAGCTGCGCCGCTGGCCGTCGGTGATCGAGCCGTTGAGGAGCGCGGCCGCGGCCCGGGCCCGGGCCACGCGGTCGGTGCCCGGGCTGAAGATCCGGCGCTCGATGACGCAGCTGTCCCAGACCGAATGGAGGCTGGCCTCGAAGCTTCCCGAGCACAGGCCCGGCGCCTTGATGCTGTTGCCGCCGCGATCGTCCTCGAAGGAGATGTGGAGCGGCTGGTGGAGGTCGCCGAACCAGTGGCCGATGTGGAGGATCGCCGTCGCCTTCCGGGCGCCGGGCGCCGAGCTGGAGCGGAGGATGGCGAGATCGCTTTCGATCGCCCCGAGCACGCAGGGCCGTCCGCCCGGGCAGCCGGGGCCGATCCGGCGGTCGGTGCGCGGATAATTGGCATAATGCTCGCTCGGCCGCGAAACCGGCTTGTTGTCGGGAAAGATGCAGGTCTCGGTGAAGCTGGCATAGCGGCCGTCGAGCGCGACCAGCCGGTCGACCTCCGCCTTGGCCGCGGGAGTGAGGTTGAGATAGCCGATCTCGCAGACCGTGTAATGGCCGCCCTGGCCCCAGGCATGAGCCGGGGCGGGAATAAGAAAATATAAGGATGCGAGTGCCGCCGCGATGATCCAGCGCATGAGCCGTGTCCCCCCAGACCGGTTGGTGGCGCCCGCGAAGGGAGCGCCGCCTGATTATATCCGATCTAGAGATATACGCGAATCAAATACGCCGGAGCGGGCCGGCCATCGAGGTCAATCGGCCTCCCGGAAATAATCCGCCGTGATCGAGCCGTCGCGCCCGATGACGATGCGCACATTGTCGCAGCCGCCCGGCTTGTTGTCGTCGTCCGGGCCGATCTTCGCCTTGTTGTCCGGGCAGGTGTCGTCGTTGAGAGCGGTGCTCCAGACCGTGCCGCGCCTGGCATATTCCTTGATGACGACCTCGTCGGGCAGAACGGTCCCCGAATAGGCCTTCGGACCGGCCGACACGACGTAATGGCTGGCCTGAACGGCATCCAGGAACACCGACCTCGACGAGGTCATGCTGCCGTGATGACCCGCGACCAGAATGTCGGAACGAAGGTGAATCGCGCAGCAGGCCAGCAATTTCCCTTCGGCCGAATTGGGCCTGGGAATTTCGCTCGGCGCCTTGCGGCCGCCGGCCTCGCCGTCGCCGGGAAGAAGCACGCTTCGCCCGCCGAGGAGCAGGCGGGCGACGACGCTCGCGTCGTTGAAGTCGGAGGGGCCCTTACGCGTGCCGTCGGCATGGAGGATCATCATCGACGCATTGTCGCCGAGCGGGACGACGGCGTTCGAGATCTGGCTTGCGCGCGGCACCCGAAGGATGGTGGCGGGCCGCTTCCTGCCGTGGCAGCTCGACTTCCTGACCCTGACCTCGTGGAAGCCGCCGCTCCCGAGCGCGTTGTGATAGGCGACGCCCGGCTCGGCGATGACCGCGTCGAGGAACGCGCGATAGCCGCACGTGTCGTTGAACGCCCCGGAATCCCAGACGTCGCGCACCTCATAGGTCTCGAACACGTCGTCCATCATCTCGACATGGTCCTTGTGCGGGTGGCTGAGGATCACATGGTCGAGACTTGTCATGTCCGGCCGCACCTTGCGCAGATAGGCCAGCACGCGGTCCTTGTCCTTGCCGCGCCGGGCATCGTCGTTGCTGCCGGCGTCGTAGAGCAGGGTGAAATCGTGCCCCTCGACGAACACCGACAGGCCGGTGCCGACGTCGATGGCGTGGACGACGTAGGTTCCCGCGGGCGGAGGACCGGCCGCGACCGGAACGGCGGCGGCGGAAGGAGCCGGAGGTTGCGCCGCCCGGCCCACCGCCGGCGCCAGGCCGAGCCCGGCGATCAAGATTCCAATTGCCCACCCGTGCATGGCCGAGATCCCCCCACGGCAGGCGGCGCTCCCCCGCGCCGCGCCGTGGCCAGGATATAAGGAATCTCGATCTGTGCATCTGTAATTTCAATTCTCGTTCGAACCGGTCCGGCTCCCCGCTCGCGCGGAAATTCGCCGGTTTCGAAAAACTCTTGCCAATCGTTCCGCGAAAACGGATGATGCCGCCGTCCGTTCGGGGGGCAGATCCATGGACATGGCGGAGCCGCTGTTCGGCGCGGCGGATTTCATCATGCGCGAAGCGGCGCTGTTCGCCGCCACGGGATTCCTGGTCCTGGGGCTGAGCGACCTCGCGGTGGATTTCCTTTGGCTCGGCGGGCGCGTTCGGCGGCTGGGTAGACTGGCCGCCGCACCGCCGGCGCCGGACCGGCCGGGCCTGCTGGCCGTCTTCGTTCCCGCCTGGGATGAGGCCGCGGTGATCGGCGACATGCTGAGGGAGGCGGCCGCCGCCTGGGCCGACGGCGACTGGCGAATCTATGTCGGCACCTATCCGAACGATCCCTCCACCCTCGCCGCGGCGGCCGCGCCGGCGGCGGCGGAGCCGAGGATCAGGATCGTGACCGGCCGCTCACCGGGGCCGACGACCAAGGCCGACTGCCTGAACCTTCTGTGGCAGGCGCTGCTCGCGGACGAGGCCCGGGAGGGCCGGCGGGCGAAGGCGGTGGTCCTCCACGACGCCGAGGATGTCGTCCACCCGGCCGAGCTTCGCCTGTTCGACGGGCTGATCGAGCGGTTCGACCTCGTCCAGCTTCCGGTGCTGCCCCTCATCCACCCTCATTCGCGCTGGCTCGGCGGCCATTATGCCGACGAGTTCGCCGAATCGCACGGCAAGGAAATGGTCGTGCGTGGCGCGCTCGGCGCCGGCCTCCCCTCGGCCGGCGTCGGGTGCGCCTTTTCGCGCCGGGCGCTGGGCCGTCTCGCCGCGGAGAGGGACGGGCTGCCGTTCGACTCCGACAGCCTTGCCGAGGATTATGAGCTCGGCCTCAGGATCGCGGAGTCGGGAGGGCGCTGCGCGTTCGTGCGTTGCCCGGCGGAAGGCGGCGGCCTCGTCGCCACGCGCGAATATTTCCCGGGCACGCTGGCCGCCGCGGTCCGGCAGAAGGCGCGGTGGACGACCGGCATCGCCTTGTCGGGCTGGGACCGGCTCGGCTGGAGCGGCGGCGCGGCGGAGCGGTGGATGCGGCTTCGCGACCGGCAGTCGCTCCTGGCGGCGATCCTGCTCTGCGCCGGGTATCTGGCGCTGGCTTTGTGGCTTGCCCTCAAGGCCTGGCAGGGCGCGGGCGGCGCCGGGCCGGCGCCGCTGCCGTCGGTCCTGTCGGCCCTCGTCACCGTCAATCTCGGCCTGCTCGGCTGGCGGCTCGCCGTCCGCGCCGGCTTCACGGCCGCCGCTTACGGCTGGCGGGAGGGGCTTCGGGCGGGGCCGCGAATGGCGGTCGGCAATGTCGTACTTGTGCTCTCCGCCGCGTCCGCCTTGTCGCGCTACCGGGCGCTTCGGCGCGGCGGCCGGCCGCGCTGGGACAAGACGGCGCATATCTTCCCCGCCGGCCGCTCCGCCGGATGAGGAGCTCGCCGCCGCTGCGCTTCCTGGCCTTGGTGCTCGGAGCCTGGGCGGCGGTGAGGACGGCGATCCTGGCTCCACCTTGGCCGACGCCGCCCGCCGACGCCGCCGGCGCCGTGCCCCGCCCGGCCACCGCGCTCCCGGCCGGGCCAGCGATCCGCCCGGCATCCGCGTCGGCACGCGCGGTTTCCCCGACGCCTTCGATCCAGGCCTCGCCCCGGCGGCGGCTGAACCCCGGGCCTTGGCCGCCCCCTCTGCCGCCCTCGGCCGGCACCCTCATCGAAGCGCCGGCTGTGAAGACCGCCGCCGCGATCCCGTCCGCCGCACCGCCGCCATCTCTTCCGCCGCGGGGGAACGGCCCCGAATCCGCCCGGCCGGGGCGATGGTCGCTTTCCGCCTGGGCCTTCGTGCGGCAGGGCCCGGTGCGGCCGCTCGCCCCGGGCGGCCTGCTCGGCGCAAGCCAGGCCGGCGCGCGGCTCGCCTACCGGCTGAACCGAGACCAGGCGCGGCCGCTCGCCTTGTTCGGCCGCCTCGCGTCGCCGTTGCGGCGCCCCGCGGCCGCTGAAGCGGCTTTCGGCGTCGACTGGCGCCCCTCCAGGCAAGCCCCCATCCATTTCTCGCTGGAACGGCGGCAGGCGCTCGGCCGCGAGGGCCGCTCGGCCTTCGCCCTCACCGCTTACGGCGGAGTCGGCGACGTGCGGCTCGGCCGCTTCCGGATCGACGCCTACGTCCAGGCGGGCATGGTCGGAGCGCGATCCCGCGACCCCTTCGGCGACGGCGCGGTCCGCCTGTCGCTCCCGGCGGGCGAACGCCTTCGCCTCGGCGGCGCAGCCTGGGCCGCCGCCCAACCCGGAGCGTCGCGCCTCGACCTCGGGCCGCAGGCATCTTTTCGGCTGCCCGCCGCTGGCCGCTCCGTCACCCTCGCCGCCGACTGGCGCTTGCGTGTCGCCGGCAAGGCCGAGCCCGGCTCGGGCCCGACGCTGACCCTCGCCACGGACTTCTGACCTCCCCGCCCTTCCGCACCGGGCCGCCAGCGGCTAGTCAGTGCGGCGTGGACATCTACCTTCCCATCGCCGGCCTGTCGGTCAACGCGCTGGCGATCGTCCTGCTCGGCGGAATCGTCGGCCTGCTGACCGGGATGGTCGGGGTCGGCGGCGGCTTCCTGACCACGCCGATCCTGATCTTCTACGGCATCCCCCCGCCCGTCGCGGTCGCGTCGGCGACCACCCAGATCACCGGCACCAGCGTCTCCGGAGTGCTCGCCCACCGCCGCCGCAAGGGCGTCGACTACCGGATGGGCGCGGTGATCATCGCGGGAGGGCTGCTCGGCGCGCTGGCCGGGGGCGGCCTGTTCAGGCTTCTCCAGGACGCGGGCCAGATCGATACCGTCATCTCGCTCCTCTACGTCATCCTGCTCGGAACGATCGGAGTGATGATGGCCCGGGAATCCGCGACCGCGCTCGACATCATCAAGCGCAAGGAGAGCGTGAAGAAGCCCAAGCGCCACAACCCGCTGATCGCGGCGCTGCCGATGCGGTGGCGCTTCTATCAGTCGGGCCTCTACATCTCGCCGCTGGCGCCGCTCCTGCTCGGCTTCGGCGCCGGAATGCTGACGGTGCTGCTCGGCGTCGGCGGCGGCTTCATCGTCGTTCCGGCCATGATCTACCTGCTCGGAATGTCGGCCCAGGTCGTGGTCGGCACCTCCCTGCTCCAGATATTGTTCGTCACCGCGGCTACCACCCTCATCCACGCCACCACCACCAAGTCCGTCGACATCGTCCTCGCCGGCCTGCTCCTCCTCGGCTCGGTGATCGGCGCCCAGTTCGGAGCCCGGCTGGCGCAGAAGGTGAAGCCCGAGCTGCTGCGCATGTTCCTCGCCATCATCATCCTCGCCGTCGCCTTGCGAATGGCGATCGGCCTCGGCTGGCGGCCCGAGGAAATCTACACGTTGCAGGTGCTGTGACGAGGCTGCGCGCCCTCCTCCTGCTGCTGGCCGCGCCGCTCGCGCTCGGCGCCGCCAAGCCGCGGCTGGTGCCCGACGTGTCGCAGAGCACGATCGAGATTCGCTACAGCTTCACCGGCGCCGAATTGCTGCTGTTCGGCGCCATCCTCTATCCCGGCGGGCGGACGCCGACCGAGCATGCCGACATCGCCGTGGTGGTGAAGGGCCCGGTCCGGCCCCTGGTGGTGCGCGAGAAGCAGAAGGTGGCCGGAATCTGGATGAACGTCGAGGCGGCCCGCTTCCGCTCGGCTCCCGCTTTCTACGCCGTCGCCTCGTCCCGCCCGCTCTCCAGGCTGGTCGACGAGCGGACTGCGGCGATTTACGAGCTCGGCCTTCAGAACCTCTCGCTGTCGCCCGGCGCCGGTAAGCCGGTCGAGGTCCAGCGGCGCTTCGAGGCCGGCCTGATCGACCTGATGCAGCGCCGCAGGCTCTATATCGAGGATCCCGACGGAGTCACGATCACCGACCACGTCCTCTATCGCGGGCGGATCAGCATCCCGTCGCTGGTTCCGGTCGGCAATTATACGGCCGAGACCTTCCTCATCAAGGACGGCCGGGTGATCGCCGGAGCGACTCGCGAGATCCGGATCGAGAAGCTCGGCTTCGAACGCGACGTCGCCGCCGCCGCCGACCGCTGGTCCTTCGCCTACGGCCTCGCCGCGGTGGCGATGTCGCTTCTGCTCGGCTGGGGCGGGAGCCTGGTGTTCCGGAAGGGCTAGGCGTCATCCCGGCGAAGGCCGGGATCCATGAACACCGTGGCGGGGAAGATGAACCCCTGTCCCTGGTCTCCGGCCTTCGCCGGAATGACGAAGGACAGGAAAAGCAGTTGTTTACCCCTCGCTGCTAGGAGGGTCGGCGCAAAACAGCCGGGGGCAACGACGCTCGCATGACCGACATGATGAACTTCAAGACCGTCTCCATCGCCGACGAGGCGGAGGAATTCGCCCCCACCATCCGGCCGCGAATTCCGCAGCCGATGCGCCACGCGCCGATCGGGAAGGTGGTCGACATTCGCGGCGGCGGGGGCCGCATCCAGCTCGAAGCGGCGCGAGTGGCCGAGATCGCCCGCGATCCCGATCCCAGCATCGCCCTGTCCGGACAGGTCGGCGGCCACGTCAAGCTCGAGGCCGGAAACCGCTGGCTGCTCGCCAACGTGCGAAGCCTCACCCTCCGCGAAGGCGAGGCGGGAATGGTCTCGGCGGACATCGACTTCCTGGGCGAAGGCGAGGAGGACGAGCAGAGCGGCAAGCTGATCAACTTCCGCCGCGGCATCACCGGCTACCCGCCCCCCGGCGCCAAGGTCTTCCCGGTTTCCGGCCAGGACATGCGGCAGATGTTCGCAGCCGACGAGCGCGCCCATATCGAGATCGGCACCGTCTATCCGACCAAGGACGTTCGCGGCGCCCTCTACGTCGACGCCCTGCTCGGCAAGCATTTCGCCCTTCTCGGCTCGACCGGCACCGGCAAATCGACCTCGGCCGCCCTGATCATGCACCGCATCTGCGACCTCGCGCCCGAGGGTCATATCGTGATGATCGACCCGCACGGCGAATATTCGGCGGCATTCAAGAGCGTCGGCGAGCTGTTCAACGTCGAGAATCTGGCGATGCCCTACTGGCTGATGAACTTCGAGGAGCATTGCGAGGTGTTCATCACCTCGTCCGGCTCCGAGCGGCAGCGCGACCAGGACATCCTCGCCAAATGCCTGCTCTCGGCCCGGGCCAAGAACCGGGCGGCGGAGGGCATGACCAAGCTCACCGTCGATTCGCCCATCCCCTACGCCCTCTCCGACCTCGCCGGAGCGATCAATTCGGAGATGGGGCTGCTCAACAAGGCGACCGATACCGCCCCGTTCATGCGCCTCAAGACCAAGATCGACGAGCTGAAGGCGGACCCGCGCTACCATTTCATGTTCTCGGGGATGCTGATCGCCGATTCGATGACCAACTTCATCGGCAAGATCTTCCGCCTCCCCGCCAAGGGCAAGCCGATCTCGATCGTCGACGTCTCCGGCGTCCCGTCCGACATCGTCTCGGTGGTCGTCGCCGTGCTCTCGCGGCTGGTCTTCGACTACGCCATCTGGTCGAGGAACGAGGTGCCGCGGCCCGTCCTCCTCGTCTGCGAGGAGGCGCACCGCTACATTCCGTCGGACAAGACCGGCGGCGGCCAGTCCGTGCGCAAGATCCTCGAGCGGATCGCCAAGGAGGGCCGCAAGTACGGAGTCTCGCTCGGCCTGATCACCCAGCGTCCGTCGGATCTCGCCGAGGGCGTGCTCTCCCAGTGCGGAACGATCATCGCCATGCGCCTCAACAACGAGCGCGACCAGCATTTCGTCAAATCGGCGATGCCGGAAGGCGCGCGCGGCTTCCTCGACGTCATCCCGGCGCTGAGGAACCGGGAGTGCATCGTCTGCGGCGAGGGCGTCTCGATTCCGATCCGGGTGTCGTTCGACGACCTCGAACGCGACCGGCGCCCAGCCTCGTCCGACCCGCTCTTCTCCGAGCTTTGGCGCCAGACCGGCGACGAGGAAGCGATGGTCGCCCGGGTCGTCAAGCGGTGGCGAAGCCAGGGCCGGTAGAGTCCCAGGGCGGGAGCCGCGATTCATTCCCGCGGCCGGGGAGCCGGCGAGCGTCCGGCGCGCGATTCAACCGGGCGGCAGGACCCAGTCGATGACCTGGGTGGCGGTGGACCGCACCGGCACTCCTGCGCGGTTGCGGGCCGGATCGTAGCGCATCCGCCTGGCGAGCAGCCGGCAGCTGGTCTCGTCGAGCACCGCCGACCCGCTTGACCGGACGATGTGGCAACCTTCGACGAAGCCGTCCTCGGCCACCTCGAATCCGGCGACGACCCTTCCCGATTCGCGGTTGCGCCGCGCCCGGGCCGGATAGTCTTCCACATTGAACATTATCGACATTGGCATGAGAGGATGCGGCGCGAGCGGGCCGAAGCCCGCGATCGGCTTGAAGCGGGCGTTCCTTTCCTGACGGACTCGAAGCGTGTAGGTCAGATTGGAGGTGCAGGCGCCTTTGGGATATTTCGCGATATAGGCCTGAAAGCCCGCCGGCCGATTGGCGACGAGGGCGGCGAGATAGTCCCGGCCCTCCTCGGAATCGATGGTCTTCAGGACCTGCGCGACAAACAGCGCGTTGCAAGTGTCGAGGCCCCCCATCGGCGGCGGCACGATCACCCCCGAGGGAATGGGCGAGGGATGATACCACGGCCCCTTCGGGACCGGCAGATTCTGGACCCGGTAGAAGCGCTTGATCGCCTTGCCGCCACGCTTTCCCAGCGGAAAACGGAGCAGATAGGCCTCGTAGGCGGGGGCCGAATGGACCTTCCGGGCGAGCGCCCAGACTTCATCGTCCGATGCCGCCGGTGCCGGAGCCGTGGCGAGGAGCGCCAGCGCGATCGCAGCCACCGTCATCGTCACGATCCTCCCGATCGGCCCACGGTAGGACGATCGGAGGAAGGATGGAAGGATCAGGCCCGCGGCTTCTTCTTGCCGCCGGTCTCGGCCATGCGCGCCGCCCCGGGCTTCACCGCCAGCAAAGTCTTCAGCCTGGCCCGGAAGGCGGCGAGGCTTTCGCCGTCGAGCTGGGCGCGGCTGACGAACTTGACCGCGGCCGGATTGATCGGGACTCCGTTCTTCAGAAGCTCGTAATGGAGGTGCGGCCCGGTCGACAGCCCGGTCGAGCCGACATAGCCGATCACCTGGCCCTGGCGGACGGTCGAGCCGGCGCGGGCGACGATCCGGCTCATGTGCGAGTAGCTGGTGACGAGCCCGCCCGAATGGGCGATCCGAACCTGGTTGCCATAGCCCCCGGCCCAGCCGGCGGCGGCGACCTTGCCGTCGGTGGCGGCGAGGATCGGCGTGCCGTAGCCGGCGCGGAAATCCAGGCCCTTGTGCATCCGCGAATAGCCGAGGATGGGATGGCGGCGCATTCCGAAATTGGAGGAGACGTTGCCCGGCACCGGCCGCTGAAGCATTCCGCTCTCGCGGCCGACGCCCGAGGCCTCATACCATTCGGAGCGACCGCCCTGCTCCCATTGCATGAGCTTCAGATCCTTGCCGGTGCCGCGGTCGAGGCCGGCATAGAGGAGCCGCCCCGTCTCGGCCTCGCCGGTGGCGGCGCGGCGATGCTCGAGGATGATGTCGAAGCGGTCGCCGGGAGTCAGGCTGGAGATGCTGGTCTGGCCGGCGACAGCTCGGATATAGGCCTCTACCGCCTTGGCCGGGGCTCCGGCGGCGCGGGCCGAGCGATAGAGGCTGGAGCCGACATAGCCTTGTATCCGGAGCGGCGTATTGTCGACGGAGATGGGCGTGCGCGTGAGGGCGAGCCTGCTTCCCGTCCGCTTCAGCGACAGCTTGAGGTCGAAGCGGGCGCGCAGCGACAGCGCCGTGAGCGGCCGGGCGACGGTTCGGCTGGCGCGGCGGCCGAGCACGATGTTGATCGAGGTTCCCGCCTTGATCTGGTCGAGCGGAACGGCGGCGCCGACCAGCCTTGCGACCTCGTCCGCCTCCTTCTGGGCGACTCCCGCGCGCTCCAGCGCCCGGACGAAGCCGTCGCCTTCGCCGATCGTCGCCACCATCTCGACGGTCGGCCGCTCCGGCCGGTCGAGCAGCGGCTCGACGGCGTCGGTCGGCGCCATCCGGCGGCCGCTGTCGGCGCCGAGAGCGAGCGGCGAGATGGCGAGCGAGCGCGCCTGCGCGAACTGGGCGTCGGAAAGCGGCCGGGCCGAGGCGGCGGGGATGGGATCGAAGCCGGGCGCCAGCCACAAGGCGGCGCCGCACAGGGCGGTGCAGGTGAAGACTCCGCGAAACCAGGTGCGCGAGCCGATGCGCGAGCCGAGATCGACGACGAGATCGAAATCGCGGCGGGGCGGCGGCGCCGCGCGGCTTCCGAAGCCGCGCGGCCGAAGCGGAGAATCGAAGGCGAGCGCGGCGGCTCCGCCGCCGGCACCGGGCCTGATCTGGTTGAACTGGTACAAGGCGGAAAAAGCCCCCGCGACCCGTGAAACACCCCCCGGCCGCGGATCGTGGCCAGGTGGCGAGGACTGTGGCGAAACGGGGTTAAAGTCCAGTAAAGCAGGCGGATATCGGCGCAGGCTTGCGGTGAAGCGTAGCTCGGCGCGCGGTGAAGCGTGAGCGCCTGCGGGAACTACCGGCATCGCCGCCATGCCGGCGAAGCCCCGCATCCATGACCGCGGCGCAGGTGAGTAGGTCCCGGACGTGCTTGTTCGTGGATTTCCGGCCTTCGCCGGAATGACGGGTCCAATCCAGATCATTGCGCGCGGGGCGCGAAATGCCGATCTAGGGCGCATGAGCGAATTCGCGCGGGCGCCGCTGACGGCGATCCTTGGCCCCACCAACACCGGCAAGACCCACCTCGCCGTCGAGCGGATGGCGGCGCATTCGAGCGGGATGATCGGCTTCCCGCTGCGGCTGCTGGCGCGCGAGGTGTACGACCGGGTGGTGGCGATGAAGGGCGCCAACCGGGTCGCGCTCATCACCGGCGAGGAGAAGATCCTGCCGAAGGACGCGCGCTGGTTCCTGTGCACGGCGGAATCGATGCCGATGGAGCGGGACTTCGCCTTCGTCGCCCTCGACGAGGCGCAGCTGGGCGCCGACCCGGAGCGCGGCCATGTCTTCACCGACCGGATGCTCCACGCGCGCGGCCGCGAGGAGACGATGATCCTGGGATCCGAGACCCTGGCGCCGATGGTGCGGGCGCTCCTTCCCAAGGCGGAGATTATCGGCCGGCCGCGCTTCTCGACCCTGTCCTACGCCGGGCCCTCGAAGCTGTCGCGGCTGCCGCCACGCTCGGCGATCGTCGCCTTCTCGGCCGAGCAGGTCTACGCCGTCGCCGAGATGCTCCGGCGGATGCGCGGCGGCGCGGCGGTGGTGATGGGGGCGCTCTCGCCCCGCACGCGAAACGCCCAGGTGGCGATGTACCAGGCCGGCGAGGTCGATTATCTCGTCGCCACCGATGCGATCGGAATGGGGCTCAACATGGACGTCACCCATGTCGCCTTCGCCGGCCTCTCGAAGTTCGACGGGCACCGGCGGCGGCGGCTGACCCCGGCCGAGATGGCGCAGATCGCCGGCCGCGCCGGGCGCCACCAGCGCGACGGGACGTTCGGAGTGCTGACCCTGGAGGGCGAGCTCTCGGCCGAGTTCAGGCCCGAGGAGCTGGAGGCGATCGAGGAGCATCGCTTCGCCCCGCTCGACCATCTCTACTGGCGCGAGGGCGATCCCGATTTCCGAAGCGTCGAGGCCCTGGTCCGGTCGCTCGAGCGCCGGCCCGACGCGCCCGGGCTGCGGGCGGCTCCGGAGGCGATCGACCTCGCCGTGCTGAAGCGGCTGGCGGAAGATCCCGAGGTCGCGGCGCGGGCGCGCGGCTACGAGTCGGTGCGGCGTTTGTGGGCGGCCTGCGGCCTGCCCGACTTCCGCAAGACCGGACCCGAGCACCATGCCCGGCTGGTGGCGCGGCTCTATCTCCATCTCAGCGAAGGCGACGGGCGGATCCCGCACGGCTGGTACGCGGCCCAGGTGGCGGGGCTCGACAACGTCCAGGGCGATATCGAGACCCTCGCCGACCGGCTCGCCGGGGTCAGGACCTGGGCCTATATCGCCCACCGCCCGGACTGGCTGGCCGAGCCGGCGGCGATGGCGGAGCGCACCCGCGAGGTGGAGGAGAAGCTGTCGGACGCGCTTCACGAGCGGCTGACCCAGCGCTTCGTCGACCGCCGCACCTCGGTGCTCCTCGCGGATATCGGCCGCAAGGGCGTCGGCGAGTTCCCGGTGATCGTCGACGAGCAGGGCGAGGTGACGGTCGGCTCCTTCCCGATCGGTCGGATGGAGGGTTTCGCCTTCGAGGTCGATCCGACCGCCCGCCATTCCGACCGCAAGATGCTGCTGGCGACGGCCGAAAGGCGGCTCGGCGGCGAATTCGAGAAGCGGGCGGCGGCGCTGGCGGCGGACAGCGACGACCATTTCACCTTGCGCACCGAGCCGGGCCGGCCGGTGGCGGTGCTGTGGCGCGGGCACGAGGTGGCCCGGCTCGGACCGGGCAAGAATCTGCTGAGCCCGCGCGTGATCGTCGACCGGCGGCTCGACCGGCTGTCGGAGCGGGGGCGGGCCGTCGTGGTCGAGCGGCTCGATTTATGGGTCCGGCACCAGGTCGAGCGCTCGCTCGGCCCCCTTCGCCAGGCCGGCCTCGCCGCCCAGGAGGCCAAGGCTCCGGCGGCGGTGCGCTCGATCCTCGCCATGCTGGTCGACGAGGGGGGCATCGTCGCGCGCGAGGCGGTGGCGAAGCCGCTCGCCGCGCTCGACAAGGAGCAGAGGCGGGCGATCACCCGGCTCAGGATCCGGATCGGCGCGCTCGATCTGTTCATGCCCGACGTGCTCAAGCCGGAGGCGAGGCGCTGGCGCACCGCGCTCCGCGCCGCCGCCGCCGGCGAGGCGATGCCGGAGCTGCCGCCCGAATCGGCGGTGCTTCTCCCCTGCCCTCCCAACGGGGAAAGGCTGCTTCTCACCCGCCTAGGCTTCCGGCCGCTCGGGCCGCAAATGCTTCGGGTCGACCTGGTCGAGCGGCTCGCCCGTCACGCCCACGAGGCGCGCGCCGGCAAGCCGCAGCCCGTGGTCGACGAGGCCTTGGCGACCTCGCTCGGGCTGCAGCCGCAGGCGGTGGCGAAGCTGATGCGAGACCTCGGCTTCCGGCCCTCCGAAGGCGGGCAGGCCTGGGTGTGGCGCGGCCGGGCGCGGCGGCGCGAGGAGCCGCGCAAGCCGGAGGCGGGACATGCCTTCGCGGCGCTTGCGGGGCTGAAGCGTGGCTGACACGCTGCGGCTCGACAAGTTCCTGTGGTTCGCGAGGATCGTGAAGACCCGCTCCCTGGCCCAGACCATGGCCGAGGAAGGCCGCATCCGGATCGGCGGCCGCCTCATCGACCGCGCCCACGCGCCGGTGCGGGTCGGCGACGTTCTGAGCTTCGCCCAGCGCGGAGCGGTGCGCGTGCTGAAGGTGGAGAAGCTGCCCGTACGCCGCGGCCCGCCGGCCGAAGCGCGGGCGCTGTACAGCGAGCCGCCTGAAGCCCCGTTGACGCACGCCGCTCCCGCCGACTAGGGATTCGGCTCCAGGGAGAAGCCAATGACCTACGTCGTCACCGATGCCTGCATTCGCTGCAAATATATGGATTGCGTCGAGGTCTGCCCGGTCGACTGCTTCTACGAGGGCGAGAACATGCTCGTCATCAACCCGTCCGAATGTATCGACTGCGGAGTGTGCGAGCCGGAATGCCCGGCCGAGGCGATCCTCCCGGATACCGAGGCGGGGCTCGAGAAATGGCTCGAGGTCAACGCCACCTATTCGGCCGACTGGCCCAACATCACCCGCAAGCGGGAGAGCCCGCCCGACGCGGACGAGCATAAGGGCGAGGAAGGCAAGTTCGAGAAATATTTCTCGCCGGAGCCCGGCCAGGGGGACTAGGCTGTATCGACATTCAGGGGATTCCCTGAAGGACTGATGTCTGATTCATAGGACTCCGTCATTTGAGGCGGAGGCGGCGATGGGCATCAAGCGCTACGAGGTAAGCCACGGTCAGTGGGAGCGGATTGCGCCGATGCTGCCGGGCAAGGCGACCGATCCCGGGCGGACGGCTGCCGACAACCGGCTGTTCGTCAACGCGGTGTTGTGGGTGCTTCGCTCGGGTGCGCGCTGGTCGGATCTTCCTGAGCGCTATGGCAAGTACAAGAGCATC
>DASPJA010000003.1:0-60784 GCA_035628835.1 Allosphingosinicella sp.
GATCCCCGCCGCTTTCTCTACCGTCCCGAGGGACTCGATCCCGACGCTGCCCTGCGGCTCACCGCCGAGGCGCTGAAGAGCTGCGACGATGGCGAGCTGTTCCTCCAATATACCGCCTCGGAGGCGTTCGGCTTCGACGACGGCCGGCTGAAGACGGCGGATTTCAACACCCAAGCGGGCTTCGGACTGCGAGGCGTGTCCGGTGAAACCACCGCCTTCGCCCATGCCAACGAGCTTTCGGAGGCCGCCATCCGCCGCGCCGCGGAGACGATGGCGGTGCTCGATCCCGCCAGGGGTCCCCGGCCGGGGCCGCCGCGCCGGACCAACGCCACCCTCTACACCGACTCGGATCCGCTCAGCCTCGTGCCTTTCGCGAAGAAGGTCGCGCTCTGCCAGCAGATCGAGGCGGCGGCGCGGGCCCGCGATCCGCGCATCGCCCAGGTCGCGGTGGCGCTCACCGGCGCCTGGTCGGTGATCGAGATCGTCCGGCCGGACGGCTTCGTCGCCCATGACGTCAGGCCGCAGGTCCGGCTCAACATCCAGATCGTCGTCGAGCAGAACGGCCGCCGCGAGAGCGGCTTTCACGGCCTCGGCGGCCGCTATCTCTACGACCGCCTGTTCGATCCGGCGGTTTGGGGCCGGAGCATCGACATCGCCCTCGCCCAGGCGCTGGTGAACCTCGAATCGGTCGACGCTCCGGCCGGCGAGATGACGGTCGTGCTGGGGCCCGGCTGGCCCGGAGTGCTGCTCCACGAGGCGATCGGGCACGGCCTCGAAGGGGATTTCAACCGCAAGGGCACCTCGGCTTTCTCCGGCCGGATCGGCGAGCGCGTGGCGGCGCCGGGAGTCACCGTCGTCGACGACGGCTCGATCGCCGACCGGCGCGGGTCGCTCTCGATTGACGACGAGGGCACTCCGACCCAATGCACCACGCTCATCGAGGACGGCATCCTCAAGGGCTATATCCACGACCGCCTGAACGCGCGCCTGATGGGGGTCGAGCCGACCGGCAACGGCCGCCGCCAGAGCTTCGCCCACGCGCCGATGCCGCGGATGACCAACACCTTCATGCTCGGCGGCGCCGAGGATCCGGGCGAGATCCTGGCCCGGGCCGGCGACGGCATCTACGCGAAGAGCTTCGGCGGCGGCCAGGTCGACATCACCAGCGGCAAGTTCGTCTTCTCCTGCACCGAGGCCTACCGGATCGAGAAGGGCAGGCTCGGCGCTCCGATCAAGGGCGCGACCCTGATTGGCGACGGGCCGACCGTGCTGACCCGGGTCGCCGGAATCGGCGACGACATGGCGCTCGACGAAGGCGTCGGCATTTGCGGCAAGAGCGGCCAGACCGTGCCGGCCGGAGTCGGCCAGCCGACCTTGCTGATCGAGGGGCTCACGGTGGGCGGCACGGCCTGATGCTCCTCTTCCCCGTCATTGCGAGCGAAGCGAAGCAATCCAGGGCAGCGCAGGTCGAAGACTCCGCGACTGGATTGCTTCGTCGCTCCGCTCCTCGCAATGACGGAGGGGGATTGTGACGGACTGGCGGGACGAGGTCCTCGCTTTCTGGTTCGGCCTCGCCGAGGAGCAATGGTGGAAGGCCGATCCCGCGCTCGACGCCCGGATTCGCGAACGCTTCCACGCTCTGTGGGAGGAGCAAAGGGAGAATGTCCCCGAAGCCTTCCTCGGCAGCGCCCGGGACTCGATCGCCGCAATCATCCTGTTCGACCAGTTCCCGCGCAACATGCTTCGCGGCCACGCCGACCAGTTCTCGACCGATCCGCTCGCGCTCGCCGTCGCCAAAGGCGCGGTCGAGCGGGGGCTGGACGAGGCGATGAGCCCGGCGGAGCGCGGATTCCTCTACATGCCCTTCCAGCACAGCGAGAATCTGGAGGACCAGCGCCGCTCCGTCGCCCTCTTCACCGCGCTCGGCGACGATTACCAGCTCGGCTATGCGAGGAAGCATCATGACGTGATCGAGCGTTTCGGCCGATTCCCGCACCGCAATAAGATCCTCGGCCGTCCGCCGCGGCCGGCGGAGGTCGAAGCCGGCGACGTGGTCCCCTGGTAATGGCGCTCGTCGAGGCCGGCCGATTCTACGACAGCCTCGCCGCCGGAGCGGCCCAGTCGCGGCTGACCGAAGAAGGCATAGACAGCTACATCTTCGACATGGGGATGACGCTGCAGGGCGTCGGCTTCGCGATCCCGGTCCGGCTGATGGTCGATGAGGACGATCTGCCGACGGCGGAGCGGCTGCTGGCGGAGGAACCTTGACGGCGGCGGTGTATTAAGTCACTAATACACGAATGACCGAACCCGATTATCGTCGTCCCGGAATTGACGGGGCCCCCCCGGTCCTGGAGCTCGCCGGCCTCAGCAAGACCTACGGGCGGCGGGGCGGAGGAGTGCGGGCGGTGCGCGACGTCACCCTCTCGGTCGGGCGCGGCGAGGTCTACGGCTTCCTCGGCCCGAACGGCGCCGGCAAGTCGACCACCATCCGGATGCTGATCGGCCTGATCGCTCCGACTTCCGGCGAGGCGCGGCTGTTCGGCGAGGATCTGCGCGCGCGTCCGGAGGTGCTGCGGCGGGTCGGCTCGCTGGTCGACGGCGGCAATTTCTACCCGTTCCTCTCGGGCCGGCGGAACCTCGAGGTGCTGGCGAAGACCCAGGGCGGGGGCGCCGGCCGGATCGACGGCCTGCTCGACCAGGTCGGCCTCGCCAGGGACTCGAGGCGCAAGGTCAAAGGCTATTCGACCGGCATGCGCCAGCGCCTCGGAGTGGCCGCGGCCCTGCTCGGCGATCCCGATCTCGTCATCCTCGACGAGCCGGTGAACGGCCTCGACGCCGCCGGAATCCAGGAGATGCGGGCGCTGATCCGGAGCCTCGCCGTCGATCATGGCAAGACCGTCTTCCTCTCCAGCCACCTCCTTCACGAGGTCCAGCAGGTTTGCGACCGGGTCGCGATCATCTCGAAGGGCGAGATCATCCGCGAATCGACGATCGCGGAGCTTCTCCGCCAGGACGACGGCCTGCGCATCGACGCCGCGCCGCTCGAAATCGCCGAAGCCGCCCTCGCCTCGCGCTGGGCGGTCGAGCGCGACGGCGAGGCGCTGGTCGTCCGGGCGACCCGGGCGGAGGCGCCGGAAGTGGTTCGGCGCCTCGTCGGCGCCGGCGCCGATCTCTTCCGGCTGACGCCCGAGCAGCGCAACCTGGAGGAGGTTTTCCTGGCCATCACCCAGCCGGAGGCGGACGATGCTTGACGCCCTTTCCGCCGAAGCGCTGAAGATGCGCGCCCACAAGGCGACCTGGTTCCTGGTCTGGCTCTTCCCGATCGCCTTCACGATCATCATGCTGCTCATGATCGGCGCGGGCATGCTCGGGTTCGAGAGGCCGGATCAGCCGAACGCGCACAGCTGGCTCGAAAACACCACCATGATCTGGTTCGTGCCGAACAACGCGGTCGGCCGCTATCTCATCTCCGCGTTCGTGGCCGTCATCTTCGCCGGCGAATATGGCTGGAACACCTGGAAGCTGATCGTCCCGCACCGCCGCCGCGCCTCGCTCATCGCCGCCAAATATGCGCTGACGATGATCCTGTTCGCGATCAGCTTCGTCCTGACGGCCGCGCTCCTCATCGGTCTCGCCTTTGCCGACGACGCCCTGACCGGGGACACGATGCCGGCCGCGATCACCGCCGCGGTGATTTGGGAAACGCACAGCAAGGCGGCTCTCGCGGCCGTGGCGCCGGTGCTGATCGCGATCGCCTATGCGAGCCTGGCGGCGGTTCTGACCCGCTCGACGATCGCCGCGCTCGTCATCGCGATCGTGGTGACGACCGCCGAGCAGATCGTCTTCGGCTTCGGCCCGCAGCTCTACTTCAAATTCCCCTCGATCGTCTGGCCGCTCTACCAGGTGCTTCCGGGCCACCACCTCGCCAACCTCGCCGAGTTCATCAGGGAGGGCGCGGCGCTGAAACGGGAATTTCCCGGCGGGCATGTCGTCAATTTCGGCTGGACGGCCTCGCTCGGCATCCTCGTCGCCTGGGTCGCGGCCTTATGGAGCGCGACCTTCGCCGCGTTCAGCCGCCAGGACATCAATTAGAGCCAGCCGCGGATCGGAGCGAGATCGTAGCCCGCCGCGGCCGCCGCCGCGACCGTGTCGCCCGCGGCAGCGCCGAGCTTCGCCCGGGCCAGCGCCCAGAGGAAGGTCGAGCGCGTGCCGGAGCGGCAGTAGGCGAGCAAAGGCCCCTGCTCGAGCGCCTGCGCCATCGCTTCGATCCGGTCCGGCGGAAAGCCGCCCGCGATCGGGATGTGGCGATAATCAAGACCCGCCGCCCGGGCCGCGGCCTCGATCTCGGCCGACGAGGGCTGGCCCGGCTCCTCGCCGTCCGGACGGTTGTTGACGATCAGCCGGATGCCGGCGGCGGCGAGGGATGGAAGGTCGGCCTCGTAAAGCTGGCGGGTGGCGACGAGAGTGACGTCGTCGAGCCGCCTTGGCGCCTCCCCCGAGGCGCTCACGCGGCGAACCCCCGCACCACCTCGACGAACGCCTCCCCGTAGCGCTCCAGCTTCGCCTGGCCGACGCCCGACACCCGCGACAAGGCATGGAGCGTCTCGGGCCTGAGCTCGGCCATCTCGCGCAGGGTGCTGTCGTGGAAGATGACGTAGGGCGGCACCCCCGCCTCCTTCGCCAGGTCGCGGCGGCGCGCCCGGAGGGCCTCGAACAGGGGATCGTGCGGGAAGTCGGACCGCGACCGGTCGCGGCGCTTGCGGGCGGCCCGGGCCGGCGGCAGCACAAGCTCGAGCTTCTCCTCGCCGCGCAGGATCGGCTTGGCGGCGGGGCCGAAGCTCAGGCCGCCATAAGGATCGGCACGGAAGGCGTCGCGGGCGAGCAGGGCGCGCGCCACCGGCTTCATCAGCGCCAGCTCCTCCTCGCCGGCGATTCCGAAGACGGAGAGGCGGTCGTGGCCGAAGCTCCTCACCTTCTCGGTATCGCGGCCGGCGAGGACGTCGGTCAGGTGTGCAAGGCCGAAGCGCATCTCCGTCCGGAAGGCGGCCGACAGCAATTTCCTCGCCGCCTCGGTGGCGTCGACGGTGACCGGCGGCGCCACGCAATTGTCGCAATTGCCGCAGCGCTCGGGCGGATCCTCCCCGAAATGGCGAAGCAGAAGGGCGCGGCGGCAGCCGGCGGTCTCGACCATCGCGGCGAGCGCGTTGAGACGCTGGCGCTCGCCCGGCCGCCGCGCCTCCGGCACCTCGGTCTCGAGCCGCTGGCGGGCGCGGGCGAAGTCCTCGGCGCCCCAGAACAGCCAGGCCTCGGCCGGATCGCCGTCGCGGCCGGCGCGGCCGGTCTCCTGGTAGAAGGCCTCGATCGATTTGGGCAGGCCGGCATGGGCGACGAAGCGGACGTCCGGCTTGTCGATGCCCATTCCGAAGGCGATGGTCGCGACCATCACCATGTCCTCCGACGAAACGAACGCCTTCTGGTTGGCCGCGCGCACCCGCGGGTCGAGCCCGGCATGGTAGGGCAGGACCTTGCGGCCGCCCTCGCCGAGCTGGACGGCGAGCTTCTCGGTCTTGTCGCGGCTCGTGGCGTAGACGATTCCCGGCCCCGGCTGCTCGGCCAGCAGGGCCTTGAGCTGGGCGCCGACTCCGTCGCGGGGACGGACGTGATAGCGGATGTTGGGCCGGTCGAAGCCGGCGACGATCAGCCCGTCCTCGGGGATTCCGAGCTGGACGAGGATGTCGCCTCGGGTCTGGCGGTCGGCGGTGGCGGTCAGAGCCAGGCGCGGAACGCCCGGGAAGGCGTCGAGCAGCGGCCGCAGCAGCCGGTAGTCGGGCCGGAAATCATGGCCCCATTCGGAGACGCAATGCGCCTCGTCGACCGCGATCAGCGACAAGGGCGTACGCTCGGCCAGCTCTCGAAAGCCGCTCCCGCTCGCCCGCTCGGGAGCGACGTAGAGGAGATCGAGCTCGCCCCGCTTCAGCCGCGCCAGAGTCTCTTGGCGATCCTCGTCGGCCGAGGTGAGCGAGGCGGCGCGGATCCCGAAGCTCGAAGCCGACCTGATCTGGTCGTGCATCAGCGCGATCAGCGGCGAGATGACCAGCGCCGTGCCGGGCCGCGCCAGCGCCGGCACCTGGTAGCAGAGCGACTTGCCCGACCCGGTCGGCATCACCGCCAGCGTGTGCTCCCCCGCCATCACCCGCCCGATCACCTGCTCCTGAACGCCCCTGAAGGCGGCGAAGCCGAACGTCTCCTTGAGGATGGAAAGGGGGGTCACGGCGTGCTGCTAGCGGATGGAAGAAGGGGCTGTCGAGAGCGGCGGAGGCGGGCGTAGAACATTGGATATCCGGTTATTTTTTCGTCCCCCCGTCATGCCGGCGAAGGCCGGCACCCATGAACACGGATACAGGCAAATCCTCCCGCCGTCGGTGTCCCTGGATTCCGGCTTTCGCCGGAAGGGACAGCTCGCACCGCCCCGCTATTCCGCCGCCTCGGCCTTGTCCTCCGCCTCGCTCTGCTGCCTCGCCCACATGTCGGCGTAGAGGCCGTTCTTCCTCAGCAGCTGGGCATGAGTGCCGCGCTCCGCCACCCGTCCCCCGTCGAGCACCACGATCTGGTCGGCGTCGACCACCGTCGAAAGCCGATGGGCGATGACGATCGAGGTTCGGCGGGCGGTAACGGCGCTCAAGGTCTCCTGGATCGCCGCCTCGGTGCGGCTGTCGAGCGCGCTGGTCGCCTCGTCGAGGATCAGGATGGGCGGGTCCTTGAGCAGGGTCCGGGCGATGGCCACGCGCTGCTTCTCGCCGCCCGACAGCTTGAGGCCGCGCTCGCCGACCTGGCTCTCATAGCCCTCGGGAAGGCTCATGATGAAGTCGTGGATCGAGGCGCCGCGCGCCGCCGCCTCGACGTCGGCCTGGGTGGCGCCGTCGCGGCCGTAGCCGATATTGTAGCCGATCGTGTCGTTGAACAGCACCGTGTCCTGCGGGACGATTCCGATCGCGGCGCGCAGGCTCGCCTGGGTCAGCTGGCAGATGTCCTGGCCGTCGATGGTGATCCGGCCTCCGGTGGGCTCGTAGAAGCGGAAGAGGAGGCGCGACAGGGTCGACTTCCCCGCGCCGGACGGCCCGACCACCGCCGTCACCGTCCCCGGCGCGACGTCGAGATCGATGCCGTGCAATATCTCGCGCTCGGGGTCGTAGCCGAAGCGGACGCCCTCGAAGCGGACCCGCCCCTGCGACAGGCGCAGATCGGGAGCGCCCGGAACGTCCTTCACCTCGGCCGGGGTGTCGATCAGGGCGAACATCGCTTCCATGTCGATCAGCCCCTGGCGGATGGTGCGGTAGACCCAGCCGAGCATGTCGAGCGGCCGGAAGAGCTGGGCGAGGAGCGTGTTGACGAGAACGACGTCGCCGGTGGTGAACTGGCCGCGGCTCCAGCCCCAGACGGTGTAGCCCATGGCGCCGGCCATCATCATGTTGGTGATGAAGGACTGGCCGATGTTGAGCCAGGCGAGCGAGGTTTCGTTCTTCACCGAAGCGTCGGCGAAGGCGCGCATTGCGCCGCCGTAACGCTGGGATTCGCGCGCCTCGGCGCCGAAATATTTCACCGTCTCGTAATTGAGGAGGGAATCGACGGCGCGGCCGATGGCCTGGTTGTCGACGTCGTTCATCCGCCGCTGCAGCTGAGCCCGCCACTCGGTGACGAAGCGGGTGAAAGCGATGTAGGCGGCGACCATGACGAGGGTCGCGACGACCAGGCCGAGGCCGAACTTCACCCCGAAGATGACGCAGATGACGGCCAGCTCGACCACCGTCGGAGCGATGTTGAAGAGGAGGAAATAGAGCATCATGTCGATGCTCTTCGTCCCCCGTTCGACGATCTTGGTGAGTGCGCCGGTGCGCCGCTCGAGATGGAAGCGAAGCGACAGGCGGTGGATGTGCGCGAAGACCTTCTCCGCCAGCCTCCGGGCCGCATCCTGCCCGACCCGCTCGAAGATGGCGTTGCGCAGATTCTCGAAAAGCACCCCGGCGAAGCGGGCGCCCGCATAGGCGAGCACCAGGCCGACGGCGAGGCCGACGGCGGCGTCGGCGCCCGTGGCGTCGCCCGACATGATGTCGATCGCGCCCTTGTAGACGAAGCCGGTGCTGAGCGAGATGCCCTTGGCGAGCAGCACCAGCAGGAAGGCGATCACCACCCGGGCCTTCAGCCGCGGCTCCCCCGCCGGCCACAGGTACGGGAGGAAGCGCCGCATGGCGCTCCAGCCCGCGCTGGGCGTGGTGTCGGAAGATTCGAGGGGGCGCATCGATTCAAAGTAGGGACCTACCAGCCTTATCCCAACCCCCCTCCAAGTTCGGCGCTTGACTGGACGTAAAATACGTCTTATCCGTATTTTACGACTTGCCAGTTGAGCTGCTCACTGTTGGGCGGCGCCGGGGGGGCGGGTCGAGGAACGAAGCATGACAGAACCGTTGTTGACGGTCTCTGCGAAGGAGGTCGCGAGCAAGTTCGGCTATTACACCGATGAGGCGATGCTTCACCCGGTGGGTATCCAGCGTCACGGCACGACCAGGGTCGTGATGATCTCGCTCAAGGAATATCAGCGCCTCCTGCGCCGGGATCGCCAGGTTCTTCTTGTGAAGGATCTCGACGATGAAACCCTCGAAGCCATCAGAACCGCCGAAATCCCCGAAGAGTCCCGGCGGCTCGACCACCTCATGGACGATCCCGAGGCCGACTGACGTCCTGTCCTACGTCTACCTCTGGCATGGCGAGGCCGAGGACGGCCACGAGGAGGGAAGCAAGGACCGGCCGGTCGTAGTCGTGGTGGCCATCGAGAAACGAGAACACGGCACCCAGTTGCTCGTCGTACCGGTCACCACCCGCCCACCCCGCCAGGGGGACGCCTCCGTCGAAATGCCTGTACGGGTGAGGCAGCATCTCGGCCTCGGCGAGGAGCGCTGCTGGATAGTCACCGACGAGTACAACCTGTTCACCTGGCCCGGTCCCGACATCAGGCCGATCCGGAGCGGCGGCGAGATTCGACCATGCTACGGCTCTATCCCCGCCAAGCTCTTCGAGCAGGTGCGTTCGAAGATCGAGGAGGCCGCGAAGGCAGGCCGCCTTGGAGAAACCGAGCGCACCGACTAGCCAAGGCTCCGCCTCCCGACCTGGAGATGCCGGCCTCTGGAATAGGAGGACCGGCTGCAACAATTGAAACAAGAAATCCCTCGGCGCGACACAGAGGCGTGACGCGCGGGGCGCAGACCGCCGCCACGGCCATCCGGCCGAAGCACAGTAAGACCGCCGTTCCGCATCGCCCGCGAAACAATTGGAACGGCAAGGATTCACATGGGTTTAGCTAGCATGGGTCCGGCAATCTTCATCATCGCGATCATGGGCTGCGGCGAAGGCGACGCGCCGTGCCAGCAGGTGCGGACGCTCGAGGCGCGCTACGAGAGCCAGGCGGCCTGCACCGCTGCCACCGAGGCCGCCCTGATCCGGAATACCGACATCGACTATCCGGTCGTCGCGGCGGAATGCGTCGCCGCCGGTGCGAAACCGGCCCAACTCAAGGCGAACGAAGTGCAGCGGCCCGGGCCTGGACGCGCCGACCTGAAGGTGAGCCCGCTCAGGAGCTGAACCCCGCGCTTCCGGACTTTACCTGCGATTCTGTTCCTGCTATGTTCTAATGCGCTTTCCTGACCGGAGAAGCGCATGCCTGTCCCTTCCGCCGTTCCACGCTGCGCCCCTCGCTCGGCCCCGTCTTCGCGCGTCCGCGCCGGCGAAAAGTTCAGCCGAAGTTTTTCGACTCCAGGGAAGCTGAACCTTCCGAAACTTCCGAACCTTCCGCGGCCCGGAACCCGCGTGTGTGGCGGCGGTTTGCGTCTCCGAACCCTTCAAGGACAACCCGATGGCCAAGAACCAGCACAACCCCGACTCGACCGACCAGGCGCTCAACCAGAACAACCAGATGTCCGACGATCCGGGCGACGGCAGCCGCAACTCCTTCACGGTCGGCCGCGACGGCGGCAAGACCGCCGCGGAGCAGGCGCCGGACCGGGACGAGCAGGACCAGTCGACGATCGAGGCGTTCGGCGAGGAAGGCGCGGGCATCGCGCCCAAGGAATAGGCTCAGCGCGGCCGGGCGAGGCTGGCGAGCACCGCCGCCAGCGCCGGATCCTTTCGGGACCGGTAATCGGCCCAGCTCGCGGCGACCGGCACGTCCGGCCGGATCGGCGGAGCCTTCATGTCGAGGCAGGGCACGGGAGTCGGGCACGGCGCGTCCGAATAACTGTGGGCGCCGTTGGCGAAATGCGCCGCCAGCCCCGAATTGGGCAGGATGATGTTGCCGCCTTCCGCCCAGAAATCCATCTCGTCCCCGACCGGCTCGCCGACCAGGGTGACGTTCCCGGCCTCGCGCCAGAAGGCGACGTGGCTGATCCCCGCCGAGAAGGTGGCGCGGCCGGTGATCACGAACCGGGGAAGGCCGCGGCTGAGGGTCTCGAGCCGCTTCATCATCGCCGCGGCGAGGTTCAGATTGCCGCCGGTGTTGAAGCGCAGGTCGATCACGAGCGCCCTGACCTCGCGGCGTTCGAACTCGGCGGCGAGGGCGTCGGCGAAGGCGGCGATCGGCTTGCCCTCCATCTCCGCCGAGCGATTATACTGGACGTAGAGCAGGCCCCTCTCCGGCACGAACTCGGACCAGTAATGGTCGTTCGGATTCCTCAGATAGAGCGGCGGCGCCCCGGCGCCGTCGAGGACGTGGGCCCAGCCTTCCGCCGCCGGCTCCCGCTCCGGCGAGAGATCCCACCAGGCTTCGACCGGCTTGGCCGACCTGGCGAGGGGCAGCGGCGCGATCGCCCGCGCCGGATCGGCGCCCTTGCAGTCGTCGAAGCCATAGCGGACCGTCTCCAGGGCCGGCGTCACGCCCATCCCGTGAAGCGCCTCCGGGCTGGTCAGGGCATAGACGCTCATATAGTCGGTCCACCCCGGCGAGCCGGCGAAGGCGGGGGCCACCATGTCCCGAGCCACCCGGGGATCGAGGCCGGCGACATGCGCCACCCGGCATCCGAGAAGATCGCGATAGGCGGTCGTGGCGCGCACCACCCTCAGTCCGTCGCTGAACCACCACAAGCGGATCGGCAGCCGCCGCAGCTCCGTCCGGTTGCGCAGGATGTAGAGCCGCGTGTGGGCATTGCCGGCGGTGGCGAGCGCGGCCGCGATCCGCATCGTCACCTGGGCGTCGCCGAGCCTCGGCAGGTCCTGCTCGATCGCTTCGATCCGCTCGAGGAACAGGGCCCGCTCGGCTCGGCTGAAGCTCCGGTCGACAGGCAGGAAGCGCTGCCGGAGCGTGTCGAGGTCCTGCCGCCATTTCTCCAGCCGGTCGGCGGCAGGCGGATAGGATCGGATCGGCCGCAGCGCGAAGGGAAGCACGTCCTTGCCCTGCCTGAGACGCCCGACCAGATGACCGCCCTGAAGCCGGCCCTCGATGCTCAGGGCGCCCTCCCCGGTGCCGCTGCGCAGCTGGACGAGGTCCGGGGCGGCCGGCGCCTGCTCCAGCTTCACCTCCTGGCCGAGCACGGCGAGGGTGCCGGCGAGCCCGCCAGCCGTCCGCTCGATGCGCAGGTTGAGGAAAAGCGGCCACATCGCGGTCTCCGCCTCCCCTTCCCAGCTTCCGGCGAAGCCCGGGGCCCGGGCCTCGCCGCCGATCGCGGGAGCCGGGGCGCCGGGAGGCGGCGCCGCGGCGGCAAGGGCGCCCGCGAGAGCGGCGACCATGAAATGACGTCCCGACATAAGCTTACGACTCCCACCTGCTACAAATGTAGCATGCAGCATCGCCGCGGCGCTGGCAATCGGCTTCGGGGGGAACCCGGTTCCGGGCGCCGGGTTTGGACCGGAAACCGAGACGGAGCGAGACGATGAGCGAAACCGAAACCCTCGACATGATCCATGAGGACGCGCTGCCGGGCCACGAAAGCGAACTCGAGCCCAAGCCCGACTGGGCGCCGCGTTATCCGGGCTCGGGCCGGCTCGAGGGCAAGGTCGCCCTTATCACCGGCGCCGACAGCGGCATCGGCCGCGCGGTCGCGGCGCTGTTCGCCCGCGAAGGCGCCGACATCGCCATCCTCCATCTGTGCGAGCATGACGACGCGGCGAAGACGAAGGAGATCGTCGAGGGCGAGGGGCGGCGGGCGATCGTCATCGCCGGCGACGTCGGCGACAAGGCCTTTTGCGAGCGCGCCGTCGAGGAGACGGTGGCGAAGCTCGGCAAGCTCGACATCCTCGTCAACAACGCCGCCGAGCAGCATCCCGACGAGGAGATTACCGACGTCACCGAGGAGCAATTGAAGCGCACCTTCCAGACCAATTTCTACGGCTATTTCTTCATGGTCCAGGCGGCGCGTCCGCACCTCAAGAGCGGCGCTGCGATCATCAACTGCACGTCGGTGACCATGTACAAGGGCTCGGAGGCCCTGCTCGATTATTCGGCGACCAAGGGCGCGATCACCGCCTTCACCCGCTCGCTGTCGCAAAATCTGATCGGCGACGGGATCCGGGTCAACGCGGTCGCCCCGGGGCCGATCTGGACTCCGCTGAACCCGTTCGGCGGCCAGCCGCCGGAAAAGATCCCCGAATTCGGCAAGGACGTTCCGATGGGCCGGCCGGGCCAGCCCAACGAGGTGGCGCCCAGTTTCCTGTTCCTGGCCTGCGAGGATTCGAGCTACATGGCGGGGCAGGTGCTCCACCCCAACGGCGGCACGGTCGTCAACGGCTAGGCTGCGCGCGTCACCAGCCCGAGCGACGCCGCGACGGGGAGCCAGAGCGCGAGGTCGGCGAGCAGCGCGCCGCCGTCCCGGCCCGAGCGTGCGGCCGCCGCCGCCGCGGCGCCGAACGCATCCGCGCCCCCGCTCCCGAGCGCCTCGAGCCAGGCATGGCGCCACGGCTCGAGCCGGAGCTGCCGCACCCGGTACCCGCTTCGGAAGACGGCGACCAGGCTCTCCCCGGGCTCCGGGACGACCGCCTCGCCGCCTTGCTCGCTGGCCTCGATCAGCGGCAGAAGGTCGAAATCGAGCCTCAGCAGCCGGACGCTGTCGGGAAGCGCCAGCCTCAGGCCCGGCAGCAGGGCCGCCTCCGCCGTCAGCCATGACGGGTCGCGGCGCTCCATGCCCTCGGCGCGCTGGACTTCGGCGCGGGCGCGTTCGAGCCTGGCCAGCGCCGCCGGCAGACCGGCCAGCGCCCCGCCGTCCGCCGGCCGGGTCGCCTCGAGATGGCCGGCGAAGCGGGCGCCGTAATCGTAGAGGCTGAAATGGCGCGGCGGGGCGGCGGCGATATAGCTCCTCGCGAACAGCTCGAACACGGTGTCGCCGACCAGCAGGCGAAGCGCCGGATACTCGTTCTGGAGCGACTCGAGCAGCCGGCTTCGATAGCCGCCGGCATAGATGGCCAGGCGCCCTTCCGGCCCGAGCCGGTTGTTGCCGGCGATCCGCCCGCGCACCGCTTCCGGCGCGTCACCGCCGCCGAGGATGGCTCCGAGCATCCATCGCTGCAGCTCGGCGAGGGCCTCAGGCACGGGCCGGCTCCGCCTCGCGCCAGGCCCTGGCCTTGGCGAGCTCGGCGAGCAGCTCCTCGTAGGGCGGGATGCTGCTGTCCCATTCGAGCAGGGTCGAGACTCCGCCCGTCCGGCGCATCGCGAGGGCGTAGAGCGCCCAGACCGGCTCGAGGACGGGGCTGTCGTGGGTGTCGAGCAGGTGGGTGCCGCAATCGCGCGGGCCGGCGAGATGGACCTGGACGATCCGCTCCGCCGGCAGCGCCTCGATATAGAGGGCGGCGTCGAAGCCGTGGTTGAAGGCGCTGACATGGACGTTGTTGACGTCGAGCAGAAGCCCGCAGCCCGACTCCTCGGCGAGCCGCCCGAGATATTCCCACTCCGGCATCTGCGCTCCGGCGAACTGCAGGTAGGAGCTCGGATTCTCGAGGATCAGCGGCCGGCCCAGCCGGTCCTGCACCTCGCGAACCCGGGCCGTGACGTGGGCGAGGCTCGCCTCGGTCAGCGGCATCGGCAGCAGATCGTGGCTGTTGGTCCCGGCGATCCCGGTCCAGCACAGATGGTCGGAGATCCACACCGGGTTCACCCGCCCGGCCAGCTCGGCGAGCTTGTCGAGATAGCCGCCGTCGAGCGGATCGGTGCTTCCGATCGACAGCGAAACGCCGTGCATCACCACCGGCCGGTGCGCCGCCACCCGCTCGAGCACGTGCGCCGCATAGCCTCGATGGTCGAGGAAATTCTCGCTCAGTATCTCGAACCAGTCGACCCCCCAGTCCGCCGGGTCGGTCCGCATCAGCTGGGTGAAATGCGGATCGCGAAGGCCGACCCCGTCGCCGAGGTTCGGCAGGCCGAGCCTCGGCGGACAGGCCGGAGCGGGATCGGACCGCGCCATCAGGTCGAGGGCGGGAAGGCGAGCCGGATGTCGTTCGGCTTCGGCTTCGGAGCGGCCGGCGTCTGCCGGTAGTTCATCACTTCGGCGAAGGCGCGATAGGCGACGTCGTGGACGGCTTCGCCGACATTGTAGCGCATCCGGCAGATCGGATCCGAGGTGATCGCCTTGGTCGTCGGGTCGGTCTGGAAGTCGAAAATCTGCATCACGCCCTGCGTCGGGTAGAGCTGCGAGGCCGAGATCGGCACCGCGCAGCCGCCCAGGGTCGAGCATTTGTTGTCGCTCGGCGCCGAATAGAAGGTGCTCGGCGGGGGCGGGGGCCAGCCGCAATTGCCGCCGAAGGCCCGGGTCGACAGGACGGTGCCGCAATTGCCGCCGCCGCCGCAATTGCCGCCTCCGCCGCCTCCCGAGCCGCCGCTCTTGGGCGCGCTGCCGCTGCAATTGCCGCCGCCGGTGGTCACCTGGACGAAGCCGCAGCCGCCTTGGGCGTGGCAATTGTTGGAGCCCTTGCAGCTGTGGAAGATCGCCACCTGCGCGCAGTCGTTCTTGCCCTGGGTCTCGAAGTCGAGGCCCTGGCAGGCGTGCTTCAACGTGTCGGGGACGGGCTGGTCGATGCCGATCGCGAGATCGGGCGTCCTGCCGGTCACCGCCCAGGCGATCGCCATCCGGTCGCCGGACCCGGCCATGGACGGGTAGGGAAACAGAACGCTTCCGGCCGGCGGCGACCAATAGGCGTCGAGCACCGTGGTCACTCCCGCGATCGCGCCGATCGCCGCCTGGCTGAGCAGGGTGTGGCTGTTCGGGTCGGCGGCGAGGCGGTTCATGGCGCCGGCGATGTCGTCGGCGCTGGGCAGCACGTCGTTATAGACGTTCTTGTCATAGTCGGCGGTCTTGAGGTCGCTCGCCTGCCAGTGGCCGGCCTTCGGGTTGTTCGCCCAGGTGGTGATCGATCCCGCCTCGATCAGCTTCTGCACCTCCTGGAAGCGCTCGTAATGGTCCTTCGAATCGTTGGTGAAGCGCGCCTCGGCATCGGCGGAGGGTGCGATCACGCCGTGGGCGTCGTAGCTCGGATAGTCGGATTCGAGCGCCTCGCGGTCCGGGCAGTATTTCGGCTTCACCGCGGCAAGCAGCTCGGGCCGCCGCTTGATCTCGCTCCCTTCGCCCTGGTCGGTGATCGCGTCCATCATCGCCACCATCTGCTCGAAGGCGATGTCCTTGTAGGTGAGGGCGACGATCGTGTTGAAGCCCATGAACTCGCGCATCGGGTGGCCGCCCGAAGCCGCGTTGAACAGGTCGTTCTGGACCGGGGCGCCCTTCGCCGCCCGCGACCAGACCAGGTCCCAGAGCGTCGAGCCGTCGCTGTAGCGCAGGCTCAGATAGTCGTAATAGCATTGATACATCCAGCCGATCGTGCCGAACATCGGCAGCGGATGGCCGGGCTTCCACTCGTCGAACGGCGCCTGCGGGAAATAGGCCTTCTCCTTCTCCGGCTTGATCGCCTTCTTCGCATCCTCCTCCGGCTGCTCGATGGCGAGGAACAGCCGGATCGTGTCGGAGTCGAGCGGGCCGATGTTGACCGGGACGTTCTCGTTCGCGGTGTCCTTGAGGTCGATGATGTTGGGGATGACGCTGAGATTCGGGCCATAGCAGGTCCAGCCGTGACGCTCGTCCTGGAGGGCGGAGCTGGTGAAGCTGGGTTTGGCGCCCACCACGCTCGCCATGTTGGCCGCCATCTGGAGGTGCAGCATCTCCTGGATGAACACCGAGAAGATGATGTTGAAGGCCTGCTCGTTGGCGGTCTTCGGAGCCGCACTGGTCTTCGAGCCCGGCCAAAGCCGGCCGAGATAGAGCTGGTTGTTCGCACCGTTGATCTCATGCATCCCCTCGATCGAATAGAGGCTCGTCATGTAGAGCGGGATGGTGAACAGCTCGACGTCCACCGCCGCCTGGGCGATGGCTCTGAGCGCCGCCATGTCCGTCGCCTTGTGCGAGGGATCGCGCGCAGCCTGCGCGCCGAGGGTCGGGGTCCGGGTCACGGGCGTCCTCCTGCCGGATCCCTTGCAGCCGCGGGATCCGCTGTGCGGCCGGAGCCCATGTCGTCGCGAACCCGCCGGGTCCACCCCTCTCAGCCCCCACGCACAGGTTAACTCAAGTTAGCGGTACGTCAACGCCCATCGCTAAAAGACTTCGTGAAACAAAAGCCTAATAACGGTGTTGCAAAAGACATGAAATCTCGATCGAACCTGCCGGTTACCGAACAGGGCAAAACCGGGGAGCGGAGGCGCCGGCGGGGGCCGCGGGCGCCTGCGGGCGGCGGAAGCGTGCTGCCATGGCGCGATTCCGTGCTATAGCGGCGGCACGAAAAGAAAGGCGACGATGGTTAGGCTGATCACCGGCATCGTGCTCGCCCCGCGCGCATGACCCGCTACCAAAGCTTCCGCGACTTCTGGCCGCATTATCTGCGCGAGCATTCGCGGCCGGCGACCCGCCGGCTTCATTATGCCGGCACCGGCCTCGTTCTTCTCATCGCCGTGGCGGCCCTGGCCACCCGGGACTGGCGGCTGCTCGCCCTGCTGCCGCTGGCCGGCTACGGCTTCGCCTGGTTCAGCCACGCCGTCGTCGAACGCAACCGGCCGGCGACCTTCACCTACCCGCTCTGGTCGCTCGCGGCGGACTTCAGGATGGGATGGCTGTGGGCGACCGGCCGCCTCGACGCGGAGCTGGCCGAGGCCGGCGTTGGCGCGGAGCGGAGGGACGTGCGCGATGAAGGCTGAGTTCACCCAGGCTCACGCCGCCGGCGCGGTCGCCGGCCTGCTCCTGAAGCTGCGAGCGCGTGACGTGGTCGACCGCGAGGAAGAGGAGATGTTGCGCGCCTCGGTGGCCGAGATTCGGGAGCATCCGGGCGGGCGCACGATCGTTCGCTCGGGCACGACGCTCAGCGCGTCCACGTTGCTCGTCGAAGGCATCGTCTGCCGGTACAAGGACCTGGCCGACGGGCAGCGGCAGATCATGGAGCTCCACGTCGCCGGCGATTTCGTCGACCTGCACGGCTTTCTCCTCAAGCAGCTCGATCACAACGTCGGCACGATGACTCCGGTCCGGGTGGCGATGGTCCCCCACGACGCGCTTCGCGGGATCACCGAGACCCACCCCCATCTCGGCCGGATGCTGTGGTTCTCGACTCTGCTCGACGCGGCCATCCACCGCGAGAAGATCCTCTCCATCGGCCGGCGCAGCGCCCTCGCCCGGATCGCCCACATCTTCTGCGAGCTGCTCGTGCGGCTGCGCATCGTCGCCCTGGCCGGCGAGGCGGGATACGCGCTGCCGCTCACCCAGGCCGACCTCGCCGACGTCACCGGCCTCACCTCGGTCCACGTCAACCGGATGCTCAAGAAGCTGCGCGACGACAATCTGCTCACCTTCCGCGGCGGCATGGTGACGATTGTCGACTGGGAACGGCTGCAGCGCGTCGCCGAGTTCGACCCCACCTATCTGCATCTGGAGCGGCGGCCGCGCTAGGCGCCTATCCGTCATCCCGGCGACGAGTTCCGCTCTACAGGTCCCGCACCTCGAAGGGCACCCGCTCCACCATCCGCTGCGCCAGCATCGACCGGTGGCAGTCCGGCGCCTCGCGCTCGTAGCACAGCAGGGCGGAGGGGCGGGCGGACGCCTCCGCCAGCGCCTGCTCCATCGCCAGCGCCGCCTCGGGAGTTTCGAGCTGGCCGGCATAGATTGCGCGCATGTCGGCGACGCGCCCGGCCCGCGCCGCCTGCCGCCCGTCCGCCGGCGTTCCGAGCGCGCGCAGGTGGAGATAGTCGATGCCGGCCTCGCGAAGGCCGTTCGCCAGCGCGGTCTTGGAAAATCCCGGCCGGCGCGAGGCGGCGACCGCGCGCACGTCGATCAACAGCTCGACGCCGGCGGCCCGGAGCTCGTCGAGGAACTCCGCCTGGGTTTTGCCTTCATAGCCGATGGTGAACAGCGGGGACATGGGGCGCTGCCTAGCAAAGACGCATGGGCAAAGCTTCCCTTTCCGGCGCTCAGCCGTTATGGCGGCGCGGTTTTGCGAGCCGGTTCAAGAGGGTAAATGGCCAAGGAAGAGCTACTCGAGATGCGCGGGCAGGTGGTCGAGCTGCTGCCCAACGCCATGTTCCGCGTGAAACTCGAGAATAATCACGAGATCCTCGGCCACACCGCCGGCAAGATGCGCAAGAACCGCATCCGGGTCCTCGTCGGCGACGAGGTGCTGGTCGAGCTCACCCCCTACGACCTCACCAAGGGTCGGATCACCTACCGCTTCAAGTGACGGGGCCCGCCCCCGTGCGACTGATCCTCGCCTCGGCCTCCCCGCGACGCCTGGAGCTGCTGGCGCGGCTCGGCGTCACCCCCCACGCCGTCCTCCCGGCCGAGATCGACGAGACTCCGCGCAAGGCCGAGCTGCCCGACCGTTACGCCTGCCGGATGGCGGCGGAGAAAGCGGCGGCGGTGCGAGAGGCGGATGGCCTCGTCCTCGCCGCCGACACGGTGGTCGCCGCCGGCCGGCGCATCCTTCCCAAGACGGAGGACGAGGCGGAGGCCCGGGCCGCGCTGGCGCTGCTTTCCGGCCGTCGGCACCGGGTCCATTCGGCGGTCGCCGTGACCGACGGCGAGGGCCGCACCCGGATCCGCCTCTCCACCAGCGTCGTCGCCTTCAAGCGGCTCTCCTCCGAAGAGATCGACTCCTATCTGGCCGCCGGCGAATGGCGGGGCAAGGCCGGCGGCTATGCGATCCAGGGACGGGCCGAGGCGCTGGTCAGGATGCTCTCGGGCAGCCATTCGGGGGTGATGGGGCTGCCGCTCTACGAGACCCGCGCGCTGCTTCGAGCCGCCGGCTATCCCCTTGGCTGAGTGGCTCTACGAGGAGGGGATCGGCGAGAACCGCGCCATCCTCGTCGAGGACGGAGAGATAATCGTGGCGGCGATCGAGCTTCCCGGCGAGATGCGCCGCGGGTCGGTCGCGGCCGGCCGCCTCGCCAGCATCGCCATCCCCGGCCGCCGCGGCATCGTCGCCACCGGCCGCGGCGAGGTGATGGTCGAACCGCTGCCCAGGATGCTGACCGAGGGCCAGTCGGTCCGGGTCGAGATCGTCCGCGAGCCGATCGCCGAGCCCGGCAAGCCCAAATTCGCCAAGGGCCGGATCACCGAGGCGGAGGAGAAGGAAGGACCCAGCCTGGCGGAGCGAATCGGGGCGCCGCCGCCGCTTCGGCCCCATGGCCCCGACCTCTTCCAAGAGGCCGGCTGGTCCGAGCTGATCGACGAGGCGCTCGGAACGCCGATCGATTTCCCCGGCGGAGAGCTTCGGATGAGCCTGACCCCGGCCATGACGCTGTTCGACGTCGACGGCTTCCTTCCGCCCTTCGAGTTGGCGCTGGCCGGAGCGGAGGCGGCGGCGCTGGCGATCCGGCGCCTCGACATCGGCGGATCGATCGGGATCGACCTGCCCACCCTCGCCTCGCGCGAGGAGCGGCTGCGCGCCGCCGCGGCGCTCGACGCCGTGCTTCCGCAGCCGTTCGAACGGACGGCGGTCAACGGCTTCGGCTTCCTGCAGGTGGTCCGGCGGCGCGAGCGGCGCTCGCTTCCGGAGCTCATCCAGTGGGACGAGGTCGGCGCCGCCGCCCGCGACCTGCTTCGAACGGCGGAGCGCGGCATCGGCGCCTGCGAGCTGGCCGCGTCGCCGCCGGTGATCGCCCGGCTCCGCTCGAACCCGGAGTGGCTGGAGGCACTGGCGCGCCGAATCGGCGGCGCGGTCGGGTTGCGGGAGGAGCCCCGCTTCACCACATGGCGGAGCCGTGTCCATGTCCGTCCCTCCTAGAAGCCGCGGTAAGGGCTGCCCCCTCTGCGGCAAGCCCGCCAGCGCCGGGCACAAGCCCTTCTGCGGCCGCGGCTGCCGCGACCGCGACCTGCTCAACTGGCTCGGCGATTCCTATCGGGTGCCGGGACCGCTGGCGCTCGAAAACGAGGATGGCGGGCTGGACAGCGAGCGCTGAGCCCCTCTATAGGCGCTCGTCTTCGGCTCCGCCGGAACGCCCAGGTAGCTCAGTTGGTAGAGCACGTGACTGAAAATCACGGTGTCGGTGGTTCGATTCCGCCCCTGGGCACCATTACTGCCTTAGGCGGTACCGGGTCGCCCGACGGGAACTTCCTCGGCCTTCATTCATCTGATCTGGGTTGCAATTCCGCACTCTTTCGCAAGGAAGTCGTACGAGCCAGGCCCATCTCAACGCGGTCGGCACCGCCGTTCCGAAGCATGACGTCCACGGCGCCTTCATCCGCTGGGCTGAAGGGCGGCTGCGCGAGCCGCGGGCGCGGGCGCTGTTCGCCCGGATGGCGGCCCGCTCGGGGATCGAGCATCGCTGGTCGGTGCTGCCGCCGGCGCCCTACGGCGACTCGCCCGTCGATCCCGGCGGCTTCTACCACGGGCCGCTCCCCACCACCGGCGCGCGCATGGACATCTATGGCCAGGCTGCGCCCCGGCTCGCGCTGGAAGCGATCGGGAAGCTCAACGGGACGGTCTCGCCCGGCGGCATCACCCACCTGATCGTCGCCAGCTGCACCGGCTTCGTCGCTCCGGGCATCGACCAGATCATCGCCGCCGAGCTCGGCCTCGGCGGCCATGTCGAGCGCACCCTGGTCGGCTTCATGGGCTGCTATGCGGCGGTTTCGTCGCTTCGGCTCGCCCATCACATCGTCCGCTCCGAGCCCGAGGCGCGGGTGCTGGTGGTGACGGTCGAATTGTCCAGCCTGCATCTCCAATATGAGGAGGATGTCGAGCGGCTGCTCGCCGCCCTTCAGTTCGGCGACGGCGCCACGGCGTCGCTGGTGACGGCCGAGCCGAGCGGCTTCGCCCTCTCGCGCCCGTTCGCGGCCACCCTTCCGGAATCGAGGGACCTCATCCGCTGGCGGGTCGGCGATCACGGCTTCGTCATGGACCTGTCCGGCGAGGTGCCGGGCCGGATCGGGGAAGCGCTGCGCGACACCGGCGTTCGCGAGGCGATGCTCGGCAACGAGACGCCGGACGCGTTCGACTCCTGGGCGGTCCATGCCGGCGGCCGCTCCGTGCTCGACTCGGTCGAGCATGGGCTGGACCTTCCGCCCGAGGCGCTGAGCGAGTCGCGCGAGGTGCTCGCCCGCTACGGCAACATGTCCTCGTCCACCTTGCCCTTCGTGCTCGAGCGGCTGCTCGCCGATCCGGAGCGGCGGCGCGGAATCGCGCTCGCCTTCGGCCCGGGACTTGCGGCGGAGGGCTTTCATTTCGAGCGGGCGGCGTGAGGCCGCTGAAGCAGCGGGTCCGCGACGAAGAGCAGATGGACCACCCGTCGCTCGACCCCTTAGTCTATGACGAGGTGCTGAAAGGGCTCGGCCGGGTCAATGCCTGGACCTTCGCCGCGCGCCCAACCCTCGCCTTCCTCGCCCGGGCGACCCGGGGGCGCGCCGGCTTCAGCCTGCTCGATGTCGGCTCCGGCGAAGGCGGAATGCTCCGGGTGATCGCGAAATGGGCTCGGCGGCGCGGCCTCGAGGCCCGGCTCACCGGCGTCGATCTCAACCCGAAGAGCGAGAGCGTGGCCCGGGCGATGACCCCGGACGACATGCCGATCCGCTACCGGACCGGCGACTATCGCGGCCTCGGACGGTTCGACCTCGTCGTCAGCAGCCTCGTCGCGCACCACATGACCGACGGCCAGCTGCGCGACTTCCTGCGCTGGATGGAGGGGAGCACGGACCGGGGGTGGTTCGTAAACGATCTGCACCGGCACGCCTTCGCCTATTATGGCTTTCCGCTGCTCGCGACGCTGCTGCGAGTCCACCGCATCGTTCGCGAGGACGGGCAGCTGTCGATCGCCCGGTCCTTCCGGCCCGCCGACTGGCGCTCGATCCTCGCCGAGGCCGGAGTGGCCGGCGGCGCGGCGGTGCGCCGCTACTTCCCCTTCCGGCTGTGCGTCGAACGGCTGCGCTGATCGTCGGCGGCGGGCCGGCCGGCTCGGCGGCGGCGATCGCGCTCGCCGGCGCCGGAGTCGAGGCGGAGCTGATCGAGAGGACCGGCGGGCCCCACGACGTCGTGTGCGGCGGCTTCCTCGGCTGGGACGCGCTTGCGGCGCTGGAACGGCTCGGGCTGGAGCCGGCGGCGCTCCGCGCTCGTCCGATCCGCCGGCTTCGACTGATCTCCGCCGAGAGGCAGGTCGAGATGCCGCTGCCCCGGCTCGCCGCCGGCCTCTCCCGAAGGACGCTTGACGAAGCCCTGATCGAGGCGGCGCGGCGGGCCGGGACCCGGATCCGCCGCGGCCGGACGGTGCGCGCCGCCGACCTGGCGCAACGCAGCCTCCGCCTCGACGACGAGGAGGGGCTGGCGGGCGACGCGCTGGTCCTCGCCACCGGCAAGCACGAGCTTCGCGGCGCCGCCCGCCCCGTCGATATGTCGACCCGGCCGCTCGGGCTCAGGACCTCGCTGAGGCCCGGCCGGGCGCTGGCGGACGCCGTGGAGGGGGTGATCGAGCTCCACCTCTATGACGGCGGCTATGCGGGCCTTCTGCTCCAGGAGGACGGCAGCGCCAATCTCTGCCTGTCCGCCTCCCGCGACCGGCTGAAGGAGGCTGGCGGAGTCGAGCCCCTGCTGGCCCGGCTCGCCGGCGAGCTTCCGGCATTCGCCGCCCGGCTGGCGGATGGCGAGGCTTCGGGCTGGAGCGCCGTGTCGGGCGTCCCTTATGGATGGCGCGCCGCCGGGACCGCGGACGGCGTCTACCGGGTGGGCGACCAGGCCGCCGTCATCGCCTCGCTGGCCGGAGACGGAATCGCCATCGCGCTGGAGAGTGGAATCGCCGCCGCCCGGGCCATCGCCGCCCGCCGGCCGGCGGCGGAGTTCCAGCGGGACTGGTCCCGCCGGGCTCGGCAGCCTGTGGGGCTGGCCGAGGTGCTCCGCCGCTCGGCCGAGAACCCGCTGGCGCGCAACGCGATGATGGGCCTGCTGGGATGGTTCCCCTCGCTTGCCCCGCTTGCGGCCAGGCTGACGAGGATCGGGTAGCCAAATCCTCCGCATCGCAGATGGGGAGGGGACCACCCGAAGGGTGGTGGAGGGGTAGCTCGCGAGGCCTCGGCGATTACCCTCGACCCTGCTTCGCATGGTCCCACTCCCGCGCTTCGCGCGGGGAGGGCCTTCGTCAATATTGCTTCCGGTACCTCACGTTGACGTTATTGCCGCCGCCCGACGTTCCGACCTGCGAGAGGATGCTCAGCGCCCTCGACAGGGCGATCTCGATCTGGGTGGCGGTGAAGCCGCGGGCGTCGGTGATGATCTCCAGATAGATGTCGTCGGAGACGTAGAAGCCGGCGGCGACTGCGGTGCCGCGGCCGGTCGTGTCGTCGGCGCCGAGGATGCGCAGGCGGTCGAGCCCGGTCGAGGAGCGCAGCTTGCCGAGCGGATTGAGGCCGCCGCCGCCGCCGCGCAGGCTGTTCAGCGAGGTGGCGAGCTGGACCGCCTGAAGCGCCGAAATCTCGGTCACCGACCCGCCGAACAGGATCCGCGCCATGATCTCGTCCTGCGGCAGCGCCGGCGACGAGGTGAAGGCGATCTGCGGATTGTTGGCGCTGCCCGAGACGTTGATGTTGACGGTCACGTCCTTGATGTCGGCGCTGGCGACGATGTCGATGCGCGGGTTGGGCGGCCTGGCGCCGGTGAAGGCGATATGGCCGCGAGTGACGTCGAAGCGCTGGCCCGAGAAGCTGTAGGTGCCGCGGATCAGGTCCGCCTCGCCGAGGATCGACGGCGTGGCGGTCGTGCCCTGGACGCGCAGATCGGCGCTCCATTCGGATTCCAGGCCCATGCCGGCGATGAACAGCCGGTTGTCGGCGCGCAGGCGAAGGTCCAGCTTCCAGAGGCTCGGGGCGGTATTCTCGGCCTGCTGAGTGGTGGCGTCGCGGACGCTCGGCAGCGGCTCGCCCTTGCGGCGCACTCCGGCCAGTTCGACCACCTGGGCGGCCCCCTGGCGGATGATCTGGTAGCGCACCTCCGGCAAGCTCAGGTCTCCCGAGATCAAAGCTCCGCTGGCGCGGCTGTTGGTAACGGCGAGGTCCCCGGTCAGGGTCGCCCCGATATTGTCGCTTCGGGCGAGCTGCGCCTCGTTGAGCTTGAGGCGGATGTCCATCGGATAGCCCGCCGCCGAGGCGAAGCCGACGGTGCCGGTGCCGCTGATCGTGCCGGTGCCGGCGCGGCCCGAAAGCTGGGTGATCTGCAGCTCGGAGCTGGTGAAGCGGCCCTGCAGGGCGAGCTGGCTGATCCTCGTGCCGTAGGTTTCATGGACGAAGGTCAGGTTGTTGGCGCGGATGATCCCGGCGAGCTGCGGGCTCTGCACTCGCCCTGAGAAATCGGCGGCGACTCCGATGGGCCCGGACAGCTGCATGCCGGAGACGCCGGTCAGCGACCACAAGACCTCGGCCGGGCCGTTATAGCGTATGCCCCCGGCCAGCGGCGCCGCGAGCAGCCGGGTCGTCCAGCCGCCTGCCCCCGGGCCGACCGGCTGCAGCCTCATCTGCGCCCGGCCGATGACGTTGCCGGCGCGGCGAATCACCGCGGCGAGGCTGCCGCCCTCGGGCCGCAGCTGCCCGGCCAGCGCCAGGTCCACCGGTGGGGAGCGGACGGCGATTCCGGTGCGGGTGAAGCCGGCGATGGCGAGCCGGGCGTCGGCGCGCGGGAAGGTGTCGCCGCCGATCTGGGCGAAGTCGATGCTTCCGGTGGCTCGGCCGCCGAGGCCGAGGCCGGGCGAGAAGAGATTGAGGATCGAGATGTCGAAGTCGCGCAGCCGCGACTGGATCACCATGCCGTTGCCCCAGCGGCCCGCGAGCTGGACGTTGCCCTGCGGCAGGACGAGCTCGGTCGGAGCGAGCTGCCAGCCGCCGGCGACCTTCGCGATCTGGGCCGGCCGGGCGAGACGGAAGGGGATGTTCCTCACCTGCCCCTGAGCCGCGGCGCGGATCAGGTTCGGCGACAGGGCCGCGTTCACCGCCACCCGGAACGGCATCCCGCTCGTTCCCTCGGCGAAGACCTGGGCGAGACCGTTGCCGCCGCGATAGTCGACCTTGGCCCGCGCCCTGGCGAGGAAGAAATTGCTGGCGCGCACTCCGGCGAGCTGGGCGTCGCCGACGATATGCGGGGCGTCGGGGTAGAGGATCACGCTCGCCTGGATGACCCCGCGCTGGATCAGGATCGGAGTCTCGCCCGGTATCCGGGCGCCGTTGGCCGTCGCGTTGATGTCGGCGCGCTGATAGCGGCCCATGGCGGCGAGCCGGATCGTCCCCTGCAGCCCCTCGCCGGTCATCGCCAGGGTGCCGGCGAACGGCCCCGCGGGAGTCTGGGCGACGCGGCCGCTGAAGGTCATTCCGGCGAAGAGCAGCCGGCGGATGTCGATGGTCAGCGGGCCTCGCCCGGAGAGGATGGTGGCGTCCGCCTCGAACGGCCCGTAGGCCGACTGGCCCCGGGCGCTGATCGCATAGCCGCCGGCGACGGCGCGCACCGTCGCGGTGACGTCGCGAAGCCCGATGCCGAAGCCGGGGCTGGCCGCCCTGAGCTGGATCTGCGGCCGGGTCGCCGTGCCGGTCACCACCACCGCCAGGGCGCCGTAGGCGCGAGAGACTCCGGCGGCGCGGATGTTGATCCGCCCGTCCGGCCAGATCGTGCCGCCGCCCGAGGTGATTCGAAGCCCGGGAGAGCTCAGCCGGACATTGTCGAGCGTGATCACTCCGGCCGGAGTCATCACCACGTTCGCCGCGGCGGTGGCATTGCCTTCGAGGATTCCGGCGGCGGTCGCATTGTCGATCCGCCGGGTCCTGACCGCCACCCGGCCCTTCAGGCCGAAGCCGTTGGCGGCGGAGAACACGTCCATGTCGGTGGTGAGATCGAGCAGGCCGATCCCCTCCATATGGTAATTGTTCACCGTGCCCTGGATGCCGGCGCGATACTGGCCCTTGGCTAGATCGGCGGCGAGCACGACCGTGGCGTTCAGCCGGTCGGACCGGATCTTGAGGTTGTCCGAGACCAGCCGAGTGCCGCTGATGTTGATCGTACCGTTCAGCCCGACATTGGTGAGCAGGCTGCCGAGCGAGGGATCGAGGCCGCTGATCCGGCGGGCGCGCGCCTGTATGGGGATGCTGATCCGGTCGGCGTCGACCTTGGCGCGGCCGCGCGCCTGGAGCAGTTCGATCGTCGTCTCGTTGAAGCTGAGCGTGCGTGCGCGCAGGTCGTAGGCGACGAAGGGAGTCTTGAAGGCGCCGTTCAGCACCATGGCGACTCTCAGGTCGGTGCCGTCGATGTTCGGGCCGATCACCTCCGGCCGCGAAAGCCGGGCGGCGACCTTGAAATCCTGGAACTGGCTTCGGCCGAGGTCCAGCACGCCGTCAGCGACGATGCCGATGGCCGCCGAGTTCAGGATCAGCCTTGTGTCGGCGCGGCGCTGGTCGAGCTTGGTCGTGAGGTTCACCTGGACCTGCGGCGAGAGCAGGTTCTTGGGGACGCCCGCCGCCATCAGCAGGCCCGGGTTCATCGGCCCGGTGACGGTGAAGGTGCCGTCCCTGGCGCCGACGGCGAGATTGGCGAATTGCCTGCCGCCGAGCATCGCCCTCGCCCGGCCGCGCCAGTTCGCCCAGGTGCCGTTGCCGCCGACGGTCGCCACCAGCGGCTGGCGGATTCCGGTCAGCTTGGAGACGAAGCCGTTCGCCGGCGCCTCGACCCTGATCCCCATCGCCAGCCGGTTCGCCTCGGGCACGGCGTCGATGCGAAGCGCGAGCTTGTCCCCGCCGGGCAGGTCGGCCCCGCCCGGGATGGCGCTGGCGTCGAGCGCGAGCTGGGCGCGGCCGTCGTCGATCCGGGCGCTGCCGGCGAGGCTGAGCAGATGGCGGTAGCCCGTCACCGCGGGGTCGACAAGCATCCGGTCGACCTTGATCTGGCCGATGTCGACGTTGATGTCGGGGAGAAGCGGCGCGTTGGGGTCGCCGGGCTTGAGCTCGGGCAGTCGGTAGAGGCGCGCCTGCGGGATTTCGAGCCGCTTGATGTCGATGTGATTGCGGAAATAGGAGAGCGGACGCCAGTCCAGGGTCGCTTCGGGGGCGACGAAGAACCGTCCCTTCGGGTCCTTGAGCTGGAGATTGTAGAGCGTGAGCTCGCCGAACAGCGAGCCTTCGATCCGGCCGACGTCGATGTCGAGGCCGGACGCCATCTCCAGCTGGTTGATCTGCTTCACCACGTAGCGGTGGCCCAGCGACGAGTTCAGCCAAACGAAGAAGAGCAGGATGGCGACGACGATGGCGATGAGCCCGATGCCGGTCCATTTGGCGGCGGCGCGGGCGCGCTGGCGGCCGCGGTGCACAGGGGGTGCGGGCTCGGCCGCGGTCGCCATCAGAAAGCCTGCCCGATCGAGACGTAGACGGCGAATTTCGATTCGCCCCGGCGGCGGCCGAGCGGCACCGCGATGTCGGCGCGGAGCGGCCCGAAATTGGTGTAGAGCCGCCCGCCCACTCCGACCCCGAAGCGCATGTCGTTCAGCCGCGGGGTCTGGCTCTCATAGACCTGGCCGGCGTCGACGAAGCCGACGACGCCGTAATTGGCGAAGCGGTAGCGGGCCTCGAGAGCGAACTCGACCATGCTTCGCCCGCCGGTCGGGATGAGCTTGGTCGGATCGTCCTTTTCGTCCGGATCGTCGGGATCGAAATCGGGGTTCGGCACTTCGATCTTCGGTCCCAGCTCCTGGAAGCCGAAGCCGCGGACCGAGCCGCCGCCGCCGGCATAGAGCCGCCGCGACGGCGCCAGCTCCGCCAGCTCGGCGCCGTAGATCGAGCCCACCCGCGCCCGGCCGGCGATGACGATATTTTCCTTCGCCGGATAATAGACGCTGCCGTCGAGGATGTTGCGTATGTAGGGCTGGCCCGGCTCGCGAAGCGAGGTCTCGGGGTTGACGAACGCCTTGAGTCGGAAGCCCTTGGTCGGATCGAGCAGGCTGTTGGAGCGGTCATAGCCGACTTGGCCGCTGACGCCCGCGAGGAAGAAGGCGTCGCTGATCGAGAGCGGCGGGAAGCCGGTCTGGGCCTCGTTGGTGGCGATCAGCTCGGCGCCCACGGCATAGGTCCACACCTTGTGCCAGATCGGCGTCGACTCCCGCGCGACCTGACCGTTCAGCCTGACGGTGTAGCCCTTGAAGGCGGGCAGATCGCGGCGGCCCGCCTCGGCCTGGACGAAGATGCTTCGGTCCCTCTTCTTCCAGTTGTTGCGGCGCAGGCGGACCCGAAGCAGCTGTTCCTGGGTGCCGGCGATGGCGTTGACCATCAGCCCGCCCTCCGGCGGGAACAGGTTGCGATGCTCCCAGGTCGCCTCCGCCCGGAAGCCCTCGCCGGTCGAATAGCCGGCAGTGCCGGCCAGCGACCGCGCCGGCCCGGCATCCTGGCGGACGAGGATGTTGACATATTCGGTGCCGTCCTCCGCCTTCTCGCCGGTGGCGACCGGTTCGGCGGAGACGGTGGTGAACAGGTTGGTGGCGATCATCGCCTCGCGCAGATCGTCGACCTTGCGGCTGTCGTAGAGGTCGCCGCGCCTGAAGCGGGAGAGCACTCCGACATGCTTGGCCCCGAAGGCGAGGTCGCCCTCGGTCGTGAAGCCGGCGAAGCGCGAGCGGTTGCCGGGGTCGACCGGCAAGGTGTAGTCGCCGTGCCTCGTCTCCGGATCGAGCAGGATGTCGCGAAGCCCGACCTCGGCGAACGGATAGCCCTGCTGCGGAAGGCGAAGCCGGACATTGGCCTCGGCCGCCTCGACGTTGAGGGCGACGATCGGATCCTCGGTCTTGAGCGGCAGGGCCTCGCGGGCGAGGTTCGGCGGCTCGGTCTGCGGCCCGTCGATCGTGATGTTGCCGAACAGGTAGCGCGGCCCGGGCACCACGCTCACCACCACCCGCATCTGCCCGGCTTCGGGAAGCTGCTCGATCGAGGACAGGGCGGTGGCGTCGTAATAGCCCTCGGAGCGGAGCAGCCGGACGGCGAGCAGCTCGTCCTCCTTGGCGCGGGCCGAGATCTGGGCGCCGTTGGTGGCCTCGCCGTCGGCATCCTCGAGGGCCGAAAGCTCGCGGAAGCGGTCCTCGAGGTCGATCTCCTCGAGGCCCTCGACGACGAGCGTGTAGCGGACCGGTTCGACCTTCCCCTCGTCCTCGCCGGCGTCGCCTTGCGGCGGCGGCGGCGTGGTGACGTCGAACTGCCCGATCGGAGTCAGCGGCCGCTCCAGCTCCGGGTCGGGCACCGCCGCGTCGGGGATCAGCTCGCCCTCCGGAGTGGTGGCCGGCGGCGGCCCGGCGAAATCCTCCATCGGCTCGAGCGGCTTGCCGAGCTCCGGGTCGAGCGGCGGAAGCTCCCTCTCGAACTGGCTGTCGGGGACGATGGGCTCGTCGGGGGCCGGCACCCGCGGCGAATCGTTCTGGGCGAATGCCGGCGTGGCCGTGCCCGGCGCCAGGGCGCCGGCCGCGACCGCTGCCATCAAAATACCGGCCTTCTTCAAATGCCCGCCGCTCCCGAGGTTCAACCCGGTCTCTTACGCCGAAAAACGTTCAACTGGAAAAGCTTGCATTTGTTCCGGAGGCGTAAGGGAGGCATCGTGTGACCTGACGGCCACGTCTTGATTGATTTTCCGGCCGCCTCGCCCATCACGGTCGCGGGCCTAGCTTCCCGGAAGCACCGGCGCGGCGCCGTCGCCGATGATCGCGAAGCCCGCCCAGTAATAAGGATGGGAGGTGTCGGGCGAGGCCATCAGCCGGCCCTGGGCGCGGCGGAGCGCGGTCGCGGTCGAAGTGCCCGGCGCGGCTTCGAACAGGCCGGAGACGAGCCGGTTGGTGGCGTCGTAATCGTCCGGCACCGGCCAGTGGCTGGCGATGACGGAGCGGCCGCCGGCGCCGACGAAGGCGCGGACCAGCCCGTCGAGAGCGAACTCGCCGCCGGCCCGGAGCCCCGCTTCGCGGCTGGCGGCGAGGCTGGCCTTGCCGGCGGTGTCGCAGGCGGAGAGGATGACGAGATCGGCGTCGAGGCGCAGGTCGTAGATTTCGGCGAAGCTGAGCAAACCGTCGGAATCGTGCCCCGCAAAGGAGGTCATCAGGGCCGGGCGGGCCGGACATTCGGGGCGCGGCGCCGTGACCAGGCCGTGGGTGGCGAAATGGAGGATGCGGAATCGCCAAAGATCGCCACGCGCCTTGATCGCACCGTCGCTGAACGCCGCGCCGGTGACGATTTCGGCGCCGCTCGCCCCGATCGCCTTGCGCGCGGCGCGAAGCTCGGCCGCGGAGATCGGCTTCGCCCACTGTCCGAGCGGCCAGACGCAGCCGGGCGCCTCGCCGAGCAGGCCGCTCACCGCCGCCCGCTCCAGCGCCGCCGCTTGCGGAGGCGCATTCTCGCCGAAGCCGAGATAGTCTTTCGGAGCCCGCGAGGCGGCGGCCCGCCGGACGTCGCGAAAGGCCCGGGCGGAGACGGCGGTGCTGATGTCGCGATCGCGGCCGAGCCAGCGCACCGCGGTGAAGTCGAAGCCGTCGTCGCCGCCGCTCCGCGCGCCGGCGAGATAGGCATCGACTCCGGCCCGCTCCGTCACCAGCAGGTTGGGCGGAAGCCGGAGCATCGCCCCGTCCGGCTCGAAGATGAGGTGGGTGACCGCGGCCATCGCCTCCGCGCCCGGCCCGAACAGCTGGCCGTAGAGCCTGAAGGCGAGCTCGACGTCGAACGGATAGGTCAGGATCCGGCCGTTCTCCTCGACCGCGACCGTCGCCCGGATCGAGTCGACCTCCCGCTCCAGCTCCGCCGGGGTCGCCGCGATCTTCCAGGCGCGGGCGGCCGCCGGAGTCGCCAGCACCGCATAGGCGTCGTCGCCCGCGACGATCATCTTGTAATAGGCCTCGCCCGGCCGGAGCGCCCGCTGAAGCTCGGCCAGCTCCATCAATCCGCCCGAGATGACGCGGTAGCGGGGAAAGTCCGCGAGCCGGGCCTGCGCCGCGACCTGCTCCTGCTCGAGCCGACCGAGCTCCCCGCGCAGCCCGTCGAGGCGAGCGGCGTCGGGCGCCGCCGAAGCGGCGAGCCGGGCGATCTCGACCCGGGTCCTTTCAATGGAGCGCCCCAGGTTGACCGACTGCCGGAACAGCCGCGAAGCCTCGTCGCTGCCCCCCGAAAGCTCGCGCGCAAGCACCGCCTGGGTCTGGGCGACGCCCGGCCTGACGAGGAGCTGGGCAGCCTTGAACATCTCCGCCGCCGCCGCCGGGTCGCTGCCCTGCCGCTCGAGCAGCGCGAAATAGGGTGCAAGCGTCCGGTGCAGGGTTGGCGACGGGCTGCCGCCCCGCGCATTGGAGTCGACGATCCTTTTGTAGAGGGCGCGCGCCTCGGCCGTTCGGCCGCCGCGGGCGTGATAGGCCGCAAGCCGGGTCTCGGCGCTGAGCAAAGCCGCCGAGCCTGGATGCTCCGCTTCGAGGAGCGCAATGGCGGCCCGATGCTGCCGTTCTGACTCGCCGGAATCGCCGCGCGCCTCGGCGAGCGCGGCCAGCTCGCCGTAAATCTGCGCCCGCAGCCAGAGGGTGGAGGTGACCCGGCCGTCGCGGACAGCGTCCAGCTGCGCCAGCGCCCGCTGGAGCGCCGCCGAAGCCGGCTCGGGCGCCCCGGCCAGCCGAAGCAGGACCCCGCGCAGATGCTGCGCCTGGGCGTCGAGGATCTGCGCCCTTTCCTCCGGCAGCAACGCCCCTCCCGCGCCGCCGAGCTGGCGAAGCGCCGGCGCTTCCGCGTTGATCCGAAGGGCAGTGCGCGCATCGATCGCGGTCGCGGGATCGGGTGAGGGCAAAGCGGCGGAAGGAGGAAGCGGCTTGTCGAGCTCGGCCAGGGCGTCGGCGGCGCTGCCGCGGTTGAGCAGGTCGATGGCGCGATAGTTGCGAAGCATCCGGGCGACGACGATGTCGCCCGCGCCCGCTTCCACGGCCCTCGCGAACAGAGCGTCCGCCTCGCCGAAATAGCCGAGGTTGGACTGCTGGACGGCGGCGTTGACGAGCGCCTCCGCCCGTCCCGCTCCCCGTGTCTCGGCGGCGGTCAGGACCTCGAAAAATTCGGCGGCGTCGGCATAGGCGCCGGCATTGTTGCGGCGATAGGCCTCGTCGCGGGCGCGGGCGGGATCGAGCGCCTCCGCCTGGGCGCGGGCGAAGGCGGCCGGATCGCCGGCTTCGGTCACCGCCACCTCGACATTGCCCGGCACCGGCCGGTCCGCGACCAGCGTTCGAAGGCCGAGGCGAAGCGCGCTGTCATAGCCGGCCAGGCCCTCGGCGACGTACAGCACATTGGCGCGACGCCAGCTGTACACCCGGTGGGCGAGGCCGTTGTCGAGCGTGCAGCTCAGCACCGACACCCGACGCATGCCGTCGAGGTCGATGGGCGCGGCGGGCAGGCAGTCGGCCTTGCCCTTGCGCTGCAGGGCCAACCGTTCGGCCGGATCCTCCCCCCTCGTCCTCAGCGCGTGGAGCCGGCCCACCGGCGCCGCGGCATCCCGGCAGATTATGGCATAGGAGCGGTCGAACATGTCCTTCAGCGCCGGGTCGCGCGACGAGAATATGGCCGAGCAGACGACGCTTCCGCCGGAGCCCAGGCGGAAGCTGTCCCGGAGGCTGATCCCCGGCTCCGCCGCCGGCGCCGCCGCCGCCGCCGCCATGACCGCGATTCCTGGAGCGAGGAATCTCATTCGTCCTCCTCCTCGTCCTCGTCCCACAGGCTGGAATCGCCGCCGCTGGTCACGGGCTCGTCGATCAGCGGGATATCCGAGAGGGCGGCGGCGTCGATGACGTCGCCGCGCGGCTCGGCCTGGGGCGGGAGCAACGGCCCGAGCACGATCCTGGTCAGCGCCGGGCGGGCGGCGGGCGGCAGCCGGCCGGGGCACTGGCCGCTGTTGATGTTGCACAGGTTGAGTTCGGAATCGTCGGTGAAGCCGCCCGAGATCCGGTCGAAGACGGCGAGGGTGAAGAAGGAGTCGCCGGCGGTGAAGCTGCCGTCGGCGTTGAGCCGCCGGCCGAAGCCCCGCACCGTCGCCAATCCGACCGGCGAGATTTTAAGGCCGCCGGCGCCGACGGTGACCCCGGCCAGATCGGCGAAATGGGCGCCCGTATTCTGGACGAACAAGGTCCCGGGCGGGCCGACTCCCTGCGGCTGGTTGACGATGAAGTGAACCCCGCCGGCCTCGACATAGCCGCGCGGAGCGGCCGGCGCGGGGTTGAGGAGGAGCGCCAGGTCGCGGCCGGCGAAGTTGGGATCGTCGGCGAGCCGCGCGGCCAGGGCGGAATCGGCGACGACGATGTTGCGCGAAGCCACGACCAGCGACCCGGAGGGGTTTCCGGCCGGATCGCGCGCCCGCAGGCTTCCGGCGGGCGTGATCACCTCGAAGCGCTGGCCGGCGGTGAATTCGAGGCTGTCCGAAGCGCCGGCGCCGCTCATCAACACGTCGCCGACGACCCGGATCGTGCCCGGGGTGAGGATTTCGAAGCGGAACGAGTCGGGCTGGAGGTTCGCCGCCAGGGTCAGGCTGTCGACGAGCACCTCGGGAGGCGGGCCGATCGAGACCTCCGCGGCCGGCACGCTGACGCTGATCCGGGCGGCGGTCACTCTCCCCATCTCCTCGCGGTCGAGCGTGTAGCCGGGTCCGGCGGCGGTGCCGCCGACCACGGTCGCGGTGCCTGTGGGCAGGACCCGGAAGTCGGCGCGGCCGGTGCCGGCGCCGCCTACCGAGCCGGTCCCCGCTATGTCGATGTCACGGGAGGCGAGAGAGACGGTCTGCGCCCCGACCGGCCCGGTGACGGCGATCCGCCGCTGAGCGGTGACGTCGACGCGCTCGGCCATCCGTATGCCGCCGAGCGTGGCGTCCACTCCCGCCTGGGCGGTGAGCCGGTTGCCGGTGATGCTCGCGGCCGGGCCGATCGCGACGACGTTGCCGCCCGTGACCGTGGCGTTGGGACCGGCGCCGGCGGTGCCGAAGGCGCGGAGCGTGGACTCGCGGGCGGCGAGGCTGCCGCCGAGAAGTCTGACCTCGGCCAGGCCGCCGGTGGCGTTGCCGCCGCTCGTGCCGGTGCCGGCCGCCGCTCCGCCGGTGCCGATCGCCGTCGCTTCCAGAGTGTCGAGCTGGACGGCGCCGCCTTCGACATGGACGAGCGCGGCGCCGGCGATGCCGGCCCCGCCGGACACATTGGGCAGATCGGGAGTCTCGCCGGCGCCGGTGCCGCCGGCGCCGTTCGCCTCGATCCGGGTCGCGCCGGCGACGGTGACCCGGCCGCCCGCCTGCAGTCGCGCATCGCCGCCGAGGCCGGCGCCGGGAGTCCCGGCGAAGGCCGGGCCGCCCTGCCCGGAGGCGCGGACGGTGAGCGAGCCGAGCTCCATCTCGCCGCCCAGGGCGGCGACCGCGGCGAAGCCGCCCTGGGCGGCGCCGGGAGTGGCATCGCCGATCCCGAACCCGGCCGCTCCGGTCGCCGACGAGGTGACCAGGGCCGCACCCGCCACCCGCAGCCGGCCGCCGTTGAGGGTGGCCAGGCGGGCGTTGCCGCCGATCGCTCCGCCCGGATCCACGAGGCCCTCGGAGCCGGCTTCCGCATCCGCCTCGACCAGCAGAGCGCCGCCGATGAGGATGGTGCCGTTATTGGCGACGGCGGTGGAATCGCCCCCGGTCGCATTCTCGCCGGGCGGCGAAAGGCTGCTCGCGCTCACGCGCGCGGAGCCGGCGATCTGGACGGTGCCGCCGCCGCGGGCGAACAGAATGGCCTGGCCGCCCGTCGCCGCGTTGAAGTTGAAATCGCCGGCGCGGCCGGTGGTGACGACGGCGTTGCCGCCGACCCTGAGCATCCCGCCTTCCGAGCCGAGACCGGCGTTGGGAGCGACCAGGGTGACGTCCCCGGCGAAGTTCAGGGCCTCGCCCCCGAAGGCGGTGCCGGCGGCGGCGGTCGTGGCGAGGCCGGTCAGATCTGAGGTGATGTTCGCCTGGCGGATGTCGATGCTCGCGGCGCCGGCGCCGGCCGGCATCGCCTGGCTCGCGACCTGGTTCACATTGTAGCCGGCCGAGAGGACGATCGCGCCATTCTCCTCGACCGCCCCGGCCGCCACGTCGTAGCCGGCGCTCCCGCGCAGAAGCAGAGAGATGGCGTCGTTCTTGGGAACGGCGACCATGTAGATATTGTGATTGTCGCCCGCGCCCTCGCTGGCGGGGCCGCCGGTCGAGCCGCGATGGTCGATCGTCGCGGCGGCGCCGCTGCTTCCGACCTGAACCTGGATGTCGAACAGGCCGCTGTCGATCGTCAGGTTGACGGCCTCCGCGGCCACGTAGGCGACCGAGCCGTTGACCCGGACCGATCCGCCCTGCTGGATGACCGGCGCGGCGGCGGCGAAATAGCTTCCGGCCGACAGCGCATCGATCCGGGCCCCCGGCTGGATCCGGACGAAGGAATTGCCGATCCCGGCGCTGCTCAGCCGATAGGTGTTGCCGACGAAGAAATCGCCGTTCTGATCGACCACCGGGTCGATCGTCGTCAGCAGCAGATTGCCGACGTCGAACACCGCCGTGCCGCCGATCAGGATGCCGCCGGGAGTGTAGAAGACGACCGTGCCGCCCGGCACCGTGCCGGAATTGCTCACCAGCTGGCTGAGCACCGTGCCGTTGAACGCCATCGGCCGGTTGTTGTCCGGCAGGATCCGGTTGAGGATCATGAAATCTTCGTTGGAGGCGCCGTTCTGGAAGGTCGCCACGTTGCCGGCGGGAAGGAAGTCGAACGGAGTCGTGTCGGCGTTGGAATTCGGGATCCAGTTGACGACCGCGGACGGCGTTTCGACGAGGATCGTCTCCTTGCCGGGCTCCATGAACCTGGAGATGGTGCCGTGGACGGTGATCGGAGTGCCGTCGAAGGCCTGGGCCGACGCGGCTTCCGGGAGGAGCAGGGCGCCGAGGGCGGCGGCGCCGGCGAGCGGTCGGGAGCGGAGCGGGGCCGTCATTTGAAGCTCCATGGCCAGAGGCGGGTGGTGAGCGAGACGAGGAAGCGCGGGTCGCCGCGCCCGGTCTGCAGGCCGGCGCGCTCGAGCGGCACCGCGACCAGTGCTTCGAGCCGGGCGCCGTCGCCCAGCGCTGCCCGGGCGCCGCCGCCGACGGAGAAGAGACGGCGCCGCTCGGCCGCCGCGAAGACGACGTCCTCGTTGCGGATCCAGGCGGCGTCGGCGAACAGGAAGCCCTGCACCGCCAGCGCCTTGCGCGCCCGAGGCACGAGGCTGCCGTAGCGCAGCTCGCCTTGCACGCCGAGGCCGCGGTCGCCGAGCAGGGCGCCGGGATCGTAGCCGCGCCCGATCGTGTAATTGCCGGCCGAATATTCCTCGAAGCTGAGCAGCGGCTTGTCCGCATATTGGCCGTTGGCGCCGAGCATCAAGGCGAGCTTCGGTGCGGGCCGGTATTCGGCGCCGGCGCGGAAACGAACCACGGTGGCGGCGGCGGTGCCTTCGAAGCGGCTGGGCGGAACCGTGCCCGGGCCGACGCAGCGGATGAAGGCGGGGCCGCAGCCTGCGCTGGCGTCGAGGATATCGAGCCCTTGCCGAAGCTCGACATTGCCGCCGATCCGCCAGCGCGGCTCGGCGGCGCTATAGCCGGCGGCGGCGCCGAAGCTGGAGCGGTCGGTCCGCTCGAAGTCGATTCGCGCGAAGGCCACCCGAAGCCGGTCGCGCGACAGCGGCAGGCCGTTCAGCTCGACCCGCTGGTCGATCCAGTCGAAGCCGAGGGCGCCGCGCACCGCCGCCGCCTGGGCGAGGATGAAGGGATAGCTCGCCTCGAGCGTGGCGAGCAGGGTCTTCGCCTTCACCCTGAGCGCCGGGTCGCCCAGATCGGGCTCCGCCCAGGCGTAGGTGAGCTGGCCGCCGAGCGTCAGCCCCTCGCCGCCGATCCGGAAGTCATGGCCGAGCTGGAGGGTGCGCTGCTCCTCGAAATCCGGAGTCGAATAGAGGGCCAGGGTGGTTCGGTCGCCGAGGCCGGTGAGGCCGTACAGCTCGCCGCGAACCATTCCGCCCCAGCGGCCCAGCTCGCTCGAGCCGAGATTCTGGACGCTCGCGACCAGAGTGCCGGCCTGGCGGCGGACGGTCACCTCGCCGATCACCTCGCCGCGTCCGGCTCCGGCCGGTTTCAACGCCAGCCGTACGTCGAGGCCGGGCAGATCGCTGGCGAGCAGCAGATAGCGCTCCGCCTCGTGGCGGTTGAACACCTCCTGCCCGGTCAGCTTCTCGAGATAACGCGCAATGATCCGCTCCGAACGGCCGGCATCGCCGCGCACCCGGATCGCCACCAGCTTCGCCATCAGCACCTCGAGGCGAAGCTCGCCCGAGGCGATGCGCTGCTCGGGTATCTCGACGGCGGCGACATAGCCCGCCTCGCGCAGGAGGGTGGCGGCGCGGTCGCGGATCTCGCAGATGACGGAGACCGGCTGCTCGCGGCCGATAAACGGCTCCCAGGCCGGGCGCAGCGCCGATTCCGGCATTTGCCGGAGGCCGCCGAAGGAGACGGCGCGCGGGGTGAAGCGGATGTCGCGATAGGCTTCGCCCGCGAGCGCGCAGGGCGCCCGCTCGATTCCGCCTTCGACGCTGAGCCGGGGGCGGCGGTCGGTCCGTTCGGGCAGCGGCCGTTCGACCTCCTCGCGCGTAGGCGCCCGCGGGGTCTGCGCCTGCGCTCCGGAAGCGACGGTCAGCGCGGCGGCGGCCAATAAAGGGGCGCGGCGCGATACGCCGGAAGCCGAAAGCTTCACCTCGGTCCCCCCTCCCCGCCCCCGCCGGACGGGAGCCGGGACGGAGCATAAACCGAAAGTGGTTGCCGGGCGAGTCGCGGCGATCGGGCATCTTCGCCACCCTGAACTTGTTTCAGCATGACGGGAGGGGGCCGGCCCCTCCCCGGATTGATCCCGGCCGCCATGTCCGCCAGTGATGGAGCCATGCTCCGCCCGCCCTCGCCCGCCTTGCTCGACGAGCTCCAGTCGCTGCTGGGGCCGCGCGGCTTCACCCGCGACCCCGATGCGCTGGCGCCGTGGCTCGGCGACTGGCGGGGGCGCTATCGGGGCGCGGCGGCGGCCCTGCTTTCTCCCCGGTCCGTGTCCGAGGTGCGGTCGATCGTCGAGCGCTGCGCTCGCGAGCGGGTGGCGATCGTACCGCAGGGCGGCAACACGTCGATGGTCGGCGGCGCCACGCCCGAGGGGGACTCGCTGCTGCTGTCGCTGCGCCGGATGAACGCGGTCCGCAGCATATCCGCCGAGGACAATGTGGCGGTGACCGAGGCGGGCGTGATCCTCTCGGACCTGCACGACTCGGCGGCCGCGGCCGGGCGGCGCTTCCCGCTGTCGCTCGGCGCCAAGGGCTCGGCGACGGTGGGGGGCCTGATCTCGACCAACGCGGGCGGGACCCAGGTGCTTCGGTTCGGGCCGATGCGCTCGCTCGTGCTCGGGCTCGAGGCGGTGCTTCCGGACGGGTCGCTGTTCGAGGGGCTGTCGGCGCTGCGCAAGGACAATCGCGGCTACGACCTGAAGCAGCTGCTGATCGGCGCCGAGGGCACGCTGGGCGTGGTCACCGCCGCCAGCCTCAAGCTGTTCGCCTCGCCGGGGTCGAAATCGGTGGCCTGGGTCGGGCTCGGCTCGCCGGCGGCGGCGCTGACCCTGCTTCGCCGCCTGGAAAGCCGGCTGGGCGAGGCGGTCGAGAGCTTCGAGCTGGTGCCGGAGGACGCGCTCGCCCTCGTCCTCGCCGGAATCGCCGGGACGCGGGCGCCGCTGGCGGGCGGGCATCGCTGGCACGTCCTCGTCGAAGCGGTCGCCGCCGAGGGCTCGCGCGACGCCGGCGAAGCGCTTCAGGAGGCGCTCGGGGCGGCGCTCGAGGAGGGGCTGGCCGAGGACGCCGTGGTGGCCGCGAGCGAGGCTCAGTCGGCGGCCCTGTGGCGGCTTCGCGAATCGATCGCGGAGGCGGAGCGGCTTCGGGCGCCGGCGGTGAAGCACGACGTGTCGGTGCCGGTCTCGGCCATGCCCGGCTTCATCGAACGGGCGCGGGCGGCGGTGGAGGCGCGGTTCGAGGGCGCCCGGGTGATCGCCTTCGGCCATCTCGGCGACGGCAACGTCCATTTCAACGTCCAGCCGCCGGCGGCGGCGGAAGCGGAAGAGTGGCTGGCCGGGCAAAGCGGAGCGGTGACCCGGCTCGTCCACGACCTGGTCGGGGCGGCCGGCGGGTCGATCTCGGCGGAGCACGGCATCGGCCGGTCCAAGCTCGACGAGTTCGGGCGAACCGCCGGGCCGGCGCGGCTGGCGGCGCTCCGGGCGATCAAGTCGGCGCTCGACCCGGCCGGGATCATGAACCCCGGAAAGCTGATTCCGTCACTCTGAAGGCGGCGCGCCGCGCTCCCGAACGAACAGGCGCGGGGCGAAGCGGACGAGCAGGGCGAGCAAGGTGGGCACCAGCATCGAGTTCCACAGATCGTGGAGAGCCGCGCCGCGCTCCCAATCCTCGAAAACGCCGTCGCGGGTGATGTCGAGAGCCTCGTTCGCCAGGGCGGCCGCCAGTACGACCAGCCACGGGAGGAGCGAGGCCAGGCTTCGCCTCAGCGCCGCCGCCGCGGCGATCTGGACGAGGATGGCCGCGTAGATGTGCAGCGCGTCGCGCTCGAGCTCGGTCCACAGGGAAATGGCCGCCTTAACCTGCTCCCAGTCCAAGCACGGCTCCTTTCAAAAGCTTCCTAACGAAGGCGCGGGGCGGCGCCGGCCCTACAGGCGCTCGGCGAAGTGGCGCAGCGTCGGGCTCTCGAAACGGTCGCCGCCGATGTCGCGGCCGCCGCGAAGAGCCGAGTACATGTTGTGCCGCGACTGGTTGCGATAGGTGTTGCGCCCGTACGAAACCGTCTGGAGGTGGATGAAATATTCGCCGTTCTTGCCGGCCTGCGGACCGATCACGCAGATATTGTCGGTGAACTGGCCCGCGCCGATGCGCGCCACGCCCTGGGTGCCGGCGTTGGTCGCCGAGATTCGGTTGCCGCTGACGACGAGCCCCTGATAGCCCTGGCCGTAAATGTCGATGACGAAGTCGCCGCCGCCGGACAGCTGGTTGTTGCGGATCTGAAGGCCGCGGACGGTCTCGCGGCGGACGGCCACGGTCCTCACCGCCGCCCCTTCCCGCCCGCCGAGCAGCGACTTGATGTGCGGATTGTTCTCGATCCGGATGTCGACGCTGTTGTCGGCGACGATGATGCCGCTGTTGTCGGCCTCGATATTCATGCCCGAGATCGTCACGCCCTGATTGGCGACGGTGATGTAGATGCCGACGGCGACCTTGCGGATCCGGCCGTTCGAGATGCGGATGTTGCGGTTGGGCGCGCCGGCGGTGTTGGGCTCGAGGTCGATCCCGCCGCGCGGGTTGATGCCGTCGATCTTCTCGATGTCGAAATTGCGGATCTCGCCATTGCGTCCGGCAACGACCGAAATGCCGTTGCGCCGGCAATTGCGCACCTTGACCCCGTCGATCAAAAAGCCGTCGCAATAGCCGTGATCGGCCGCGCCGACATAGATGCCGTCGCCCCAGCAGTCGGCGACCTCGACCGCGCCGACGATCTGGAAATCGCGCGCGCCCCAGGCGGAAATGCCCATGCCCCACTCGCCGCCGGTGCCGCGATGGACTATTCGCTCGCCGGTGATCCGGCCGGGGCCGACGATCTTCCATCCGGAGGTCTTGAAGCCCTGGACGACGGTGCCTTCGGTGGCGCTGCCCGGAAGAGCGCGCAGCTCGGCCCCGTTCAGCTCGAGAACCTGCCCCGACTGGAGACGGATGCCGCCATATTGGTTCCAGGTCGGCCGCCAGTTAGTGTCGATCCGGTACACGGCGCCGGTTCGCAGGCGAACGACGGCGCCGCGCGGCGCGAGCTCCAGGCAGCGCTGGAGCGCCGCGGTGTCGTCGGTGCGGCCGTCGCCGCGGGCGCCGAATTCCTCCGGGCTGACGACCTGCGGCCCGGCCGCGCCGCAGGCGGCGCCCGCCCAGCAGACCGGCACCGACATTCCGGCGAGCAATATGTGGCGGCGTGTGATCATCGGCCGGGGCCTAGCTCCTGGTTGCTGAATGGCCGGTGAGCGCCTTCGGGCGCCTCCTCATTGCCCCTGAACTCCGGCATCGTCGCCGAGCCTTCCGCGGCGATCCCGGTGCGCAGGAAGACCTTCGCCACCGTCATCAGCAGGATCTTGAGGTCGAGGATGAAGCTGCGATTGTCGACATACCAGATGTCGAGCGCGAATTTCTGCGGCCAGCTCAAGGCGTTGCGGCCGTTGACGGCGGTCCAGCCGGTAAGGCCGGGGCGGACTTCGTGGCGGCGGGCCTGCTCCGGCGAGTATAGCGGAAGATAGTGCATCAGCAGCGGCCGCGGCCCGACGAGGCTCATGTCGCCCTTCAGGACGTTCCACAGCTCGGGCAGCTCGTCGAGGCTGGTGGCCCGGAGGAAGCGGCCGAAGGACGTCAGCCGCTCGGAATCGTCGAGCGGCTTGCCCTGCGCGTCGACGGCGTCGAGCATGGTGCGGAACTTGACCAGCCGGAACGGCCGCCCGCCCAGCCCCGGCCTGACCTGGCGGAAGAAGACCGGACGCCCGAGCGCGAACGCCACCGCCAGGGCGACCAGCGCGATGAGCGGCGCGAGCAGGATCAGGCCGAGCGCGGACACCGCTATGTCGAAGGGCCTCTTCGGGTCGAAACGCGCCATCCGACGCCAATCGCCTTCCCGCCGTTCAATTGCAACGACTTCGGCGCGGCGCTAAGGAGCCGGGACGGCAAGGCAGGAACGGACCATGTGCGGCATAGCCGGCTTCATCGGCGGGCGCTTCGACAGCCAGGGCGCGCGCGCCGTGCTGGCCCGGATGACGGGAGCGATCGCCTATCGCGGGCCGGACAGCGCCGGCGCCTGGCTGGATACCGACCACAAGGTCGCGCTCGGCCACCGGCGGCTGGCCATCCTCGATCTCTCCCCGGCCGGCGAGCAGCCGATGACGTCGCCGAGCGGCCGGTTCGTGACCGTCTACAATGGCGAGATCTACAATCATCTCGAGCTTCGCGAGCGCCTGCCGGGGCCGTGGCGCGGCCACAGCGACACCGAGACCCTGCTCGCCGCGATCGACGCCTGGGGCATGGAAAAGGCGCTTCGGGAATGCGCCGGCATGTTCGCCCTGGCCTTGTGGGACCGCCAGGAGAAGGCGCTGGTCCTCGCCCGCGACCGGCTCGGCGAGAAGCCGCTTTATTATGGCTGGCAGGGGGCGGGCGCGGACGCGGCCTTCCTGTTCGGATCGGAGCTGAAGGCGCTCGCCCGCCATCCCGCCTTCCGCCGCGAGATCGACCGGCAGGCGCTCGCGCTCTTCACCCGCTTCAACTACGTCCCCGCCCCCCATTCCATCTATGCCGGAATCGCGAAGCTGCCGCCGGGCACGTTCCTGACGCTTCGGGCGGGCGAGAGGACTCCCGCCGTCACGCCTTACTGGTCGGCGGCCGAAGTCGCGGCCGCGGGCGCCGCGGCTCCGCTCGACATCGGGCCGGAGGAGGCGACGGACGCGCTGGAGCGGGTGCTCGCCAGGGCCGTGTCGCAGCAGATGATCTCCGACGTGCCGCTCGGCGCCTTCCTCTCCGGCGGGGTGGACAGCTCGACCGTGGTGGCGCTGATGCAGGCGCAGTCGTCGCGGCCGGTGAAGAGCTTCTCGATCGGCTTCCACGACCGGGCCTATAACGAGGCCGAGCATGCGGGCGCGGTGGCGCGCCATCTCGGCACCGACCATCATGAGCTCTACGTCCGGCCGGAGGACGCGCTCGCGGTCATCCCGTCGCTTCCCGGCATCTACGACGAGCCCTTCGCCGACGCCTCTCAGGTGCCGACCCTGCTCGTGTCGCGGCTCGCCCGAAAGCAGGTCACGGTGGCGCTGTCGGGCGACGGCGGCGACGAATTGTTCGCCGGCTACAACCGCTACCGGCTGGCGGCCCGCAACTGGAGCCGTATCTCGAAGCTGCCGCGGCCGCTTCGAAGCGCCGTCGCCAGGGGACTGGTGGCGTTCTCGCCCGAGCAGTGGAACAAGGTGGCGGCGGCCGTATCGCCGATCCTGCCGGCCTCGTTTCGACTCTCGCTGCCCGGCGAAAAGGTCCACAAGGCCGCCCGCGGCCTCGCCAGCGCCTCGGCCGACGAGCTCTACCAGGGGCTGGTGTCGAGCTGGCGCGACCCGGCCGGACTGGTGATCGGCGGCGCCGAGCCGGCGACGCTCGGGCCGGAGACGCTCGCCCGGCTCGACGGCCTCGGCACCACCGAGCGGATGATGGCGCTCGACATGCTGACCTATCTGCCGGACGACATATTGGCCAAGGTCGACCGGGCGGCGATGAGCGTTTCGCTCGAGACGAGGGTGCCTTTGCTCGATCACCGGGTGGTCGAATATGCCTGGCGGCTGCCGCTGGACCTCAAGCTTCGCGGCGGCCAGTCGAAATGGGTGCTTCGCCAATTGCTCTACCGGCACGTGCCCCCTGCTCTGATCGAGCGGCCCAAGATGGGCTTCGGAATTCCGATCGACGCCTGGCTGCGCGGGCCGCTCAAGGGCTGGGCGGAGGAGCTGATCGGCGAGCGCCGGCTGAGCTCGGAAGGCTATTTCGAGCCCGCGCCGATCCGGGCCGCCTGGGACTCGCACCAGAGCGGCCGGGCCAACATGCAATATCAGATCTGGGCGATCTTGATGTTCCAGTCCTGGCTGGAGGGCCAGTCGGCGCCTGAGGAGGCAGAGAGGCTCGCGGCGGTCGCTTAGGGGCACAACGTCCCGGCGCCGTTCCGCCGAACTTGCCCCGGCACCAGCGAAGCGCCGCAGGGCAGGGTGGAGGACCGGACACCGAAACTCGTCGGGTCATCCCCGCCGACACGCGGCTGAATTCCACGCGTCATTGCCGATATTCCCGGAGCTGTTAGCATCCCCGGCATGGTCAGGCGAAACACGAGCTCGAAAAGCACGCTCCATGTTGTCGGCGGCGGCGTCGCTTTAGGGTCACTCTTCACGCTACTCGCCTTGGGCCTTGCGATCCTTTCGGCAGGCGCCGGACATGGGAGTTATGGCGCCGCGCGAGCCTTGTTTCCGGTGCCGATGCTGCTGACCCTGGTGGAAGGTTCGATCGGACCGATCTCCGGTGGTATCGCGCTGCTGCAATTCCCGCTCTATGGCGGCCTTCTCGGCTGGAGCCGCTCACACAAGTCCTATGGCGCTCTCATTGTGCTGGGATTTCTGCATCTCGCCGCGACGGGTGCGTGTTTTTCGGGAGCATTGCCCAACTTCTCCTGAACACCCGTTCCGATGGCAACGGATGAACGGGACGATCGTCAGTCCCTCCCCTGGCGGATCCTGTTCGGCTCGGGGATGAATCAGGATCTATGCCATCGCATCTGTTCGTGCTATGTTCTGGTTTGCGGCTCTTTGAGATGGTGAAGCGGTGCAATGGCCTGGGTGGTGCAAGGATTCGGGCGCCGAAGGTCACAGTGAAAATCTTGCGGGCGATTCGTGAACTTCGCCCGCCCGCAAGGTCGCCGAACGCTTTCCCCTGAGCCATTCTCCGTCATGCGGGCTGGCCCGGCATCCAATGACGCGGTTTAGATCACCACCCTCGTGTCCCTCGGTATCCCCTCCGGCCGCTCGGCCGGGTCCGGAGCGCCGAGCGCGCCCTGGTCGGGGGCGATGAGCTCCTGGAGCTTCTCGCGGACGGCGACGGCGTCGCCGGCGAAGATGGCGGCGCGCAGCCGGTCGACATGGGGGCGCAGCTCGGCGAAGGAGATGAAGCGCTCCTTGGCCATCTTGATGCGCGGGTGGGCGGTGTCGAGCGCGCCTTCGCCGACGAACAGCTCTTCGTACAATTTCTCGCCGGGCCGCAGTCCGACATAGGAAATCTCGATGTCGCCGGCCGGATTGGACTCGTCCTGGACGGTCATTCCGGAGAGCGAGATCATGTTGCGGGCGAGCTCGGCGATCCGGATCGGCTCGCCCATGTCGAGCACGAAGACCTCGCCGTGGCGGGCCATGGCGCTGGCCTGGAGCACCAATTGAGTCGCTTCCGGGATCGACATGAAGAAGCGGGTGACCTCGGGGTGGGTCACCGTGACCGGGCCGCCGCGGCGGATCTGCTCGCGGAAGGTCTGGACGACCGAGCCGGAGCTGTCGAGAACGTTGCCGAAGCGGACGATTCCGAAGCGGGTGTCGCCCTGCTCGGCCAGCGCCTGGACGACCAGCTCGGCGACTCGCTTGCTCGCCCCCATCACGCTTTCGGGGCGGACCGCCTTGTCGGTCGAGATCATCGTGAAGCGGGTCAGCTTGGCGTCGAAGGCGGCGCGGGCGAGCACCCAGGTGCCGATGACGTTGTTCTCGACTCCCACAACCTCGTTATGCTCGAGCAGGGGCACGTGCTTGTAGGCGGCGGCGTGGTAGATGGTCTCGACGCCGTGGATTCGGATGATGTCGCGCACGAGCAGCTCGTTCAGCATCGATCCGACCACCGGGATCACCTCGGGCCGGTCGCCCGGATCGCGCTCCTTGAGCAATTCGAGAAGCTGCTGCTCGATCGAATAGAGCGCGAACTCGCTGTGATCGAGCAGGACCAGCTTGGCCGGGCGGACCCGGATGATCTGGCGGCAGATCTCCGAGCCGATCGAGCCGCCGGCGCCGGTGATGAGGATGGTCTGGCCGTCGACCGCCTCCTTGATGAGGTCGCTCAGCGGCTCGACCGGATCGCGGCGGAGCAGGTCGTTGACGTCGATCGGGCGGACGTCGCTGACCGTGAAGCGGCCGGAAACGATCTCCTCCGGCGCCGGCACCGTCATCACCTGGACGGCGAGCTTGTTGAGCCGCTCGATCGCGCTCAGCCGCTGCGAGCGGGTCGCGTTCGGCATGGCGAGGAAGACCTCGCTGACATTGTTGTCGTCGACGAGGGCGGCAAGCGCCGCGGGCGCGTGGATCTGGGCGCCGGCGATGATCTGGCCGCGCAGCGCCGGATCGTCGTCGACGAAGCCGCAGAGGCGGAAATGCCGGTCGCGGCGGACCGACTCGGCGAGGCTGATGCCGGCCGAATTGGCGCCGTAGATGACGATGTTGCGGCGGTTCGCGCGACCGCTCGGATGCTTGCGCTCGGCGCCCATGACGAGGGCCGCCATCGCGTAGCGGCCCATGAACAGCAGCACGAACAGGAAGCCGCCATAGATGAAGCCCACCGACCGCGGAACGAGGATCCGGATGCCCTCGACCATCATCGAGGCGCGCATGACATAGACCAGGATCACCCAGGCCGTGGCCGTGATGGCGGCGCCGAAGAGGATGCGGCTGACGGTGCCGAGGTCGAAGAAGCGAAGGACGATATGGTAGATGCGCAGCTGGAACAGCCCGATCAGCCCGATCACCACCGAAATGCCGGCGGCCAGCAGGACCAGCGGATCGACCGGCACGTAGGGCTCGCCGAGGCGGGCCGAGAAGGCCGCCCACAAGGCGAACAGCATCGCGGCGACGTCGAACGCCACCAGGATCAAGCGCTTCTGGCGCCGGTCCGCCGAGGACACCCGTCTGACAAATTTGAAGATCATGGGAGTTGCGGTCCTTAGACCAAATCGGCCCTTGCTGGAAGCTTAACCCAAGGTCGCTCGGATCAGCCCGGCGAGCTTCTCCGCCCGAAGCCGGAGCCGGTCGGGGTCGAGCGTCGGGTGGATCTCGACCGCGAGGCTGCTTCGGGTCATCGCCCGGGCGTTGGGCAGGTCCGGTTTCGGCAGGTCGCGGAACGCCTCCTCGAGATAGACTTCCGAGCAGGAGCCGGTGAACAGGCGCAGCCCCGCCTCGCCGGCGCGGGCCAGTATCTCCTGGCGAGCGTCCTCCGCGCCGGACTCGAGGTAGAAGTTGAGCCGGTAATAAGCGTGGCGGAAGCGCGGCCCGGGCCGCGGCACGCGCAGGCCGGGAACGCCGTCGAGGGCGTCGGCCCAGATGCCGGCGTTGCGGGTGCGGGCGGAGTGCCACTCGGGCAGCTTCTCGAGCTGCCTCAGCCCGATCGCCGCCTGCGGTCCGGTGAGGCGCCAGTTGGTGCCGACGCTGTCGTGAAGCCAGCGAAAGCCCGGCGCGGCCTGCGGCGCCTCGACCTTGCGGCGGTTCTTGCCATGATCCTTGAAGCTCCACGCCCGGTCGAAGGCGGCCTCGTCCTTGAACAATACCGCCCCGCCCTCGCCGCCGGTGCTGATGATCTTGTCCTGGCAGAAGGAGAGCGCCGCGGCGTGGCCGAAGCTTCCGGCCGGGCGGCCGTCGATCCCGGCGCCGTGCGACTGGGCGCAATCCTCGACGACGAGCAGGCCGCGCCGCTCCGCCAGGGCCATGATCGCCGGCATGTCGCACGGCCAGCCGCCGATATGGACCGGGATGATCGCCCGGGTCCGCTCGGTCAGCACCGCCTCGATGCTTTCGGCGGTGATGTTGCCGCTGTCGGGATCGACGTCGGCGAAGACCGGGGTGGCGCCGGTCAGCATGGCGCTGGTGGCGGAGGCGACGAAGGTGCGGGGAGTCGTCACCACCTCGTCGCCCGGGCCGATCCCGAAGGCGCGAAGCGGCAGCTCGAGCGCGAGCGAGCCGTTGGCGAGCGCGATGCAATATTCGCCGCCGAAGGTGCGGGCGAGCGCATCCTGGAAGGCGAAGACCTCGCCGCCGGTCCACTGGTTGACCTTGCCGGACCTGAGCACGGCCGTCACCGCCTCGATCTCGTCCTCGGCGTAGAAGGGCCAATGCTCGTCGGGCCCCTGCCGCAGGTCCTCCGCCGCGGCGGGCGCCTCAACCATCTCTTTCACGTTCAGCATGCTCATACTCTCAGCCGCCCCGATAGCCGGGAACGCTCGCCGGGGCGACCGCATAGGCCGCCGCGCGGGGGTCGTAAACCGCCGTCTGGCGGCGGGCGGTCCGAACCGCCAGGATCGCCGCGAAGAAGGCGAGCAGGCACGGCATCATCATCATCTTCTGACGAAGCCCGAGGCCGACATTGTAGTTCACCAAAGCGAGCAGGAAGACCAGCATGACGAAGAAGATGAAGGCGAAGCGGGCGAACATCGCGCCCCGCGCCACCTGAACGGCGGTGCCGAACCGCCACACCAGGGTCAGGATGAGGAACAGCAGGACGACATTCTCGAGCGACGCGACGTAGCCGAGCATGCCGTTGGCATCGATGAAGAAGGGCCGGAACAGAAGGCTGACCAGCTTCACCGGGAAGGAGGCGCCGGTGATGCTGACGTCGCCGCCCGATTCCTCGGAGACGCTGGATTTCGTCTCGATGAACTCGCTCACCGCGTCGGTGTTGGAGAGGTTGAGGCCGTTCAGGCTGCTCGAGACGAGCCCCGCCACCGAGATGATCCCGGCCACCGTCACTCCGAGCAGGGCGACCCGGGTCAGCAGCCGCGTGTTGCGCCCGATCAGAACGGTGAAGGCGAGGGCGATGAGGGCGAGCAGGGCGATATGCGGCCGGAACAGCAGCATGATCACCACCCCGGCGCCGAAGGCCAGATAGCGGGTCTGCAGCCGGAAGGCGGCCCAGGTGCACATGGCGACGCCGAGGAAGACCGGCGCGTCCTTGCCGATCGCGCTCGTCCAGAAATGCAGGCCCGGCAGGAACAGCAGCAGGTAGACCCGGTTGAAGGTGGGCTGGCCGAGCTCGCCGTGAATGTCGTCGAACGACCTCAGGACGCACAATATCCCCCAGAATCCCATCGCCTGGAAGAGCAGGAAATAGTCGAAGAAGCTGCCGCCGACATTGAGCTTCAGGAACTGCACGAAATTGATGACGAAGATGGTGCTGAGCCCGGTGCCGGTGCCGTAGACGCCATATTTATCGTAATAATAAATGGTGACGTCGCCGCCGAACTCCTGCGCGTACAAATAATAAGCGAGGGAGGCGCCGATATGGGACAGCAGCAGCAGGATGAACAGCACGAGCCGGGCGCGCGATTCGTTGGCCCGGGCGAAGCGGAAGCCCAGCAGCGAAAGCAATATTCCCAGAAGCCCGAACGCGGTCACTCGACCTTCCTCCCTGCGGCGGGGCGGCTCATGCGAAGGCGGTGGAGCCGCCGACGAGCGCCCCCTCCTGCTCGCGCGCGGCCCATTCCCGGTTCCAAGCGACCGTGCGCCGGATCCCCTCGTCGAGGCTGACCCTGGGCTGGTAGCCGAGCAGCTCCCGCGCCCGCCTGATGTCGGCGACATAGTGGGTGACCTCGCCGACCAGGGCCGGCTCGACCGTCATCCGCGGCTTGACCCCGGTCGCCTCGCCGATCAGCTCCGCCATCCGGATCAGGCTGTTGCCCTGGCCGAAGGCCAGGTTGATCGTCTGCTTGGAGACCCGCCCCTCGGCGAGCGCGTAGATGCCCCGGCTGACGCCCTCGACGCAATCGTCGACATAGGTGAAGTCGAGCACCTTTTCCGGTCCGTAGACGACGATGTCCTCGTCGTTCGAGATCTTCCGGATGAACAGGGGGATGACCCGCTCCATGCGCTCGATATCGTTGTCGAAGCGACCATAGACGTTGCTGAAGCGGAAGACGAGATAGGGCAGATCGTAGCAGCGGGCGTAGGAGTAGACGAGCGCCTCGCCGGCGATCTTGCTGGCCGAATAGGGGCTCTCGGTGAAGGCGAAATCGGCGTTGGTCTCTTCGGTCTCGAAGCGGTGGATGTCGCCATAGACCTCGCGGCTGCTCGAGAACACGATCGGCGTGTTCCGCTGGCGGCAGAACTCGAGGACATTGTAGGTCATCGTGATGTTCTCGAGCGCGCCGTGCGGGAATTTCACCAGCTGGTGCACCTTGGCGTGGGCCGCGAGGTGAACGACGAGATCGACCTCGGGATAGTCCACTCCGCCGATGCCGCCCGGATGGACCGGATAATGGCCGCTCAGATCCTGGAGGATGTAGGGAAAGGCGTCGGTGACCCAGGTGTTGAGGCGCTTGTCGACTCCGAACACCTCGTGGCCGTCCGCGATCAGCTTCAGGGCGAGGTTGGTGCCGATCTGGCCGCTGGAGCCGGTAATCAGGATGCGCATGTCATGCTTTCGATGAGGAGAAAGGAGGCCGGAAGGTCAAGCGGGAACGCTTTCGTCGCGGCTGAGCAGCCGGTCGATCCGGCGCCGGCGGCGGACCGCGGCGGCCGCATCGGCGAGGCGCCGGGGCGAGCGCACGACCATGGCGGTGGCGCGGAGCCAGCGCCGGTCCCGCACCGCGTCCGCGAGCAGGCCGACCCACTGGGTGGCCCGGATCCGCTCCAGCCGATCCCCGAACGCCAAAGCGAGCTCGGCGTCCCCCGCGAGGCGGGGATCCCGGGCGAGCGCCTCGGCCGAGGCGATCAGGCCTTCGCCGATCCGCCGGCTCCGAGTCAGCTGCCCCGGCCGCGACAGATAGAAATACAGGGCCTTTCGCGCCGTCACCCATTTCACCCCGCGCAGCATGGCTTCCATGTAGAACTCGAAATCCTCTTCCCCCGAGCGCCGGATCGTATTGAAGCGCAGATCGTGCTCCCTGAGCCAGGCGGTGCGGAACATCGGCTGGTGGATCCAGTCTCGCCGGCACAGCTCCGCGGGAGAGAGGATCTGGCCTTCGTCCGCCTGCTGCCAGCCGGTGAGCTCGTAAACCGTCGTCCAGGGCTTGTCAGCCCCTTCGTTGATCAGGGCGAGATCGTCGGTGACCGCGTCGGCGCCGGCCGACCGGGCGATTTCAAGCAGATAGGATAGCCGCCCGGGCGCGAACCAGTCGTCGCCGTCGAGGAAGGCGATCCACTCGCCCCGAGCTTCCTCCATCCCCTTGTTGCGCGCCGCGCTGGGCCCGCCGTTGACCGGCAGCCGGAAGCCCCGCACCCGCGGATCGGCCGCCTCGAGGCGCCTGATCGCTTCCGCCGTGGCGCCGTCGTCGGTCGAGCAATCGTCGACGACGAGAACCTCCACGGCGACGTCCTGGGCGAGCGCCGAGCCGATCGATTTGTCGAGATAGGCGGCGACATTGTAGGCCGGCACCACGACCGAGACCGTCGGGAGCCCGGATGGCGCACGCTGATCCGCAACCGTCATTCTTCCGACTCGCTCCCGTTCAAATTCGAAGAAGCGCCGCGGCCGGGCGTTCTTTACGCCCATGCGGCTGGATTCGCGGCAAGGCCGCCGCTAGAGGCGCGTACACGCAGCCGGTGGAGGTTGGAAGCCTCTGTCTGGATCGAGGCGGCGCGCCCGCACTCCTGAAACGAAAGTGACGATCGCGATGACCAGTCCCCTCGCTTGCACGGGAGCGCTCCTGTGAAAGGCATCATCCTGGCCGGCGGAAGCGGCACCCGCCTCTATCCGGCGACCCTCACCGTGTCGAAGCAGCTGCTGCCGGTATACGACAAGCCGATGGTCTATTATCCGCTCGCGACGTTGATGCTCGCCGGCATCCGCGACATCCTGATCATCTCCACGCCGCGCGACCTGCCGAGCTTCCGGAGCCTGCTCGGCGACGGCAGCGCCTTCGGAGTGTCCCTCTCCTACGCCGAGCAGGCCCATCCGAACGGCCTCGCCGAGGCGTTCATCATCGGCCGCGAGTTCGTCGGGGAGGAGAGCGTCGCCCTGATCCTCGGCGACAACATCTTCTTCGGCAGCGGCCTCGCCGAGATATGCCGCGACGTCGCGACGCGCGAGGCGGGAGCGACCGTTTTCGCCTATCATGTCGAGGATCCGCAGCGTTACGGCGTCGTCACCTTCGATCCCGACACGATGCGGGCGGTCGAGATCGTCGAGAAGCCGCCGCAGCCGCGGTCCAACTGGGCGGTCACCGGCCTCTATTTCTACGACAACAAGGTGCTCGACATCGCGGCCCGGGTGAAGCCCTCCCACCGCGGCGAGCTCGAGATCACCGACGTCAACCAGGCCTATCTCGATCTCGGCGAATTGAACGTCGTCCGCCTCGGCCGCGGCTATGCCTGGCTCGACACCGGCACCCATGACAGCCTCCACGAGGCCGCCTCGTTCGTGAAGACGGTCGAGCACCGCCAAGGCATCAAGGTGATGTCGCCCGAGGAGATCGCCTTCGACTATGGCTGGCTGACCGCCGATCAGCTTCGCGCCGCCGCCGACCGGCTCGGCAAGTCCGATTACGCCACCTTCCTCCGGCGGCGGGCGGACGAGGGCGCGTCGGGGCCCGGCGGCCTGTACGGAGTGGCGCGGTGACCGATCGGCTCAACATCCTCGTCACCGGCGGCGCCGGCTTCATCGGCTCGGCCCTGTGCCGTCACCTGGTCGGCACCGGCCGCTACCGCGTCGTCAATCTCGACAAGCTGACCTATGCCGGCAATCTCGACTCCCTGAGGGACGTCGAGGCCTCGCCCGATTACCGCTTCGTCCAGGGCGACATCGGCGACCAGGCCATGGTGCGCGGCCTGCTCTCGTCCGAGGCGATCGACATCGTCATGCACCTCGCCGCCGAGAGCCATGTCGACCGCTCGATCGACGGGCCCGAAGCCTTTATCGACACCAACATCGTCGGCACCTTCCGGCTGCTCAACGCCGCGCTGGAGCATTGGCGCGGCCTGCCCGAAGATCGCAAGGCCCGCTTCCGATTCCATCACGTCTCCACCGACGAGGTGTTCGGCGACCTGCCGCTCGACGAGGGCGTGTTCACGGAGGAGACGCCCTACGCGCCCTCCTCGCCTTATTCGGCGTCCAAGGCGGCGTCGGACCATCTCGTCCGGGCCTGGCACGAAACCTACGGGCTGCCGGTGGTGCTCTCCAACTGCTCGAACAATTACGGGCCCTATCACTTCCCGGAAAAGCTGATCCCGCTGGTCATCCTCAACGCGCTCGAAGGCAAGAAGCTGCCCGTCTACGGCAAGGGCGAGAATGTCCGCGACTGGCTTCATGTCGAGGATCACGTCCGGGCGCTGGAGCTTGTCGCCACGCGTGGAGCGATCGGCGAGAGCTACAATGTCGGAGGGCGAGCGGAGCGCACCAACCTCGTCGTGGTCGAGACGATCTGCGACCTGCTCGACGCCCGCCGGCCGCTCCCCGGCGGCGGCGCCCGGCGCTCGCTGATCGAGTTCGTCAAGGACCGCCCGGGCCACGACCGGCGCTATGCGATCGACCCCTCGAAGATCGAGCGCGAGCTGGGCTGGCAGGCCCGGGAGAGCTTCGAGAGCGGCATCGCCAGGACGATCGACTGGTATCTCGGCAACGACTGGTGGTGGCGGCCGATCCGGGACGGCAAATATGCCGGAGCGAGGCTCGGCACCGGCTGATGCTCATTCTCGTCACCGGCCGCGACGGCCAGCTCGCGCGAAGCCTCGCCGAGCGCGCCGCGAACCTTCCGGGCCTCTCCCTGCAGAGGATCGGCCGGCCCGAGCTCGATCTCGAGCGGCCGGAGTCGATCGGGTCGGCGATCGCGGCGGCGGCTCCGGACGTGGTCGTCAACGCCGCGGCCTATACCGCCGTAGACCAGGCCGAGGCCGAGCCGGACCGGGCGTTCCGGATCAACGGCGCCGCCGCCGGCGAGGTGGCCGCGGCGGCCCGCCGGGCCGGAGCGCGGGTCGTCCAGGTCTCGACCGACTATGTCTTCGACGGAACCGGCGAGGGCGCCTATGCGGAGACCGCCCCGACCCGTCCGCTCGGGGTCTACGGCCGCTCCAAACTTGCCGGCGAGCTGAGCGCCGCCGAGGCCAATCCCGACCATGTCGTCCTGCGCACCGCCTGGGTCTACAGCGCCCACGGCCGCAACTTCGTCAGGACGATGCTCGGCGCCGCGGCGCAGCGCGACGAGCTCAAGGTGGTGGCCGACCAGCACGGCAACCCCACCGCCTCGGACGACCTCGCCGACGGCATCCTGGCCATGGTCGCGGCCTGGCGCGACCGCCCCCGGCTCGGCCTCGGCGCCACCTACCATCTCGCCGGCACCGGCGAGGCGAGCTGGTTCGACTTCGCCGGCCATATCCTGGCGGAGGCGGAGCGGCTCGGGCTGCCCTCGGCCCGGGTAAGGCCGATCCGGACGGAAGAATGGCCGACGCCGGCGGCCCGGCCGGCGAACAGCAGGCTGGACTGCGGCCGGTTCGAGGCCGATTTCGGCTTCCGCGCCCCGCACTGGCGACTCTCCTCGACTAAGGTGATCGAACGGCTCGCGGACGAACGTCGTCCCGGGCTCGACCCGGCATCCATGAACGCCAACGGCCGCCAATCGGTGCCAGGCACCGAAATGTAAGCCGTTGATTTCCCAAGACCATAAATGCGGTGTCAGGCACCGAATTCTATTTCGATGAGCGGTTCAGGATTATTCTCCACCCGCTCATCCTGAGTAGCCGGTGAGCCTGTCGAACCGGCGTATCGAAGGACGCCCTCGATAGGGCCTTCCAAGCTCAGTCCCTACTCAGGATGAGCGAAACGTCCAAAGCCGATCATGCTCTAACCTATCTCGAAGCCGGAGCTTGAGAACATCCGGTCGAACGGCGCCCGGAAAGCCGCTTCGTTATAGGCGCCGAGCGCGTGGTCGTGGCCGCGCGAGGCGAGCGCGGCCAGCCTTTCCGCCGGCGCGTCGGCGAGGGCTTCCAGCCTTTCCGTCCAGTCGCGCTCGGTCTCGCAGATCATGTCGAGGCCCGCGGCGGCCATCGTCCGGCGATAAGCGGGCGTCGGCGCGGCCAGCACCGGCATGCCCAGCTTCCACAGCAGCACCAGCTTGTTCTCCGGCTTCTGGACGAACATCGGGTGGCTGAAATCCATCGGAATGACGGCGAGATCGGCCGCCGTGATGTGGCCGGAGAAAGTCTCCTTGCGCCAGTCGGTGAGCCGGACCGGACATTCGATTCCGGCCAGCAGCTCGGTCGCCGGCAGGGTTCCCAGCCGCCCGTACCAGCGCGGCACCGACGGATCCGTGACGACGTGAAGCTCGACCTTGTCCTTGAGCGCGTTGAGCGGGCCGCGCAGGGTCTGGATGCTTCGAAGCGTCCCCGCCTGCCCTTCCCAGACCAGCTTGAGCCGGCCGTCGCGGCGGAAATCGCGTTTCGGCGCCCCCAGCTCGTCGTCGAACCAGTCGAAGCTGATCTCGACGTTGGGACAATATTCGAGGATCGTCTCGCGCTGCTCCTCGGTCGAGCACAGCACGCCGTCGGCGGCGCGGCAGGCGCGCTGCAGGGTCCGCCGGAAATCGGTCGAGAGGCGGCTGTCGCGGCCCTCCAGAAAGCGACCGATGCCCTTCAGCACCCGCTCGTCCAGACGCTTCTGCTGGAAATAGGGGTCGACCAGGTCGATGACGAGACGGAGCCGGTCGCCCTCCCGGCGCTTGCGGGCGGTCCAGCCGGTGAGGTCGGCATTCTGAGTGATGACGACGAGATCGTAGTCGCGCTTCAGCTCCGGATATTCGTAATCCAGGCCGCGCTGGCGCGCATAGGCCGAGAAGCGGCGCCGGTCGCCGGGCCGGCTGAAGTCGCGGCTGCAGCCGCCATAGCCGATTCGGGCCTCCGCGAGCCGCCTCATGCCATCAGCTCCGCCAGGCCGTGGCGAAGCGGCCGGGCGCCCGGATCGCCGACCTCGGAGCGGAAGCGCTCCATGTCCGCCTCGATCACCGCCGCCTCGCCGGCTCCGGTCCGGTCGTTCACCTCGACCAGGTCCGGCCGTCCCGCCATCTCGCCCGCGAGCGCGAAGATGTCGGCCAGCCTGGCGGCGTCGCCGGTGCCGGTATTGATCGCGCCCTGGACCGGCGCGAACGCGATCCGGGACAATTGGCCGGCGAGGTCGTCGACATGGACATAGTCGCGGCGCAAGCCTCCGAACCGCGCCGCCACCCGCTCGCCTTTGGCCAGGCCCTCGAGGATGAAGGGGATCAGCCGGCCCGGGCGGTCGCCCGGCCCGTAGACGAAGAATACCCGCGCCCAGGCGAAGTCGCCCCCGCGCTCCGCAAGCGCCTCGAACAGCGACGCCTTGCAGCGGGCGTAAAGCGTCTCCGGCCGCAGCGGAGTGGAACGCTCCGACAGGCGGCCGCCGGGGGCCTGCTGGTCATATTCGAGGCAGGTCCCGAGGCCGGCGAAGCGCCTGCCGCCGCCGGCGCGGAAGCCGGCTTCGAGACGCAGGCTCGCCCGCACCCAGTCGCGGTTGACCTCGGCGACGAGATAGTCGGAATGATTGGTGTACCATGCCGAATGCAGGCAGTGGGTGATCCGCTCCTCCTCGACCAGCCGGGCGATCTCGTCCTCGCCGGCCTGGAGCAGGTCGAGCTGCCGCCATTCGCCGTCGCCGCGCTCGCGACCGCTCGTCAGCGCGACCACCTCGTGACCGTCCGTCCGCAGCCGGCGCAGGACGGCGGCGCCGATGAACCCCCTCGCTCCGGTCAGAAGGATCCTCGCCATCAGATCACCGCGAGTTCGGGCACCGCGACGACGAACCTGGCGCCCCACTCGCGCGCATGGCCGAGCTGCTCGATCACCTCGTTCCTGAGGTTCCACGGGAAGATGACGATGAAGTCCGGCTTCCGCTCGTCGATCGCCTCGGGCGCGAGCACCGGAATGTGGCTGCCCGGAAGGAACTTGCCCTGCTTGTGCGGCGACAGATCGGCGACGAAGCGGATCAGCGCGTTGCCCTTGACGCCGCAATAATTGAGCAGGGTGTTGCCCTTGGCCGCCGCGCCGTAACCCGCCACCGTCTTGCCGGCGCGGCGCTGCTCCAGGAGGAAGCCGAGGAAGTCGGCCCGGATGGCTTCGATCCTGGCCTGGAAGCGCTCGTAGACCTCGCGGCCGGCAAGCCCGGCCTCGCGCTCCTCGAGGAGCAGCGCCTCGACCGCGGCCGAGACCGGCCTGGTCCCGTCGTCGGCGTGAGCGCCGAGCACGCGAAGCGAGCCGCCATGGGTGGGAAGCCGCTGCACGTCGAAGACCTTCAGCCCCTGGGCTTCGAAGATCGAGCGGGTGGTGGCGAGCGAGAGGTAGGAAAAATGCTCGTGGTAGATGGTGTCGAACTGCGATTCCTCGATCAGCTTGAGGAGGTGCGGAAATTCGAGCGAGACGATTCCTCCGGGGGCGAGCGCCGCCTTCAGGCCCGCGGTGAAGTCGTTGATGTCGGGGACGTGGGCGAAGACGTTGTTGCCGCAGACGAGGTCGGCGCGCCCGCCCTCGGCCGCCAGCCGCTCGCGCGCGAAACGCTCGCCGAAGAAGTCGACGATGGTGGGAATGCCCTTGGCCTGGGCGACCGCGGCGGTGTTGGCGGTCGGCTCGACGCCGAGCACCTGCACCCCCGCTTCCTTGAAATATTGGAGGAGATAGCCGTCGTTGGACGCGACCTCGATCACCTTCGACCGCGGGCCGAGGCCGAAGCGCTCGATCGCCTCGCCGGCGAAGCGCTTGCAATGGGCCAGCCACGAGGAGGAGAAAGAAGAGAAATAGGTATATTCGGCGCTGAATATGTCCTCCGCCTTCTTGTGCTCGTCCACCTGCGCCAGGAAGCAGACGTCGCAGACTTCGACCACCAGGGGATAATAGACCTCGGGCTCGGCCAGGCTCTCGCGGGTCAGCATCGAGTTGGAAGGCGGGCAATTCTGAAGGTCAGCGAACGGAATGAAGCTTCCGTTGCCGCAATGGCGGCATTTCATACGGCAAGGCTTTCGAACTCGTCGTCGATGGGAGCGAAGGACCGGTCCCGATCGGAAAGGTTGGAGGGCCCGAGCGGCCAGGCGATGCCGATGGCGGGGTCGTCGTAGCGGACTCCGCCTTCCGCCTCGCTTACATAATATTCGCTGTGCAGGTAGACCAGATGCGCCTCGTCGCTGAGCGCCTGGAAGCCGTGGGCGCATCCCCTGGGAATGTGGAAGGCCCTGCTTTCGTCCAGCTCGATACCGATCCAGCGCAGGTAGGTGGGCGAGCCGCGGCGAAGATCGACGGCGACGTCGAACACCCGGCCCAACGTGCAGCTCACCAGCTTGTCCTCCATGTGGGGCGGCCGCTGGAAGTGCAGGCCGCGAAGCGAGCCGCGGCCCAGAGTGATCGAGTGGTTCACCTGGACGACCCGGGTCATCAGGCCCGCCTCGGCGAACGTCTTCTCGCAATAGTGACGCTTGAAACGCCCGCGCTTGTCGGCGCGGACGTCCAGCCGAAGCTCGAAGACGCCGGATATGGCCGTAGGCACGATCTCCATGGCTCAGTCCGCCCGGTCGAGGGCGAGCATGTAGTCGTCGAGCTGCTCGTCCGAGATCAGGCGATCCTCCCGATAGAAGGCCCGGTACCATTCCAGCGAGCGCTCGAGCATCTCCTGCTCCCAGACCGGCCTCCAGCCGAGCCGGTTGGCCGCCTTGGAGGAATCCAGCTCGAGCAGGCCGGATTCGTGGCGACCGGACGTTTCAGGCTCGTGCTCGACCTGGAGCTCGGGAAGCCGCTGCCGGAGCTGCCCGACAATGTCCCCGACCTTGATCCTCCGGCGGCTCAGCGGGCCGAAATTCCAGGCTTCATCGGCCGGCTCCCCGGCGAGCAGACGGGCTCCGACGGTCAGATAGCCGGCGAGAGGGTCCAGCACATGCTGCCAGGGGCGCGTCGAGAGCGGGTTGCGGATCCTCAGGGCGCGGCCGCCATAAGCGGCTCGAACGATGTCCGGGATCAGCCGGTCCTCGGCCCAGTCGCCGCCGCCGATGACGTTTCCCGCCCGGACGCTCGCGACCCGAAGATCGCCCGGAAAGGACTGGCGCCAGGACTGGGTCATCAGCTCCACGCAGGATTTGGAGCTGCTGTAGGGATCGGCGCCGCCCAGCTCGTCGGGCTCGCGATAGCCCCAGTCCCATTCGCGGTTCCGGTACACCTTGTCGGTCGTGGCGGAGACGATCGCCCGCACCCCCGGGGCCGCCCGGCATGCCTCGAACAGGGTGAGGGTGCCGATGACGTTGGTGCGGTAGGTCGCCACCGGGTCGGAATAGGACCGGCGCACAAGCGACTGGGCGGCGAGATGGAAGACGATCTCCGGCCGCGCTTCGGCGACGGCGTTCCGGACCGCCCCGGCGTCGGCGATATCCCCGAAGACCGTCGGGTAGTCGAGCGCCAGGCGTTCGAAATGGCTGGGGTCCGTCGCGATCGCATCGGAGAAGCCCGTCACCTTCGCCCCGAGCCGGTCGAGCCAGAGCGCGAGCCAGGCGCCCTTGAACCCGGTGTTGCCGGTGACGAGGACGCGTTTGCCGGAATAGGCCGAGCGCAGCCGCCCGGACGGAGTCACCACATCTTCCACGGCGCGGTCCCGCTGTCCCACATGCCGTTGAGCTGCTTGAACTCTCGCATCGTGTCCATCGGCTCCCAGAAGCCCTGGTGGCGATAGGCGGCGAGCTCGCCGCGCTCCACCAGCTCGTCCATCGGCTCGCGCTCGAGCATCACGTCGCCATGGCGCTCGGCGATGTCCATGAACTCGCGCCTGAAGACGAAGAAGCCGCCGTTGATGGTGCCGCCGCCGGCATCCTGCTTCTCGGCGAAGGCGGTCACGGCGCCGCCCTCGTCCACCTCGATGTTGCCGAACCGGCTCGAGGGGGTGACGCTGGTGACGGTTCCGATCCTGCCCTTTTCGACGGCGAAGCGGGCCAGCGCCTCGATGTCGACGTCGGCGACTCCGTCGCCATAGGTGGCCATGAAATAGTCGGTCTCGACATATTTGCGGCACAAAGCGATGCGCTGCCCTGTCTGGGTCTTGCCGCCGGTCTCGGCGAAGACGATCCGCCAGTCGTTGGACTGGGGCCGGCTGTGGACGTTGATCTCCACCTCGCCGCCGCGGCTGACCAGCTCGAAATCGGAATCCATCAGCCGCTGGTTGAGGAAGTAGTTCTTGATCTCCCAGCCGAGGTGCCCGAGCGCCAGGATGAAGTTGCAATAGCCGAAATGGGCGTAGATCTTCATGATGTGCCAGAGGATCGGCCGGTCGCCGATGCGGATCAGGGGCTTGGGTATCGCGTCGCGCGAGACATCGGCGATGCGCGTGCCCTCGCCGCCGCACAGGATGATGACCGGTGTCTCTTTGGGAAGCATTTCGCGAACGGCTTTCGAAGTGTCCAGAGTGCTGAAGGTTTCGCCCCGCCCGCCGAGCGGCCCCTGACGGCGGCCCGGCTTTAGAGACTGGTGCTAGCCCGCGCAACAGGAAGGGCGGAGCTTGACCTGTTCGGGCCGAGCCGACAGGCCGCTCGAATGGACCGGCCCCAATTCGAGAAGCGCATCACCGCCGCGGCCGGCGATGCCGACGAGCTCGGGCACGTCAACAATGCCGTCTGGGTACGGTGGATCCAGGACATCGCGACGAGTCACTGGCGGGCGGTCGCCGATCCCGCCCATGTCGAC
>DASPJA010000004.1:0-39509 GCA_035628835.1 Allosphingosinicella sp.
CGGCGCCGCCGGCATCAGGCTTCCGCGAAGCCTCATCGCCGAGGGCAATTACACGTTCGAATCGGGCATCGCCGCCGCCGAGAAGCTGCTCGACCTGTCGCCGCGGCCGACCGCCATCTTCGCCAGCAACGACGAGATGGCGGCGGGCGTCGTCCATGCGGCCCGTCAGCGCGACATCTCGGTGCCGGACGATCTCTCGGTGGTCGGCTTCGACGACACGCCGATCGCCGGCCACATCTGGCCACCGCTGACGACGGTGCGCTGGCCGATCGTCTCCATGGCCCGGGCCGCCGCCCTGAAGCTGCTGGCGGACGAGGAGGAATCGGAGCCGTCGCTCTTCCTGTCGAGGCTGGTCAAGCGAGCCTCCGTGGCGCCGCCGCGCTGAACCTTCCCCTCCCTGGAAGGGAGGGGCCGGGGTGGGTAGCCGAGCGAAGCGAGGGCATATGTATCGGTTGCAAACACGCGCTGTAGACTTGGCCTCTAGCGATCCTCGTCCGGAACGCGCCTCCACTCGTCAAACGAGTCGTAGACGATGGTGGCAGGCCAAAGCGGAGATTTCTCCACCGACCACGTGAGGTGCACAGAGGCCACGCGCCCACCGTCGAGGGTGAACAAGAAGTCGTCCCTTGTCCGCCAGCGAGCGATGGCCGTCACTCGCTCATTGGCCAGCACGTGTTCGGAGACGATCTCTCGTCTTAACTCGGCCTCCAATGACGCTTGTTCGGTGGGGTCGCTGATCGGAACCCACTCCGGCGGCAAATCGAGGTCCGCACCTGCGGTCACTCCGGCTTCTCCAGCGCAGGCTTCTGTTTCGCCACCCTCTTTAACCGCTCTTCCCAACGTCCCCCATCCTCGTCGCACCCGGCGGCGCGAGCAGCTTCCTTGACCTTGTCGGACTGACTCTGCGGGGGCTTGGTTTCAGGCTTCACGGCGATGGCCCTTCGTTTTGTTGCCTATGTCGATGAAGCTGGAGACGAGGGTCTGGGCAAACCTAGGCCCAACCCTTCCCCCGCGCAATCGAAGTCGCTGGACGCTTGATGGGGAAAGGCCGCGCTTGCAATTCCTTATGACACCGGTTACCGCACAAATCGCGAAGCCGGCGGAGACCGGCGTCCGCGCAAGCGTTTAGGAAAGCGAATGCCACGGCCCCTGAAGCTCGACCCGGACAGGCTGTTCCCGGCCGATCCGAGCACCCGCTCGATCGCCCGCGCCCTCTATGGCGAGGTCGCGCGCCTGCCCATCGTCAGCCCGCACGGCCATACCGATCCCGCCTGGTTCGCGACCGACTCGGCCTGGACCGATCCGGCGGCGCTTCTGCTCGCCCCCGACCATTATCTCTACCGGATGCTCTACAGCCAGGGCGTGCCGCTCGAGGCGCTCGGAGTTCCGGGCCGCGCCGGCCCCTCCACCGCCGACCCGCGCGAGGCGTGGCGCCTGTTCGCGGCCCATTATTACCTGTTCCGCGGAACGCCTTCGCGGCTGTGGCTTGACCAGGTCTTCGCGGAAGTGTTCGGCCTCGACGTGGCGCTGGAGGAGTCCACCGCCGACCTCTATTTCGACCGCCTCGCCGGGCAGCTGGCGACGCCCGCCTTCCGCCCGCGGGCCCTCTTCGACCGATTCAACATCGAGCTTCTGGCGACCACGGAAGGCCCGCACGAGGACCTCGTCCACCACGCCGCCATCCGCCGGTCCGGCTGGCGCGGCCGAGTCGTCACCACCTACCGCCCCGACGCCGTCATCGATCCCGAGCATGAGGATTTCGCCGCCGCCCTCGCCGCCTTCGCGGAGCTGACCGGCGAGGACGTGCGCAGCTGGGCCGGCTATCTCGCCGCCCACCGCAAGCGCCGCGCCGATTTCCGCGCCGCCGGCGCCACCGCCACCGACCACGGCCACCCGACCGCGCTGACGGCGGATCTCGACGAGCGGGAAAAGCAGTCGCTCTTCGCCCGGATCGTCGGCGATTCCTGGTCGCGCCGGGACGCGGAGCTGTTCCGCGCGCAGATGCTGACCGAGATGGCGGCGATGAGCCTCGAGGACGGGATGGTGATGCAGATCCACCCCGGCTCCTTGCGCAACCACAATCGCCGTCTCCACCGCGAATTCGGACGCGACAAGGGCGCCGATATCCCCATGCGCACCGATTATGTGAACGCGCTCAAGCCGCTGCTCGACCGCTTCGGCAACGAGGCCGGCCTCACCATCATCCTCTTCACCCTGGACGAGAGCGCCTATGCCCGCGAGCTCGCGCCGCTGGCCGGCCATTATCCCTGCCTGAAGCTGGGCCCCGCCTGGTGGTTCCACGATTCGCCCGAAGGCATGCGCCGGTTCCGCGAGATGACCACGGAGACGGCCGGTTTCTACAACAGTGTCGGCTTCAACGACGACACCCGAGCCTTCCTCTCCATCCCCGCCCGCCATGACGTCGCCCGCCGGGTCGACTGCGCCTTCCTCGCCCGGCTGGTGGCGGAGGGGCGGCTGCAGGACTGGGAAGCCGCCGAGCTGGCGAACGAGCTGACCTACGGCCTGGTCAAGCGCGCCTACCGCCTCGACGCCGAGCAGGCGGCGGCGGCGTGAGTTTCGCTTTCTCCGTCATTCCGGCGAAGGCCGGAATCCATGAACGCGGGGGGCCGAGACTATTCGCCGGCGTCCGTGTCCATGGATCCCGGCTTCCGCCGGGATGACGGCTTACCGCCCATTCCCCTTCTGAACGGAGCCCCCATGTTCGAACGTACCTATTACGCCACCCACCCCGACATGATGGAGTGCGTCTCCAACGAGGAGCTGCGCGACCGCTACCTGATCCAGGACCTGTTCCGCGAGGGCGAGTGCGTTCTGAACTACACCCACGCCGACCGCTTCGTGATCGGCGGGGTGCTGGTCGGCCCGGCGCCGGTGGCGCTTCCGGCGCAGACGGAGCCGCCCTCGGCCGCGGGGCATCCGTTCCTCGAGCGGCGCGAGCTGGCGATCGTCAATGTCGGCCGAATCGCCGGGACCGTCACCGTCGACGGCAAGGCGTTCGAGCTCGGCAACAAGGATTGCCTCTACGTCACCATGGGCGCGAGGGACGTGAGCTTCGCCGGCACGGGCGCCAAATTCTACCTCGCCTCCTGCCCCGCCCACAAAGCCTTCCAGACCCGAAAGCTGGAGATCGCCCAGGCCAATGCGCTGGAGCGCGGGAGCCTCGAGGAATCGAACGAGCGGACCATCTACCAGCTCGTCATACCGGGCGTGTGCGACAGCGCCCAGCTGGTCATGGGGCTGACCGTGCTCAAGCCCGGATCGGTGTGGAACACGATGCCGCCGCACATCCACGAGCGTCGGAGCGAGATCTATTTCTACTTCGAGCTGGACGGCGAGAACGACCGGGTCTTCCATTATATGGGCGAGGGCGAGGCGATGCGGCACATCGTCATCGCCAATGACGAGGCGGTGATCAGCCCGCCCTGGTCGATCCACATGGGCTCCGGCACCCGCGCCTACGCCTTCATCTGGGCGATGGCGGGCGAGAATCAGGATTATACCGACATGAACGTCCTCGACATCTGCCAGCTGCAATAGTGGCGCGGAGAGGAGAACCGTTCGGGCTGAGCCTGTCGAAGCCCTTCCCTTTCCTCAAGGGAGCAGGAAGGAAGGCCCTTCGACAGGCTCAGGGCGAACGGAGCGGGTGGAGATCCTGTGACTGATATTTTCAACCTCACCGGCCGGGTCGCGGTCGTCACCGGAGCCAATACCGGAATCGGCCAGGGCATCGCCGTGGCGCTTGCGAAGGCCGGCGCCGACGTCGCTCTGGTCGGGCGCTCCTCCGCCGACGAGACGGCGGAGCTGGTCCGCTCCGCCGGCCGCCGCGCCGCGCTCATCCGGGCCGATCTCTCCACCATCGCCCCCGTCCGGGACGTCGTCGACCAGACTCTTTCCGAGCTTGGCGGGCTCGACATACTGGTCAACAATGCCGGGATCATCCGCCGCGCCGACGCGGTCGATTTCAGCGAGGAGGATTGGGATTCGGTGATCGACACCAATCTGAAATCGGTCTTCTTCCTGAGCCAGGCCGCGGGCCGCCACATGATCGCGAAGGGGCGCGGCAAGATCGTCAACATCGCCTCGATGCTGAGCTTCCAGGGCGGCATCCGGGTGCCGAGCTACACCGCGTCGAAATCGGGCGTGGCCGGCCTCACCAAATTGCTCGCCTGCGAATGGGCGTCCAAGGGAATCAACGTCAACGCGATCGCGCCCGGCTACATCGCCACCAACAACACCGCCGCGCTCCAGGCCGACGAGACCCGCAACCGGCAGATCCTGGAGCGAATCCCGGCGGGCCGCTGGGGAGACCCGGAAGACCTCGGCGGCGCCGCGGTTTTCCTCGCCTCGTCCGCGTCCGATTACGTCAACGGCCACATCCTCGCCGTCGACGGCGGGTGGCTGGCGCGATGAGCAGTTCTCGCGCAGGGGTAGGAAAGCCCTTCGACAGGCTCAGGGCGAACGGAGAGAGGGATGACCGTTCCCACCCCGTTCGGGCTGAGCCTGTCGAAGCCCTCTCCTTTTCCCGGAGCGTGACATGACCGGCACCATCGCCTGCTTCGGAGAGATCCTCCTGCGCATGACCGCGCCCGGACGCGAGCTGATGCTTCAGAAGCCGAATCTCGACGTCTACGTGGCCGGCGCCGAGGCCAATGTCGGGGTGGCCCTCTCCAATCTCGGCCATCGGGTGAAGATGGTGACGTGCCTGCCCGACAATGCGCTGGGCGAGGCCGCGCTCCGCGAAGTGCGCCGCCACGGCGTCGACGTCTCCGGAATAGCCCGGACGCCGGGCCGGATGGGCCTCTATTTCCTCACCCAGGGCGCCGGCCTGCGCGCCTCGGAAATCTTCTACGACCGCCAGGACAGCAGCTTCGCCCGAGCCGCCGCCGGCGATTTCGACTGGGAGTCCCTGCTGGACGGAGTCGGCCTGCTCCACATGTCGGGCATCACCCCCGCGCTCGGGCCGCGCTCGGCGGAGGCGGCGGTGGCGGCGGCCGAAGCGGCGGGACGGCTGGGCATCCCGATCTCGTTCGACGGCAATTACCGGGCACAGCTCTGGGCGGCATGGGACAGCGATCCGAAGTCGATCCTCACCAGGCTCGTGTCGAAGGCTCGGATATTGTTCGGCAATCACCGCGACATCTCGCTCCTGCTCGGCACGAAGTTCAGCGGCGAAGGGCCGGACCGCCGCCGCGAGGCCGCTCTGGCGGCCTTCGGCGCCTTCCCGAACCTGAAGATGATCGCCTCCACCGCCCGCCACGTCGACGACGCCGACCGCCACCGCATCGCGGCCCGGATCGACACTCCGGAGGGAGCCGCACAGACCGAGGAAGTGATCGTCGCCGGGATCGTCGACCGGATCGGCGCCGGCGATGCCTTCGCGGCCGGGATATTGCACGGAGTCCGCGCCGGCCGCGGCCTCGACTGGACCGTCCGCTCCGGGCTCGCGCTGACCTGCCTCAAGCATTCGCTGCCCGGCGACTTCAGCCTGTTCGGAGTGCGCGACATCGAGGCGTTCATGGCCGGCGGGCTCGACGTCCGGCGATGATCAGCCGCCGCCAGTTGCTCGCCGCGGCGGGAGCGCTGGCGGCGCCGCCGTCCATACTGGCCCCGAGCGCGCCGGCGGTCTCCACCACCCTCGGCCGGGTCCTGGGCACGCGCGAGGGAGGCCTCTGCGTCTTCCGCGGCATTCGCTACGCGGTCGCGCAGCGCTTCCAGGCTCCGCGGGCGCCGGTTCCAAGCCGGGAGGCGATCGTCGCGACCCGCTTCGGCCCGTCATGCCCGCAGCGGGGAGATCGCTACCGGCCGTTCAGCGAGGATTGCCAGTTCCTCAACGTCTGGACCCCGGAAGCCCGGCCCGGCGGCGGGCGGCCCGTCATGGTCTATTTGCATGGCGGGGCCTATTCGACGGGATCGGTGGCCGACCCCCTGAACGACGGCCGGTATCTGGCCGCCGCCGGCGACGTGGTGGTGGTCACCGTCAACCACCGGCTCAACGCCTTCGGCTATCTCTACCTGGCCCGGCTCGATCCGCGTTTCCCGGACAGCGGCAATGCCGGCCAGCTCGACCAGATCCTGGCGCTGCGATGGATAAGGCGGAACATCGCGGCGTTCGGCGGCGACCCGGAGCGGATCCTCGTCTTCGGCCAGTCCGGCGGCGGCGCCAAGATCGCGACGATGATGGGCATGCCCGCGGCCAGGGGCCTGTTCCACCGGGCGCTCACGATGAGCGGCCAGCAGGTCACCGCCTCCGGCCCGCTCAACGCCACCGCCCGCGCCAAGGCCTATCTCGCGGCGCTGAAGGCGACTCCCGGCGACCTCGCGACAATGCCGGTCGGGCGGCTCGTCGAAGCCCTCGCCGCGACCGACCCGATCCTCGGCGGCCCGGTCTATATGGGGCCGGTGCTCGACATGAAATGGCTCACCCGCCACCCTTTCTGGCCCGACCCGAACCCGCAGTCCAACGCCGTTCCGATGATCCTCGGCAACACCCGCGACGAGACCCGCGCTTTCATCGATCCGGACAGCGAGAAGGTGCGTACCCTCAGCTGGGACAATGTCGCCGAGCGCATGGCGCCCGAGCTTCGAGTCGACATCCACCCGGAATGGGTGGTGTCGCAATATCGCCGGCGCTTCCCCGACTGGAGCCCGGAGCGCGTCTTCTACGCCGCCACCACGGCGGGGCGGAGCTGGCCCGGCCAGGTCATCGAGGCCGACGCCCGTGCCCGCGCCGGAGCGCCGACCTGGGTCTATCAGCTGGATTTCCAGTCGCCGACCCAGCCGCGCCGCGGCGCCCCGCATACGATGGACATCGCCCTGGCCTTCGGGACGCTCGACGCCGAGGGTTCCTATACCGGCACCGGGGCGGCGGCGCGGGCGCTGAGCGCCACCATGATGGGCGCCTTCCTGGCCTTCGCCCGGACCGGGGCTCCCCGGGCGAAGGGAGTCCCCGCCTGGCCGCGCTACGAGCTTCCGGATCGCAGGACGATGGTGTTCGACACGGTCAGCCGCGCCGTCGAGGATCCCCGGCGGTGGGAGCGCGAGCTGTTCGCGCGAGTGCCGTACATCCAGCCCGGTAGCTGACTCGGCTTGACAGCGGCGGATGGCCGGTCCAGGCTTATGACACCGGTTACTTAGGGGCCGGGAAGGCGACCCTGCAGCCATAGCCGGGCGCTCGAGGAGAGGCTGTGCGGGCGCGCCCGCCGTCCTCCGCCACCTGAAGCCGCGGCCTCTTTTCCCGCGGCGATGTCGTCCCGGTGTCAGACACCGGTGTCAGGAATTCGGCGCGAGCCGCTCAGGGAGGGCAAATAATGACGGGATCCGATTCCACCGCACCTAATCTCAGGCTCGCCCGTCTGCTCGGGGCCGCGTCGCTGATGGCGGGAGCGCTGATCGCCGCGGCTCCGGTCCACGCCCAGGATGCCGCCAATCTTCCCGCCACGTCGCCGCAAGGCCCTGACGGCGATGGAGTGCCCGACGCCGACGACGCCGCCGCGAACAACCAGGCGGCGCCCGCCGACGCGGCGGCCGAGGAGCAGACTTCGGAAGACATCGTGGTCACCGGCTTCCGGGCCTCGCTCCGCCGCTCGCTCAGCGAGAAGCGCGAAGCGACGGGCATCATCGACGTCATCAAGGCGGAGGACATCGCCGACTTCCCCGACAACAACCTCGCCGAGTCGATCCAGCGCATCCCGGGAGTCGCCATCACCCGCGACCAGGGCGAAGGGCGCAACATCACCGTCCGCGGCCTCGGCCCGATCTTCACGCGGGTCCGAATCAACGGAATGGAGGGCCTGTCGACGACCGGCGGCGCCGATTCCAGCGGCGGCGCCAATCGCGGCCGCGCCTTCGACTTCAACGTCTTCGCGTCGGAGCTTTTCAACTCGATCACCGTCCGCAAGACCGCCTCGGCCGACGTCGAGGAAGGCTCGCTCGGGGCCACCGTCGATCTCGTCACGGCGCGGCCGTTCGACTATCGCGACGACTTCACCTTGGCCGGCTCGGCGCAGCTCGGCTACAACGACCTTTCCACCGCGATCGACCCGCGGCTCGCCGCTCTGGTCTCCGCCAAATTCGCCGACGGCAAGATCGGAATCCTGCTGTCCGCCGCCTATAGCGAGCGCGGCATACGCGAGGAGGGCCCCTCGACGGTCCGTTGGGAGCGCGGCACCGACAATGGCGGCTTCGCGCCCGCCTCCACCCTTCCGGCCGGAGCCTCCACCTTCGCCTTCTTCCACCCCCGGATTCCGCGCTACGACAGCTATCGCTACTCGACCGAGCGGCTCGGGCTGACCGGCTCGCTCCAGTTCCAGCCCGCCGACAGCACCCTTCTCACGTTCGATGCCCTCTATGCCGACTTCAAGTCGAACCGCGCCGAGCAATATCTGGAGGCGATCTCGTTCAGCCGCTCGGGCACGGGCAAGCCGCAGACCGTGATCCTGCCCGGGGCGCAGGTCGATTCGACCAACAGCCTCGTCTCCGGCACGTTCAACAATGTCGACGTCCGCGTCGAATCCCGCTTCGACGAGCTCCGCACCAAGTTCCAGCAATATACCGGATCGCTCCACCAGGAATTCGGCGAGCGTCTCCGCCTCGACCTGCTGGCGGGCTATTCGCGATCCGATTTCTCCAACCCGATCCAGACCACCGTCGCGCTCGATGCCCTGAACGTTCAGGGCTACAGCTACGATTTCACCAACGGCCGCAATCCGACTTTCGATTACGGCAGCCTCGACGTCACCAACCCGGCGAGCTTCATCCTCGGCGAGATCCGGCTTCGTCCCCAGTTCGTCGACAACACGTTCAAGGTCGCTCGCGCCCAGATCGAGTTCGACGTCACCGAGGCGCTGACCCTGCGCGCCGGCGGCGACTGGAAGGAATATGGCTACGATTCGGAGGAGTATCGCCGCGCCAGCGAGACCGACGTCGCCGGACTCGTCCCGGTCGGGCAGCTCGGGCCGCTTTCCAGCCTCTATTCGTTCAGCTCCAAGACTCCGCTCAACGGCACGCCGCCGACCTTCGTAATCCCTAACCTCGACGCGTTCGCGGACACGCTCGGCATCTATTCGAACACCGGCCGCTTCGCGCTGACCGGAATCACCAACGCCAGCGCGCGCGGCAATTTCACGACCGTGGACGAACGCGATCTCGGCGCCTTCGCGCAGGCGGTGCTCGACACGGAGATCGGCGGCATGCGGCTCCGCGCGGACGCCGGCCTGCGCTACGTCGAGACCAAGCAGACCTCGACCGGCTACCAGAATGGCGGGCCGCCACCGGGCTACACCCTGATCGAGGTGACCCGAACCTATGACAACTGGCTGCCGTCCGCCAATCTCAGCCTCAACGTCACAAGCGACTTCATCGTCCGCGCCGCGGCGGCGAAGGTCATGGCCCGGCCGAACATCGCCACCGTCAATCCCGGCGGCTCCTTCTCGATCAGCGGCGGCAACCGCACCCTGACGCTCGGCAACCCCTTCATCAACCCGACCAAGGCGACCGACTACGATCTGTCGCTCGAATGGTATTTCGCGCGCGAATCGGCGATCGTCGTGGGGCTGTTCTACAAGGACATCTCAAGCTTCGTCGCGACCACCACCCAGCAGATCCCGTTCAACCAGCTCGGCCTCCCCGACTCGCTGCTGACCGGGACCACGGTCCAGCCCACCGACCTGTTCACCGTGACCCAGCCGGTCGACAGCGAGGGCGGCTCGCTCAAGGGCTTCGAGGTCGGGGTCCAGGCCCCCTTCCGCTTCCTTCCCGGCCTGCTCTCGAACCTGGGCATCCAGGCCAACTACACGTTCGTGAAGTCGGACATCACCTATCCGCTCGCGACCGCCGTCGGCGCTCCGTCGGTAACCCGGCCCCTGGTCAATCTGTCGAAGCACAGCGCCAACGCCACCCTCTATTACGAGGACGACAGATTCTCGCTGCGCGGCTCGGTCTCCTACCGCTCGGGCTATCTGACCGCGGTGCCGGGGCGCAACGGCGTCGCGCCCGGCGCCGGGCCGGTGTTCAACCCGAATTCGGGCCAGCCGACCTTCAACGACGTCGAGGGCACGCACGGCTCGATCAACATCGACGCCGCCGCCTCGATCAAGATCAACGACAATTTCTCGCTGACCTTCGAGGCCATCAACCTCACCGACGAATATACCGACCAGTATATCGACAGCGCCGCCGACCGGCTCAGCGTCTATCATCATACGGGCCGCCAATTCTATGTCGGTGGCCGGTTCAAATTCTGAAGAGTCGCAGCCTCGTGACGCCACCCGTTCGCCCTGAGCTTGTCGAAGGGCCGTCCTTCTCTTCCCGAATGGAAGGGGAGGGCTTCGACAAGCTCAGCCCGAACGGTGAATCGACAGGTTCAGCCGACCGAAAGACGGGGATCGATCGCCGCAACGCACTGACCGCCGCCCTCGCGGGAGGCGCTGCGGCGATGCTGCCGGCGCCGCTGCTCGCACAAGGGCGGCGTGCTTCCCCTTCACTCGAACCCGAGCGGGAAATCCGCTGGGGAGAAGGCCATGAAGGCCAGCGCAAGGCGGACCTGGGGAACGGGACCTTCCTCAACCCGATCGTCGCCGGCGACCATCCCGATCCGACCATCCTCAAGGATGGACCGGATTATTACATGACGTTCTCGACCTTCGATTCCTATCCGGGCCTCGTCATCTGGCACAGCCGCGACCTGGTGAACTGGACGCCCATCACCGCCGCCCTGACCCGCAACATCGGTTCGGTCTGGGCGCCCGAGCTGATCAAGCACAAGGGGCGCTATTTCCTCTACATCCCGGTGAAGGCCTCGCCCAACACCAGCTACGTCATCTGGGCGGACCGGATCGAGGGGCCGTGGAGCGATCCGATCGACCTCAAGCTCCCCAACCACATCGACCCGGGCCATGCCGTCGGCGAGGACGGGTCGCGCTGGCTCTTCCTGTCCGGCGGCGACCGGGTCCGGCTGGCCGACGACGGACTGTCGAGGATCGGCGAGCCCGAGCATGTCTACGATCCCTGGCGCTACCCCTCCGACTGGGTGGTGGAAGGCTTCTCGCCCGAAGGCCCGAAGATCACCCGTCACGGCGATTATTTCTACCTGATCACCGCCGTCGGCGGCACCGCCGGGCCGCCGACCGGCCACATGGTGATCGCGGCCCGCTCGCGCTCGATCCACGGCCCCTGGGAGAATCATCCCGGAAACCCGCTGGTGCGCACGACCGACGTTCGCGAGCGCTGGTGGTCGCGCGGCCATGCCACCCTGGTCGAGGGTCCGGCGGGCGACTGGTGGACCGTCTATCACGGCTATGAGAACGGCTTCTGGACGCTCGGCCGCCAGGCCCTGCTCGACCGCATCGAGTGGACCGCGGACGGCTGGTTCAGGATGACGGGCGGCGATTTGTCGAAGCCGCTCCCGAAGCCGAAGGGCGGACGGGCAGGTCCGCACGGAATGCCGCTGTCGGACGATTTCCCGACGCTCGAGCTCGGCGGCAAATGGAATTTCTTCAAGCCGGCGCCCGACGAACGCTCGCGCGCCCGCGTGGAGTCGAACCGGCTGGTGCTCGGGGCACGCGGCAAGGCGCCGTCGGATTCCTCGCCCCTGCTGCTCATCGCCGGCGACCAGGCTTACCGGTTCGAGGCGGACGTGGAGATCGATCCCGGCGGAGTCGCCGGCCTCATCCTCTTCTACGACGAGCGCCTCTATTGCGGCCTCGGCTTCGACGACAACCGCTTCGTCACCCATCAATATGGCATCGAGCGCGGCCGCCCGGCCAATCCGCACGGCCGGCGGATGCGCATCAGGGTGACCAACGACCGGCACATCGTCACCTACGACACGAGCGGCGACGGCGGCCGGACCTGGCACCGCTTCGACCGGGGCATGGAGGTTTCGGGCTACCACCACAATGTCCGCGGCGGCTTCCTGATGCTCCGGCCCGGCCTCTATTCCGCAGGACAGGGAGAGGCGCGTTTCTCCAACTTCAGGTTCAGGGCCCTGCTATGAAGATCGACCGCCGCACCGCCCTGCTGGGCACCCTGGCCCTCGGCGTTGCCGGGCGTGCATCAGCGCAGACCCGCCCGCCCGCGACGCGCGACTCCCCGCACATGACTTCGCCCGAGCCGACGGAGACGATCGACCTCTGGCCCGGCGGCGCCCCCGGCGCTCCGGCGAAGCTCCCGGTCGAGACGGTCAAGGAGCGCAGCAAGGATCCCGCCTACAACGACCGTTACGTCTTCGGAATCAGCCGGCCGCGAATGGCCGTCTTCCGCCCGGCCCGGCCGAACGGCGCCGCGGTCCTGATCACCCCCGGCGGCGGCTACAATTGGGTGGTGATCGACAAGGAAGGCTATGAGATGGCGCGGCTGCTCGCCGCCCGCGGAGTGACCGCCTTCGTCCTCTTCTACCGACTGCCCCACGAGGGCTGGGCCGGCGGTCCCGACACCCCGCTGGCCGACGCGCAGCGGGCCATTCGCCTGATCCGCCACCGCGCCGCCCGCTACGGCCTCGACCGCAAGCGCATCTGCGCCATGGGCTTCTCGGCCGGCGGCCACCTCTGCGCCGACCTGCTCACCCGCTTCGGCGCCAGGGTATACACTCCCGTCGACGCCGCCGACCGCCTCTCCGCCCGCCCCGATCTCGCGGCGCCCATTTACCCGGTCGTCTCGATGACCCTGCCCACCGCCCATGCCGGCTCGCGCCGGAACCTGGTCGGCGAGAATGCCTCGCCGGAACGCGAGCGGGCCCATTCGCCGCACCTCAACGTGCCGGCCGACGCTCCGCCGACCTTCCTCCTCCATGCCGAGGACGATGCGTCCGTGCCGGTCGAGAATACGCTGCTGCTGCGCTCGGCGCTGCTGGCGAGGAAGGTGCCGGTCGAGACCCATTTGTTCGCCGACGGCGGCCACGGCTTCGGCCTTCGTCTCGCGAAAGGAAAGACGGTAGAGGGCTGGCAGGAACTGTTCTTCGCCTGGGCCCGCAAGAAGGGATTGTTCGAGTGAAAAGACTGTTCGCCGCCCTCCTCCTCCTGATCGGCCTCGCCGCCCCCGCTTTCGCGCAGAGCCGCGCCGAGATCGAGCGGACGATGAAGCGCGCCACGGTCTTCATGGTCGAGAAGGTCTCGACCAACGGCGGCTATGTCTGGTCCTACCTGCCGGACATGTCGCGCCGCTGGGGCGAGATCGAGGCGAAGCCGAGCATGATCTGGGTGCAGCCGCCGGGCACCGCCACGATGGGCCACCTCTTCCTCGACGCCTATCACGCCACCGGCGACGAATATTATTACGAGGCGGCGGAGAAGGTCGGCGGCGCCCTGATCCGGGGCCAGCACCGAAGCGGCGGCTGGAATTATTTCATCGACTTCGCCGGCCCGTCTTCCACGAAGCACTGGTACGAGACGATCGGCAGGAATGCGTGGCGGATGGAGGAATTCCAGCATCATGCCGACAACGCCACCTTCGACGACATGGGCACTTCGGAAAGCGCCCAGTTCCTCCTTCGCCTCTATCTCGAGAAGCAGGATCCCAAATACCGGCCGGCGCTCGAGCGGGCGGTCGACTTCGTGCTGGAGAGCCAGTATCCGAGCGGCGGCTGGCCGCAGCGCTGGCCCTACGATCCCGGCTATCCGGCCTATCAGAGCTACATCACCTTCAACGACGACGTCGCCGCCGAGAACGTCAGGTTCCTGACCATGGTCTACCAGCATCTCGGCGACACCCGCGCCCTCGATGCCATCCACCGCGGCATGAACATCTACCTGCTCACCCAGCAGGGCGCTCCGCAGGCGGGGTGGGCGCTTCAATATACGCTCGACCTCAAGCCCGCCGCCGCCCGCAGCTACGAGCCCAACGCCCTCCACACCGCCACCACCGCGTCCAACGTCGAGCAGCTGATGGGCTTCTACAGGATGACCGGCGACCGCCGCTTCCTCGCGCGGATCCCCGAGGCGCTGGCCTGGCTGGAATCGGTCCGACTGCCCGAGCCTCGCCAGGGCCGCAACTTCCCCACCTTCGTCGAGATCGGAAGCAACCGGCCGATCTACGTCCACCGCCGCGGCTCCAACGTCGTCAACGGCGAATATTATTGGGATTACAGCCCCGAGGCGACGCTCGGCCATTATTCCGCCTTCCGCAACGTCGACGTGGCGAAGCTGAGGCGCGAATATAAGAGGCTGCTGGCGACCTCTCCCGCCGAGCTCGCGAAGAGCTCGCCCTTGCTCTCGCCGGATCCGGAGCCCCTGCCCCGCTATTTCGTCGGCGGCGGCATGGTCGGCTCCGATCTCAACGCCGGGTCGGGCACGGCCGGCCCCGGGGAGCTGATCCGATCGCTGAACGCCCAAGGCTGGTGGCCGGCCCCGCTTCGCGCCACCAGCAACCCCTATCGCGGCGACGGCCCCGCCGAGCCGGCCCCCGGCGACTATCGAACCACCCATGTCGGCGATTCCAGCGACACCTCGCCCTACCCGACCGACACCCCCGTCACCGGCATCTCCACCTCGGCCTACATGGCCAACATGGCGAGGCTGATCTCGGCGCTTCAGAGCCCGAGCCCGCGCTAGATGGCGGACCGGGAAAACCGTTCGGGCCGAGCCTGTCGAGCCCGCGCCTTCACGGGGCCGGAAAGAGCGACAGCCCTTCGATAAGCTCAGCGCGAACGGAGGCTTATCGCGCCAGCTCCTCGATCGCCTCGGCCGAGAGCGGGCCCCGGTCCAGCACGGCGTCGTGGAACTCCCTGAGCCGGCCGGAAGCCGCGGCGCCGCGCCCCAGCCGACTCAGGGTCAGCGCCACCATCGCGTCGCCCGCGAAGCCCGCCGGCTCGGCGGCGTAGCGGTCGGCCTCCACGGCGAAGGGGAAGAACAGCTCGAAGCCGACAATCTCCTCCAGGTAACGGATCGCCCGCGCCCGGTCCCACCCGTGCAGGTGGATGCCGATGTCGCAGGTCACCCGCGCCAGCCGGAACAGCAGCGACTGGATGAAGCCGAGCTGCTCGGCCGGAGTCAGCAGCCCCGCCGAATCGGCCAGGATCTCGGCGTAGATCGCCCAGCCTTCCGGATAGCCCGGCGCGTGGCGGACCTGCAGCGGATGAGGATCGGCGCGCGCCTCGCGGCCGAGCTGCAGGAGGTGGCCGGGCTCGGTCTCGTGATAGGCGACCGTGGTCAGGGTCCAGGCCGGCCGCTCCCGCACGGCCGCGAGATCGGGGAAATAGGCGGCGGCGGCGGGATCGCGATAGCCGCGCCTGCCCGCCTGCTCCTCGGCGGCGGTCATCCTGCGCACCGAGCTGCCGGTGTCGAAGGGCGGATGGAACCAGGCGCCGAGCCGCGGCCGGAGCCGCGCCAGCGCCGCGTTCATGCCGGCGACGGCGCGGGCGCGGCCCGCCTCGTCATCCGAGTGGAGATGTTCCGGACGGCGCTTCAGCGCCCGCAGCCGCTCGCCGACGCCGCCGTCGCTCAGGCCAAGCCCTTTCAGCAGCCGGTCGGCGCGCCTCAGCAGCCGGGCGGTTTGCTCCGCGACGCGCCGCCCGATCGCCGCCGGAGGATCGTCCAGCCCCGAGGTGCAGCGCAGCCGAAGCCGGTAATATTCGGCGCCGCCGGGCAGCCGCCACACGCCGGGAGCCGCCGCGGCGCCGGTGCGCAGCCGGCGGAGCGCCGCCATCTGACGATCGAGCGCCGCCCCCACTTCGGGCGCGGCCTTGCCGCGAAGCGCGGCCTCGCCCTTCAGAACCGCGTCGAGGATGACGGCCGGCGGCGCGATGCCGCTCGCGGCTTCGGCGCGCAGCCGCTCCGTCTCCTCGTCGAGCCGGCGCGCCTTGCCGGCCGGCGAAAGCCCGGCACCCTCGAGCTGAAGCCAGGCGCCGTGCCTGTGGCTGAGCACGTAAGGCGAGCTTCCGTCCGCCTTGCCGAACGGGAAATGCCGCCGAAGCGCCACCTCCCGCTCCAGCCCCCGCGCCACCATGTGCAGGATCGCACGTTCCGCGCGGTCGAGCCCGCGGCCGGGGGCGCGGCGCAGCACGGCCAGCATCGCGGACGGCTCGCCGGCGGCGGCCGCGGCGTCGAGGACCGCTCGCAGCGAAAGGCCCGCCGCCGGGGCGGACGGCGCCAGGGCCAGAGCGCCGAGGCCGGCGAGCAGCTCCCGGCGGGTCGCGTCCATCTTCAGCCGCCGCGCCCGTAGATGCGGTCGAGCACCTCGGCGACCTCGACCAGCCGGCCGGCGGCGGGATCGAAACGCTCTCCCGCCGCCAGCCGGGCCGCCCAGTCGGCGGCGGCCCGGCCGCCCCACTCGTCCGGCGGGCTCGCCAGCGTCTCGGCGGCGGTGCCGCGATATTGCTCGGCCTCGAAATCGTAGAATGAGCCGCCGACGTTGCGAAGCGCCGCTCCGCCGCCGGTGCCGTAGAAAGCGGCCGAGATGATCGCGTCCTTCCCCGCCGGCAGCCGCCACGAGCAGGCGAGCCGCGCCGACGCGCCCCCGTCCAGCACGAGATCGGCCACCGCATAATCCTCGACCCGGCCCGGGCGAAGCGGCTCGCCGCCTGCGAGCAGATGCGAAGAAACGGCCGTAACCTCCGGAAAATCCAGCATCCAAAGCGCCAGATCGACGAGATGCACTCCAAGGTCGATCAGGCACCCGCCGCCGGACTGGGCCGGATCGTAGAACCAGGGCTTGTCCGGCCCGTAGGCGTTGTGGAAGACCAGATCGACCGCATAGACCCGGCCCAGCCCGCCGGCGTCCAGCCGGGCCTTAATCCGCCGCGCCGCCTCGGTGTAGCGGTAGGAAAGATCGACGGCGAGCAGCCGGTCCGCCGACCGCGCCGCCGCCACCACCGCTTCGGCCTCGCGGGCGTTGCGCCCCAGCGGCTTCTGGCAGAAGACCGCGGCGCCCGCCTCGAGGGCCCGGATCGACTGCTCGGCGTGAAGAGCGCTCGGCGTGGCGATGACGAGCCCGTCGACGCCGGCGGCGAGCAGCCCGTCAATATCTTCCGCGAGCACAGCGCCCGGCGCCAGCGCCAGCGCCTGCTCCGCGCATTCGGGCGAAGGATCGGCGATCGCCGCCGCCTCCACCGCCCCCGTCGCAAGCATAGCCTCCATCCGGTGCCGCCCGATCCAGCCGACGCCGAGGAAGCCGATGCGAGGGCGGCTCACCTTCCCTCCATCGTCACCAGCGCCTTCAGGAACCCGTCCGGCCGGTCCCGGGTCGCGTCCAGCGCTTCGCCGAGCCGCTCGAGCGGATAGGCATGGGTATAGAGGGGCGCAGGGTCGAGCCGGCCGGAGGCCACCGCCTCCACCGCCTCGCGTATCCCGCGCATCTGCACCTCCGGGTCCCGTTCATGGGCGTTGACGACGTCGATGCCCTTCCAGTTCCACATCTGCATGTTGACCTGCCGGGGCCCGTCCTGGTGGTAGCCCGCGACCACCAGCCGGCCGCCCTCGCGAACCAGCTCGCCGGCCAGATCGAGCGGCCATTGCTTGCCGACCGCCTCGATCACCCGGTCGCACAGCCGGCCGTCCGTCAGCGCCTTCACGCGCTCGATGATCGCCCAGTGATCGTCCATCGGGATCGTCTCCGCCGCCCCGAAGCGCCGCGCCACGTCGAGCGAGAAGGGCCGGCGCGAGACGGCGATGACCCGGGCTCCGGCATCGCTCGCCAGCCTGGTCAGGATCGCTCCGAGGAAGCCGATGCCGACGATCGCGACCGTCTGGCCGGCCTCGACGGCGCTGCGCCGGAAGATGTTCATCGCGCAGCCGAGCGGCTCGCCCGGAAAGGGGCGTCCGGCCAGCGCCTCGGGCAGCTTCACCACCGCGCCCCGCTCCGCCAGATCATATTCGCCATAGCTTCTGAACGACAGGGCGGCCACGCGGTCGCCGGGCGCCAGTCCCTCGACCCCGTCGCCGACCGAGTCGATCACGCCCCAGCCTTCGTGGCCGAGCGCGCCCGGCTCGGTCGGGAAGCTCATCCAGTCGGGGCCGGCCCAGGGCTCGAGGTTCGAAGCGCACACGCCGCAGCCCTCGAGCCGGATGCGCACCTGCCCCGGCCCCGGCTCAGGCCGCTCGACATCCCTCACGCTCGCCCGCCCCGGCCCCTCGAGAACCGCGGCCCGCATCCTTGCCTGCAATGGAATCTCCCCTTGAGAAACCTCCCGGACGGAGGTCCTCGCGGAACGCCCCTTGCCGGTGAAGGTTGCGGCCGCATGGACGAGCTGAAGCGCTCCTTTCCCCCCGTGGCCGACGCCCGCACCCGGCTGCTCGTCCTCGGCAGCCTGCCCGGCGAGGAATCGCTCGCCCGAAGCCAATATTATGCCAATCCGCGCAACCATTTCTGGCGGCTTATCGGAGCGGTGATCGGGGTCGACCTTCTTCCGTTCGCCTATGAGGCCCGGCTGGAGGCTCTGCTCGAGGCGGGCGTGGGCCTCTGGGACACGGTGGGTTCCGCGACCCGGCGCGGCAGCCTCGACGGGGCCATTCGCGGCCATAGCGCCAACGATCTCACGACGCTCGCGGCAAGCCTGCCGTCCTTGCGCGCGGTGGGCTTCAACGGGGGCAAATCGGCGTCGATCGGCCTGCCGCAGCTGGCGGCGCGGACGGATCTCGCCCTCATCCCCCTGCCCTCCAGCAGCCCGGCCTATACGCGTTCGTTCGAGGAGAAGCTGGCTGAGTGGATGAAGCTGGGGCCGTACATTTCGGGCTGAACCGAGGCACCGTTCGAGCTGAACCCGAGCACCGTTCGGGCTGAGCCTGTCGAAGCCCCTTCCTCGTCCGCAGGCGCGAGGAAAGAAGGGCCTTCGACAAGCTCAGGCCGAACGGCTAGGGGCCTCAGCACCCCTTTTCTGTCACGGAACAGAGAAATGACCGAAGCCTATATCTGCGACGCGGTTCGAACCCCGATCGGCCGCTACGGCGGGAGCCTCGCCCACGTCCGCGCCGACGATCTCGCCGCCATCCCGATCCGGACCCTCGTGGAGCGCAATTCCGCGGTCGACTGGGACGAGCTGGACGACGTCATCCTCGGCTGCGCCAACCAGTCCGGGGAGGATAATCGCAACCTCGCCCGGATGGCCGCCCTGCTCGCCGGCCTCCCCGACAAATCGGGCGGAGTGACCCTCAACCGCCTCTGCGGCTCGGGCATGGACGCGGTGACCATGGCCGCCCGGGTGATCCGCGGCAGCGAGGCGGACATGGTGATCGCCGGCGGCTCGGAGAGCATGAGCCGGGCGCCTTTCGTCATGGCCAAGGCGCAGAGCGCCTTCGACCGCAACGCCGAGATGTACGACACCACGATCGGCTGGCGCTTCGTCAACCCGAAGATGAAACAGGCTTATGGCGACGACACCATGCCTTCCACAGCCGAGAACGTGGCTCAGGAATGGCAGGTAAGCCGCGAGGATCAGGACGCTTTCGCGGTACGCAGCCAGGACAAGGCGGCCGCCGCCCAGGAGAATGGCCGGTTCGCCGCCGAGATCGTCCCGGTCGCCATCCCGCAGCGCAAGGGCGATGCCCTGGTCGTCGACCGCGACGAGCATCCGCGCAAGACCAGCGTCGAGGCGCTCGCGAAGCTGAAGCCGATCGTCCGCCCCGACGGCACCGTCACCGCCGGCAATGCTTCCGGGGTCAATGACGGCGCCGCCGCCATGGTGGTGGCCTCGGAGGAAGCGGCGAAGCGCAACGGCCTCACCCCCCGCGCCCGGGTCGTGGGCGGGGCCGTCGCCGGCGTTCCGCCGAGGATCATGGGCATCGGCCCCGCCCCCGCTTCTCAGAAACTGTTGAAGCGCCTCGGCCTAAGCATCGGCGATATGGACGTTATCGAGATCAACGAAGCCTTCGCCGCCCAGGCCCTTCCGGTCCTTCGCGAGCTCGGCCTCCCGGACGATGCGCCGCAGGTCAATCCGAACGGCGGAGCCATCGCGCTCGGCCACCCGCTCGGAATGTCCGGCGCGAGGCTGGCGATGACGGCGACAGAGGAGCTCCACCGCCGCGGCGGCCGCTACGCCCTCTGCGCCATGTGCATCGGCGTCGGCCAGGGCATCGCCCTGGTGATCGAGCGGGTTTGAGTGCCTCCCCTCCCTTCCAGGGAGGGGAGCAGTGACACCCCTTCGCGCGTTCATTGCCGCAAAAGGCGCGTCCTGCTAGGGCGCGCGCCAGGAGAACAGCATGTACACGACCGAGCTGGGCAAGTCGAAGAACGTCGCCTCCACCGAGGATTCGGAAAAGCTCGCCGCCTTCGAGGCGCGGGTCGCCGCGGACGAGTTCATCGAGCCCAAGGACTGGATGCCCGAAGCCTATCGGCGCACCCTCACCCGCCAGATCTCGCAGCACGCCCACAGCGAGATCGTCGGGATGCTTCCGGAAGGCAACTGGATCACCCGGGCGCCATCGCTGAGGCGCAAGGCGATCCTGCTCGCCAAGGTGCAGGACGAGGCGGGCCACGGCCTCTATCTCTATTCGGCCGCCGAGACTCTGGGCACCAGCCGCAAGGAGATGATCGAGGCGCTCCACAGCGGCAAGGCCAAGTACAGCACCATCTTCAACTACCCGACCCTCACCTGGGCCGACATCGGAGCGATCGGCTGGCTGGTCGACGGCGCCGCGATCATGAACCAGGTGCCGCTCCAGCGCACCTCCTACGGCCCCTATGCCCGGGCCATGGTCCGGGTCTGCAAGGAGGAGAGCTTCCACCAGCGCCAGGGCTATGAGATCATGATGGTGATGGCGGCCGGCACCGCCGACCAGCGGCGGATGGCCCAGGATGCCCTCAACCGCTGGTGGTGGCCGTCGCTGATGATGTTCGGACCGCCCGACGCCGACAGCCCCAACACCGCCCAGTCGATGCGCTGGCGGATCAAGCGCGACACCAATGACGAGCTTCGCCAGAAGTTCGTCGACATCACCGTGCCCCAGGCCGACGCGATCGGCCTCGAGGTGCCGGATCCCGACCTGAAGTGGAACTCGGAGACCGGCCATTACGATTTCGGCGAGGTCGACTGGGAGGAATTCTACGCGGTGGTTCGCGGCGAGGGCCCGGTCGCGAAGGAGCGGATGACCGCGAGGCGTCAGGCCTGGGAGGACGGCGCCTGGGTCCGCGACGCCGCCGCCGCTTATGCGGAGAAGCACAGCCGGAAGGCGGAGGCGGCATGAGCGGAGCAAGGGCCGCGCCCACCCCGCTCATGCCGAGTAGGGGCCGAGCCTGGCGAGGGCCCGAATCGAAGCACGCACTGGTCCTTCGATACGCCGGTTCGACAGGCTCACCGGCTACTCAGGATGAGCGGATATGAGCAGCGACTGGCCGCTCTGGGAGGTCTTCGTCCGCTCCAGGGGCGGAATGGCGCACCGCCATGTCGGCTCGGTCCACGCCCCCGACGCCCGGATCGCCCTTCGCCACGCCCGCGACACCTATACGCGGCGGATGGAAGGGATCAGTCTCTGGGTCGTCCCCTCGGCCTCGATCGTCGCCTCCGACCCGGGCCAGGACGAAGCCATGTTCGACCCCGCCGCGGACAAGGTCTACCGCCACCCGACCTTCTACGACATCCCCGAAGGCATCACCCATATATGAGGGGGGGCAGACACTTGCCTCCCCGTGCGCAGCATGGGGAGGGGGACCGCCGAAGGCGGTGGAGGGGTGACCTGGCGATGAGTCGGAGTCAGGCCACCCCTCCACCAGCTCCGCTGGTCCCCCTCCCCATGTCCGATGGGGAGGCATAAGGTGGCCTCGCTCCCGCCCATCGACCTCCCTTCGAACGCCACCGGCGAGGGCGCCTTCGACTCGCCCGCGCTCGACGAAGGCCCCGCCCTGTTCGAATATCTGCTGCGTCTCGGAGACGACAGCCTGATCCTCGGCCAGCGGCTGGGCGAATGGTGCGGCCATGCCCCTTCGGTCGAGGTCGACCTCAGCCTCGCCAACATGGCGCTCGATCTGATCGGCCAGGCCACCCACTTCCTCAATCGCGCCGGCGAAGTGGAGGGGAAGGGCCGCGACGGCGACTCGCTCGCCTTCAGGCGGGACGTGCTCGACTTTCGCAATTGCTGGCTGGTCGAGCAGCCCAATGGCGATTTCGCCCGCACCATGGCGCGGCAATTCCTCTTCTCGACCTGGCAGAAGGCGCTCTTCCGCCACCTCACCGGCTCGAAGGAGGAGACGATCGCCGCCGTCGCGGAGAAAGCGGTGAAGGAAGTCACCTACCACCAGGAGCTGGCGAGCGAATGGGTGATCCGCCTCGGCGACGGCACCGAGGAGAGCCGGCGGCGGATGGAGGACGGCCTCGCCTGGAACTGGCGCTTCGTGCCGGAACTGTTCGAGATGGACGACCTGGCGACCTTCATGGCCGAGCGCGGCATCGGCGCCGATCTGGGCGCCTTGCGCTACGATTACCATGCGCAAATCTCGGCCGTGCTCGCCGAAGCGACGCTCCAGCCGCCGCCCGACCAGCGCCCGATCCTCGGCGGCCGCCGCGGCCATCACTCGGAGCATCTCGGCCATCTCCTCGCCACCATGCAATTCCTCCCGCGCACCTATCCGGACGCGACATGGTAGCCGCCGCGCGCCTGGACGAAACCGCGGCGATCTGGACGGTGCTGGAGGGCGTTGCCGACCCCGAAATCCCGGTCATCTCCGTCGTCGATCTCGGCATCGTCCGCTCGGTCGGCCCGGATCGGGTCGTCATCACCCCGACCTATACCGGCTGTCCCGCCGCCCGCGTGATCGAGAGCGACATCCGGGCCGCGCTCGACTCCGCCGGCTACCGTCACGTCCGCATCGAGACCGCCCTCTCCCCCGCCTGGACCACCGACTGGATCACCCCCGGGGGCCGGGCCAGGCTGCGCGCCTACGGCATCGCCCCGCCGACCCGCGCCGCGGTCGAATGCCCGCAATGCGGCTCTGCCGACACCGAGGAAATCAGCCGCTTCGGCTCCACGCCCTGCAAGGCGCTGTGGCGCTGCCGGTCCTGCGCCGAGCCGTTCGACCTGTTCAAATGCCACTGAGCGGCCGCGGATGAGCGTCAACTTTCACAGCCTCGCCATCGCCGGAATCGTCGACGAGACGGCCGAGGCCAAATCGATCCGCTTCGAGGTGCCGCCCGAGCTTCGCGAAGCCTTCAGGTTCAGGCCCGGCCAGCATCTCACCCTGAGGGCGGAGATCGGCGACGAGGAGGTGCGCCGCAATTACTCGCTCTGCGTCGCTCCGGCGGACGGCGAGCTCAAGGTCACGGTCAAGCGCATCGCCGGCGGCCTTTTCTCCAACTGGGCGAACGACAATCTCAGGCCCGGCGATCGAATCGACGTGATGGAGCCGCACGGCAGCTTCACCTGGGACTTCCGCGCCGACTCCGCCAACCATTATGCCGCCTTCGCCGGCGGCTCCGGGATCACCCCGGTCATGTCGCTGCTGAGGGCGGCCCTGATCGAGGAGCCGGGAAGCCGCTTCACGCTCTTCTACGGCAATCGCGACAGCCAGTCGGTGATCTTCCTCGACGAGCTGGCGCGCCTCAAGAACCGCTACATGGACCGGCTCGAGATCCACCATTTCCTCGCCGAGGAGGCCGAGGATATCGACCTGTTCAACGGCATGCTCGACCGCTCCAAATGCGCCGAGGTCCTCGAGCATCTGATCGATCCCTCCGGCGTCACCGCCTTCTTCATCTGCGGCCCCGGCCCGATGATGGACTCGGCGGAAGGCGCCCTGATCGAGCGCGGCGTTTCCCCGGACCGCATCCACCTGGAGCGATTCACCGCCGACCGCCCGCCCGAGGCGCTCCAGGCCCAGCTCGACGCTCTGTCGAAGGAGGCGCAGGGGCTGACGATGCTGGTCACGCTCGACGGCCGCAAGCGGCGGGTGCCGTTCAGCGCCGAGGCCGGCAACATCCTCGACAGCGCCCGGCTGGCCGGCCTGCCCGCCCCCTTCGCGTGCAAGGCCGGAGTCTGCGCCACCTGCCGGGCGCGGGTCGTCTCCGGCGGAGTCGAGATGGCGGCCCGCTACGGCCTCACCGACGAGGAAGTGGCGGCGGGCTACGTGCTGACCTGCCAGTCGGTGCCCAGGGGCGAAGGCCTGGAAGTCGATTACGACGCGTGAAATCCTCCCGGCCGCGAAGCGGCGGGGAGGATGATCAGCGGCTGCCCTGGTCGGCGCTCAGCCCGTAGCGGGCCATGCCGTAGCTGGACATGTTCTGGTCGAAGCTGATCACCGCCCGGACCGTGCTCTGCATCGCCGCCATCCGGTGGGCGAGCGGCGCCGAGGTCCGGCGGATCATCACCGCGACGGCGTAGGAGCGGCCGTCGGGGCCGGTGACGATCCCGATGTCGTTATAGCCCGCCTGGACTCCGCCGAGCACCTGCCCGGTGCCGGTCTTGTGGGCGAGGCGCCAGCCCGGAGCGAGGCCGCCCTTGAGGCGCTGCGGCCCGGTCCTGGTGTTGGACATGATCGACAGCAATTTGCGGGTCGAGGCCGGCGACAGCAGCTCGCCGCGCTTCAGCCGCGCCAGCGCGTCGACGATGCCCAGCGGAGTCGCCCCGTCCATCGGATCCTTGATATAGCGCTCGAACGCCGCCCGCCGCACGCTCGCCGGAACCGCGTTGCGCGCCGCGTAGAAGCCGCCGCCATAAGCATAGGATTGCTTCCACTGCATTCCGGCGATCTCGCTCTGGAGCAGCCGCTCGCCCGGGCCGAAGCGGATTCCGCCGATGCCCTTGTCGCGAAGGAAGGCGCGCACCGCCTCCGGCCCGCCGGCCTTCCACAGCACCGCGTCGTTGCAGGTATTGTCGCTCTGCTGCAGCGCCCTGGTCATCAGGCTCTCGACCGTCGTCGTGTAGCCGCCGGCGCCGATCTGCCGGGCGATGGGCTGGTGGAACAGGGTCATGTCGGCCTTGGTCAGAGTGACCGGGCTCGACAGGCTCAGCCGGCCGCGATCGACCTTGTCGAGGGCGGTCAGGGCCACCCAGAATTTGCTGACGCTCTGCTGCGGGAAGAAGGTGTCGCCGTCATAGCTGGTCGTCCAGCCGCTCTGCACGTCCTTGACGGCGATTCCGATGTCGCCGCTGAACGCCTGGCCCAGCGCCCGCACCTGGCCTTCGAGGATCCGGCGCGCGGCCGCTTCCTGGGCGGTCGCCGCCGGAACGGCGGGCTTGGGCGCGGAATAGCCCCTGACGATGCTGGGGAAGGAGGCGGCGGACGCGCTGCCGCCCGACTGCGCCTCGGCGCCGTCGAGCGCCGCGGTGGCAAGGCCGATCGCGGCGATCCCGGCAAGCGCGGCGCCCCGCGCGTAACGGCTGGAATCGCTGATGATCTGGCGGCGCGATTGCGTCACTGGCCCCTCCTAAACCCTTATGCCCTCATGAGAATCATCATACGGGTGGGAGGCTTTCCGCCAGCTTAAAAATGACCGCTTTCGGCAGGGCGTTCCCCGCTTGCGACGGACTCCCGTAATCCTCCCCGAGCCAAGCTCGGGGAGGGGGCCACCCGAAGGGTGGTGGAGGGGTAGCTTGCAAAGGTCTGCGGCAACTACCCCTGCACCAGGCTACGCCTGGTCCCCCTCCCCATCTCCGATGGGGAGGATCTCAGAAGTTGAGCCGCGCCGTCAGCCTGATGTCGCGGCCCGCCAGCGGCGCGACATCCTTCAGGAAGCTGGCGTGGCGCCGGGCATCGACGTCGAAGATGTTGTTCGCGGCCAGGGTGATGCTGGTGTTGTCGTTGTTCTTCAGCGGCTTGAACTGCACCGAGGCGTTGACGAAGGTGAAGCCCCGGGTCGGCGTCTCGAAGGCGGCGAGGCGGTCCTGCGCGGCGGTCCGCTCAATTTCGATGCGGCCCTGGATCCGGTCGGCCTGCGCCTCGAGCCCGCCCATCAGCCGGAACGGCGGGATTCGCGGTGCCGGACCAGCGCCTTCGATCGTCGCCCGAACGTAATCGGCGACCGCGTCGGCGACGAACGTCACCCCGCCCGTCCGCGCCAGCCGCACCGAGCCTTCGACCTCGATCCCCGAATAGCGCGCGTCCGCCTGGGTGATCTGGAACACCGGCAGATCGTCCTCGACGGCGCCGGTCCGGCGCTCGAAGATGTAATTGTCGAACCAGCTTCGGAAGACCGAGGCGGACAGGCTGAAGCCGTCGCCCTCGGCGTTAAACGTGGCTTCGATGCCCCAGCTCTTCTCCTTGCCGAGATCGGGATCGCCGATCTCGAATGACTGGGTGCCGGCATGGGGGCCGTTGGCGAACAGCTCCTCCGCCGACGGCGCGCGCTGGGTGTGGGAGCCGTTGAGGCCGAAGCGGATCCCCTCCGCCAGCTCGTAGCTGGCGCCCAGCGAGCCCGAGAAAGCGTCGAAGCTGCGCTTCAGCGCCGGATTGCCGAGATCGGCGTCCGCCTCCGCGCTCACGCTCTGGCGCTCGTAGCGGGCGCCGGCCTCGGCCCGAAGCGGCCCTTTCTCGTAATTCTGGACCGTGAACAGGCCGAATTGCGACGTCCGGTTCTCGGGCAGGAACTTCTCCTCGCCGATGACGTCGAGGTGCCGGCGGAAATATTGCAGGCCGAAGCCCCCGCCCCAGCCGCCTTTCTTCGCCTGGACGACCTCCAGCCGCCCTTCCACGCCCTTGGTGAGGAAGGTGGTTCCGATCTCGCCGCTCTCCTCGAGCTCGTCGTGGCGATAGTCGGAATAGCCGGCGCGGAAGCGGACGCTGTCGACGAAGCCCCCTCCGGCGTCGATCTCGGCGCGGGCGTCGGCGCGGTTCTGGCGAACGTCGATCCGCGGCGCCTCGGCCTCGGCGCCCGGCTCGAGCGAGAAGCGCACCGGGACTCCGTACAGGCTGTCGTAGCGGTTGACCGAAATTCCGAAATTGGTGTCGCCGTCGACATAAGCGACGCCGAGCGCCACGTCCGAAGTCTCCGCGGCGGTGTTGGGCAGGCGGTCCCTCAGCTGCGCCAGCGCTCGGACCTCCGGATCGTCGCTCGCCGCGGCCTCGGCGCGAAGCTCGCGCGACAGGACGAAGCCGCCGATCCTGAGATCGTCGGTCTTGCTGTAATTGCCGTCGGCGTGGATCACCCATTTGCCGCCGATCGGCACGTCGAGGGTAGCGTTCGCCGACCGCTCGTTGGCCGCCGTGCCGTAAGTGAGGATGGCGGCGACATGGGCGCCCTCGTCCGGCACCCGGCGCGGGATTCGCGCGTCGATGACGTTGACGACTCCGCCGATCGCCGCCGATCCGAACAGCAGAGCGGAGGGGCCGCGAAGCACCTCGATGCGGTCCGCCGTCAGCGGGTTGATGGCGACCGCATGGTCGACGCTGGTGTTGGACGCGTCGAGGCTGCCGATGCCGTCGGTCAGCACCCGCACCCTTTCGCCCTGGAAGCCGCGAAGCACCGGGCGCGAGGCGTTGGGACCGAACGAGGTCGCCGAGACTCCCGGCTGGCGGGCGAGGGTCTCGCCGATCGTCGGCCTGAGCTCGCGGGCGAGCTCGGCGCCGGACACCACCGACGTGCCCGACAGCACGTCCTCGCGGTCGCGGGCGAAGCCGGTGATGATGATGTCCTGCGTATGATCGGCGTGCGGACCTGCGCGCGTCGCGGGGGCTTCGGCGGCGGGAGGCGCGGCGGCCGCCTCCTCGGCCGGCGGGTCGGCGGGGGCGTCCTGGGCCAGGGCCGAGGCGGGGAGCAGGGCCGTGACGGCACCTGCCAGAAGGGTTGAACGAAGCATTTGCATTTCCATTCTCGATTGCCTGGTCGGCATCTGATCTGCGCCCGGCGGGCGCACGTCTGTTTCAACCGGTCGTGGCCGGCGGCTCTGGCCGCACGCGCAAGGTGCGGCGGCGACATGCCCGCGGGCATGTCCGGCTCAGACGGATGGAGGCTCCAGCAGCGGACGGACGGTGGCGCCGACGAGGGCGGCGTCATCGCCCCTGGCCCGGTCCACCCGAGACTCCGCCGGGAACGGCACCGGCAGCGCCGGCAGCGGCAGCATGTCGGACATCAGCGAGGCCGCGCCCGAATCGACCGGCGTCCCCTGCCTGGAAGCCGCCTTGCGGGCGGTCTCCTCGCCGGCGGCCGCGGCCGAGATTCCGGTGTGCTCGCTCCGCAGGGCGGCGGCATGCTCGACGTCGCTCTGGTGGCGGCAGACGGCGGCCGCGACGGAGGATCCGTGGGCAAGCACGAGCACGAAGATCATCATCAGCGTCAGGAGACGGCTCATAGCGTCGAAATCGTACCCATTCCTGGCAAAAGCGAAATTCCCCTGTCTCCGGCGCACATAGACGCCCGTAACTTTATAACAAACCCGCCTTAACGCACGATTGCCACGTTTCCCCGCGCGCCGCGGCACTTCCGCCGCCCCGTCTGCGCGGCTAAGGCCGCGACATGACCTACCGCAATATTCTCTTCTCGAACGAGGCCGGGATCGCGCGGCTGACGCTCAACAGGCCCGACCGGCTCAACAGCTTCACCGTCGAGATGCACGAGGAGGTGGCCGACGCCTTGTCGAAGCTGGAGGGCGCCCGGGTGCTGGTGCTGACCGGCGCCGGCCGCGGCTTTTGCGCCGGGCAGGACCTCAACGACCGGGCCGTCGCGCCGGGCGAGGCGGTGGATCTCGGGGAATCGGTCGAGCAGCGCTACAACCCGCTGATCCGCACCCTCACCGGGCTCCCCTTCCCCGTCATCGCCCGGGTCAACGGAGTGGCCGCCGGCGCCGGCGCCAACATCGCTCTGGCCTGCGACATCGTCGTCGCCGCCAGGTCGGCGAAGTTCATCCAGTCCTTCGCCTCGATCGGACTCATTCCCGACAGCGGCGGCACCTGGGTGCTGCCCCGCCTGGTCGGGCAGGCGCGGGCGCTGGGCCTGGCGCTCACCGCCGAGCCGCTGCCGGCCGAGACGGCGGCCTCATGGGGCCTGATCTGGAAGGCGGTCGAGGACGAGAAGCTGGACGAGGAGGTGGACGCCCTCGCCGCCCGCTTCGCCCAGGCGCCGACCCGGGGGCTGGCCCGGATCAAGAAGATGATCCGCGAAAGCTGGAGCCACAGCCTCGACGAGGAGCTGGTCCTGCAGCGCGACGCCATGCGCGAGCTCGGCTTCGGCGAAGACTATCGCGAGGGCGTCGCCGCGTTCATGGAGAAGAGGAAGCCCAGTTTCACGGGGCGTTAGGAGACCCGTCCCGTTCGGCCTGAGCTTGTCGAAGGCCTTTCCTTGTCCTGGCCCGGCAAAGAGAAGTAACGGGCTTCGAAAAGCTCAGCCCGAACGGATGGGGGTGCCTCTCGTCCGTTCCGGCCTTACGGAGTGGGTATGAAAACGCTCAAGCTGCTCAATTACGCCCAGGACCGCTGGTACGGCGCCGAAGGCGGCCTCGCCCCGGTCGAGAGCGCCGTCAGCGGGGAGGTGGTCGCCGAGACCGGCAGCGGCGGGCTCGATTTCGCGGCCATGCTCGATCACGCCCGCACGGTCGGCGGACCGGCGCTTCGCCGCCTCACCTTCCACGAGCGGGCGCACATGCTCAAGGCGCTCGCCAACGCGATCATGGCCCGCAAGGAGGAGCTTTACGAGCTCAACTACGAGACCGGCGCCACCCGCACCGACGGCTGGATCGACATCGAGGGCGGCGCCGGCACGCTCTTCTCCTTCTCGTCCAAGGGCCGGCGCGAGCTGCCCAACAGCCGGATCCTGGTCGACGGCGCCCTCGAGCCGCTGTCGAAGGGCGGCAGCTTCGTCGGGCAGCACGTCTTCACCCCGCTCCAGGGCGCCGCGGTCCACATCAACGCGTTCAACTTCCCGGTCTGGGGAATGCTCGAGAAGCTCGGGCCGACCCTGCTCGCCGGGGTTCCGGCGATCGTCAAGCCGGCCTCGGCGACCGGCTATCTCGCCGAGGCGGCGTTTCGGATCATGATCGAGGCGGACGTGCTCCCGCCCGGAGCGCTGCAGCTGGTCATGGGCGGAGTCGGCGACCTGTTCGACCATCTCACCCTGCAGGACGTGGTCAGCTTCACCGGCTCCGCCCAGACCGCGATGAAGCTCCAGTCCCACCCCGTGATCGCGCGCGAGAGCGTCCGCTTCATCGCCGAGCGCGACAGCCTCAACGCCTCGATCCTCGGCCCGGACGCGGCGCCGGGGACGCCCGAATTCGACCTCTTCATCAAGGAGGTCGCGCGCGAGATGACGGTCAAGGCGGGGCAGAAATGCACCGCCATCCGCCGCGCCATGGCGCCGGCCGAGCATCTCGACGCTGTGGAAGCGGCGCTGATCGAGCGGCTCGGCAAGGCGAGGATCGGCGACCCCCGCCAGGAGGGCGTCACCATGGGCGCCCTCGCCAGCCGCTCGCAGCTCCGGGCGGTGCGCGAGGCCGTGGCGGAGCTGGCCCGGTCGGCGCGCATCGTTTCCGGCGACCCGGAGCGTTCGCCGGTCGAAGGCAACGGCGCCTTCATCTCGCCGATCCTGCTGCGCGCCGACGACCCCTGGGGGTCGGCCGCGATCCACGACGTCGAGGCGTTCGGGCCGGTGTCGACGATCATGCCCTATCGCGACCTCGAAGACGCGATCGCGCTGGCCAATCGCGGCATGGGCAGCCTCGCCTTGTCGCTCTTCACCTTCGATGCCGGCGTGGCCGAGGAGTTCGTGCTCGGCGCCGGCGCCTATCACGGCCGGATGGTCATCCTCGACCGCACCAGCGGCAAGGAATCGACCGGCCACGGCTCCCCCCTTCCCGTCCTCGTCCATGGCGGCCCCGGCCGCGCGGGCGGCGGCGAGGAGATGGGCGGGATTCGCGGGGTCACCCATTACATGCAGAGGACGGCGCTCCAGGGGTCGCCGGCGGTGCTGGCGAGCGTGGTCAAGCAGTGGCTGCCCGGGGCGCCCAAGCCCGAAGGCGGGCAGCACCCGTTCCGCAAGCGCATCTCCGAGCTGGAGGTCGGCTACACGCTGAAGACGGCGAGCAGGACCGTCAGCCTCGACGACATCGAGCATTTCGCCGCCTTCACCGGCGACAATTTCTACGCCCATATGGACGAGGAGGCGGCCAAGGCGAACCCGATCTTCGACGGCCGGGTCGCCCACGGCTATCTCATCCTCAGCTTCGCGGCCGGGCTGTTCGTCGATCCCGATCCGGGGCCGGTGCTCGCCAATTACGGCCTCGAGACCCTGCGCTTCCAGACCCCGCTCTACCCGGGCGATTCGATGCGGGTCGAGCTGACGGTGAAATCGAAGAGCGTTCGCAACGAGGAGATGGGCGAGGTGCGCTGGGCGGTCTATGTCTTCAACCAGAAGGACGAGGTGGTCGCGTCCTACGACCTCCTCACCATGAACGCGCCGTGATGAAACGCCCTCTCCCCTTGGTCCTGTTCGCGCTGGGCGCCTGCGGCGCCTCGGCCACCGCGGAGCCGCCGCCGGTCGATTCCTACCGGATCGTGCGCGAATATCCGCACGATCCGACCGCTTTCACGCAGGGGCTGCTGTTCCTCGACGGCAAGCTCTACGAGAGCACCGGCCTCAACCGCCAGTCGACGGTCCGCGAGGTCCGGCTCGAGGACGGCAAGGTGCTCCGCTCCGTCTCCATCCCGCCTCAATATTTCGGCGAGGGCCTGGTCAATTGGGGGCCGGACCTGCTGAGCCTGACCTGGACGGACGGTATCGGCTTCCGCTGGAACCGCGCCGATTTCAAGCCCAAGGGCCAGTTCCGCTACACCGGCGAAGGCTGGGGCCTGACCCAGGACGGCAAGAACATCATCATGAGCGACGGCACCAGCCAGCTGCGCTTCTTCGACCCGGCGACGATGCAGGAGCGCCGGCGGATCGCCGTCACCTATCAGGGCCAGCCGGTCGAGCGGTTGAACGAGCTCGAATGGGTGAAGGGAGAGATTTTCGCCAACGTCTGGATGGACCGCAGGATCGCCCGGATCGACCCGGAGACCGGCGCGGTGAAGGGCTGGATCGACCTTTCGCAGCTGGCGGTCGAGAATGCCACCGGCGATCCCGACGCGGTGCTTAACGGCATCGCCTACGACTCGAGGGGCGACCGCCTTTTCGTCACCGGCAAGAATTGGGCGAAGCTGTACGAGATCGACATCGTCCCCAAGGCCAGGGAATAGGCAGTTCCGGCTTTCGCCGGAATGACGGGAGCGGATCACCCCGCCTTGTACGCCCCCACGCCCTCGCCCAGATGCGGGTTGTTCTCCTCCCGGATCCGGGCCGCCGCGTCGTCGTAGAGGAAGGGCAGGAACGCATAGCGTGTGCCGCGGGTCACCGGCGTCGCCTCGTGGAGCAGCGAGCAGGAGAAGACCACCGCCCCGCCGGTCGGCGCCCGGTAGGTGCGGGCGCCATATTCGGGGAAGCGCAGGTCGCCGCCGTCATAGTCCCCGGCGTTGAGGTTGATGGTGACGGCGAAGCGGCGATGGGCGGTGCCCTTGGTGGTATTGTCCCGGTGCGGCCGGAAATGGCCGGCGCCCGCCTCGTAGCGGCCGACGATGTAGCGCTCCATCCGGGTCGCCTCGAACTGGAAGGTGCGCTTCACCAGCGGCACCAGCCTGGTCAGGATCCGGTGCCGGAGGGTGCCGCACAAGGTCTCGTCGCCGATTTCCCGGTCGCGGCGCATCTTGTGCTGCGGGTCCGTCACCAGCACGGTCTTGCCGTCCACCTCGCGCATGAAGCCCGAAGGCTCGCCGCCGGTCTCCTTGTGGTGGGCGATCAGCCGCTCGCACAAGGCCGGCTCGAAGATGTTGGGCGCCATCAGCACCGGCGCCCAGTCGGGCAGCGGCATGTGCGCGATCGCCCTTTTCAGCGCCGCCACGGCGGCCTCGCCCGCGTCGAGCGGGAAGGTCCCGACCGCCCGGAGCATCGGATCGACGAGCAGCCAGTGCCTCCGCCCGGCCTCCCCCTCGGCCGCCGGAGCCGCCCCGAACAGCTCCGCCAGCCCGCCGGTCGGATCGAGGAAGAAGCGGATTCCGGGGAGCTGCTGCGCCACCCGTCCGCTCGCCGAGTCGTCGGGATCGTCGGTCACTCCGAAGAAGCAGGCCTGGAAATCGTCGAACAGCGCGCGGTGGCGCAGCGCGCAGGCGAGCGCCGCGGCGGCGGCGGGATCGCCGGCCCGGCCGAGGAAGAGCAGCAATATGTAGCGCCCGGCGGCCGTGTCGAACACGTAATTGTCGCTTCCGCCGATCGCCTTGGCCCGAAACCAGGGCACCGGCTCGCCGGGCAGGAGCGGGCGGGGGCTAGGAGGCGGGGAAGAGCTCATGAAGCCTATATGCCTCGTTGCTCCCCTCCCTGAAAGGGAGGGGTTGGGGGTGGGTCCGCCGAAGGCGGCCGAAACTCGGAGGCAGGAGAAGTCTCGCCGCGCTCGCCTGCCCACCCCCCGCCCCTCCCTTCCAGGGAGGGGCGGCCTACTTCAGCGCCGCGTAGATGAGCGTCTTCAGCTGCCGCCTGATCGGGTAGGTCGAGGAGGGCATGAGCTGGGTCATGAAGATCATGTGCAGCCGCTCGACCGGATCGATGAAGAAGGCGGTCGAGAACATCCCGCCCCAATAATATTCGCCCTTGCTGCCCGGCAGCATGGTCCTGGCCGGATCGAGATTGACTCCGAAGCCCAGGCCGAAGCCCTGGCCGGCGTTGATCGCCTCGCTGAACAGGGAGCGGCTCATCTCGGTGAGGTCGGCGCCTCCCGGAAGATGGTTCACCGTCATCAGGTCGAGAGTCTTGCGGCCGATCAGCCGCTCGCCGCCGAGCTCGCCGCCGTTCAGGAGCATCGAGCAGAAACGGTGATAATCGGCGACCGTCGAGACCAGGCCGGCGCCCCCGGCGAGCATCCTCGGCGGAGCGCTCCAGGCGCTTTTCTCGCCCTTGTCGTAAAGCACCGCGCCCTTGCCCTGCTCGAACGCCCAGCAGTCGCCGAGCCGGCCGGTCTTCTCCGGCGGCACGTGGAAGGCGGTGTCCGCCATTCCGAGCGGGCCGAAGATTCGCTCCTCGAGGAAGCGGTCGAGCTTCATCCCCGAGACCCGCTCGACGATGAGGCCGAGCACGTCGGTCGAGACGGAATAATTCCACGCCGTCCCCGGCGAGAATTCCAGCGGGATGTCGGCCAGCGCCGCGACGAAGCCGTCGAGATCGAGCCCTCCATGCCACCTCTCGATCTTCCCCTCGCGGTAAGCGGCGTCGACGTTGGTGCGGTGCTGGAAGGAGTAGGTCAGGCCCGACGTGTGACGAAGCAGGTCGATCATCATCATCGGCCGCTCGGGCGGCCTGGTCAGGAACGGCACTCCCGCGCCGCCGCCATTATAGACTCCGAGGCCCTTCCATTCGGGGATCACCGTCTCGACCGCCTGGTCGAGCGTCACCCGCCCCTCCTCGACCAGCATCATGAAGGCGATCGAGGTGACCGGCTTGGTCATCGAGGCGATCCGGAAGATCGCGTCCTCGCCCATCGCCGGGCCGTCCGCCCGCGCCTTGCCGGCCGTCGAGAAATGGACGACCTTCCCTTCCCGGGCGATCAGCAGCTGAGCCCCGGCGAGCAGCTCCGGAGCGAAATAGCGCTCGTCCAGGAACCGGTCGATGCGGGCGAGCCGCTCCGGATCGAACCCCGCCTCGGCCGCTTCAACCCTCTCCATCATTCCTCCTCTCGCCGAAGCCGTTCGCCTACCGCTTGAGCCCGGAGCGAATCAACAATATCGCTCGCACAAAAGGAGGGGCGGGTGATCGAAGGCTTCGAGCTGGATCCTGACTGGCCGCGGATGAGCCTCGCGCAGGTCGACGCTCTGCTCACCGCGCCCGGCTCGAAGCTTGAGCTGTCCGAGGCCGTCATCCGCGGCATTCCGACCCGAATCTGGAAGAACGCGCCGCCGAACCTCCCTTTTCTGGTCGCTCTGTCGCGAGCCCATGGCGGCCGCACCGCCACCATCTATGAGGAGGAGCGAGTCTCCTGGGAGGCGCAATATCGCGCCATCGCCGCTCTCGCGCTCGAGCTTCGCCGCCTCGGCGTCGCCAAGGGGGACCGGGTGGCGATCGCCATGGTCAACCTGCCCGAATGGCCGGTCGCCTTCTTCGCCGCCACATCGCTGGGCGCGATCGCCGTCCCGCTCAACGCCTGGTGGACCGGAGCCGAGCTCGAATACGGCCTCGCCGATTCCGGGGCGAAGCTGCTGATCGCCGATTCGTCGCGCTGGCGGCGTATCGAGCCGCACCGGGCGGCGCTGCCCGCGCTCGACCATGTCATCGTCAGCCGGGCCGACACAGCGCCGGCGGGCGGCTTGCGGCTCGAGGATCTGATCGGGCCGCCCGGCGCCTGGAGCGGCCTGCCCGACACCGGGCTGCCGGACGTGCCGATCGCGCCCGACGACGACGCGACCATCCTCTACACGAGCGGCACCACCGGCCGGCCCAAGGGCGCGCTCGGCACCCACCGCAACCTCACCACCAACATCCTGTCGGTCGCCTATGCCAATGCCCGGGCCGCGCTTCGCCGCGGCGAGGCGCCGCCCGAGCCCCAGCCCAGGATCGCGCTGATGGTCATCCCGCTCTTCCACTGCACCGCTCTGAGCGCGATGCTGATGGGGACGATGGTCGCCGGCCACACTCTCATTTTCATGCGCAAATGGGATCCCCTCGAAGCGATGGCGATCATCGAGCGCGAGCGGGTGCAGATGACCGGCGGCGTTCCCACCATCGCCTGGCAGCTGCTCGAGCATCCCGAGCGCTCCCGCTTCGACCTCTCCAGCCTGGAAACGATCAGCTATGGCGGCGCTCCGGCGGCCCCCGAGCTGGTGCGCCGGATCCATGAGGAGTTCGGCGCTCTGCCCGGCAACGGCTGGGGGATGACGGAGACGACCGCGACGGTGACCAGCCATGTCGGCGAGGATTATCTGAACCGCCCCGACAGCGCCGGTCCGCCGGTGCCGATCGCCGACCTCAAGATCATGTCGCCCGACGGCGAGGCCGAGCTGCCCGTCGGCGAGGTCGGCGAATTGTGGGCTCGCGGGCCGCAGATCGTCAAAGGCTATTGGAACAAGCCCGAGGCCACCGCCGCCACCTTCATCCATGGCTGGGTCCGCACCGGCGACCTCGCCCGGCTGGACGAGGAGGGCTTCGTCTACATCGTCGACCGCGCCAAGGACATGGTCATTCGAGGCGGCGAGAACATCTATTCGATCGAGGTGGAGAACGTCCTCTTCGACCATCCGGCGGTCACCGACGCCGCGCTGATCGGCCTCCCGCACCGGACCTTGGGGGAGGAGCCGGCCGCGGTCGTCCACCTCGCCCCGGGCGCGGAGGCGACGGAGGAAGAGCTGAAGGCCTGGGTCCGCGAACGCCTCGCCGTCTTCAAGACCCCCGTGAGGGTCGCCTTCCTTCCCCAGCCCCTGCCGAGAAACGCCAACGGCAAGATATTGAAGCAGGAGCTCAAGGCCCTGTTCGACTGACTCCCCTCCCTGGAAGGGAGGGGCCGGGGGTGGGTAGGCGAGCGAAGCGAGACTTTTCCGACCCGGAGTTTCGGCCGCCTCCGGCGGACCCACCCCTGGCCCCTCCCTTCCAGGGAGGGGAATCTAGTCCTTCCAATCCTCCAGCACCTCGACGAACCTCGTCAGCCAGGCGTTGGTCTGGTGGCCGTCCACAACCCGGTGGTCGATGGTGAGCGAGACATAGGCCATCGGGCGGATCAGGATCGCGTCGGTTCCGCCCACCTCGCGCACCACCACCCGCTTCTCGAGCTTGCCGACGCCGAGGATCGCCGATTGCGGCTGGTTGATGATGATGGGGGCGGCGAAGAGCGAGCCCGAGACTCCGTGGTTGGAGATGGTGAAGGTGCCGCCGGAGACGTCCCGGGCGCCGAGCTGCTCGGCCCGCGCCTTCTCGATCAGCTCGTCGAGGCCGGCGGCGATGCCCTTGAGCGACAGGGTCTGGACCTTGCGAAGCACCGGCACGATCAGGCCTTTCTCGCCCAGCGCGGTGCCGACGCCGATATTGATGTCGTCGAAAATCTCCAGCCGGTCCTCGTGCCAGCGGCTGTTGATCGCCGGCGCGACCTTCATCGCCTCCGCCGCGGCGGCGACGATATAGGCGCTGTAGGTGAGCTTCACGCCCTTCTTCGCCCAGGCCGCCTTGTGCCGCTCGCGATGGGCCATGATGGCGCTGAAATCCGCCTCGAACATGGCCGTGACGTGCGGCGCGCGGGTCACCGAGTTCAGCATGTTCTCGGCGATCCTGAGCCGCATCCGGTCGTGCGGAACGCTGTGCGAGCGTATCGAGGAGTCGGACGGCTCGGCGACCCTGGGCTGGGCGGTGGTCCGCGGCCCTTCCTGCACCTTCGTCGCCGCCGCGACGGCGCGGTCGACGTCGGCGCGGGTGATCCGCCCGTCGCGGCCGGTTCCCTCGATCCGGCCGGGGTCGATGTCGTGCTGGAGCAGCGCCCGGCGAACGGAGGGGGAGAGGCGCATCTCCACTCCAGCCGTTCGGGCTGAGCCTGTCGAAGCCCCGCCCTTCTCGACGTCCATGGAAGGAGACGGCTTCGACGAGCCCGGCCCGAACGGTTTCTCTTCGTTTCCGTCCTGACCTTCAATCTCGTCGGGCGCCGCGATCCGCCCCAGCACCGCGCCGGGCACCGCCTCGGCATCGGTGTCGAGCAAAATCTCGCGGAGCATTCCGGCGGCGGGGGCCGGCACCTCCATCGCGACCTTGTCGGTCTCGAGCTCGACCAGCGGGTCGTTCACCTCGACTCGGTCGCCGACCTTCTTCAGCCAGGCGCGGACCACCGCCTTGGTGCCCTCCTGCTCCTCGGGGACGAGCACGTCGATCATCAGAACCCCACCAGCTCTTCGATCTTCGCCCGGATCTTGTCGACGCTCGGCACCGCCCAGTTCAGAAGCACGGGGTTATGCGGGCTGGGGATGTCGGGCATCGTCACCCGCGCCACCGGAGCGTCCAGGTCGAGAAAGGCCTCGTCCGCCACCACCGCCGCGATTTCGGCGCCGAAGCCGCCGGTGCGCAGATCCTCGTGGACGATGAGGCACCGGCGGGTCCGCCTGACGCTGTCGATCACCGTCTCCCGGTCCCACGGCATCAGGGTCCTCAGATCGATGACGTCGGCCGACACGTCCTTCGCCGCTTCCTCGCAGCGCGGCACCATCGCGCCCCAGGTGACGATGGTGATCTCGTCGCCCTGCCTGACCTTCTTCGCCCGGCCGAAGGGCAGCACGTAGCCGTCGCCCGGATAGGGGCGCCGCGCCCAGACGTCGTCGAGCATGGCGCGATGCTCGAAGAAGATGACGGGATCGTTGCCGCGCAGGGCGGTTCGAAGCAGGCCGACCGCGTCCTCGGCGTTCGACGGCACCGCCACCTGCCAGCCGGGATTGTGGATGAAGGCGACCTCGTTGGTCTGGCTGTGCCAGGGATCGCCGCATTTGAAGAAGCCGCCGGGGATTCGAAGCACCATCGGAGCGGCGAAGCGGTTGTTGGTGCGCCAGCGCATCGTCCCGCAATCGTTGATCTGCTCCGTCGCGGGCTCGGCATATTTGCGGAACTGGATCTCGGGCACCGGCATCAGCCCGGCGATCGCCATGCCGACGGCGCGGCCGATAATGCCCTCCTCGTTGAGGCTGGTATCGAAGACCCGCCCGGCGCCATATTTCTCCTGCAGCCCCAGCGTGACGGCATGAACTCCGCCCTTGGGGCCGATATCCTCGCCGAACAGGAGCACGCGCTTGTTGATCTCGAGCTCGTGGTCGAGCGTCCGGCGGATCGCCGTCACCATGTTGATCCGCTGGCCCTCGGGCTTGGGCTCCTCGTGGCTGCGCGGGGCGCGATAGCCGTGAGTCCATTGCCCGCCCATCTTCTGCATCTCGCCGTCGTAGAAGACATGGTCGAGCACATGCTCCGGATCGGAGACTCCGCGCGCCTCGGCGGTCTGGCGCGCCGCTTCGACGTCCGCCCGCGCCCTTGCCTCGATCTCCTCCCATTCCGCCTCGCCGAGCAGCGCGCCGACGAGATGCGCCTTGAGCTTGGGCAGGGGATCGCGGGTCCATTCCTCCCTGATCGCCTCCTCGCCTTTGTAGGTCTGGGTGTCCTGGAAGCTGTGGCCCTGGAGCCTCGGCACGGTCAGCCGGAGCAGGGCCGGGCCGTTGCCGCCGCGGACATGGGCGACCGCCCGCTCGATCAGCTCCGCGGCCTCCGCCGGCTCGGTGCCGTCGCCGGCGAAGATGGCGAGGTTGCCGAAGCCGGCGAGGTTCCTGGCGATGTCGCCGCCGGGAGTCTGGAAGGTCGAGGGGACGGAGATTCCGAACCCGTTGTCCTCGACGTAGAAGAGCATCGGCAGCTTCTGGGTGGTGGCGATGGTCAGCGCCGACCAGAAGCCGCCGGTCGCGCAGGAAGCGTCGCCGCCCAGCACCACGGCGATGGCGCCGTCGTAGCTGCGGTCGCCCAGCTGCGTGCGATAATATTCGATCGCCTGGGCCCAGCCGGCGGTCGGCGTATATTGCGCGCCGACCCCGCCCGACATGGGCAAAGCGGGGGCGCCGCTCGGGTTCGGGTAGTTGAAGACGACGCCGATGTCGCGGCCGTTGGAATAGCCGCCGACCCGGCCCATTCC
>DASPJA010000005.1:0-33448 GCA_035628835.1 Allosphingosinicella sp.
CCTACGACGCCCACGCCATCCTCGATCATGTCGAGGCAATCGGCGCTCTGCCGATCATCCCGAAGCGTTCGTGCATGAACCGGAAACGCGCCTTCGATCCCCAAATCTACAAGCACCGCAACATCATCGAACGCGCCATCGACCGCCTCAAGCAACTCCGCAGGATCGCTACACGCTTCGACCGGCTGCCCGAAAACTACCTCGCCAGCCTCTACCTCGCGTCACTCAGCTTCTGGTGCTGAATGTCGATTCAGCCTAGCTCTGCCAGCCGCCGCCGAGAGCGAGGAAGACGGCGATCAGCTGGGTGGAACGCTGCGCTTCCGCCTGGGCGAGCGCGGTTTCGGTCTGGGCGAGCGAGCGCTCGGCTTCGAGGACGATCTGGAAGCCTTCGCGGCCGGCCTGGTAGCGGAGCCGGGCGATGCGGGCGGCTTCGGCGCTGTTGGCGCGGGCGCGGGCGAGCGTCGCCACCCGTTCGAGGGCGTTGGCGTAGCGGGCAAGGGCGCTCTCCGTCTCCTCGAGCGCTCCGAGCCAGGTTCCGTCGAAGCGGGCGAGCGCCGCCTGAGTGGCGGCTTCGGCCTGGGCGATTCGGCTGCGCGCGACGGCCCGGTTCGGAAAGGTCCAGCTGATCAGCGGCCCGAGCCCGAAGCGGAGGCCCGAACCCGATGCGAGCCCGCCGATCGAATTCGCCGTGGATCCGGCCGAAAGGCCGAGGCTGATGTCGGGATAGAGCTCGGCCGTGGCGACCCCGATTCGGGCGGTGGCGGCGGCGAGCTCGCGCTCCGCGCGGCGGATGTCGGGCCTTCGGGCGAGGAGCGACGCCCCGCTCCCGACCGGGATCGGCTGCGAGAGAGCGGGAGGCGTGCTGCACGCCGCAACCACCTGCGGGAATTCCGCCGGAGGCCGGCCGGTCAGCACCGACAGCCGGTAAAGGGCCGCCCGGCGCTCGCCCTCCAGGGTCGGCAGCTGCGCCCTCGTCTGCTCCAGCAGCGAGCCGGCCTGGGACGTGTCGAGCGCGGTGCCGCGGCCGCCGGCCACGAGGCGGCGGGTGAGGTCGAAGGTACGCTCCTGGATCCGGACGCTGTCGCGGGCGACCTCGAGCTGGCGGCCGAAATTGCAGGCGTCGGAATAAGCGCGCGCGGTCTCCGCCGCGACGGTGATCCGGGTCAGGTCGAAGGCGGCCTGAACCGCTTCGACGTCGGCCCGGCCCGCCTCGGTGGCGCGGCGGATCCGGCCGAACAGATCGAGCTGGTAGCCGACGTCGAGGCCGACGTCGAAGATGGTGTCGGCGCCGCCCGGACCGGGCTCGTCGGCGTAGCTGGCGCCGCCCGAAAGGCTGGTCGTCGGCAGCCGCCCCGCCCGCGTCTCGCGAAGCACGGCGCGCGCCTGGGCGAGGTTCGCCGCCGCCACTCGCAAATCGGTGTTCGCCGCCAGCGCCTGCTCGACGAGGCCGTCCAGCACGGGGTCGCGCAGCAGGCTCCACCAGCGGCCCGGCGGCTCGTCGCCGGTGAAGGCGGGCGAGGACGCGCCGACGAAGCCGGTCTGCGCCGGAGCCGCTGGCGCGGGCGACTCGTAATCCGGACCGACGGTGGTGCAGGCGGCGAGCGCGAGCGCGCCCAGCGCGGGGAGAAGAAGCTTGCGGATCATGACGTCGCTCCGTCGTCCAGCACCAGCGGGTCGCGGGCCGGACCGCCGTAGGAGGTGGGGTAGATGGTCTCCTTCTCCCGCTTCTTCGGCAGGAAGCGGCCGAGGCCGCGGGCGACGACGTAGAAGACGGGGGTGAAGATCAGGCCGAAGATGGTCACTCCGAGCATCCCGAAGCCGACCGCCGTGCCCAGCGCCTGCCGCATCTCGGCGCCCGGCCCGACCGCGACGGCGAGCGGAATGACTCCGAAGATGAAGGCGAAGCTGGTCATCAGGATCGGCCTGAGGCGCGAGCTTGCCGCGCTGACCGCGGCGTCGAAGCGGTCCATGCCGTGCTGCTCCTCCGCCTGCTTGGCGAACTCGACGATAAGGATGGCGTTCTTCGCCGCCAGCGCGACCAGGACGACGAGGCCGACCTGGGTGAGGATGTTGTTGTCCATCCCCCTCAGCAACACCCCGGCGAGCGCGGCGAGGATGCACATCGGGACGATCAGGATCACCGCCAGCGGCAGGGTCAGCGCCTCATATTGGGCGGCCAGCACCAGGAAGACGAAGACCACGGCGAGCAGGAAGATCAATGCCGAGCTGCTTCCCGCCGCCTGCTCCTGATAGGCAAGGCCGGTCCACTCGTAGCTCATCCCCTGGGGCAGGGCCTGGCCGGCAAGCTCGCCCATCGCTCGCAGCGCGTCTCCGGAGGAGACGCCGGGCGCCGCCTGTCCCTGCAGCTCGACGGCCGGGAACAAATTGTAGCGCACCACCCGCGAGGGCCCGCTGTCGTTGCGAAGGGTGGCGACCGAGGACAGGGGCACCATCGCTCCCGTCGCCGAGCGCACCTGAAGCCGGCCGATGTCGGAAAGGTCGTCGCGCGCCGTCGGCTCCGCCTGGGCGGTGACCCGGAAGGTGCGCCCGAGCAGGTTGAAGTCGTTGACGTAGGTCGAGCCGAGATAGGTGCCGAGGGCCTCGTAGACCTGCGCCGGCTGGACTCCGAGGAGCTGCGCCCGGTCCCGGTCCACGTCCGCCTGCACCCGCGGCGAGCCGGTGTTGAACAGGGAGAAGACCTGGGTCACCTCCGGCTTCTGCGCGGCGGCGCCCATCATCGCCAAGGTCGCGCCTTCCAGCGCCTGGTAGCCCGCTCCGGTCCGGTCCTGGATCATCATCGTGAAGCCGTTGCCGGTGCCGAGGCCCGGCACCGCCGGCGGAGCGATGACGAAGACATTGGCTTCCTCGATGGCGCCGCCCATCGCCATGGTGAGAGTCTTTGACAGGTCGTCGGCGGATAGCTTGTTGCCTTTGCGGTCCGACCAGTCGCTGAGCTTCATGAACATGGTTCCGGAGTTGGACGCCTGCGAGAAGCTCGCTCCGTCGAGGCCGGCGAAGGTCGCGGCGTCGACCACGCCATGGGTCTTGCGGGCGATCTGGTAGGCGCGGTCCAGCACCTCGCTGGTCCGCTCGAGCGACGAGCCCGGAGGCAGCTGGACGACGCCGATCAGTACGCCCTGGTCCTGTTCCGGGATGAAGCCGGTCGGGGTGGTGGTGAGGGTCAGCCCGGTCAGAGCCAGCAGGCCGGCATAGATTGCGAGCATCACCGCCGACTTGCGCACGACTCGCGCTGTGAAGCGCCCGTAGCGGTCCGACAGCCAGTCGAAGCCGGCGTTGAACCGGTTGCCGGCCCAGCGCAGCGGACGGGTCAGGCGGTTTCCCCCGCCCTGATGCTCCTGGTGGGGCTTGAGCAGCAAGGCGGCCATGGCCGGCGACAAGGTCAGCGAAACGATCAGAGAGATGAGCGACGCCGCCGCGATCGTCACCGCGAACTGCCGGTAGAAGATGCCGGGGATGCCGGAGACGAACGCGGTTGGGATGAACACCGCGGTCAGCACCAGGCCGATGGCGATCAGGGCGCCCGACACTTCGCGCATCGTCCGGTGCGCCGCCTCGCGCGGGGTCAGCCCGTTGCGGATATGCTTCTCGACCGCCTCGACCACGACGATGGCGTCGTCGACGACGATCCCGACCGCGAGCACGAGCGCGAACAGCGACAGCGAGTTGATCGAGAAGCCGAGCGCGAGCTGGATCGCGAAGGTGCCGATCAGGGCCACCGGAATGGCGAGGATCGGGATTATCGCGGCACGCCAGGTCTGAAGGAAGATCATGACGACGAGGACGACGAGGAGGATCGCCTCGATCAGCGTCTCCTGCACGCCCTCCACCGAGGCCGCCACATATTCGGTCGGATTGTAGGGGATCGAATATTGGATCCCGGGCGGGAAGGACTTCGAGGCCTCCTCGACCTCGTCGAGCACCAGCTCGGCCGCGTCGAGCGCGTTGGAGCCGGGCTGCTGGATGATCGCCAGGGCGACGCCGCGCTTGCCGGTGAAGGAGCCGCGGATGCCATATTCCTGGCTTCCGAGCTCGACCCGGCCGATGTCGCGGACGCGGGTGATCGCTCCGCTCGAGTCGGTCTTGATGACGACGTCGGCGAATTGCGCCGGGTCGTTCAGCCGCCCCTGCACTTCGATCGGAAGCTGGAAGGCGGGATTGCCGTTGGCGTAAGGCGGCTCGCCCAGCGCTCCGCCCGCGACCTGGACGTTCTGGGTGCGGAGCGCCGCGACGATCTCGCCGGCGGTGAGGTTGCGGGCGGCGGCGCGGTCCGGATCGATCCAGATCCGCATCGCGTAGTTGCCGCCCCCGAACACCTGGACTCCGCCGACGCCTTCGAGGCGCAGCAGCCGGTCGCGCAGGTTCGTATTGGCGAAATTGCCTAGGTAGTCGACGTCGAGATTGGGGTCCGTCGAGGTCAGGGCCACGATCATCAGGAAGCCCGTGGAGGCCTTGTTCACGGTGACGCCGATCTGGCGCACCTGCTCGGGCAGGCGAGGCTCGGCGAGAGCGACCCGGTTCTGGACCAGCACCTGCGCCGCATCGAGGTTGGTGCCGGGCTCGAACGTGACGGTGATCCCGGCCGCGCCGTTGGTCGAGGAGGAGGACATGTAGAGCATGCCCTCGACCCCGTTCACCTCCTGCTCGACCGGCGCCGCCACCGTCTCCGCCATCGTCTCGGCCGAGGCGCCCGGATAGAAGGCGTTGATGGTGATCGTCGGCGGCGCGATCTCGGGATATTGCGAGAGCGACAGCTGCGGATAGGCGAAGGCGCCGATCAGGGTGATGAAGACGGCGATCACCGCGGCGAAGATCGGCCGCTCGATGAAGAAGCGGGAAATGTTCATGGCGTCTCGTGCTTCGCCTTAGAGGGCGCGGACCGGCGTCGCGATCGACGACGGAGGCGAGGACGGGGCCGCAGGCAGGGGCTCGGGACCGCCTCCGGGCGCGATCCGGCCGGGCTTCGGAACGACCTTCTGGCCCGGCCGGGCGCGCTGGATTCCGTTGATGATCACCCGGTCCCGCGGGCTGATCCCGCTGCGCACGACCCGAAGGTTGCCGAGCAGCGGCCCGAGCGCCACCGGCCGGGCCAGCACCAGCCCCTGCGGACTCACCACATAAACGACCCTGCGCGCGGCATCGGTGACGATGGCAGTGTCCGGAACCAGCATCGCCCGGTAGGGCGGCGAGGCGGCGAGCCGCGCGTGGCCGAACATCCCGGGCTTGAGGAAGCCGGCCGGGTTGGCGACGACCGCCCGGGCGCGCACCGTGCCGGAGCCGGTATTCACCACCGTATCGACGAAATCGAGGCTTCCGGAATGGACGTAGGTCGCCTCGTCCTGGAGCCGGATCCGGATCGGGGTGCCGGCCCGGGCGCCCGAATTCTGGCGCTGATATTTGAGCAGCAGGGCCTCCGATCCCTCGAAGGCGAAATGGAGCGGGCTGGTCGAGACGATGGTGGTGAGCACGGTCTGGTCGGCCGAGACGCTGTTGCCTGGATCGACCCGGCGCTCGGACACCCGGCCCGAGATCGGCGCCGTCACCCTCGTGAACCCGACGTTGAGCTGCTGAGTCCGGATCGCCGCCCGGGCGGCGGCGACATCGGCCTCGCCGGCGCGGACGGCGGCCTGGCGCTGCTCGACCTCCTCGGTGCTCGCCGCCTGCTGGGCGGCCAGCGCCCGCGACCGGGCGAGCTCGGTCCGGGCGTTGGCGAGCGTCGCCTGGGCGCGGGCGAGCTGCGCCTGCGCCTGGGCGAGCGCGGCCTGGGATTGCCTGGGATCGATCGTGAAGAGGAGCTGCCCGGCCCGGACATATTGCCCGTCCTGGAAATGAACGGCCTGGAGATAGCCGGTGGCGCGAGGCTTCACCTCGACGCTCTGTATGGCTTCGAACCGGCCGACGAAATCGTCCCAGTCCACCACCTCCTGGACGAGCGGCGCGGCGACCGTCACCGGCATCGGCGGGGGCGGCCCTTCCTGGCCCTCGGCGTCGCCGCATCCGGCGAGCGAAAGCGCGAGGAGGAACGGGAGCAGGCCGCGCGGGGCGGCGGATCGGGTGACGGGCATCGCAAGGCTTTCGTGCGGGGTATCGCTGGGCCTCCGCTCCTCGGCTGCCCGGCGGATGGCGAACTAGGAAGGCGTTCAGGCTATGTCAACGGCTGTAGACATAATTAGTCTACACTTGTTGACAATGGATCCGTTCCGAACGATTTCCCCGCGAGACCAAGGAGTGCCCGGATGTCCCCCCGCGCGAAATGCGCCGCTTCCACCCGCGACACGATGCTCGCCTGCGCGCGCCGCCGCTTTCTCGAGGAAAGCTACGAGAATGTCGGCCTGCGCGACATCGCGCGCGACGTGGGGGTCGATGTCGCTCTCGTCGGGCGCTATTTCGGATCGAAGGAGAACCTGTTCCACGAGGTCCTGCGCGGGACGCGCTGCGACTGGCTCGACGCCGGCATCGGCGCCGAGGAGCTTCCCGCCTTCCTTGCCGCGATGGTCCTTCGCAAGGAGGAAGCGGAAGACCGCGAGGATCTCGACCGGCTTCTGATCATCCTGCGCTCGGCCTCCTCGCCCAAGGCCTCCGAGCTGGTCAGGACGGCCTTTCGCGAGGACGTGATCGAGCCGGTCGCGCGCCTTCTGCCCGGGCCGGACGCGGAGCTCCGCGTCGCCATCGCGTTCAGCATCGTCACCGGAACCAGCGTCATGCGCACCTTCATGGGCGTCGAGCCCTTGCTCGGCTGCGAGGAGCGGGCGCTCGAAGACAAGCTCGCCCGGCTGCTGAAAGACGCGCTGATCGGCGACCCCGTCCCGACCTCCGGTTGACATTCCGCCGCAAGCTCCGCATTTCCGCGCCCGTGGCCCGATGGCGGAGTGGTTACGCAGAGGACTGCAAATCCTTGCACGCCGGTTCGATTCCGGCTCGGGCCTCCACGTTCCCGAAAATTTATACAAGTTTCTCCGCGCTAAAGGCAGGATTTGCGTTGCCAATCCCCCTACGCCCCAACTAAACAAGCGCCAACGCGCCTTCAGAAGAGCGTTGCACAGACAAGCAGGGAGTGAACCGAATGTCCTTTCAAGCCACGATGATCCGGGCGGGGGCCCTCGCCGCCGCGAGCACCTTCGCCATCGCTTTCGCCACGCCGGCCTCGGCCCAGGGCGCGACCTGCTCCACTTTCGCTGCAGGCAACCCCGTTGCTCCGGCCCAGGGCACTCCGGGCAGCGCGACCTCGACCGCCTGCGGCCCGGGCGCGGTGGCGAGCGGCGTCGGAGCGACCGCGGTCGGCGACCGCTCCGTCGCCTCGGGCAATTTCTCCTCGGCCTTCGGTGACTTCTCCGCCGCGACCGGAATCCAGTCGACCGCCGTCGGCGACGTCGCCAGCGCGCTCTCCACCAACGCCGTCGCCGTCGGCCGCAACGCCAACGTCGTCGCCGCCGCCACCAACGGCACCGCGCTCGGCAGCGAATCGCTTTCGAGCGGAGTGAACTCCACCGCCGTCGGCTGGCGGGCCAACGCGACCGGAGCTTCGTCGACGGCGCTCGGCGACCGCTCCGTCGCGTCGGGCAACTTCTCGACCGCGCTCGGCGATTTCGCCTCCGCGACCGGCCTGCAGTCGACCGCGGTCGGCGACGTCGCCAGCGCTCTGGCCACCAACTCGAGCGCCTTCGGCCGCAACGCCAACGTCGCCGCCGCCGCCACCAACGGTACGGCGCTGGGCGGCGAGACGGTCTCCGGCGGAGTCAACTCCACCGCGGTGGGCTGGCGCGCAACCGCCACCGGCACGTCGTCGACCGCGCTCGGCGACCGCGCCGTGGCCTCGGGCAACTTCTCGACGGCGCTGGGCGATTTCGCCGCCGCCACCGGCCTCCAGTCGACCGCCGTCGGCGACGTCGCCAGCGCGCTCGGCGCCAATTCGACCGCGGTCGGCCGCGACGCCCTCGCCAGCGCCGCCAACTCGACCGCGCTCGGCAACGGCGCCAGGGCGACTCACGCCAACTCCACGGCAATCGGCAACGGAGCGACGACGACGGCCGCCAACCAGGTGACCGTCGGCGCCGCCGGCTCCACCGTCCGCTTCGGCGGCTACACCACGGCCGGCGTGCTGGTGAACGATGCCAACGGCAACATCAGCACCAACACCACCCTGCTCGGCCAGGTCGCGACCAACACCGCCAACATCGGAACGCTCCAGACGAACGTCGGCGCGCTCCAGACGCTCACCGCGACCCACACGACCCAGATCGCGGATCTGTTCGATCTCTCGGACATCAACCGCCGCGACATCCGCAAGGCCAATGAAGGCGTCGCCATGGCTCTCGCCATGGAGACGCCCTACCTGCCGGCCGGCACCAGCATGGGTGTCGCCGGCGGCATCGGCTATTACCAGAACCGCCTCGCCGGCACGGCGTCCCTCGCCGCCCGGGTCGGCGCCAACGCTTCCGTCTCGGCGGGCGTCGGCCTCGGCTTCGACAGCGGTGAAATCGGCGCTCGCGCCGGGTTCCAGGCTGCGTGGTAAGTCTACGCCTGCAAGCAAAGGCCGGGTCGGGGTTCGTCACCCCGGCCCGGCTTTTTTTGGCGGGATGCCTGCTGGCCGCCGCGGCCTCGCCGCTGTCGGCCCAGGCGCCCGTTCCAACTCCGGTCGCGAATCAGGCCGGGGTTCCCGATCCAATCGTGATCAACAAGCTGGTCTGGTCGGCCATGGCCGCGCTCGATCAGGCCAATCAGACGGGCAATTATTCCGTCCTTCGCGACCTTGGGGCGCCGAGCTTCCAGACCAACAATTCGGCGGCGACGCTGGGCGGGATATTCCAGGCGCTGAGGAACCAGCAGGTCGATCTCGGCTATACCCTGGTGGTCGGGCCGACCTTCCAATTCCCGCCCGCCATCGTCCAGGGCGGTCTGCTCAGGGTGCGCGGAAGCTTCCCGTTGCGGCCGGCGCCGATCGGATTCGACCTGCTCTTCCAGAACATTTCGGGCCAATGGAGGATTTTCGGCATCGCTGTCGCGCCAATCGTGCCCGCAACGCCACAATCGGGCTCGACAAGACGTTGAAAAACGGCCTAAAGGGGCGGCAAGTTTACAACTTTCCAGAGTTTACAACCAATCCAATTTGGCAGGGAGACATATCGATGAGCCAGACCAAGAATGCGCACGCCACTCCGAAGCGGGATTGGGCCCGTCCGGGCTTCCAGCGCCTCGAGGCGGGCGCTGCGGAAAGCCAGCGCGGCGCCACGCCCGACGGCGGCGGCGGCAACCAGGGCTCCTAAGCCCTCGGCCAGGTCCAAGTTCGAGCCCCCCGCCTCGCGGCGGGGGGCTTTTCCATGACCGCCCTCGCCGGATTCTGGAGCCTCGACGGGCGCTTCGATCCGACCGCGCGCTGCCGGCCGATGATCGAAGCCCAGGCGCGCTACGGCACCTCCGAATCGGCCGGCGGCATCGCCGGGCTCGCGCTCGCTGCCAGGCTCCATCCTTTCCTTCCCGAAGACCGGCATGATGCTCAACCGCTGATCGGCGGCGACGGCCGATTCGCGCTGGTCGCGGATCTGCGCCTCGACAACCGGGCCGATCTCGCCGCGGCGCTGGGGCTGGACCCGGGCGAGCTTTCGCTTATGGCCGATTCGGCGTTGCTGCTCCTCGCTCTGGAACGCTGGGGCGAATCCGCGCTCGACAGGATCCTGGGCGACTTCGCCTTCGCCTTCTACGACGCTCGCGAGCGGCGGCTGCTCCTCGCCCGCGACCCTCTCGGCCAGCGGCCGCTCTTCTGGCACCGGGGGGACGGCTTCGTCGCTTTCTCGTCGATGCCATGCGGTATCCACGCTCTCGGGACGGTGGCGAGACGGCCCGACGAGACCAGCCTCATCCGCTATCTCGCCGGCTTGCCGCGCTCCGGCCCGGAAAGCTTCTTCGAGGGCGTCGAGCGAGTCGAGCCGGGACATGCCGTCACCGTCACTCCCGAGCGGAGGGCGGCGAGACGCTACTGGCGTCCGCGGCGGCGGGAGCTCCGGCTCAAGCGGTTCGAGGATTATGTGGAGGCGTTCCGCTCGGAGCTGGATTCGGCGGTCGCAAGGCGCCTGCGCGGCGCCGGCGATCTCGTCGCGGCCCATCTCAGCGCCGGATGGGACAGCGGCGCGACGGCCGCCACCGCCGCCCGGCTGCTCGCCCCGGCGGGGGGCCGGGTGCTCGCCTTCACCCATGTCCCGAGCGCGGCCGCGGGCCCGGTGATGCCGTTCAACCGCTTTGCCGACGAGGGCGCCCTCGCCGCCGCGACGGCGCGCCTGCATCCCAATGTCGAGCATGTGAGGCTGGCGAGCTCGGGCCGCTCGCCCCTTGCCGATCTCGACCGCTACGCCGCCCTGTTCGAGCGCCCGGTCTTCAACCTGTGCAACCATGTCTGGCTGTCGCAGATACGCGCCGCGGCGGGCGCCGCCGGCGCCCGGATCCTGCTGAGCGGAGAAATCGGCAACTGGACGATCAGCGCCGCGCCCAACACTCTGCTCGCCGACTTCCTGCGGCAAGGCCGCTGGCTGGCCTGGTCGCGCGAGGCCCGATTCATGATTCGCGACGGCCGGGCCAGGCTGCGCGGCGTCGCGGCAAGCTCCTTCGGCCCCTGGATACCCGGCGCGCTCTGGAGCCGCCTCGAGCGCTACTCTTCGGGTCCCCACTCCTCGGTCACCGACCCCCTCCATCCCCGGCTGCGGGACAGCGTGGCCGGGCAGCGGGATGACGGGCGCTCGAAGAGCTATTTCGACCAGGCCGCGGACGCGCTCATGGCGATGGACTGGGGCGAGCACCGCAAGGGCATTCTCGCCGGCTGGGGAATAGACAAGCGCGACCCGACCGCGGATATCCGGCTGATCGACTTCTGCCTCTCGCTGCCGCTCGACATGCTGATGAAGGACGGCGTCCGGCGCCCGCTCGCCCGCGCCGCGCTCGCGGACCGGGTGGCTCCGGCGGTCCTGGCCGAGAAGCGGAAGGGCTATCAGTCGGCCGACTGGCATGTCGGGCTGAGCCGCGACCGCGCCGGCGTCGCCCGCCTGGTCGAGGCGATGGCCGCCGACGAGACGGCGTCGCGGCTGATCGACGTCGAGCGGCTGCGCGCCCTGGTCCGCGAGTGGCCGGATTCGGGTTGGGAAGACCCCGGCGTCATGGGGGCGTACCGGATCGGCCTTCTCAAAGGCCTCACGGCCGGGCACTTCATCTTGGCAGCGGGCCGCTGATCCTCCTATGGAGCGATCCGTGCGGAGCGGATTTCCCATAGAGCAGATCGATCGAGCCGGCGAATGCTAGCTGCCGGAAGCGCGCGCGGCGCGGGAATCTACCGGCTGTTCGGCCTCAACCTGCGCTCCGAGATCGCTCTGGCCGGCCTCGCTCCGGCGGTCGACGCCGGGACCGTGGATGTGGATGTCGCCTTCGGCAGCGTGCCGCCGGGGGAATATCCCCCCGGCTATTCGGTGGCGGAGGGCGGTACCCTGCTCTCCATCTCGAAAGTGGGCCGCTACCTCATCCGCGAAGGGCGCGAGATCGTCATCGAGCCGGCCGAGGGCGCGTCGGAACGCAATCTTCGCCTGTTCCTGCTCGGCTCGGCGATCGGCGCTCTGCTCCACCAGCGCGGGCTGCTGCCCCTCCACGCCAACGCGATCGATCTCGGCGGCCGCGCCGTCGCCTTTTCGGGCCATTCCGGGGCGGGCAAATCCACCATCGCCGCCTGGTTTCACGACCGCGGCTATCCGATCCTCGCGGACGACGTCTGCGTCATCGGATTCGACGATTCGGGCCGCGCCCTCGCCTATCCCGGCATTCCGCGGCTCCGGCTTTGGCGCGAGGCCCTGGAGGCGAGCGGCCGCGACGCCGGCGCCTATGACCGCTCGTTCGACGACACGGAAAAATATGACGTTCCGACCTTGAGCGACGCGAAGCTCGAGCCGTTGCCGCTCGCGGCCATCTACCTCCTGCGCAAGACCGACGAAGGGGCCGGTCCCGCGATCGAGCGGCTGACCGGAGTGGACGCGGTCGAGACCCTGATTTCCAATACCTATCGGGGCGGATATCTGAGGACGATCGGCCGCACCGCCGAGCATCTCGCCGCCTGCCTTCGGGTGGTGCGCTCGGTGCCGGTGTTCCGGGCGAAGAGGCTTTGGGGGTTCGAGCGGTTCGACGAGCAGGCCGGGCAATTGCACGACCATGCCAAAGCCCAACCGGATCCGGCCTAGCGGACGATCCGGCCGCCTTTCATCACCAGCCGCACCGAGCGCAGGGCCGCTATGTCCCTGGCCGGATCGCCCTCCACGGCGACGAGATCGGCGAGCAGACCCGGCTTCACCGAGCCGATGCGGTCGGCGACACGGAAGAAGCGGGCATTGGCGGAGGTGGCGGCGATCAGCACGTCGGCGGGGTGCATGCCGTAGGCGACCATCAGCTCCATCTCCCGGGCATTGTCGCCATGGGCGTAGACGCCGACATCGCCGCCCATGCAGATCGGCACCCCGGCCGCGAGAGCGGCAGCGAAGCTCGCCCGCTTCGAGCGCACCGCCTCCGGCTCGGGCGCCGCTCCGTTCCAGCCGCGATAGCGGGCGATGGCGTCGCTCGCCGCGAGGGTCGGGCACAGGGCGACCCCCTTCTCCTTCATCAGCCGGAAGACCGCCGCCGAGCCCTCATTGCCATGCTCGATCGTGTCGGCGCCGGCGAGGACGGCATTGCGCATCCCTTCCGGAGTCGAGGCATGGATGGCGACGTGCCGCCCGGCCAGATGCGCGGCCTCCGCCGCCGCCCGCATCTCCTCCATCGTGAAGGTGGGCCGCGGCCCCTCCCCGGATCGCCAGCGATAGTCGCCGTAAAGCTTCAAAACGTCGGCGCCGCGGCCGATCTGCCGGCGAGCGGCGGTGACAAGCGCCGCTCCGTCCGCCTCCTCCGCGCCTTGCGGCACCGGGTTCTCGGGGTCGGACGATTGCGGCGCGTAGCTCGCCGTCGCGACCAGCGCCCGGGTCGCGATCAGCATCCGCGGCCCCGGCACGATTCCTTCCTCTATGGCCCGCTTGAGCCCGACATCGGCATAGCCGGCGCCTTCGGTGCCGAGGTCGCGGACGGTGGTGAAGCCGGCCATCAGCGTCGCGCGGGCGTGATTGACCGCCCTGGCGGTGCGCAGCGCCTGCGGCTCCTTCAGCACCTGATCGTCCCAGCTGGTCTCGTTATAGGGGTGCAGGAAGAGGTGCGAATGGCCCTCGATCAGCCCCGGCATCAGGGTCGTGCCCGGCAGATCGACCACCCTTGCCCCCGCCGGCACCGGCAGAGCGGGCCCCACCGCCTCGATCCGCTCCCCGCGCACGAGCACCGACCAGCCTTCGTGCGGCCGCGGATCGACGCCGTCGAACACGCGCTCGGGGCGGAGCAGGATGGCGGGCTCCTCGCTCCACGCCGCGACGGGCAGCAGAAGCAGGACGAGCAGGATCAGGAAGCGCATGGCTAAACGCCCATACAGGCGCTAGGCGGGCCCCGCCACGAGGAAAAGGGAGCGGGCCTTGGCGGGATACGAGCTGATCTCCGGGATCGAGGTGGACCGGCGGCTGCGGGCCTTCATCGAGGAGGAGGCGCTCCCCGGCACCGGCCTCGATGCGGCCGCCTTCTGGTTCGGCTTCTCCGCTCTGCTTCGCGAGCTCACGCCCGAGAACAAGCGCCTTCTTCGCCGCCGCGACGACCTTCAGGCCCGGATCGACGAGCGCAACGCCGCCCTCGCCGGCCGCCCGCCCACCCCCGCCGAGGAAGAGGAGTTCCTTCGCGACATCGGCTATCTGGTCGATCCGCCCGCGCCGTTCGCGATCGGCACCGGGAATGTCGATCCGGAGATCGGCCGGATTGCCGGGCCGCAGCTGGTCGTGCCGGTGAGCAACGCCCGCTACGCCCTCAACGCCGCCAATGCCCGCTGGGGAAGCCTCTACGACGCCCTCTACGGCACCGACGCGCTCGGCGAGCGGCCGGCGGGCGGCGGCTACGACGAGGAACGCGGCGCCCGGGTGGTCGCCTGGGGCCGCGCCTTCCTCGACGAGATCGCGCCGCTGACCGGCGGCAGCCACTCCGACGTGACCCGTTACGCCGTGGAGGACGGACGCCTGGTCACCGACCGGGGCGGACTTCGCGATCCGTCGCTGCTCGCCGGGTCGAGGGGGCCGTCCGTGCTTCTTCGCCACCACGATCTCCACGTCGAGATAGTCGTCGACCGCGGCCACCGGATCGGGCGCACCGACAAGGCCGGAGTGGCCGACATCCTCCTGGAGAGCGCGGTCACCGCGATCATGGATTGCGAGGATTCGGTCGCCGCCGTCGACGCCGAGGAGAAAGTGGCGGTCTACCGCAACTGGCTCGGGCTCATGAAGGGGGAGCTCAGCGCCCGCTTCGACAAAGGCGGCCGGGGGCTGGAGCGCCGGCTGGAATCGGACCGGGTCTATGAGGCGCCGGACAAGACCCGGCTCGTCCTGAAGGGCCGCGCCCTGATGTTCGTCCGCAACGTCGGCCATCTGATGGCCAACCCGATGCTGCGGCTCGACGGCGAGGACGTGCAGGAGGGCCTCGCCGACGCCGTCATCACCGCGCTCGCCGCGCTCCACGACCTGAACGGCGCCCGAGCCAACAGCCCCGCCGGCTCGGTCTATATCGTCAAGCCCAAGATGCACGGCCCGGAGGAGGCCGCCTTCGCCGGCCGGCTGTTCGACCGGACCGAGGATCTGTTCGGCCTCCCCCGCCACAGCCTCAAGATCGGGGTGATGGACGAGGAGCGCCGGACCAGCCTCAACCTCGCCGCAGTGATCCGCGAGGTGAAGGACCGGGTGGTGTTCATCAACACCGGCTTCCTCGACCGCACCGGCGACGAGATCCACACGGCGATGAAGCTGGGCCCCGTCATCCGCAAGGCGGAGATGAAGAACAGCGAATGGCTGAAGGCCTATGAGGACAATAATGTCGACGTCGGCCTCGCCTGCGGCTTCGCCGGCCGCGCCCAGATCGGCAAGGGCATGTGGGCGATGCCGGACCTGATGGCCGGCATGCTCGAGCAGAAGATCGCCCATCCGAAGGCCGGCGCGACCACCGCCTGGGTCCCCTCCCCCACCGCCGCCACCCTCCACGCCGTCCATTATCACCGGGTCGACGTGGCGGAGCGCCAGCGCGAGCTTGCCGGCCGCGCGTCCGCGGGGCTGAACGGCCTGCTCGAGATTCCGGTGGCGGCGGAGCGGGACTGGCCGGCCGAGGCGATCCGGGAGGAGCTGGACAACAACGTCCAGGGCATCCTGGGCTATGTCGTTCGCTGGATCGACCAGGGCGTCGGCTGCTCGAAAGTGCCGGACATCCACGACATCGGCCTCATGGAGGACCGGGCCACCTGCCGGATCTCCAGCCAGCACGTCGCCAACTGGCTGCTCCACGGCGTCGTTAGCCGCGAGGCGGTGGAAGCGGCGCTGCTTCGCATGGCGCAGGTGGTCGACCGGCAGAATGGGGGCGATCCCTTCTACCGGCCGATGGCGCCCGATCCGGACTCAAGCCTCGCCTTCGCCGCCGCCCGGGCGCTCATCCTGGAAGGCGAGCGGCAGCCGTCCGGCTATACCGAGCCGCTCCTCCACGCCCACCGGCTGAGGCTCAAGGCGAGCCTTCCCCCCTCCTGATCGCCGCCGCCCGATCGAGCCAGGGCCTGGCCCGCCGCAGCCTGTCCGCCGTCGCCGCGGCGAGGGCCTTGACCAGCCCCGACGATTCGGCGGCGGCACGGTCGTAGACGGCGAGCCGCGAGTCGAGATCGCCGGCCAGGTCGGCCCGGGCCCGCCAGGCGGCGAACCGGATCCTCTCGCTGGGGTGACGGCGGGCGAAGCTTTCGATCAGGTCCAGACCGTTCCCCTCGCCGAAATGCGCCGCCAGCCGGACCATCGTCTCCAGGCCGGACGCGTTGATCACGCCGCTGATCGCGGAGCGGTCGAGGTCGAAGCTGTACTGGTCGAGGAATTCGCTGGCCGGCGACAGTGCGAGCACGTTCAGCGAGACCGACAGGTCGTCGGGCGGAAGCTGCGAATGGACGTCGCGATGCTTCCGGTAAAGCAGGACCTTCCCGGGCGACAGCCGCGCGCGTTCGAGGAACCTCAGCTCCACCCTCTCGCCGGGGACTCCCAGCACTTTGTCATAATCATATTCGTAACAGTCGCTCCAATAGCCGGTGCCGAGATAGCCGACGGTCAGGAAGCTGAAATTGTGATCGTGGGCGAGGCCGTAGAAGAAGGGATCGCGGCCGCTGTTGACCATCACCCCGTCATTCTCGGCGGGCCAGAAATTGGCGCGGATGAGGAACTTCCTGGAACTGCCGTGGAGCAGGATGACCTGGGAGCTGTACTGGTTGCGGACGCTCTGGGTCGAGCAGTGCCGCTTCAGCTCCTCGACGACCAGATCGCCGAGGAAGCGGCGGTTGTTGGCGAGCTTGCGGAGCTCCGGCCCGAACGCCGCCATCGAATCCTCGTCCGAAGGATCGAAGCCCTCTCCTTCCAGCCTTTCCACCAGGTCGCCAAGCTCGATCGCCTCGCTGCATTCGGCCTCGATCAGGCGGGGCACGGCACCGCCCCGGCGGCCGGCTCGCCGAAAAAAAGATCGAGCGTCGAGCGCGCCGCGGCGCGGACCTCCGGATGCGGATCACTCGCCGCCATGCCGCGAAGGCACGGGAGCGCGCGATCGGCATCGAGCGCGAGGAGCTCGCGCATGGCGTGCCAGCGGTCGAAGAAGTTGGGAGCGGCGATCATCTCGTGGAAGAACGGCGCCGAATCCTGCCGATCGAGAATCCGGAGCAGGGAGAGCATCAGCTGGATCCGCGAGCTGAGCTCGTCGCTGCTGCTCGCTCCGGCGAAGCCGAGGGTCCGCGAATCATATTCGACCGCCAGCGGCGCCGAGCCCGCGGGCGTGCTGGCCTGCAGATAGACGATATCGGATTGCGCATATTCGATGACGAAGCCGTGGCGGCGGCCGTCCAGCTCGAGCAGCTCGCCGTCGGACACGGCCCGGCGCTCGAGGAACCGGCAGCGCCCGCTCGTGGCGGCGCTGAAATCCGGTCCGATCTCCGGCGCCTCCCATAGCGACAGGATGGCCTGGCCGGCCCTCAGGAAACGGTAGATGGACCGCCGCCCGGTGAAGGCGATCGAGGACGGCCCGGTATGGCCGAGCCGCTTCTCGGCGATCCCGGCGGCGCTCGCGATCGAGAGATAGACGGAGAGAAACGGCCGGTCGACGATCAGCAGGCCGGCCTGGATTTCGCTCAGCGCGCTCCGCATCGGCGGACGGAAGAAGGGGTCGTCGAGCGCCGCCTTTGTCATCAGCTCGAGACAGGGCTGGAACTTCTCGTCGCACCGCAGGAACTCCCGGGCGGCGGCGAGCAGCGGCTCCGCGAGGCCGTCCGCCGAATCCACGCGCCTCTCGAGCTCGGCGATGGACGGCAGCGACCGCAGCCGGCGGTGGACCTCTTCGACTCCGGCGAGGGTCGCCGCCTGCCGCTCCTCGTCGGCGGACCAGGCCGCCAGAGCCTGGCCCTGGATCACGAAGCCTCGCCGTCCGACAGGGCGGGCAGCGGCTCCAGGCCGGCGCCGGGGCCGGATCCGCTGCCGGAGACGATCGCGACCACGGCGGCGACGCAGGCCGCGCCCCCGACTTCCTGCTGCTTCAGCGATCCGTGTATTCCAACCCCGGTCTTCAGATGGGGCAGCAAGGCGATATCGATCTTCTTCATTGCTCTACTCCTTCGATGCGCGGAGCAGGAGCGGCGATTGACGTTCGTCGGACGCGCCCGCGCCCGATTTCCTCATTCCCCTCCACGCCCGCTCGATCAGTCTAGAGGAGAGCGCGATTCCTGTTCGGGAAAATTAAATTATGCTGTGGATATTTCTGGGAAAACTCAATTTCGATCGGGGTCGGCGGCCCGGCTTTCTTCCGCATAGGCGCGCCGCAGGTCGCGGAGGCGGCGCAACTCGTTCCGGATCCGAAGGATCGAGCGCAGGGACAGGGCGATCAGCAGCGCGAAGATCGCGAGCGAGATCATTCCCCGCGGCGACCGGGCCCAGTCGAGGAGCACCTGGGCCGGATCGGCGACGTGACCGCCCCGGCGGACGCTCATCTTCCCGAGCAGTGCGAAGATGACGAGCGGCGGCAGGGCGACAAGGGTCAGGCTCACCCGCCGGAGATTGGCGCGCGCGCTCCGAATGCTGCTCTCGATGAAGCCCTGCCGGTCGGCCGTGTCGAGGCCGCTGGCCATCTGGCGCAGCCGTCGCCGCTGCCAGGTCAGCCAGATCGTGGCCAGGAGAAGCAGGATCGCCGCGAAAGTCGTCAGTCGGCCGGGCGCGGCCAGGAGCGCGAACACGCTTCCCCCGACGAGCACGAGCGCGAGCGCCCAATCCGCATAAGCGAGAAGTCGCCCCTGCCGCCGGGCACGCCTCGCCAGCGTCTTGAACTTCTCGGCTTCCGCCGCGTCCGGCTGCCGCCAGAGCTCGGCGAGCTCCTGAAGCTCCGGGTCGGTCATGAGCGCCCCTCCATGATCGATTGGAGGGTCGACTTCGCCCGCTGGCAGCGCAGCATCACGGCGTTGGGCGAGATCCCGAGGATGACGGCCATCTCGCTATAGCTGAAGCCTTCCAGGCAAAGCACCATCGCCTCCCGCTGGGGTATCGGCAGCCGCTGGATCGATTCCACCAGCAGCCTTTTCTGGTCCTTGCGGAGCGCGACCTCGTCCGGCGGCGGCGCCGCCGAGGCGAGGTCCGGCGGAAGCTCGACCTGCCTCGGCTCGCGGGCGCGTTTCGACGCGTGGGAAATGCACCGCTTCTGGGCGATCGAGGCCGCGAAGGTCGTCAGCGAGGCGTCGCCGCGATAATTGCGCAGCGCCACCCAGATGGCGAGCATGATGTCCTGGACGAGCTCGTTCCGGAGCGAAGGATCGACTTCGTAGGACAGCGCGATCCGGGTGATCAGCCCGGTGCAGGACGAGCTCACCTGAGCGAAGAGTTCGTCCTTTGAGCCGTTCGCGGCCATTGCTACACGGTGCCCCAGGCCGGAGCCCGCACCGGCCGAGCGCTTAGTGCAGGATCGTGGCGGGAAGATCAATTCGCCCGCCGGAAAGGAAGCGAGTTCCATGGAGCGCAGCGCCCAGAATAGCGGCACGATCGAGGTCCGAAGCGCCCACCGGTTCGACACCGTCCGGCTGGAGGCCTGGCTGAAGCGGGAGGTCGAGGGCTATCGGGGGCCGCTCGCCGTCGAGCAGTTCCGCGGCGGCCAGTCCAACCCGACCTACAAGCTGATCACTCCCGGCCGGTCCTACGTCCTCCGCCGCAAGCCGCCCGGCAAGCTTCTGCCCGGCGCCCACGCCGTCGACCGCGAATATCGGGTCATCTCGGCGCTCGGGGCGCAGGGTTTCCCGGTCGCCCGCACCTATGGCCTGTGCCTCGACGAGTCGGTGATCGGGACGCCTTTCTACGTCATGGAGATGGTCGAGGGCCGGATCTTCTGGGAGGCCGATTTCCCGCAGGTGCCCGGCGAGGAGCGGCCGGCCTATTTCGACGCGATGAACGCGGCGATCGCCCGGCTCCACCTGATCGATCCGCTCGCGGCGGGCCTCGGCGACTATGGCAGGCCGGGCAATTATTTCGAGCGCCAGATCGGCCGCTGGTCGAAGCAATATATGGGCGACGTCGAGGCCGGGAGGGTCGACGCCATGGACCGGCTGGTCGAGTGGCTGCCGCGAAACATCCCGAACGACGATCAGGACGCCCGGATCATCCACGGCGATTTCCGCTGCGACAACATGATCTTCCATCCCGCCGAGCCCAGGGTGCTCGCGGTGCTCGACTGGGAGCTGTCGACGCTCGGCCACCCGCTCGCCGACTTCACCTATCATCTGATGGTCTGGCGGATGCCCGCGGGGGTCTCGACCGGCCTCGCCGGGCTCGACCTGCCGGCTCTGAACATCCCGTCCGAGGCCGAATATGTCGCCGCTTATTGCCGCCGCACCGGGCGCGACGGGATCCCGGACATCGACTTCTACATGGCCTTCAACATGTTCCGCCTCGCCGCCATCGTCCACGGCATCAAGGGCCGCCTGGTCCGCGGCAACGCCTCCTCGGCCCATGCGGCCGAGATGGCCGCCAGCCTCGAGCCCCTGGCCGAACGCGCCTGGGAGCAGGCCCTGCGAGCGGGCGCCTGACCTCCGGCGACAGATTTGGGGACAGGTACCGGTACCTGTCCCCATCCCCATCCTCATCCGGGCACGAGATTGGTGAGATTTGGGGGACAGGTACCGGGTGAGATTTGGGGGACAGGTACCGGTACCTGTCCCCATCCTGCACCATCCTGCAAATCGCCTCTACCGGTTTCCGTCTCGCCGGAGCGGGCGGCCGAGCGGGCGGCCCGAGCGCTCCGCGGCGCGGATGGAGTCGCGATCCGAGTCGGCAAGGCCGGAGTCGAGGAAGGCCCGCCAGTCGTCGATTCGTCCCTGCATCGCCGCCACGTCGGTAATCCCGTCGCCGGCCAGCCCGAGATGGGTTCGGGCACTCGACCACGGCCAGTGCTCGGGCCGCTCGACGAGCCGGGCGCGCACGGGGTTGAGTTCGACGTAACGCAGACAGACGTGGAGATGGGCCTCGTCCATCGCCACCGATCCGTAACGGCCCTGCCAGAGGCACCCGCGCCAGCCCTCGCGCTGGTTGATCCGCCAGGTATATTGGCGATGGACGGGCCCGAACAAGCGGCGCAAGCCCGCCTCGTTTTCCGGGACGAGGATGATGTGGACGTGGTTCGGCATCAGGCACCAGGCCCAGATCGCGGTCGCGGAGTCGCCGGCCCACCGCCGCAGCAATTGCAGATACAGCCGGTAATCGTCGTCGCTGAAAAAGGTCCGCTGGCTGCGATTGCCGCGCTGGGTGACGTGATGCGGAATGCCCGGCAGGACCAGGCGAGCGACACGGGGCATGACTTCCTTATGCGATAAGCGTCGGGTTTGGGCAAGCGAATTGCCAAAAGCGCGAAAAACGCTCGCCCCTTCGCGCTTCCGAGTCGGCGTCGGGGACGGTTCAGCGCCCGGGACAGCTCAGCGCTTGAGGACATAGCGCTCCGGGACAGGTACCGGTACCTGTCCCCACCAAGCCACAGCGCTCCGGGCGCTTAGGGACAGGTACCGGTACCTGTCCCCCGCCCCACGGCACGCGACAATCTATCGACCTCCGCGCTTGCTCGACGGCATGAACTCTGTCGCACCCAAAGCCGCAAAGCCGCGAAGCCGCAAAGAATCTGTGGCTCGCTCCAGCGGCGCGCCACGAATTTTTAGCTGTTCAGCCGCAAATCCGGTCATGTCGCTGCGCGGAATTCATGTTCTTCGACCGGTAAATCGCGCGGGAACCCATGAAATCCGGCATCCGGCGCCGAATTTCCATCTAGAATCGCAAGCTTCGCCGCCAGCGGCCCATAAGACGCTGGTTTTAAAACGAAAATGTCCCCCTGCAAAAAACCATTCTCCTATTTGTTCATTTTATGTTTCATAATAGGGATGGACAGAACCGAGTCGCGCTCCGCGCCTTCGCCCGGGCCGGCGTCCGATGACGCCGCCTCGCCCCTCGACCCCACCGCCGGCCGGGACCTGCTCGACTTCGAGCCGGTGCCGCTTCGCTACCGGACCGACGGCCTGACCCCCGACAAGCAGCGCGCCTATGTCGAGGCGCTTGCCGACACGGGAGTCGTCCGCGAGGCGGCGGCTCGGGCCGGAGTCAGCGAGCAGGCAGTCAGCCGCGCCCGCCGCCGCTCCGACGGTCGCGACTTCGACCGGGCCTGCGAGGCGGCCCACATGTTCGGCAGCCGGCGCCTTCGCTCGATCGCCTTCGAGCGCGCCGTCGAGGGCACCCTCAAAGGCCATTATTATCATGGCGAGCTGGTCAGCCAGGAGCGGATCTACGACAACCGCCTGCTCATCTACCTGCTCGGCAAGACCGGGCACCTCCTCGAACCGCCGAAGGAATGCCGAGCCATCTGCGACAATTGGGACGGGCATATGGAGGCCCTGGAACAGGGCATCGAGCCGCTTGGGCTCGCGTGGCCGGAGCTCGGCAAGGAAGGCGCCTCGCAAGTCTGGGAAGACGAAGAGACCGGAATCCTGCTCACGACCTTTCCGCCGCCCGACGGCTTCGAGGGCGAGGAGCAGGGCGTCTGGGACGGCGTCAACTGGTATTGCCGCACCCTGACGCCGGCCGAGCAGGCTGCGATCGGGGCTCGCGAATCCGGAGACAGCGCCGAAGCGCGTGCCCGGGAATGCGCCCGCCGCGACCTCTTCTTCGGCTTCGCCCCGGATGAAATTTTTTCCCCCGGGGAAGCCGAACCTTCCGAAACTTCCGAAAACTTCCGGGGAGACGGAGCTCGGCGAAGGGCCGGTCGAATACAAGTCCCTGATCCCCCCGCCCCCGTCATTCCGGCGAAGGCCGGAATCCATGAACACCGCGGTTCAACCGCTCGGCCAGCCGGGTCCATGGCCCCCGTACCAAGTCCGGGATGACGGCTCGGGGGCTTCCTCCCCGCCCTATCCCGGCGGCCGGTTTCGCTCTATCCGGGAGCCGGCGCGGCCTTGGGGGAAGCATGGCTGAGGAAGGAGCGGAGAGGCGGCTGCGGCGGGCGCTGAGGCAGATCGGCTGGGCGCGGCTCGCCGGGACCGCCGTCTTCCTCGTCATCGCTTTGCTTCTCGCCCGCTATTCCTGGCAGGTGCCGCTCGCCAGCGACGCCGAGCGGGCGCTCTACGACATACGCTTCGCCCGCGCCGCGACCCGGGTCGTCCAGGACGACCGGATCGTCCTCATCACCTATGACGACCAGACCCTGCGGGCGCTCCAGAAGCGCTCGCCGCTCGACCGCAGGGTCCTCGCCGAAGCGCTCGCCGCCCTGGACGGGATGAAGCCCAGGGCGATCGGGATCGACATCCTTTTCGATCAGCCCCAGGCCGAGGACCCGCAGCTCCTCGCCACGCTGAGGGGCATGAGGACCCCCACCCTGCTCGCTTATGCGGATCCGGCCGGGAATGAGGACCAGATCGGCTACGAGCAGCACGAATTCCTGCGCGCCTTCATCGGCCAGGCGCGGACCGGCCGCGTCGGCCCGGCCAGCATCAGGCTGGAGCCCGACGTCGAGGACGGCGTCGTCCGGCGCTGGCCGGAGCGCCGTGGCAACCTCCCGCCGCAGCTCGCCAACGCCATGAGCTCCGCCCACCCGGAGTTCGGCCGCTATTCCGGAAGCGTCGATTTCCTGCTTCCGGCGGAGGCGGAACGCCCGGTCTTCGCCAGCTTCGCGATCGACACGCTTCCGCTGCTCGGCGATGCGCTGCGCGGCCGGATCGAGGGCCGCTACGTCCTGATCGGCGGCAACATCAAGGACCAGGACGATTACGAAACGCCGATGAGCCGCCGGACGGGGCGCTGGACGAAGGGGGTGGAGGTCCACGCCCACATGCTCGCCCAGCAGCTCGACGGACGCCTGCGCCCGCCCGTGCCGCCTCTCGCCCTGTGGGCGATCGCGGCGGCCGTGGTGCTCGCCGGCGGGCTCGCCAGCCTGCTCGAGGCGCGCGGCTGGCGGCTTGCTTTGGTGCTTGCCGTGCCGCTCCTGCTCCTCGCCGCCCTGCCTTTCGCGCTCCAGCAATGGGGCATGGACACTTACGGCCTGCCGGCCTTCGGCTGGCACCTCGGCTGGGCCTTCGCCTTCGCGGCCGTTGGAACCGCCGCCCACGCGGTCGGCTCGGAGCAGCGCCGCTTCGCCCAGGCCACGCTCGGCAAATATCTCCCGGCCGACGTCGCCGCCGAAATATTGAAGGACCCCGAGCGGCTCAGCCTGCGCGGCGAGAAAAGGCAGATCTACGCGCTGTTCTCGGACCTCGAAGGCTTCACCAGGCTCAGCCACGCGATCAGCCCGGAGCAGCTCTCGAGCCTTCTCAACCGCTATCTGGACGTGCTGAGCGAGGTCGTCCTCCGCCACGGCGGCACCATCGACAAGTTCGTCGGCGATGCCGTCGTCGCCTTCTGGGGAGCGCCGATCGCCCGCGAGGACGATGCGGACCGGGCGGTCCGCGCCGCCATCGCGATGTACGAAGCGGGCGAGGAATTCCGCCGAAGCGCCGGCCCCGGCATGCCGCCGATCGGCTGCACCCGCGTCGGCCTTCACAGGGGCGAAGCGGTGGTCGGCAATTTCGGCGGCGAGGGGCGGATCCAATATACCGCCCTCGGCGACGCCATGAACACCGCGTCTCGCCTCGAATCCGCGAACAAATTGCTTCATTCGACCATCCTCGTCAGCGCCGAGGCGAAACGGGAGACGGGGCTCGACCTGTTCCGCCCGCTCGGCCGGATCGTGCTGAGCGGGCGGGCGACTCCGGTCGAGGTCTGGGAGCCGGTGCCCCATCTTTCCGGCGAAGAGCGGCAGCGGCTGAACGGCCTCTGGCTGGCCTTCGAAGCCGGCGACCGCGAGGCGCTGGCCGAGCTCCGGGCGATCGCCGCCGAGGGGAAGGATGCGGCCCTGGCCGATTTCGTGTATCGCCTGGGACAGGCAGGTCCGGGAGGTCATTTTGTCTTGGGGTCCAAATAGCCTGTTCGCGCGCCCGCTGATCGCGGCCGCCCTCCTGCTCAGCGCCGGTGCGGCCATGGCGGACATCCTGGTGGTGCGCTCCACGGGGCCTTCCGCCAAGGGCTTCCCGCCGGGCAAGCGCCTGCCCGAGAGCGCCCGGATCAGCCTCAAGGCGAACGATCAGCTGACGGTCCTCGACGGCCGCGGCACGCGCGTCATCCGCGGTCCCGGCACCTTCACCGCCGGCGCTCCCGCCGCCGGCCGGGTCGCTTCGGCCGCTCCGGCGGCCGGGCGGCGGGCCCGGATCGGCGCCGTTCGAGGAATCGAGGGCGGCGAGCTCCGGCCGCCGAGCATCTGGCATGTCGACGTTTCGCGCAGCTCGAACGTCTGCGTCGCCGATCCGGCGAAGGTGACTCTGTGGCGGGCGGATCCGGCGCAGGCGCTGACGCTGGACATCGGCGGCCCGGGCGGCCGCTCGAGGCGGCTGACCTGGCAGCCGGGCTCCAGCACCCTCGCCTGGCCCTCCGACCTGGCGGTCGCGGAAGGCGCCGAATATCGCCTGTCCTGGGCGGGAGGAGCGACCCCCACGACGCTCCGCTTCCGGACCATGGGCAGCAGGCCCGCCGGCCTGGAGGACATGGCCCAGGCCCTGATCCGCAATCAGTGCGAGGCGCAGCTCGACCTGTTCATCGAGACCGTGAAATTGCCCGGCTAGCGGTGCGGGAGGCTGCAACCTTCTCCCCTCCCTTCCAGGGAGGGGAATATCAGCGCCCACGGCCTGCGCCGGCATGAACCGTGCTCCCCTACCCCGTCGGGAAGCCGCGCTTGCGCATCAGCGCCTTCACGTCCGGATCGCGGCCGCGGAAGAGGCGATAGGCTTCGGCGCGGTCGGTCTCGTTGCCGGTCGACAGCAGGGTCTCCCGGAAGCGGTCGGCGGTCGCCTTGTCGAACGGATTGCCCGCTTCCTCGAACGCCGCCCAGGTGTCGGCGTCCATCGTCTCCGACCAGAGGTAGGAGTAATAGCCGGCGGAATAGGCGTCGGACGAGAAGAGGTGGTTGAACTGAGGCAGGCGGTGCCGCATCGCCAGCTCCTTCGGCATCCCGATCTTCGCCAGCGCCTCCCGCTCGAACCTGTCGGGATCGACGACCCCGTTCGGGTCCATGTGAAGCATCATGTCGACGATCGCCGACGAGAGATACTCCGCGGTGGCGAAGCCCTGGTTGAAGGTCGAGGCCTTCTCGATCTTCTCGATCAGCGCCGCCGGCATCGGCTGCCCCGTCTTGTAGTGCTTCGCGAAGCGGCTCAGCACCGGCTGGGTGAGCAGCCAGTTCTCGTTCACCTGGCTCGGATACTCGACGAAGTCGCGCGGCGTTCCGCCGAAGCTGGGATAGTGGACGTTCGACAGGAAGTAATGGATGGCGTGGCCGAATTCGTGGAACAACGTCTCGGCGTCGTCGAGGCTGATCAGCACCGGCTGGCCGGCGGCGGGCTTGACGAAATTGTTGTTGTTGGAGCCGAGCACCACGTCGTCGCCGAGCAGTCCGGCGCGGCTTCGATAGGTGGTCGCCCAGGCGCCGGAGCGCTTGCCGGTGCGGGCATAATCGTCGCGGTAGAAGACGCCGACCTGCTTGCCCGAATCGCGGTCGGTGACGCTGTAGACCCGGATGTCCGGGTGCCAGGTCGGAACGGTGCCGGTGATCTCCTTGAAGTCGAGTCCGTACAGCTCGCCGGCCGCCCAATATGACGCGGCGATGATGTTGTTCAGCTCGAAATAGGGTTTCACCTCCTCCTGGGTGAGGTTGTAGCGCTGCTTGCGGACCTTCTCCTGATAGTAGCGATAGTCCCAGGGCTCGATGGTGAGGTTGCGGTCGGTCTTGCGGGCGAGCGCCTGCATGTCCGCCACTTCCTCCTTCACCCGGGCGACGGCGGCGGGCCAGACGCGGTTCATCAGGTCCAGCGCCTTGGCGGGCGACTTGGCCATCGTGTCCTGCATCCGGAACTCGGCATGGCTGGAGAAGCCGAGCAGCCTGGCGCGGTCGGCGCGAAGCTTGACGATCTCCGCGATGGTCTGGTTGGTGTCGTTGGTGCCGCCATTGTCGCCGCGGTTGACGAAGGCGCGCCACACCTTCTCGCGAAGCGCCCGGTTGTCCGCATAGGTCAGGATCGGATCGACCGCGGAGCGGGTGTTGACGATCGCGAAGCTGCCGGCGGGCAGCTTGCGCTCCTGGGCGGCGGAGGCCGCGGCGGCCTTGACGTCGGCGGGGACGCCTTTCAGCTCCGCCTCGGTCGCGGTGATGTGGGTGCTCTCGTCGGCCAGCACCTTCTCGCCGAATACCGCGAATTTCTCGGCGAGCTGCGAATTATAGGCGGTCAGCTGCTGCTTCTGCTCGGCCGACAGGTTGGCTCCGCGGCGGACGAAGCTGTCGTAGAGGCGGGTGACCAGGCGCTGCTGCTTGGCGTCGAGGCCGGCGCTTTCCCGCGCCTCGTAGACCGTCTTGATGCGTTGGAAGAGCTTCGGGTTGAGGATGATCTCGTCGCTCGCGGCGGAGAGCTTGGGCGACCATTCCTTCTCCAGCGCCTGGTAGGCGGGAGTGGTCATGTTGTCGGTCATCACTCCGAACAGCGACAGCACCCGGTCGAGCCGCTGCCCGGCTTTCTCGAGCGCCTCGACGGTGTTGGCGAAGGTCGGCGCTTCCGGGCTGTCGGCGATCGCCAGCACCTCGCGGCGCTGCTCGTCGATTCCGAACTGGATGGCTTCCGGGAACAGCTCCGGCTTCACCTGGTCCCAGGGCGGAACGCCGTCATAGGGGCCGGTCCAGTCGGCGAGCAGGATGTTGTCGGGAACGGTTACCGCGGGCCCGGCGGGCGCCTCGGCCACGGCGGCCTCTTCGGATGCGGGCATTTCGGAAGTCCTGCTTGTGGTTGCGCAGCCCGCGAGGGCCAGAGCGGCCGCGCCGCCGAGAAGGATGGATTTCAAAGTGGGTTCTCCGGAGTTTCGGACGGGGAAAGATGCGGCGTCCCCTATAGGATCAAGGCTTAACCTGCGGCAACTCGCCTGACCTTGCGAATTTGCAGGCGCGGCAATGCCTTCCCGACTCGTCTCGGCGCGGGAAAGGAATCGTTCGCCGCAAATCGCGTGGAAAGCCATGGCCTTGGACCTGTGGATAAGTCAGCTTCGGGCATGGTTCCTGTCGGGGGAGTGGCGGTGCTCAACATCCTGATCGTCGAGGACGATCCCTTGCTTGCCCAGACGGTGAAGAGCCTCGTCGAGCTCAACCCGCGCTTTCGGGTCACCGCGCTCGCCAACGATCTCGCCAGCGCCGTCGCGGCGGTCGAGGCGCGCCGGCCCGACCTGGCTCTGGTCGACCTCCAGCTCGCCAACGGAAGCAGCGGCTATGCGGTCGCCGCGAGGCTTCATGACGTCGGCATCGCCTGCCTGTTCACCACCGCCAGGGCGCCGGGCTTCGCTGTCCGCGATCTCGCCATCGGCTGCCTGCAAAAGCCCTATCGCGAGGAGGATCTCGTCCGCGCCCTCACCGAGGCCGAGGACATCCTTAAGGGCCGGTCGAGGCTGATCCTGCGCCGGCGCCTGCCCGAGCCGCTGGAAATCTATTCGGAGGAAGCGGAGCCGGATCAGCCCGGCTTCGTCCTCGGCGTCGGCGGCCGAACCTCCTGGATGGCCAGGCTGAAGAAGCTGGTGCTCCGACCTTCCTCGTTCAGAAGCGCCGCGCCCGTCGCATCATCCTCACCCTGAACCTGTTTCAGGGTCCAGCCCTCCGCACGCGAGGCGGCGCGAGGCCGTATGCTGAAAACAAGTTCGGCATGACGACTGGGCCTACTCCCCCATCTGCTTCAACGCGGCCCCGGCCCCGCGGCGGATGACCAGATTCCTTATCTCCGTCATGTCCTCCATCGCGAAGCGCACTCCCTCGCGGCCGAGGCCGCTCTCCTTGACCCCGCCATAGGGCATGTTGTCGACCCGGTAGGACGGTACGTCGTTGATGACGATTCCGCCGACCTCGAGCCGGTCCCAGGCGTCGAGAGCCTTGAACAGGTCCCGCGTGAAGATGCCGGCCTGGAGACCGAAACGGCTGTCATTGACCTCCGCCAGCGCGTCGTCGAACCGGGTGAAGCTGGAGAGGACGGCGACGGGTCCGAACGCCTCCTCGCGGTAGAGGGTGGCGCAGCGATCCACGCCTTCGACCAGCGTGGCTTCCATCATCGCCCCGTCGCGCTTGCCGCCGCACAGCAGCTTCGCTCCGCCCTCGACGGCCTGGCGGATCCAGCTGTCGAGACGCTGCGCCTCGCCGGCGTCGATCATCGGGCCGATGAAGGTTTCGCGGTCGTGCGGATTGCCGGCGACGAGGGTCTTGGTCTTGCTCACCAGCCGGTTCTTCACCTCTTCGTAGATGTCGCCGTGGACGATGATGCGCTGGACTCCGATGCAGCTCTGGCCGGACTGGTAGAAGGCGCCGAAGACGATCCGCTCGACCGCGTCGTCCAGATCGGCATCGCGGTCGACGATGACGGCGGCGTTGCCGCCGAGCTCGAGCACGACCTTCTTCTTGCCGGCCTTCGCCTTGAGGCTCCAGCCGACGGCGGGGGAGCCGGTGAAGCTGAGCAGCTTGAGCCTGTCGTCCGTGGTGAACAGCTCGGCGCCTTCTCGGTGCGCGGGGAGGATCGAGAAGGCGCCCCTGGGCAGGTCCGTCTCGGCCAGCACCTCGCCGATGATCAGAGCGCCCAGCGGGGTCCGGCTGGCCGGCTTCATCACGAACGGGCAACCGGCCGCCAGAGCGGGCGCGACTTTGTGGGCGGCGAGGTTCAGCGGGAAGTTGAACGGCGAGATGAAGCTGCACGGTCCGATCGGCACCCGCTTCCAGAGGCCCTGATAGCCGCGCGCCCTGGGGCTGATGTCGAGCGGCTGGACCTCGCCCGTCATCCGCACGCTCTCCTCGGCCGCGATCCGGAACGTGTCGATGAGCCGGGTCACCTCGCCTTCCGAATCGCGGATCGGCTTCCCGGCCTCGACGCAGAGCGCGTAGGCGAGCTCGTCGAAGCGCGCCCTGAAGCGCTCCACGCAATGCTGGAGCACCGCCTGCCGCTCATAGCCCGCCATTCGGGCCATCGGCTCGGCGGCCGCCGCCGCGGCGGCGATGCCCGAGTCGATCGTGTCGGCATCGGCCAGAGCGCAGCGGAAGGCGACCTCGCCGCTATATTTGTCCCTGACCTCGAGGTCCGCGTTGGGCTGCCGCGCCTCGTTGGCGAGGTAGAGCGGATAGACGTCCTTGAGCCTGGTCATCTCTCCGACCTCCAACTTCCGTCCTTCCGGCGCAAGCGGAATGACGGAGGCGCACGACCGCCGAACGCGCTTGAAAGCCTCTCTCGCTTTGGCTCATAGTCGCGGCTCCTGGGGGGTGTATTTTCCGATGGGGGCGAGCCGGAATCTTGCGTTCGGCGCACTGGCGGCCTCGCTGCTTCTGGCGCTCGCCGTCTTCCTTCCCCCCGCCGGGGCCCAGCAGAATGCCGGCGGTCATTATGTCGGGGTCGCCACCTGCGCCGGCTCGACCTGCCACGGCCGGAGCGAGGCGACCGGCGCCGTCGTCCGCCAGGACGAGCTGCGCCTGTGGCAGGATCCTTCCAGCCCCGCCGGAGCCCACAGCCGCGCCTGGCGGGTCCTGACCGAGCCGCGGGCGAAGGCGATCGCCGCCCGCCTCGGAGTCGGCGAAGCGGCGAGCGCCCCGATGTGCCTCGGCTGCCACGCCACCCCGGCGTCGGCGGGCGCCCGCGGCGCCCGCTTCCAGCTCTCCGACGGGGTCGGCTGCGAGAGCTGCCACGGCCCCGCCTCGGGCTGGCTCGCCAGCCATTATGCCGTCGGAGGCACCCACGCCGCCAACGTCTCTCGCGGCATGGCTCCGCTCGAAAATCCGCGCGCCCGCGCCGGCCGGTGCCTCGACTGCCATTTCGGAAGCGAGGATTCCGGCCAGTTCGTCGACCACCGGATCATGGCCGCCGGCCACCCGCGGATCAGCTTCGAGCTCGACCTTTTCACGACGCTCCAGCAGCACCATGACGAGGACGGCGACTATATCCGGCGCAAGGGGCGGCCCAACGGGGTCACCACCTGGGCGGTCGGCCAGGCCATGGCTCTGGAGCGCTCGCTCAGCCTGTTCGCAACGCCGGGGCGGGGGACGGAGGGGATTTTCCCGGAATTCTATTTCTTCGACTGCCATTCCTGCCACCGGCGCATCTCCGACGATCCCCGCTTCGAACCCGGCAAGGTAGCCAATCCGGCGCGCCCGATCCCGGCGGGATCGCCGCCTTACAACGACGAGAACATGATCATGCTCGCCGCCGCCGCCCGGGTCGCGGCCCCCGGGGTCGCGCCGCGCTTCGAGCGCGACAGCCGCAACTTCCATGCCGCATTGTCGAAAGACCGCGGGGCCGCCCTCGCCGCCGCCGCCGCGCTGAAGGCAAGCGCGCGCGCGGTCGCGGACGACCTCTCGAGCGGCGTCACCCGGGCGCAGGTGTTCGAGATCATCGACAGCATCGCCGGCAACGCCATCTCGCCGCGCTTCACCGATTATGCCGGCAGCGTCCAGGCGGTGATGGCGGTCGACACCTTGCTGTCCTCGCTCGGCGCCGGCGCACCGGAATCGATCCGGGCGGACATCAACAGCGCCTATCGCGCCGTTCGCGATCCCAACGCCTACGATCCCCGTGAATTCAGGGCGAGCCTGGGCCGGGCCGCCGCCGCGATCAGGAAGCTGAAGTGATGAGGGCGCGCGGCCTCAGCGCCATCGCCGCCCTCCTCACCGCCTCGTGCGGCGGCGGCGGCGGAGGTGGCGCCCCCCCGCCGCCGCCGCCGCCCGCTCCGCCGCCGCCGCCGCCGGCCAGCCGGCTCTATGACGTCCCCGCCGCCCTTTCCCTGAACCAGGCCGAGGTCCAGCGGATCGTCGCGCAGGGCGTCGCCGAGGCTCAGGCGCGAGCGCTGCCGGCGACCTTCGCCGTGGTCGACCGGGTCGGCAACGTCCTCGCCGTCTTCGCCATGAACGGCGCCAGTCCGCGCCTCCAGGTGCCGCGGGGACCCAATGGCAGCCTCCACGACCTGCAGGGCGTCGACGCGCCCGCCGTCGCGGGAGCGATCGCCAAGGCGATCACCGGCGCCTACCTGTCCTCCGGCGGCAACGCCTTCTCGACCCGAACGGCGAGCATGATCGTGCAGGAGCATTTCCCGCCCTCGGTCGCGGCTCGCGGGCTGGAGAGCGGGCCGTTGTCCGGAGTCCAGTTCAGCCAGCTGCCCTGCTCCGATCTCGCCGCCCGCTTCAACGGCAATGCCGGCGCGGCGGCCTTCATCGGACCGAAGCGCTCGCCGCTCGGCCTCGCGGCCGATCCGGGCGGTTTCCCGCTCTACAAGAACGGAGTGCTGGTCGGCGGAATCGGGGTCATGGCCGACGGGGTCTACGGCTTCGATCCCGAAGTGCAGGACATCGATCGCGACCAGGAGGAAGCGATCGCTCTGGCGGCGAGCACCGGCTTCGCCGCGCCGGCCGAGATCCGGGCGGAGCGGATCAGCGTCGACGGCACCCTGCTGCGCTTCTCCGACGCGGCGCCGGGCGACCTGGTCTCGAACCCCTCCGCCGCGCCCGGCTTTGCCGCGATCAACGGCAGCGCCGGCGCGCTCACCACCGTGCGCGGCTATTATGACGCGAGCATGGGGGTGCTCGACGGCCGCGCCTACGGTACCGAGGCCTCCGGCATTCGCCCGGCGTCGGCCGCCGAATTCTCCAACCCCGATGCCTTCGTCCTGTCGAACGGCGCCGGCGCCAACCGCTATCCCGCGCGCACCGGCACCGACGGCGCCCTCGCCGCCGCCGAAGTCGCCGCCCTGCTCGAGGAGGCGTTCAAGGTGATGAGGTCGGCGCGCGCCCAGATCCGCCGGCCGCTCGACAGCCGGGCTCAGGTCAGCATCTCCGTGGTGGACAGCAACGGCGCCTTGCTCGGCCTGGTGCGCTCGCCGGACGCGCCGGTGTTCGGAATCGACGTCTCGCTCCAGAAGGCGCGCACCGCCGCCTTCTTCTCGAGCGCCAGCGCGGCCGCGGCGGTGGAAGCGAGCCCCGATCCGGACGTCCGCCAGTTCATCCCGGCGGCGCGGGCCTTCCTCGTCAATCCCGCCGCCTTCGCCGGCGGCTTCGCCTTCGCCAGCCGGTCGATCGGCAACATTTCCCGCCCCTATTTCCCCGACGGCGAGCTGGGCCGGCCGCCCGGCCCCTTCTCGCGCCCGATCGCGGAGTTCAACCCCTTCTCCACCGGCCTCCAGTCCGCCCTCGTCGAGGCCGATTTGAAGGCGCATGTCGCCTTCGTCCTCGGCGGCGCCGACACGCCCCAGACCTGCACCCAGACGCCGCGCCTCGCCAACGGAATGCAGATCTTTCCGGGTTCGGTGCCGATCTATCGCGGCACGACTCTGATCGGCGGCATCGGCGTTTCCGGCGACGGCATCGACCAGGACGACATGATCGGCTTCCTCGGCCTCCACAATGCCGGCCTGCGCCTCGGCGGGTTCGGCAATGCCGATCCTGCGAGACGGGCCGACCAGATCGTCGTTCAGGTCGGCAACGGAGTCCGCCTCCGCTACGTCGCCTGCCCGTTCGCCCCCTTCCTCGGCTCGAACGAGCAGAATGTGTGTCAGGGGAAGTGAGCGTCGCGGGGGCGATCGCGGCTCTGCTGGCGGGGACGTCTCCGCAGATTGCCGACGTGGATCGTCATCCCGGACTCGATCCGGGATCCATGAACGCCGCCAGCACCGGACTGGCCCAGTCCGTGTTCATGGATTCCGGCCTTCGCCGGAATGAC
>DASPJA010000006.1:0-5418 GCA_035628835.1 Allosphingosinicella sp.
GCTGCTCGGAGGCCTCGGCAACGACATCTTCTTCTATGCCGAGGAGCGGTTCGCGAGCGGCGACACCGTCAACGGCGGCGCCGGCTATGACGGCATGTTCCTGAGGGGCAACTACACGATCGACTTCAACGCTCCGGGCTATACCGGGCTGTTCACCAACATCGAGAATTTGACCCTCACCTCGGCCACCGACGAGCGCTACGCGAGGGGCGGAGGGACGGAGTTCGACTACAACCTCATCCTCTCCGACGCGATCGTCGGGTCCGGGCAGCAGCTGACCGTGTCGGGCGCCCTGCTGATGGCGAGCGAGTCGATGATTCTGGACGGCAGCCAGGAGACGGACGGTTTCCTGCGCCTGTTCGGCGGCGCGGCGAACGATATCCTGAAAGGCGGCGCCAAGGCCGATTATCTCCACGGCGCTCTCGGCGCCGACACGATTTCGGGCGGCGGCGGCGCGGACGTGTTCCGCTACCAGGCGACGTCGGAATCGACCCTGGCGGCGATGGACCGGATTCTCGACTTCACCCCGGGCACCGACAGGATCGAGCTCGACCGGATCGACGCCAACAGCCTCGTCGCCGGCGACCAGGCCTTCACCTGGATCGGCGCGAATGCGTTCACCGGCGCCGCCGGGCAGCTTCGGGCCTATCAGTCGAGCGGCACCTGGTTCGTCGAAGGCGACGTGAACGGCGACGGCAATGCCGACCTCGTCGTGGCGCTCACATTGCAGGGGCCGGCTCCGCTTGGAGCCGGGGATTTCCTGCTCTAAGTATGATCGCTTCAGGTTGATCCGCCCCGCTCATCCTGAGTAGCCGTCGAGCTTGTCGAAACGGCGTATCGAAGGACGGTCCTTCGATACGGGCCTTCGCCTTCGCTCAGTCCCTGCTCAGGATGAGCGGTTCAGTGAAAACCGACCATGCTCTAGATCGGGCGCGGGTTGATTACGTTCAGCTAAGCGGCTTTATAGCCGCCAACGACCGTGGAGCGCGCGAGGCGTGGGGAGCCTCCAAAGCGCGTCGTCGTGCAGCCGGTTCGGCTGCTTCGCCGATCGGATTCGCCGTCATCCGCCGGGGCGATCGCGCGGACAGGGGAAGTTGAATCGTGACCACCGGGACCGAAGGCAACGACAATCTCGCCAGCAATCCCGCCGTCGACGCCGAGGTGGTGAACGCGCTGGGCGGGAACGACGTCGTCACCACGTCGAGACCGGCCAACGCCCTTGGCGGCGGCACCTCGATCGCGGTCGATGGCGGCCTCGGCCGCGATACGCTGATCATCAACACGGGCGGCGAAACCGGGGACGCCTGGAATGCCCTTGGCGGGTCCGGCAATGACGGCTCGGTCGATCTCCGCCTCGGCTCCGGGATCTCCTACACCATCTCCTGGACGTCGATCGAGCGGCTCCAGATCATCGGCTCGATGTTCGGCGGCGATTACACGACCGGGGATTCGGCCGACATCTTCCGGATCAATTCCGGCCTCGGCGGCTCGCTCGGCACCGGCGGGGGCAATGACGAGATCTACCTCTGGGGCGATCCCGCTCAGGGCGGCCGATTCAGCATCGACGGCGGCGCGGGCCACGACCTCATCGATTTCACCAATGTCACCGGCTCCAATCCCGGCGGCTGGACGGCCCTGGGCGGCGACGGCAACGATTCGATGATCGGAACCGCATTCTCCGACCGCTTCGAAGGCGGCGCCGGAGACGACATGATGGAGTTTCGCGGCGGGCTCGACCGGGGCGACGGCGGCATCGGCTTCGACAGCCTCGCCGCCGACCTCAGCCTCGCCACCGCCGACATCTGGATCGACGTCCGGGACGTCCTGAACGGCGGCTATTCGGGCCCGGAGGGCACCAGCTTCGCCAATTTCGAATATTTCGGCGGAACCGGCTTCAGGACCGGCCAGGGCGATGACGTCGTGGTCACCGGCCTGATCCAGCGGGACGACATCGTCGCGCTCGGGGCCGGCGACGACAGCGTCACCGTCGTGAACGGCTTCGACACCGTCTATGGCGGCGATATCGACGCCGGAGCGGCGAATAGCGGCCTCGACACGCTGGTGATCGACTGGAGCCTGGCGACCTCGGTGCGGGTCGTCGGCCTCGTCCAGACCAACGCCGCCGGCGCCTATGGACAATATAGCGACGACTTCGACCGGCGGGTGACCTTCCAGGCCATCGACCGCTTCGTCATCACCACCGGAGCCGCCAACGATACCCTCGTCACCGCCGGCGGCAACGACGAGATCCGCACCGGCGACGGCGGCGACATCATCACCGCCGGCGGGGGCGACGATCTGATCGACGGCGGCCCGGGCGTGGACCAGATGCACGGCGGCGGCGGCAACGACTTCTACTTCGTCGACAATAGCGGGGACCATGTCGGCGAGGGCCTGGGCGCCGGGACGGACACGGTCAGCACCAGCCTCGCCGTCTACAGCCTGGCGGCCAATGTCGAATATCTGTTCGGCACCCTCGGCACCGGCCAGACCCTGACCGGCAACGCGATCGCGAACGTCATCACGGGGACCGCCGGCAATGACGTGATCGACGGCGGCGCCGGCTCGGACGAGCTCGCCGGCGGGCTCGGCGATGACGTCTATGTCGCCGATTCCGGCGATAGCATCGTCGAGGCGCAAGGCGCGGGCACCGACGAGGTTCGGACGGCGCTCGCCGCCTACACGCTCGGCGCCAATCTCGAGAATCTGACCGGCACCTCGGCCGCCGGCCAGACGCTCACCGGCAACGCGCTGGCCAATATCCTGAGGGGCGGCAACGGCCACGACACGCTCGACGGCGGCGCCGGAGCGGACCTGCTGGCGGGCGGGCTGGGCAACGACATCTATCATGTCGGCGCCGGCGACAGCATCGGCGAGGCGGAAGGCGCCGGCACCGACGAGGTGAGGACCGCGCTCGCCGCTTATGCGCTGGACTCAAACGTCGAGAGGCTGACCGGCACCTCCGGAAGCGGTCAGGCGCTGACCGGCAACGGTCTCGCCAACATCGTCGGCGGGGGCGAAGGCAACGACCGGCTCGACGGCGGCGCGGGCGCCGACCAGCTCGCCGGCGGCCTGGGCGACGACCTCTATTGGGTCGACGCCGGTGACGTCGTCGCCGAGGCGGCCGGTTCGGGAACTGACGAAGTGCGTACCGGCCTCGCCGCTTATACCCTCGCCGCCAATGTCGAGACCTTGACCGGGACCTCGGCGGCGGGCCAGGCGCTGACCGGCAACGGGGGCGACAACGTCATCGCCGGCGGCGCCGGAAACGACCTGATCGACGGCGGCGCCGGCGCCGACCAGCTCGCCGGCGGTCTCGGGGACGACGTCTATGTCGCCGGTGCCGGGGACAGCATCGTCGAGTCCGAAGGCGCGGGCACCGACGAGGTCAGGACGGCGCTCGCCGCCTACACGCTGGGAAGCCACGTCGAGAAGCTGACCGGAACGTCGGCGGCCGGCCAGACCTTGACCGGCAACGCGCTGGCCAACCTCGTGGCGGGCGGCAGCGGCAACGACATTCTGGACGGCGGAGCGGGCGCGGACCAGCTGGCGGGAGGGCTCGGCGGCGACCTCTATCATGTCGATGCCGGCGACAGCGTCGTCGAAGCCGCGGGCGCCGGCACGGACGAGGTCAGGACCGCCCTCGCCGCCTATGTTCTCGCCGCCAATGTCGAGAAGCTGACCGGCGTCTCCGCGAGCGGCCAGGCGCTGACCGGCAACGATCTCGCGAACGTCGTTGCCGGGGGCGAAGGCAATGATCTCCTCGACGGCGCCGCCGGCGCGGACTCGCTGGCGGGGGGCGTCGGCGACGACGTCTATTTCGTGGATGACGCCGCCGATGCCGTGGCCGAAGCGGCCGGCGGAGGCACGGACGAGGTCCGCACCTCGCTGGCGAGCGCGAGCCTCGCCGCTTATGCCAATGTCGAGAATCTCACCGGCATTTCGGCGGGCGCCCAGACCCTCACCGGCAATTCGGGAAACAACGTCGTCACCGGCGGCTCGGGCAACGACGTGCTTCGCCTCTATGACGGCGGCGACGACACCGCCAATGGCGGCGCCGGCAACGACAATCTCTTCTTCATCGGCGCGCTGACCTGGGCCGACATCGTCAACGGCGGCCTCGGGGTCGATACGCTGATCGTTCAGGGGCCCTACGGCTCGCTGACGCTCAGCGCCAATGTCACCCAGATCGAGAATGTCTCCATCCTCGCCGGAAGCAACACGGCGTTCGGGGAGCCGGGCACCAACCGCCACGACTACGTTCTCACCGTCAACGATTCGAACTTCGCGGCCGGGGTGCAGGCGCGGATCAACGGCGCGGCCTTGCTCGAGGGGGAGGATTTCACGTTCGACGGCTCGGCTGAGACGGACGCGAAGTTCGTCGTCTACGGCGGCAAGGGCAAGGACACCTTGCTCGGAGGCCCGGGCAACGACATCTTCTTCTATGCCGAGGAAAGGTTCGCGGGCGGCGACACGGTCAACGGCGCCGCCGGCTATGACGGCATGTTCCTTCGCGGCAACTACACGATCGACTTCAACACGCCCGGTTACACCGGCCTGTTCACCAATATCGAGAACCTCACCCTCACCTCGGCGACCGACGAGCGCTATGCCCGCGGCGGCGGCACCGAGTTCGACTACAATCTCACCCTCTCCGACGCGATCGTGAATCCGGCCGAGATGCTGACGGTCAGCGGCGCTCTGCTGATGGCGAGCGAGACGATGGTGCTGGACGGCGGCGCGGAGACGGACGGGTTCCTTCGCCTGTTCGGCGGTCTGGCTGCGGACACGCTCAAGGGCGGCGGCCAGGCCGACTATCTCCACGGCGCTTTCGGCGCGGACGTGCTGGCGGGCGGCGGCGGCGCCGACACGTTCCGCTACCAGGCGGTGACCGAATCCTATTCGGTGGCCCGGGACCATATCCTCGACTTCACGCCCGGCACGGACAAGATCGAGCTCGAGCGGATCGACGCCGTCGAGGGCGGTCCCGACCAGGCCTTCACCTGGATCGGATCCGGCGCGTTCGGCAAGAAGGCGGGCGAGCTTCGCGCCACCCAGTCGGGAGATCAGTGGATCGTCGAGGGCGATATCAACGGCGACGGGTATAGCGACCTCATCATCGCCCTGACGCTGCAGGGACCGACCCCGCTCGGGGCGGCCGACTTCGTCCTGTAACCGCCGTCATTCCGGCGGAGGCCGCAGTCCATGAACGCCGCGGTGCGAGCTGTCGTCCGTCCGTGATCATGGTCCCGGCCTTCGCCGGGATGACGGCGGATACTTAGAGTCGATCCTATTCATATTGAAGCGTAGCCTGCGTTTCGCAGGTAGTTTGCGCATTCGTCAGGCGGGAAGGCGTCGAGCAGTGAGCCGATCCGCTTCCAGGTTGCGTCGACGGTTCGCTCGGCGGCTTTGCGCAGC
>DASPJA010000007.1:0-4704 GCA_035628835.1 Allosphingosinicella sp.
CGACACCGTCAACGGCGGCGCCGGCTATGACGGCATGTTCCTGAGGGGCAATTACACGATCGACTTCAACGCTCCGGGCTATACCGGCCTGTTCACCAACATCGAGAACCTCACCCTCACCTCCGCCACCGACGAGCGCTACGCGAGGGGCGGAGGGACGGAGTTCGACTACAACCTCATCCTCTCCGACGCGATCGTGGGGGCGGGGCAGGAGCTGACGGTCAGCGGCGCCCTGCTGATGGCGAGCGAGACGATGATCCTCGACGCCAGCCAGGAGACCGACGGCATCCTTCGGCTGTTCGGCGGCCTCGCGGCCGACACTTTGAGGGGCGGCGCCAATGCCGATCTCCTTTACGGAGCGTTCGGCGCCGACATCCTCGCCGGCGGGGGCGGGGCGGACCTGTTCCGCTATCAGGCGGTGACGGAATCCTATTCGGTGGCCCGCGATCATATCGTCGACTTCACGCCCGGCACCGACAGGATCGAGCTCGACCGCATCGACGCCAGCCGGTCGCTCGCGGGAGACCAGGCCTTCACCTGGATCGGCTCCAACGCGTTCAGCAACACCGCCGGGGAGCTTCGGGCCTTCCAGTCGGGCGCCCAGTGGATCGTCCAGGGCGACATCAACGGCGACGGCCATGCCGACCTCATCATCGCCCTGACCCTGCAGGGGCCGGCGCCGCTGGGAGCGGGGGACTTCGTCCTCTAGCCGCCGCCACCGCCTTTCCCGGAGAGGAGCCTTGCCGACGGACCCGGCTTGCCTCCGTTATGGACCTATGTCAGTAACTTAGTCGGGGGGTGCGCCCGTCCTGGGCGCGCCTGAGGGGAATCTTCGAGATGGTTGAGCTTTACGGCCGCGAAAGCGGCGAATTCGTCGTGAACGGCGCCACGGGCGGCTTTCAGGGGCAGCCCGCGACGGTGCGCCTCGCCTCGGGCGAGTTCGTCGTCGTGTGGACGTCGTTCGTCTCGGCGGGCCTGTTCGAGGTTCGCGGCCAGCTTCATGCGGCGGACGGGACCGCGATCGGCGCCGATTTCCCGGTCACCAGCCTCAGCGGCAATCTCGGCGACCCTCGGGTGGAAGCGCTGTCGACCGGCGGCTTCGTGGTCACCTGGACCTACGACGTCCATGACGGATCCGGCACCAGCGCGGCGGCCGGCACGGCCCTTCGAATCCATGCGCAGCTGTTCGACTCCGCGGCCTCGAAGCTGGGCGGCGAACTGACGCTTACCTCGGGGACCCTCACCAACCACAGCGACTCGCAGCCTGTCGCTCTCGCCAACGGCGCCTTCGCCGTCAGCTACACGCGCTCCACCTCGGCCAACAACGTCATCGACTCCGACGTCGTCGTGCAGCTGTTCGACTCGGCGGGCGCCGCGACCGGAGCGGCGACCCTGATCTCGGCGAGCAGCACCGGAACCCAGAACAGCAGCGCGCTCGCCGCTCTTGCCGGAGGCGGCTTCGTCGCCACCTGGAACGACACCAACAGCTCCGCCGCCGGCGACAATTCCGGCCAGGGCGTCAAGGCGCAGCTGTTCGACTCCGCCGGAGCGAAGGTGGGGAGCGAGTTCCTGGTCAATACCGAGATCGCCGGGCCGCAATATCAGCCCAGCGTCGCCGCGGTCGCCTCCGGCGGGTTCGTCGTCACCTGGACCCACCTGATCGGCGGGGCCGGCGATCCCAACGGCAACGACATCAAGGCGCAGATCTATACCGCGGCGGGCGTCAGGGTGGGTGGCGAGTTCACCGTCAACTCCATCACCGGGGACAGCCAGGCCAATTCCGCCGTCGCCGCCCTCGCCGACGGGGGCTTCGTCGTCGGCTGGCGAGACGCCTCGACCAGCGACGGCGACATGAAAGCGCAGGTTTTCAATTCGAGCGGCGCCCGCCAGGGGATCGAGTTCTTCCTCGGCACCGACAATGACGGGTCGCAGGCCGGCCTCGTCCTCGCCGGCCTCGCCGACGGCGGCTTCGCGGCCGCGTGGACCGGAACCGACGCCGACGGACCGGGCGTCAGGGCGCAGGTCTTCGCCGACGACGGGCCCGCTCCCACCGACATCGCGCCGTCCAGCCAGACCCTGACGGAGAATGCGACCGAGAATGTCGCCGTCGCCCTGCTTTCGGCGACCGGGGCCGTGAACAGCACCTTCAGCTATCAGATCCTCGCCGACAGCACCGGCGGCGCCTTCCGGATCGACGGCGACCGGCTGGTCGTCGACGACAATGCCAGGCTCGACTTCGAGACCGCGCCGCAGGCGACGGTGACGATCCGGGCCACGGACCTCAAAGGCCAGACCTATGACGAGGCGATCGTCCTCGACGTCACCGACATCGGCAACGAAAAGCGCTTTTCCGCGAGCGACGACATACTCGCCAACATGACGGAAACGGGGTCGCAGGGCTTCGCGACGGAGATGGTCGCGCTGGCCGGCGGCGGCTTCGCCCTGATGTGGCTCGAATATAATCCGCTCCCGGGAGGCGGCAGTCCCAACCGCACCGTGCTCCGGCTCTTCGACGAGTCCGGCGCTCCCGCCTCGGGCGAGATCACGCTCGCCGGCACCTGGCTTCAGGGCTTCGGAATGGTTCCGCTCGCCAATGGCGGCTTCCTCATCGTCCGCGAGGCCTATCACGAGCCGGCGAACGTGTTCAGCATCAAGGCCCAGGCCTATGATTCCGCCGGCAATGCGGTCGGCGCGGCGATGACCGCCGGCGCGACCGGGAGCGGATTTCCCTCGGCCCCTTCGGCGGTGCAGCTCAGCACCGGCGGCTATGCGATCGCCTGGGTAACGCCCCAGGGCGAGGTTCATGGGCAGCGCTTCAGCCCGGGCGGAGCGCCCGCCGGCGCGGAATTCACCATCACCACGGTCTTCGAGGTCACTCCGATCAAGCTCGTGGCCACGCCGGGCGGAGGCTTCGCGGCCAGCTGGGTCGAGACCGAGAGCGAGACCGCGGGCGAGGCGAAAATCCAGTTCTACGACCCGGCCGGTGCTCCGGCGGGACCCGCTCTGTCGGTCGGGCTGGGCATTGACCCCGGCTCCGCCACCCTGCTCGCCCTCGCGGGCGGGGGCTATGTCTTCACCTGGGTCGAGCTGGCCGGCGAGGATCTCGGCCTCGGCCTCTACGCGGTGATGGCGCAGCTGATCGGCCCGAACGGCGTGGCGGACGGCAATTCCTTCATTCTGGGCGGCTATGTCGCGGAAGCCGATGTCGGCCGGGTCGGCTTCGCGGCCCATCCCGACGGCGGCTTCGTCGCCACCTGGCCTCTGATCGGCGAGCGGGACGGAGCGATCGTCTACGGAGTCCAGGGTCAGCTGTTCGACGATTCCGGCTCCCCGGTCGGCGAGCCTCTCCAGCCCGCGCCTTTCGGCTATGGCAGCGTGGTGGCCGTCCAGCCGGACGGATCGATCGTCTCGGCCTGGATCGGGCTGGACTCCGCCGACAGCGGAATCTTCGCCCGGGTCTATCGGCCCGCGAACGAACCGGTTGACCTGTCGCTCGACAATATCCTGACCGGCGATGCCGCCGCCAACCTTCTCGACGGCCAGGGCGGCAACGATTTGCTTTACGGCCTCGGCGAGGCGGACGAGCTGATCGGCGGCAGCGGTAACGACCTGCTCGACGGCGGCGCCGGCGCCGACACGATGCGCGGCGGCGCCGACAACGACATCTACGTCGTCGACGATGCCGGCGACGTGGTCGAGGAGAATGCCGGCGGAGGCACGGACGAGGTCCGCACCTCGCTGGCGAGCGCGAGCCTCGCCGCTTATGCCAATGTCGAGACTCTCACCGGCATTTCAGGGAGCGCGCAAACTCTCACCGGCAATTCGGGCAACAACGTCGTCACCGGAGGCTCGGGCAACGACGTCCTTCGCCTCTATGACGGCGGCGACGACACCGCCAATGGCGGGGCGGGCAACGACAACATATTCTTCATCGGCGCGCTGACCTCGGCGGACGTCGTCAACGGCGGCTCGGGGGTCGAGACCCTGATCGTTCAGGGTCCCTACGGCTCGCTGACGCTCAGCGCCAACATCACCCGGATCGAGAATGTCTCGATCCTCGCCGGAAGCAACACCGCCTTCGGCGAGCCGGGGACGAACCGCCACGATTACGTCCTCACCACCCACGATGCCAATTTCGCCGCCGGGGTGCAGGCCAGGATCAACGCCGCGGCCCTGTTGGAGGGCGAGGACTTCACCTTCAACGGCTCGGCGGAGACCGATGCCAGCTACGTCGTCTACGGCGGCAAGGGCAAGGACACGCTTCTGGGCGGCCTCGGCAACGACATCTTCTTCTACGCCGAGGAGCGGTTCGCGAGCGGCGATACGGTGAACGGCGGCGCCGGCTATGACGGCATGTTCCTGAGGGGCAATTACACGATCGACTTCAACGCTCCGGGCTATACCGGCCTCTTCACCAACATCGAGAACCTCACCCTGACCTCCGCCACCGACGAGCGCTACGCGAGGGGCGGCGGGACGGAGTTCGACTACAACCTCATCCTCTCCGACGCGATCGTGGGGGCGGGGCAGGAGCTGACGGTCAGCGGCACCCTGCTGATGGCGAGCGAGTCGATGATCCTCGACGCCAGCCTGGAGTCGAACGGCACGGTCCGGCTGTTCGGAGGCGCCGCGAGGGACACTCTGAAGGGCGGCGCCAACGGCGACCTCATCCACGGCAATCTCGGCGCCGACTTCCTCTACGGC
>DASPJA010000008.1:0-3947 GCA_035628835.1 Allosphingosinicella sp.
GGGGAAGGACACGCTGCTCGGAGGCCTCGGCAACGACATCTTCTTCTATGCCGAGGAGCGGTTCGCCAGCGGCGACACCGTCAACGGCGGCGCCGGCTATGACGGCATGTTCCTTCGCGGCAATTACACGATCGACTTCAATGCTCCGGGCTATACCGGCCTCTTCACCAACATCGAGAACCTCACCCTCACCTCCGCCACCGACGAGCGCTATGCGAGGGGCGGCGGCACCGAGTTCGACTACAACCTCACTCTCGCCGATGCGATCGTCGGGGCGGGGCAGACCCTGACCGTCTCCGGCTCTCTTCTCCAGGCGAACGAGACGATGGTGCTGGACGGCAGCGCCGAGACGGACGGGGTCCTCCGGCTGTTCGGCGGCCTCGCGGCGGACACCCTGAAGGGCGGCGGCCAGGCGGACCTCCTCCACGGGGCGTTCGGCGCCGACATCCTCGCCGGCGGCGGGGGAGCGGACCTGTTCCGCTATCAGGCGGTGACCGAATCCTATTCGGTGGCCCGGGACCATATCGTCGACTTCACGCCCGGCACCGACAGGATCGAGCTCGACCGGATCGACGCCAGCCGGTCGCTCGCGGGAGACCAGGCCTTCACCTGGATCGGCTCCGGCGCGTTCAGCAACACGGCCGGAGAGCTTCGGGCCTTTCAGTCGGGCGCGCAGTGGATCGTCCAGGGCGACATCAACGGCGACGGCCATGCCGACCTCATCATCGCCCTGACCCTGCAGGGGCCGAACCCGCTCGGAGCGGGGGACTTCGTCCTCTAGCCGAATCCTGGCGCACGACGCGGAAGGCGGCGGCGCCAGGGTCGGCGAGCAGCATCCCGGCGAAGGCCGCGCGCCCGACGCCGGCCAGCCATGGATCCTGCACGGAGCGCCTTCCGCCGCGCTTCCACCCAGTGCGGATCGACTCGGCCGGGCACCAGAAGGCGGCAGGTCCCGAACTCCGCTCCGGGGTCCGTTTCGGATGAGATGGAGATTGTATTTCAATCATTTACGATGAATGTCGATGGGCGGCCGGTGCGCAGGCAGGGCGCGGCCGCGGGAGCGGGAGGCGCGTCGCGCTACAATGGAGCGGGCGCTCCGGACAAAGGGGGATCCAGCGACCATGACAAAGCTCCCGAAGCGCGCTGGCTCCGAGTCGACGGCCGCCGGCATCGCGGCCGGCCAGCAATCGGTGATCCTGAGCCCGGTCTCGTCCTGGGAAGCGTCCAGCGCCTCCGGCCTCCAGGTCGGAGAAAAGGCCGTGCCGTTCGGCCTGCCCTGCATCACCGATGAAAAGCTGCTCACGCTGATGGCGCAGGACAGCGTGAACGGACGCCTCGCCGCGAGTCACGCGACCCACTCGCCTGTCGCCACCTCTCTCGACGACGAACCGGCGACCGTCCCGATCGCTGTCGGCGGAAGCGTGACCGGGGTCATCGACGTCGCCGGGGACACGGACGACATCACCGTCGCTCTGGTCGCCGGCCAACGCTACATGATCTCGCTGATGGGCACCGGCGCGGGGGCGCTCTCGGATTCATACCTCGAGATATTCGATCCCTCGCTCGCCGGCGCCGGTCAGGACGACGACGGCGGAGTCGGCAGGAACAGCGTGATGACCGTTACCGCGGCCGTCAGCGGCACCTACACGATCCGCGCATCCGCCTTCGGCACTTCGGGCGTCGGGCAATATACGATCGACGTGCGTCGGATGGGCGAGGACTCCGTTCCGGCGACAATCGCGGGCGCGGCGCCGATCGGCGAGGGGATCAGCTTCGGCTTCCGCGAGACCGACAGCGATTCCGACTATTACAAGGTCAGCCTCGTGGCCGGCAAATCCTACAGCTTCTCCGCGGCGGCCGGGACCGATTACCAGACGAGCTTCAGCCCGATACCGGCCGGCGAGTTCGACACGATCCTCGTCCTGCGCGGACCGAACGGCGAGTTTCTGGCCTCGAACGACGACGTCGCGTGGCCGTCGGATGCCAGTTCTTCGTTCGTATTCCAAGCGGCCTCGACCGGCGATTACTATCTCGAGGTCACCGCTTTTACCCACAGCGCGGCCCCCGGGGGCAATACGGGCGGCTATGTGATCGACTTCCGCGAAGTGCCCCCGCTCGATCCGCTCCACTCGATCGACTGGAGCAACGCCGCCAACATCCCGACCGTCATGGTCGACGGAGTTCCGACGGCCTATATCTACTTCGCGCTTCCCGGCGAAAATTTCGGCGAGAACGCCCGGTGGGGCGACCCCGCCCAGCCCGCGAGCGGCGGCAATGGAACGCTGGTCTCCTATGGCTGGACCGAGTACGAAAAAACCCAGTTCATGCTGGCGATGCAGGAATATACCAAGATCCTGGGAATCGCCTACGTGGAGACCGCGGACTCCGCTCTGGCCACCTTCCGGGTCATCACCAACTCTTCAAATGCCTACGGCGCCTACGCCTATCCGCAGGACCCGGCCTACGGGACCCAGAAGGGCATCATGGTCTTCAACGTCGACAATCGCGGGTGGGAGCTCGATTCCGCCGATCCCGCGGTCACCGCCGACGGGCTCGGCCGAGGCGGCTATGCCTGGCGCACCATCCTCCATGAAGCGGGCCATGCGCACGGCCTCGCCCACCCGCACGACACAGGCGGCGGTTCCCAGGTGATGGTGGGAGTGGTCGGCCCGGACTCGCTGGGGGTCTTCGATCTCAACCAGGGCGTCTACACCCAGATGTCCTACAATGGCGGCTGGCAGACCCATCCGGACGGAGGTCTCTTCGGTGGCGACCCGGCCGGTTGGCGCTCCGACGCCGGCTGGCTCGCGACGATGGGGGCGTTCGACATCGCCGTCCTTCAGCAGCGCTACGGAGTCGCCCCGGCTTATGCGGCCGGCGACAATGTCTACACCCTGCCCGACGTCAACGCCGAGGGTACTTACTTCGAGACCATCTACGACACGGGCGGCAACGACACGATCGCCTATAATGGCGGCCGCAACGCCCAGATCGACCTCAACACAGCCACTCTCGATTATTCGGTGACCGGCGGCGGTATCGTGTCGTTCGTCCGCAACCTTCCCGGCGAGACCGCCGCGCAGGCGATCAAGGGCGGCTTCACGATCGCCAACGGCGTGGTCGTCGAGAACGCCACCGGCGGCGGCGGCGACGACCTGCTGATCGGCAATGGCGCGACCAACGTGCTGACCGGCAACGGCGGCAACGACGTTTTCATTGGGGGCGGAGGCGCCGACACGTTTCGCGGCGGCGGCGGCGACGATCATTATACGGTCGAGGCCGGAGACACGGTCGAGGAGACTCTCGGCGAAGGGACGGACGAGGTCCGCACCGGCCTCGCCGTCTATGTCCTGACCGCCAATGTCGAGAACCTCACCGGCACCTCGGCAACCGGCCAGACCCTGACCGGCAATGCCGCCGGCAACGTCGTCACCGCCGGCTCCGGCAACGACGGGCTCCACCTCTGGGTCGGCGGCGGCAACGACATGGTCGATGCCGGCGCGGGAATGGACAACATCTTCTTCGGGGCGACCCTGACCTCCGCGGACGTCGTCAACGGCGGCGCCGGTGTCGACACGCTCGTGGTGCAGGGCCCCTACGGGTCGCTGACGCTGACGGCGAACATCACCCAGATCGAGAATTTGTCCATCCTCGCCGGAAGCAACACGGCCTTCGGCGAGCCTGGGACGAACCGCCACGACTACGTGCTGACCACCCACGATTCGAATTTCGCCGCCGGTGTGCAGGCGCGGATCAACGCGGCGGCCCTGCTCGAGGGGGAGGACTTCACCTTCAACGGCTCGGCGGAGACCGATGCCAGCTACGTCGTCTATGGCGGCAAGGGCAAGGACACGCTGCTCGGAGGCCTCGGCAACGACATCTTCTTCTATGCCGAGGAGCGGTTCGCGAGCGGCGACACCGTCAACGGCGGCGCCGGCTATGACGGC
>DASPJA010000009.1:0-27305 GCA_035628835.1 Allosphingosinicella sp.
ACGATGCCGAGGACGAAGCCGGCTGCCGCCGGGCCGAGGCCGGTGCCGCCGGCCGCCGTGCCTGCAACCGTGTTCGACGATGTTACGAACGGATAGGTGCCGTGGTCCACGTCGAGCAGCACGCCCTGCGCGCCCTCGAACAGGATTCTGCGGCCGTCCACGCGTGCGCGGTTCAGCGTCTTCCAGACGGGCGCGGCGAACTGCAGCACGAAGTCGGCGACCTCGGCGAGGTCCCGCATCAGCCGCGCACGGTCGATCTGCGGCTCGCCGAAGCCGGCGCGGAGCGCGTCGTGATGGGCGCAGAGGCGGTCGATCTGGGGCGCGAGGTCGCCGAGATGGGCGAGGTCGCAGACCCGGATCGCGCGGCGACCGACCTTGTCCTCATAGGCGGGGCCGATGCCTCGGCGGGTGGTGCCGATCTTGCCCTGGCCCGACGCGTCCTCGCGAAGCGCGTCGAGATCGCGGTGGAAGGGGAGGATCAGGGGGCAGGTGTCGGCGATGTGCAGGGTCTCGGGGGTCACCGCCACGCCCTGCTCCGCCAGCCGGCCGACCTCGGCCTTGAGCGCCCAGGGATCGAGCACCACCCCGTTGCCGATGACCGAGAGTGTGCCCCGGACGATTCCCGACGGCAGCAAGGAGAGCTTGTAGGTCTGGTCGCCGACGACGAGCGTGTGGCCGGCATTGTGCCCGCCCTGGAAGCGGGCGACGACGTCGGCCCGGCTCGCCAGCCAGTCGACGATCTTGCCCTTCCCCTCGTCGCCCCACTGGACGCCGATGACGGTGACGTTGGCCACGGAATTACTCCTACGTTCTACTCCCCTCCCTGAAAGGGAGGGGTTGGGGGTGGGTCCGCCGCAGGCGGCCGAAACTCGGAGTCGGCAGGAAGTCTCGCTGCGCTCGCCTACCCACCCCTAGCCCCTCCCTTTCAGGGAGGGGAATCAAAACCTCAGCGGAGCCACCCTTTTCACCCCCGGCAGGGCCTGCAGCCTCGCGACCAGATCCGGCCCGACATGGCTGTCCACCGAGACCAGGGCCACCGCCTCGCCACCGGCTTCGCGCCGGCCGAGGCTGAAGGTGCCGATATTGACGCCGGCCTCCCCGAGCAGTGTGCCGAGCCGGCCGATGAAGCCCGGAGTGTCCTCGTTGACGATGTAGATCATCTCGCCCTCGAGCTCGGCCTCGACCCGGATCCCGAAAATCTCGACCAGCCGCGGAGTCGAATTGGCGAACAGGGTGCCGGCGACCGGCCGGTCCCCCGCCGAGGTCATCGCCGAGACCCTCAGCAAGGTATGATAGTCCGTCTCGCGATCGTGGCGGATCTCGCGGACGTCGAGCCCGCGTTCCCTGGCGAGATGCGGCGCGTTGACCATGTTCACCGCGTCGGAATGGACCCGCATGAAGCCGGCGAGGACGGCGCCGGTGATCGGCTTCATGTTGAGCTCGGCGGCGGCGCCCTCGGCCTCGATCGAGAGGCCGGCAATCGCCCCGTGCGAGAGCTGCCCGACGAGCGAGCCCAGCTTCTCGGCCAGCGCCATGTAGGGCCTGAGCCGCGGCGCCTCCTCGGCGGAGAGGGAGGGCATGTTGAGCGCGTTCGTCACCCCGCCGCGCATCAGGAACTCGGCCATCTGCTCGGCGACCTGGATGGCGACGTTGACCTGCGCCTCCGTGGTCGAGGCGCCGAGATGGGGGGTGGCGACGAGGCCGGGCGTTCCGAACAGCGGGCTGGCCTTGGCCGGCTCCTCGACGAACACGTCGAGGGCGGCGCCGGCGACCTGACCGGAGTCGAGCGCCTCCTTGAGCGCGGCCTCGTCGATCAGGCCGCCGCGGGCGCAATTGACGATCCTCACGCCTCTCCTGGTCTTCGCCAGATTCTCGCGCGAGAGGATGTTGCGGGTCTGCTCGGTGAGCGGCGTGTGGAGGGTGATGAAATCGGCTCGGGCAAGCAATTCGTCCAGCTCGACCTTCTCGACTCCGAGGTCGAGCGCCCGCTCCGCGGTCAGGAAGGGATCGTAGGCGACCACCTTCATCCTCAGCCCGAGCGCCCGGTCGGCGACGATCGAGCCGATATTGCCGGCGCCGATCAGTCCGAGCGTCTTGTTGGTCAGCTCGACCCCCATGAAGCGGTTCTTCTCCCACTTGCCGGCCTGGGTGGACGAATCCGCGGCGGGCAGGTCCCTGGCCAGGGCGAACATCAGGGCGATGGCGTGCTCGGCGGTGGTGATCGAATTTCCGAACGGCGTGTTCATGACGACGATGCCGCGGGCGGTGGCGGCCGGAATGTCGACATTGTCGACACCGATGCCGGCGCGCCCGATCACCTTGAGATTGGCCGCGGCATCGAGGATTTCGGCGGTCACCTTGGTGGCGGAGCGGATGGCGAGCCCGTCATAATCGCCGATGATCGCCTTGAGCTCGTCCTTCGACAGGCCGGGCTTCTCGTCGACCTCGACGCCCTTGGCCCGGAAGATCTCCGCGGCCTTGGGATCCATGGAGTCGGAAATCAGAACTCTGGGCATTTTTGGAAACTCCGTCATCCCGGCGAAAGCCGGGACCTCGTGGGGTGAAAGGCGAGGCAGGTTGTTCGACCCGGGGTCCCGGCTTCGCCGGGCTGACGGGTCAGGCGCCCCGCGCCTCGTGAAAGGCCCAGTCGAGCCAGGGGAAGAGGGCTTCGAGATCGTCCGTGTCGACCGTCGCCCCGCACCACAGCCTAAGGCCCGGCGGAGCGTCGCGATAGCTGGCGAGGTCGTAGCCCGCTCCTTCCGCCTCGAGCAGCCCGGCCATCCTCTTGACGAGGGCGGCCTGCGCCTCCGGGTCGCCGGCCTCGGCGAACCTCAGGCAGACGCTGGTGTTCGACCGGGTCGCGGGGTCGCGGGCGAGATGCTCGATCCAGTCGGTCCGCTCAACCCAGGAGTCGACCGCGGCGGCATTGGCCTGCGACCGGGCGATCAGGCCGGGCAGCCCGCCTATCCCGATCGCCCATTCGAGCGCGAAGATATAATCCTCGACCGCCAGCATCGACGGCGTGTTGATCGTCTCGCCGTGGAACAGGCCCTCGACCAGCTTGCCGTTCCTGGTCATCCGGAAGATCTTGGGCAGCGGCCAGGGCGGCGACCAGCTCTCCAGCCGCTCGACCGCGCGCGGGCCGAGGACGAGCATGCCATGGCCCCCCTCGCCGCCCAGCGCCTTCTGCCAGCTGAAGGTGGCGACGTCGATCCTGTCCCAGGGAAGATCCTGGGCGAAGGCCGCGGAGGTGGCGTCGGCGATGATCAGCCCCTCGCGGGCGTCGCTGATCCAGTCGCCGTCCGGCACCTTCACCCCGGAGGTCGTGCCGTTCCATGTGAAGACGACGTCGCTCGCCGGATCGACGGCGGCGAGGTCCGGAAGCTCCCCATAGGGCGCCTTGATCACCGCGGCGTCGAGCTTGAGCTGCTTGACGACGTCGGTGACCCAGCCTTCGCCGAAGCTCTCCCAGGCGAGCAGGGTGACCGGCCGAGCGCCGAGCATCGACCACAAGGCCATTTCCACGGCGCCGGTATCCGAGGCGGGGACGATCCCGATCCGGTGGCTCTCGGGAATCCGGAGCACCCGGCGAGTCAGCTCGATGGCATGACCGAGCCGGGCCTTGCCGAGCTTCGAGCGGTGCGATCGCCCGAGCGACCCCAAAGCGAGATGTTCGGGACCCCATCCCGGCGGCTTCGCGCACGGGCCGGAGGAAAAAAAGGGACGCGCAGGCCGCACGTCCGGTTTGGAAATATGCACTGTCTAACTCTCCTCGCAGAGAGCACGCGCCGCGTTGGGACGGCGTGGCCCGCTCGCGGGGATAGAGGCGCAGGCGCGCGTGTCAACCGTGAGGCGGCGGATTGACCTTGGCGGGCCGCGGCCGCACCTTCCGCCGATGCGGTGGGCGATTTCGGCAACCTTGCTTCTGGCGGCCTGCATCCCTTCCAGCGAGCGCGGGCGCGAGCCGGCCGCGCGGGACCGGACGGCCCCGGACCGCCAGGCCCTCCAATGCCAGGCCGACCTCACCCGTGAAGGTGTCCGCTACAAGGCCCTCCCCGATCGCGATTTCGGCGGCGGCTGCTCCGCTCGCGGCGCCGTCCAGCTCCTCGACGTCGGCACGCCGACCGCCAATCTCGGCGCGATGACCTGCCCGCTGGCGCGCCAGTTCGCCCGCTGGACGCGCGAGGCGATGCAGCCGGCGGCCAATGCCTGGCTCGGAAGCCGGGTGGTCAGGATCGAAAGCTTCGGCACCTACAGCTGCCGCCCCGTCAACAGCCGGCCCGGCGCCCGGCTCAGCGAGCATGGCCGCGCCAACGCGGTCGACATCGCTGCCTTCGTGCTCGCCGACGGGCGCCGAATCACCGTGCGCGCGGGCTGGAGCGGCGAAGACGAGGACGTTCGCCGCTTCCTTCGCGCCGTCCACGGCGCCGCCTGCCGGCGCTTCCGGATCGTGCTCGGGCCGGACGCCGACGCCTTCCACCGCGACCATCTTCATTTCGACATGGGACAGGGGCCTTATTGCCGCTAAACGGGCCGCCATGACCGATCCCGTACCGCCGAACCGCGTCTTCCCGGCCGCCCGCCAGGAAGCCGAATCCGCCAACCAGCCGACCCCCTCGGCGCAGACCGAGCACAACGCCTATCGTCTCGCCTTCCAGGACCTCGACTTCCTCCTTCGCGAGGATCTGCGCCCGGTCCGCTTCCAGCTCGAGCTGCTCAAGCCGGAACTGCTGCTCGACGAGGCGAAGATCGGCTCCACCTTCGTCTTCTACGGTTCCGCCCGGATTCCCGAGCCCGCCAAGGCCGACGCTCTCGTCGCGGCGGCCGCCACCGACGAGCAGCGCCACATCGCCGAGCGGCTGAGGGCCAAGAGCAAATATTATGAAGAGGCGCGCCGCCTCGCCCGCCTCGCCAGCCGGTGCGACCCGGACGAAGCCGGGTGGCGGCATTTCGTCGTCTGCTCCGGTGGGGGGCCGTCGATCATGGAGGCGGCAAATCGCGGCGCTCACGAGGAAGGCGTGGAGTCGGTCGGCCTGAACATCGTGCTGATGCACGAGCAGATGCCCAATCCCTACGTCACTCCGTCGCTCAGCTTCCAGTTCCATTATTTCGCGCTGAGGAAGATGCACTTCCTGCTTCGGGCGCGGGCGGTGGCGGTCTTCCCGGGGGGCTTCGGAACGTTCGACGAGGCTTTCGAGCTCCTCACCCTCGTCCAGACCGGCAAGGTCAAGCCGCTGCCGATCCTCTTCTTCGGCCGCGAATTCTGGGAGCGGGTGATCGACTTCCAGGCCCTGGTCGAGGAAGGCGTGATCGCCCCCGACGACCTCAGCCTGTTCACCTTCGTCGACACCGCGGAGGAGGCGTGGGACCACGTCTGCCGCTATTACGCGACCAACGGCGAGCCGGTATCCTGCCCCTGACCGCGTGACGGAGGAGCCTCGGCCCGCCGACCGCGGGCCGGCCTTATTGCTGGGGCCGGGCCTTGGTCTGCTCGTCGCGGCCGGCCACCGCCGGAGCGCCCTCGCCGCCGATCCGGTTCGGCCCGGCCTCCTGCTCGTTGAGCACCGGCTCGTCCTCCGCCTTGTCGCCGGCGGCCGGGGCGTCGGCCTTCTCGGCGGCGGCCTGAGCGGGATCCCCGGCGGCGGCCTGCGGGGGCGGCAGCGGCAGATTGCTGCCCTGCGCGTTGAGATAGACGAGCAGATCGGCCCGGTCCTCGACCTTGGAGATGCCGGCGAAGGTCATCTTGGTCCCCGGCGCGAATTCGCGCGGCGACTTGATCCACTGGCTCATCGATTCCCAGTCCCAGGTCCCGCCCTTGCCGGCGAGCGCCGGCGAATAAGCGAAGCCGGGCGCGACCTTGGCGATACCCTTGCCCATCGCGCCCCACAGATTGGGGCCGGTGCCGTTGGCGCCGCCCTGGTTGATCGTATGGCAGGCGGTGCATTTCTTGAACTGCGCCTCGCCCCGGCCGGCATCGGCATTGGCGAGAACGTTGGCGATCGGCTGCTCGGCCTCGGCGCCGCCGCCTTCGCCCTTCAGCACCACGCCCTCGATCGGATAGCCCATCTTCTCGGGCCGCTCCTGATGGAACATCTCGCCGGTGACGATCGAGGCGCCGAGCGCGACAATGCCCGCGCCGAGCACCCAGCCCGCAATCGTGTTGGAGCGGTTGTCCATGCTCTTTCAAGACCTCCAGGAGACGCGCGGCCGCGCGTGGGATGAGGGAATTCGGGTGCCCCTTTAGGCGGGGCAGGGAGGCGGGGCAAGACGCCGTCGATCCCCCCATCTCACGATGGGGAGGATGAGTCCGCCCAATGCCTGAGCAAGGTATGGGCGATGGCGAAATGGGGCGGGGCGAGGAAGGGGGCGCCCGGCTCGCCGGCCAGCGCCGCCTTCACGCCCGCCCGGTCCACCCACATCGCGTCCTCCAGCTCCCTGGTGTCGAGGACAATCTCCTCGCTCTCCGCGGCGGCGGTGCAGGCGATCATCAGCTGGCCGGGAAAGGGCCAGGGCTGGCTGGCGACGTAGCGGACGTCGCTCACCTCCAGCCCCGCTTCCTCGCCGAGCTCGCGCGCCACCGCCTCCTCGATCGATTCGCCGGGCTCGACGAAGCCGGCGAGGGCGGAATAGCGGCCTTCGGGATATTGCGGCTGACGGCCGAGCAGCACCCGTCCGTCATGCTCGGCGAGCATGATCACGACCGGGTCGACGCGCGGGAAATGCTCGATCCCGCAGGCGGTGCAGCGCCGTCCCCAGCCGCCGCGAAAGGGCAGGGTGGCAGCGCCGCAGGCGCCGCAGAAACGATGGCGGTTGTGCCACTCGATCAGGCTGCGGGCCGTGCCCCAGAGCGCGGCGTCTTCGCCGGCCATCCGGTTGAGCAACGCGAAGACGGACCAGGCCCGCTGCCCGGGCTCGACCCGGACCAGCGGCGCGAACAGAGGCGCGCCGTCGCGAAAGCCGAGGAAGATGTGCTGCTCGACGCCCGCCATTCCGACCCAGCCGAGCCGCCCGTCCTCATCCAGCTCCGGGTCGAGACCGGCGAGTCGAAGCAGCCTCGCCTCGACCGCGCCGGCCAGCTCGGCGAGCCGGGCCTCGTCCAGGCGGAGATGGTCGGCGCGGTCGAGGCCGGCGCCGGTGAAGCCCGGCCTCATGCGGCCGCCCGCCATTCGGCGCCGCGGGCGGCGAGGCGGGCGAACAGGGTCGGAAGGCCCGCTTCGCCCAGCCGCTCGATCGGCCACCAGGTCCCCTCCGGCGGCACCCGTGCATCCGCGCAGAGCAGCCGCATGTTGAGCTCGAAGTGGGTGAAGACATGGTCCACGCTCCCCGCCTCCCGCCACTCGGCTTCCGCCGGAGCGCCCTCGCTGTCGGTGGGCAGCGCCAGCATCCCGCCGAGCAGCCCCCTGGCCGGGCGGCGGACGAGGAAAACGCGGCCGTCATGCTCCAGCCAATAGGCGACCCCCTGCCGCTTCGGCCTGGGCGCCTTGGCCGCCTTGCGGGGATAGGCCCGCGGATCGCCCGCCGCCCGAGCCGCGCAGAGCGAGGCGAGCGGGCAGCGGCCGCATTCGGGCGAGCGCGGAGTGCAGATCGTCGCTCCGAGGTCCATCATCGCCTGAGCGAAGTCGCCGCATCCGGCGTCGGGCGTGATCGAGCCGGCGAGGCGGTAAATCTCCTCCCGCGCCGCCGGAAGCTCGGTTTCCACCGCGAAGAGCCGGGCGACGACCCGCTCCACGTTGGCGTCGACCACCACCGCCCGCCGCCCGAAGGCGATGGCGGCGATTGCGGCGGCGGTGTAGCGGCCGATTCCCGGCAGCTTGCGCAGCCCCTCCTCCGTGTCGGGGAAGCGGCCGCCGAGCTCGTCAGCGACCTTGCGGGCGCAGGCGATCAGATTGCGGGCCCGCGCATAATAGCCGAGGCCGGCCCAGGCGGCCATGACCTCCCCCTCGGCCGCGGCGGCCAGTGCCTCCACCGTCGGCCAGCGGCGGATGAAGGCCTCGAAATAGGGGGCGGCATGGGCGACGGTGGTTTGCTGGAGCATCACTTCGGAGAGCCACACGCGATAGGGCTCGGGCCGCTCGCCGCCCTCCGCGCGCCAGGGCAACCGCCGTTTATCCACAGCAAACCACCGCAACAGCGCCCGGGAAGCATCGACGTGCATGCCGTGCCTATGCCATGATCCCGGGGATGGCGAAATCGGGTGGCACGTCGAAATTGCAGGCGGAGGCGCCGCGGGCGAACCGTGCCCGCGCGGTCTGCGACATCGTGCCCGACGTCGGCCGCGCCGCCTTCCGCCGCTTCGGCTTCGTCCAGTCCTCGATCGTCAGCCGCTGGCGCGAGATCGTCGGCGAGCGCTACGCCACCGTCTCCTCGCCCGAATCGATCCGCTTCCCGCCGGGCAAGCGCTCCGAAGGCGTGCTCAACCTGGTCGTCGAGGGCGCTCACGCCCCGATGATGCAGCATGTCGCTCCGGTCATCGTCGAGCGGGTCAACCGCTTCTTCGGCTATCAGGCGGTGGCCCGGGTCAGCATCAGGCAAGGATTGGTTCAGATTGCCCGCGCCAGGACGCGCGCCGCGCCGCCTTCGCTCCGGCCGATCCCGGTCGAGCTGGGCGATTCGCTGCGCGAGGTGGCGGATCCGGAGCTTCGTGCCTGCCTGGAATCGCTGGCGCGCGGAGTGGCGGCGAACGAGGCGGCGCTGGGGCCGGCGGTGGCCCTCCCGGTGCTTGGAAGAATTGGTGGAGAGACGAAGAGATGAAATCCCTGCTCACGGCCGGTGCGGCCGCACTGGCGCTTTTCCTGACCGGCTGCGGCGACGGCGGCGGCAACGCCCAGGCGCCCGCGAGCGATACGCCGCTCAAGCAGATCGCCGCGCCCAACGGCGACTGGTCGCAGACGGTGGTGAAGACGCCGGAGGGCGGCTACCGGATGGGCAATCCCGAGGCGCCGGTGAAGCTCATCGAATATGGCTCGCTGAGCTGCCCCCATTGCGCCGAGTTCGAGGAGCAGGGCGGGCCGGCGCTGCGCGACAATTATGTGAAGAGCGGCCAGGTGAGCTGGGAATTCCGCACCTATCTCCTCTTCCCGACCGATCCCGGCGTTTCGCTGCTGCTCAACTGTCAGAGCGAGAGCGCTTTCTTCCCGGCGGTCGAGCAGCTCTACAAGGACCAGCGGAACTGGCTCGGCAAGATCCAGGAATTGCCGCAGGATCAGCTGCAGGCGCTCGGGACGATGCCGCCGGCCCAGTCGGCGGGGATCGTCGCCCGCGCCGCCGGGCTCGACGAATTCTTCCGCCAGCGCGGCATGCCTTCGGCCCAGATCCAGGCCTGCCTCAGCGACCCGGCGGGGCTGGAGAAGATCGCCGACATCAAGCGCAAGGGCGACGAGATGGGCGTCAACGGCACCCCCTCCTTCTTCATCAACGGCAAGTTCTACGAAGGGCCGGCCAACTGGACCGGCCTGGAGCCGGTGCTGCGCGAGGCGATCGGGTGATGAAGGCCGCGATCTTCCTCCTGCTGGCCGTCCCGGCCTTGCCCGCCGCCGCGGCCGCGCCGGCGGGCGCTCCCGCCGAGGCCGACTGGGCCAGGACCGTCGTGGCCACCCCCGAAGGCGGCTTCCGGATGGGCAATCCGGCGGCCAAGGTGAAGCTCATCGAATATGGCTCGCTGACCTGCAGCCATTGCGCGACCTTCGCGAAGGAGGGGATGGCGCCGCTGGTGAACAGCTATGTGCGCAGCGGCAAGGTCAGCTACGAATATCGCAACATGGTCCTGAACGGCCTCGACGTCGCGGCGACCCTGGTCGCTCGCTGCGGCGGAGCGGGGCCGTTCTTCCGGGTAGCCGACAGGCTGTACGCGACCCAGGACCAGTGGAAGGGGCGGGTCAGGGAGCTCACCGACGCCCAGAAGCAGGCGCTGAACGCGCTTCCGGAAAACCAGCGTCTGGGCCGGCTGGCGGAGCTGGCCGGAATCCCCGCCATCGCCGCGCCGCTCGGCATCGCGCCCGCACAGGCGAAACGCTGCCTGGCCGACCGGGCCGAGTTCGATCGCCTCGGCACGATGAACGAGGCGGCCACGACCTTGGGTGTGCCGGGCACGCCCACCTTCTTCCTCAACGGCGCGAATATCGGTTCCCACACCTGGGCGACGCTGGAGCCGATCCTGCGGGAGGCGGCGGGCTAGGATGAGGAGCGGGGGGCGGCCATGCAGATAAAGCGGCTGAAGCTTTCGGGCTTCAAAAGCTTCGTCGAGCCGGCCGAGCTTCGCATCGAGCCGGGCCTCACCGGAGTCGTCGGCCCCAATGGCTGCGGCAAATCCAACGTGCTCGAGGCGATCCGCTGGGTGATGGGCGAGAGCTCCCCCAAGTCGATGCGCGGCGCCGGCATGGACGACGTCATCTTCGCGGGGACGGCGTCGCGCCCGGCGCGGGACTTCGCCGAAGTCTCCTTGCTCGTCGAGCGCGAGGCCGAGGACATGCCGGGCGACGTCAGCCTGGCGCCGGTCGGCGACGTCGAGGTCGCCCGCCGGATCGAGCGCGGCGCCGGTTCCGCCTACCGGGTCAACGGCCGGGACGTGCGTGCCAAGGACGTCGCCCTGCTCTTCGCCGACGCCGCGACCGGGCCCCATTCGCCCGCGCTCGTCAGCCAGGGAAAGATCAGCGCGGTCATCGCCGCCAAGCCGACCGAGCGCCGGCTGATGCTCGAGGAAGCCGCCGGCATTTCCGGCCTCCACGTCCGCCGCAAGGACGCCGAGCAGAAACTGCGGGCCGCCGAGGCCAACCTCACCCGCCTCGACGAGGTCCTGGCCGACATGGAGATGCGGGCCTCCGCTCTTCGCCGCCAGGCCAAGGCGGCCGAGCGCTACCGCAGGCTCTCGGACCAGATTCGCGTTGCCGAGGGGCGGATGATCTTCGCCCGCTGGCGCGAGGCCGCCGCCGCCGCCGATTCGGCGAAGCGGGAAGCCGAGGCCGCCATCGCCGCGGTCGAGACGGCGTCGGAAGGACAGCGTGCCGCCGCCGCCTGGCAGACCTCGGCCGCGCAGGCTTTGGCCGACCGGCGCTCGGCGGCACAGGCGGCGCGCGACCGGGCGACGGCGCTCGGCCACCAGCTGGCGACCTTGCGCGCGGAGCGCGACGGCATTGCCCGCCGCCTCCGGGAGCTGTCCGAGCGCCGCACCGCCTTGCTCGGCGACCGCGAGCGCGAGGCGGCGCTGGGCGAGGACGCGAAGGCGGCCCTGGCGCGGCTCGACCAGGAAGGGCGCGACATCGCCGCCCGGCTCGCCGCCGCCGAAGCCGCGCGCGGCACGATCGACATCCGTACCGTCGCCCTCGAGGACGAGGCTCGGGAAGCGGAAGCGGAGCTGGGCAAGGCAAGGGCGGTCCAGGCGGCGGAGCAGGCCGAGGCCCGGGTCGCCCGGGCCGCGCTCGAGGCGGCGCAGACCAAGCTCGCCCGCTCGGAAGCCGAGAGCCGCCGGCTCGAGGAGCAGATGGCGGGACTCGGCGAAGAGGCGCCGCTGGTCGAAGCGCTGCGCGCGGCGCGGCGGCGGCGGGAGCAGGCGGAAGCGAAGCTTGAAGCCGCCGGCGAGGCGATCCGGTCCGCCGAGGCGCGCCGCCAGCAGGCGGCCGCGGCGCGCGATGCCGCCGAGAGCGAGGGATCCACGGCGCGTGCCGCCCTCGCCGCGCTCGAATCGGAAGCCAAGGCCTTGATCAAGGCTGTCGAAGGCAGCAGCGGCGATCGCGCGATCAACCATGTCAAAGCCGAGCCCGGCTTCGAACGCGCGCTCGCGGCGGCCCTGGGCGACGATCTCGACGCGGCGCTCGAAGGCGACGCCCCCCGGCGGTGGCTTGGCGCCCTCAGCCGGGCCGACGATCCCGCCCTTCCGGCCGGCTGCGAGCCGCTGGCCGCCCATGTCCAGGCGCCGCCCGCGCTTCGCCGGCGGCTCGAGCAGGTGGCGGTGGTCGACCGGGATGAAGGCATCGCGCTCGCCGTCGGCCAGCGCCTCGTCACCCGCGACGGCCGGCTTCGCCGTTGGGACGGTTTCGTCGCCACCGGCCTCGGCGCGGCCGCGGCGGAGCGGCTGATACGGGTCAACCGGCTCGCGCAGATCGAGCAGTCGCTGCCCGCGGCCGCCGCCGCGGTCGAGGCGGCGCGGAGCCGGATCGCCGCGGCCCTGGCGGACATGGCCGCGGCCCGGGACGCCGCGGACGCCGCCCGGCGCGGCGAAGCCGAGGCGTCGGCGGAGATACGCGACGCCGGCCGAGCCGAGGATTCGGCGCGGGTCGAGATCGAGCGGCTGGACCTGCGCCGAACCGGGCTCGCCGAGCGACTGGAGCAGGCGTCGCAGGATCTGGCGGAAGCGCGGCGCGGCGACGAAGAGGCGCGGCGAGTCGTCGCGGCCCTGCCCGATGCCGCCGCCACCGAGGCGCGGGTGGCGGAGCTGCGCGGAGTCGCCGAGGCCGCCCAGCGGGCGCTCGCCGAGGTGCGCGCCGAGGCCGCGACTCATGCGCGGGCGGTCAGCGCCGACAGGCAGCGCGCCGAGGCGGCGCTGAAGGAAGCGGCCGACTGGAACGTGCGGGCCGCCGAGGCCGGCAAGCGCCATGCCGACATGGGGACCCGGATCGCCGACGCCGAAGCCGAGGCGGAACGGCTCGCCGGCGCGCCGGCCGAGATCGCGCGCCGGATCGAGGCGCTGGAGGCCGAGGCCGCCGAGGCCGCCGCCGCCGCCGCCGCCGCCGCGGAGGCGGAGCGGCAAAGCGAGGCGGCGCTGCGCGATACCGAGGCCCGGCTCGCCGAGGTCGCCGAGGCGCTCGCCACCGCCCGCGAGGCCCGCGCCGGCGCCGCCGCCCGTCACGAGAATCAGGAGGCCCGGCGGATCGAGATGGGCCGGATCTCCGGCGAACGCTTCGAATGCCCGCCGCCGCTCCTGCCGGAGAAGCTCGGCTTCGACGAGGACGCCATCCTTCCGGCGGGAGAGGAATCGAGCCGGCACGAGCGGCTTTCCGCGGAGCGCGAGCGAATCGGGCCGGTCAACCTCATCGCCGAGCGCGAGCTGGCCGAGCTCGACGAAAGCCGGGCCGCCAGCCAGTCGGAGCGCGAGGAGCTGGGACTGGCGATCAACCGGCTGCGCGGCTCGATCGGAAGCCTCAACCGCGAAGGGCGGGCCCGTCTGCTCACCGCCTTCGAGACCGTCGACCGCCATTTCCGGAGCCTTTTCACCACCCTCTTCGAAGGCGGCCAGGCGCATCTCGAGCTGGTCGAATCCGACGATCCGCTGGAGGCCGGGCTCGAGATCATGGCCCAGCCCCCCGGCAAGCGCCTCTCCACCCTGACCCTCCTGTCGGGCGGCGAGCAGGCGCTGACCGCCATCGCCCTCATCTTCGCTCTGTTCCTGACCAACCCGGCGCCGATCTGCGTCCTCGACGAGGTCGACGCCCCGCTCGACGACGCCAATATCGAGCGCTTCTGCGACCTTCTCGACCGGATGGTGAACGAGACCGACACCCGCTACCTGATCGTCACCCACAATGCCGTGACGATGAGCCGGATGCACCGCCTGTTCGGAGTCACGATGATCGAGAAGGGCGTCAGCCGGCTGGTCAGCGTCGACCTCGGCGGCGCGGAGAGATTGCTGGCCGCGGAATAATCCTCCCCACGCATTGCATGGGGAGGGGGACCATGCGTAGCATGTTGGAGGGGTAGATGGCGCGGGAGTCAGCGGTTCTGACGGAAACCACCAGCCTCGGAGCAGTTACCCCTCCGCCACCCTCCGCATCGCTCCGCGACGGCGAGGACAAAACCCCCTTCATCCCGCCTTACCCCCCGCGCGGCGCGGGGCCGGTTCCCGTCTGGCGAGGTTTTGTCGGGGAGCGGGCGCGCACCGCCGTCTACGGCTGGTCGGAGCTCGCTTTCCGCCAGCCCTACATGCGGCGGAGGATCCTCGGCTTCAACGTCCACATCCCGCTCGATCCGGAGCTGGTCCAGCGCGTGCTGCTCGACAATGCCGCCAATTACGTGAAGCCCGACGTGGTCAAGCGGCTGCTGGCGCCGGCGATCGGCGAAGGCCTGCTCACCTCCGACGGCGGGCTGTGGCGCGAGCAGAGGCGGATCGTCGCGGCGAATTTCGCGCCCGCCGCCGTCGACGCCCTGGTGCCGGAGTTCGGCAGCGTCGGCCGCGCGGCGCTGGAGCGGTGGCGGCCGGGCGTCCGCGACATGGCGACCGAGGCGACCCAGGCGACCATGCGGATCATCTCCAACACCCTGTTCAGCGGCGATTCCCGGCTCACCCGCGACGCCGCGATGGCGCATATCGCCGCAGCGCTGGAAGGGATCAGCGAGGCGCGGCTGCAGGCCATGCTCGGGCTTCCGCGAATCCCGTGGACGCGCCAGGGATGGCGGGCGCAGAAGGGCCAGAAATATCTGCGCGAAACGCTCGAAGCGGTGGTTCGCGAGCGGCTCCCCGACGGCGGGCCGGACGACTTCCTCGGCAAGCTCATCCGCGGCCTCGGCGAACGCTTCGAGCCGCGCCGGGCGGCGGAGCTGGCCGCGGACAACGCCATGACCTTCTACCTGGCCGGCCACGAGACGACGGCGAACGCGGTGACGTGGACGCTCTACCTGCTGTCCGAGCAGCCCGGCCTTCAGGAGCAGGTCGCCGCGCAGTGCTCGGCCGCGGTGGCCGGAGGGGAGGGGCCCGACCTGCCCGAGCGACTGAAGCTGCTTCGGATGGTGCTCGAGGAATCGCTCCGCCTCTACCCGCCGGCGCCCCGCTTCGACCGCCAGGCGGTCGAGCCCGACCGGCTCGGCGACGAGTCGGTGCAGCCGGGCGACATCGTCTCCATCTGGCCGTGGATCCTCCACCGCCACCAGGCCCTGTGGGAGCGGCCGGACGAATTCGACCCGTCCCGTTTCGCTCCGGAGCGGCGGGAGGGACGCCACCGTTTCCAGTACATACCGTTCGGTGCGGGGCCGCGCCTCTGCGTCGGCGCCCGCTTCGCCACCGCCGAAGCGCTGGCCATCCTGGCTCACTGGCTGGCGACCTGGCGCTTCGACCCGGTCGCCGGCCGCGAGGTCCGGGTCCACGGCATGGTGACCCTGCGTCCCGCCGGCGGAATGCCGCTCAACCTCACGCGGCGTTGACTCCGCCGCCCTGAACTCCGCGAAGCGCCATCCGCATACGGGCACGACCGCGTAACGAAATGCTATTGCGAATAATTCGCAAGAGCGATAGGCAGCCCCGATAACAGCAAGGGGTGTTCATGTCCGTCCGTCACGTTTCGCTGGTGGCGATCAGCTTCGCGCTCGCCGCGCCCGCTCTCGCCGCGGAGGCCGGCCTCGACGAGGCGGCCGCCAATGCCGCCGCGGCCGACGATTCGGCCGATCCCGCGGGGCAGAGCATCGTCGTCACCGGCCAGCGGCCGGAATATGGCGCCCAGGAGACCTGCACCGCGACCCGAACCTGCACCGACGTCAAGGACGTGCCCCAGTCGCTCTCCGTCATCTCCGAAAGCCAGATCGAGGATCAGGCGCTGCGCTCGATCGCCGACGTGCTCATGTACGTCCCGGGCGCCACGCCCGGCACCGGCGAGGGCAATCGCGACCAGATCACCCTTCGCGGCAACAACACGACCGCCGATTTCTTCGTCAACGGAGTGCGCGACGACGTCCAGTATTTCCGCGACCTCTACAATGCCGAGCGGATCGAGGTGCTTCGCGGGCCCAACGCGATGATCTTCGGCCGCGGCGGCGGCGGCGGAGTCGTCAACCGGGTGACCAAGCGGTCGAGCTTCAGGCCCTATCGCGAGTTCGCGGCGCAGGGCGACAGCGAAGGCGGCTTCCGGCTGACCGGAGATCTCGACCAGCCGTTCGGGGAGGATGTCGGCCTGCGGCTGAACGGCGTCTACGAAAATGGCGAGAGCTTCCGCCGCGGGGTGGAGCTGGAGCGCTACGGCGTCAATCCGGTGCTCGGCGCCAGCTTCGGCGACACCCGAATCGACCTGTCCTACGAATATTTCCACGACCGCCGCACCGCCGACCGCGGAGTCCCGGCCTTTCTTGGCCGGCCGCTGCGCGGCTTCGACCGGACCTTCTTCGGCGACCCCGAGCAGAGCTTCGCCGAGGTGGACGCCCACATCGTCAGCCTGGCGGTCGAGCACCGCTTCTCCGACGCGGTGACCTTGCGCAACCGCACCAGCTTCGGCGACTATGACAAATTCTACCAGAATATCTTCCCCGGCGCGGTCAACGCCGCCGGCACTCAAGTGGCTCTGTCGGCCTATAACGACACCCTGAAGCGGCAGAATCTGTTCAGCCAGACCGACCTCGTCGTCGACGGCGATCTCGGCGGCCTTTCCCACACCCTGCTGCTCGGCTTCGAGCTCGGCCGGCAGGATACGGTCAGCCGGCGCCGCAACGGCTTCTTCGTTTCCGCCGCCAATCCCAACGGCGTCGGTTCGATCAATGTCCCGCTGACGTCGCCGACCATCGAGGCGGACGTGATCTTCCTTCCGGTCAACAACAATGCGGCGCGCACTCCCGCCAATTTCAACGAAGGCGACGCATCCGTCCTCGCTTTCTACGCGCAGGAGCAGCTGCGCCTCTCGGACCATTTCGAGATCGTCGCCGGACTGCGTTACGACCGCTTCAAGCTGGACGTCCTCAGCCGCAATACCGGCCTGACCTTCAGCCGCACCGACAATCTGCTCTCGCCTCGCCTCGGCCTGATCGCAAAGCCGATCCCGGAGCTGTCGCTCTACGCCAGCTACAGCCGCTCCTACCTGCCGAGCGCGGGCGACCAGTTCAGCTCGCTCGATGCGACCTCCGAAAGCCTGAAGCCGGAGCGCTTCGACAATTACGAGGTGGGCGCGAAGTGGGAGCCGATCCCGGGCCTGCTCGCGACGATCGCCCTCTACCGGCTCGACCGCACCAACACCCGGGCGCTCGATCCGGTGACCAACCTCACCGTCCTCACCGGCGCCCAGCGCAGCAAGGGCCTGGAGATCGGGCTGGAGCGCAACGTCACCGACAAATGGCAGATTTCGGCCGGCTATGCGCTCCAGGAGGCGGAGATCACCCGAACCACCGCCGCCGCGCCCAAGGGGCGGGAAGTGCCGCTGGTGCCGCGCCATCAATTCTCGGTCTGGAACCGCTACAATTTCAACAAGGCGCTCGGCTTCGGCCTCGGGGTGATCGCGGCGTCCAAATCCTATGCGTCGATCAGCAACCAGGTGGTCCTGCCGAGCTATGCGCGGGTCGACGCGGCGGTCTTCTACCAGCTGTCCGACGGCATCGAGGCGCAGGTCAATGTCGAGAATCTGTTCGGCGCGGACTATTTCCCCACGGCGCACAGCGACAACAATATCGCGCCGGGGGCCCCGGTGACGGGACGGGGGACGCTCCGCTTCCGCTTCTAGAGCATGATCGCTTCAGCTTGATCTGCCCCGCTCATCCTGAGTAGCCGTTGAGCTTGTCGAAACGGCGTATCGAAGGACGGCGCTTCGATACGGGCCTTCGCCTTCGCTCAGTCCCTGCTCAGGATGAGCGGTTCAGTGAAAACCGATCATGTCTAGGCGGTCCGGCGCGGGCTGAAGGTCAGGACGAAGTCGCTGCCGCGCTTCTTGTTCGCCCGCGGCGGCAGCCGGACGGGGCTGCAGCGGATGACCGCGAGCTTCGCCGCCTCCGCCATCCTGCTTGCATAAGGCCTGCTCTCAGCCGTCACTCCCTGCTGCGAGACGAGAAGGGGAAGGCCCACGAGGATGCCGTCGGCCGTGTAGCGGGCGAAGAGGCGGGTCACGATGCCGCGGCCGGTCGAAGGAACCCGAGGCGCCCGGTAGCAGCGGCGAACCTGCTCCGCCACGGCGGCGCTGGTACGCAGCGCCGCCGGCGACGGCGCCTCCACCCGCGGGGAAGCCGGGGCGCAGGCCGCAAGCAGCACCGGCAGTGTCAGCAATGGAAGAACGGCTTTCATTGCTGATACTTAGGTATGCCTTGCCGTTTGAGAAGCGGCGAGCCGGTCGAATCGTGGCTGGTCGTCACTCAGATCTGGTCCGCGGCACTAACCGGCCGCGGGCCGCCGGATGACGGCGGCCATTCGATCGACGATGGCGAGGACGATCAGCGACGCGCCGAACAGGGGCAGCAGCAAACCGGCGAGGATGAGGGCGGGGATCGCCCAGCGCAGCCGAGCGCCGCCGACGGGGGCAGGGGCCCCGAATACGCTCCGGGGACGGCGCCGCAGCCACATCAGCACGCCCATGATGCTGATCGCGATCAGCGCGAGCGCCGTCAGCACGCCCATCAACTGGTTGGCGAGGCCGAATAGCTGGCCTTCATGCCAGGCGATGCCGGTGTTCACGACCCGGTCTATCACGTGCTGATCGGCGAAGCTCCGTCGCCCTGTCTCCGCACCGGTGGCCGCATTATAGGTCACCTGCCGGCCGAGCGGCCTATTCTGAGGCTCCGACTTGGCGGTCCAGTCGGCGCCGGTCGGCGGTCCGAAGCGTTGGGGAGCTCGAGGGGGCAGGATCAGCACCGGGAACGCCATTCGCTCCGCCTGCGCCCTGGCGACGACCATCGACAGCGGCACTCCGCCGGCCGGGGCGGCGGCGACGGGCGGTGCGCCGTGCCGATGGGCGCCATGACCGGCATGGCCGCCGCCGCCGGAACCGGTCTTCCAGTCCTGCGGGCCCTTTACCAGGCCCGCCTCCGTCCTCGCCCATTTGAAGGCCGAGCCCCAGGACGCAGCCCAGGGCAGGCCGCTCGCCAGCATGGCCAGCACGAGCCCGGCGATCCAGAAGCCGGTTACCCGGTGAAGGTCCCTGAGCAGTGGACGTCCGCGAAGCGAGAGCCTTGGCCAGAAGGTGCCGGCGGGCCGGAACGGCCGCGGCCACCACATGTATAGACCGGTCAGGATCATGACGATGGTCCAGCTCGCCGCCAGCTCGACCAGCCAGTCCCCCCAGGTGCCGAGCAGCAGGGAACCGTGGATCCGCTGGACCGTCGCCGAAAACCGCGCTTCCGGCTCGAAGGCGCCCAGCACCTCCCCCTGAGGCGATACGAAGACCTCGCGCTGGCTGCCGTCGGCGAGCGCGAGCTGGATCATCGCCGCATCGCCCCGATGCTCGGGGAGGCGATAATGGTTGAAGCGGCCGCCGGGATAGGCGGCCGTGGCCGCGGCCAGCTGGCGGTCCGGCGAGACGGCGGCCTGGGTCCCGAGGTTTCGGAAGGCGCTCTCTTCCCACCGGTCGATCTGGGGCTTGAACAGATAGATGGAGCCGGTGACCGACAGGATCAGGACGAAGGGCAGAACGAACAGCCCGGCATAGAAATGCCACCGCCAGATCGTGCGGTAGGAGGCGACGGCGGAGGCGTTTCCGGCTTCGGTTTCGGATCGGGTCATTGGAAAGGTCCTGCCGGAGTCGGATCGACGAGTGGCGTGGTTCGGATGGAAAGCGGGTTTCAGGACTCCGACTAGTTTTGGGAAGGGGCCGCCGCGGTCGCGGGCCCGGCCGGCGCGGCAGAGCGCTCCAGCATGGCCTCCATCTCCGCGATTTCCTTGCCCTGATCCGCGACGATCCGACGCGCGATCGCCGAGACCCGCTCGTCCCGGCCCTGCTCGAGCACGATCCGGGACATGTCGATGGCTCCTTGATGATGGGGAATCATCTGGCGGAGAAAGGTCTCGGCGGCATTGCTTCCCCGGGCCGCCATCATCCGGTCGTGCATCTGAGTCTCGGCGGCGAGATAGGGCCTGGCGGAGGCGGGATCGGGCGCGGCGCCCTCGCGGATCAGCCGGCGCATCTCCTCGACCTCTTGCCGCTGCTGCGCCGCCATTCGCCTGGCGATGGCGATGACCTCTGGATCTTTGCCCTGGGCGACGGCGGACTCCGCCATCGCGATCGCGCCCTCATGATGCTCGATCATCTTCCTCACCCACGTATCGGAGACGTCGGCCCCGACCGCGGATGCCATCGCGTCGTGCATCTTCATTCCGGACGCCGGGTGCGGAGCAGCCGCCTGGGAATCGTCATGTCCCGCTCCCCGGTGGGCCTGGTCCTGATCCGCTGCGGGCTGCCCGCACGCGGACAGGCCCGTCGCCAGAGTCAGGAGGAATGCTCCTCGAAGACTTGCGCTCGCCATTCTCATCAGCCCCCACCACCAAGGACAGCGCGCCCGGACCCCACGTCGAGGCGCGAGGGCCGGAGTTGCGCGTCCGGGAGCCCAAGGTCAACCGGACGATATGTCCGAAGCTGATGTTAGTTTCCGCTTTTCGCTCGGGAATTTCCCGCCGGCGGCGTCGCCTCCGCCCGTCTATCCCGTCACCTTCGCTCCCAGGGGCTGGGTCGCCGGGCCGTGGATGACCTCGCCGCTCAGCTCGAAGCGGGAGCCGTGGCAGGGGCAGTCCCAGGTCCGGTCGGTGTCGTTCCAGCCGACCAGGCAGCCCATATGGGTGCAGACGGCGGAGACGGCGTGGAGGGTGCCGCCTTCGTCGCGATAGGCCGCGACATTGTCGCCGTCGACCTTGAGGATCGCGGCCTCGCCGGGTTTCAGCTCGTCATAGGAACTGGCCTTGCTGCCCAGATAGCCGCCGACCAGATGCGCGGCGACGGACAGATTCTCCTTCACGAATTCCGGAGCGCCGGCGACGGGCTTGACGCGGGTAGCGTCGAACACTTCCAGCCAGCGATTTTCCTTGCCGGTGGCGAGATCGGCGATGATCTCGGCCGCGACCGTGCCGTTGCTGATCCCCCAGGCGTCGAAGCCGGTGGCGACGAGATAGCCGTCGGACTTCGAGGACCAGCCGATGAAGGGCGCGCCGTCCATCGGCGTGTAATCCTCGTTGATCCAGCGATATTCGATCGGTCCGGCGTCGAAATTCTCGGTCAGCCAGCGCTCGATGTCGGCGAGATGTTCACGCTCCTCGTCCGGATGGCCCGGCTTGAAATTGGTGCCCGCGACGATTCCGTAGACCTGGCCGTCGGCGCCGCGGTGGGTGCGGATCGAACGGCCCGGAGTCTCGGCATTCTTGTACATTCCGGGCGGCACCCGGCGGATCGGGGCGGCGATCACCGGCTCGGCCTTGGGATAGTTGGTCGCGTAATACATGCCGACCTGGCCGAGCGGCAGGTGGGTCGCCATGACGACGTGGCGGGCGGAGACGGTGCCCCGGTCGGTGACGACCCGGTTCGGCTCCCAGTCCACCGCCCGGCTGCCCTCGAAGACGTGGCAGCCGTCGCCGGGGAGGGTCGCGGCGAGCCCGGCGACATATTTGACCGGGTGGAACTGGGCCTGGTTCTCCCAGCGCATCGCCTGGAGCACGTCGAACGGGAGGCCGGTGTCGCGGGTGAGGCTGGCGGCCAGGCCGAGCCGCTTCGCGACCTCCACCTCCTTTTCGAGCTGCGAGACGTAGCTCTCGTCGCGCGTATAGACGAAGGCGGGCATCGGCTCGATGTCGGCCTCGATCCCGTGCCGGGCGGCGAGCTCGGAGATCCGGCGGATGCCGGCCTCCTGAGCCTCGGCGTAGAGCCGCGCGCGATCCTCGCCGAACTTCCGCTCGAGCGTCTGGTAGTGAGAGGCGCCGTGCTGCGAGCTCATCTTCGCCGTCGACTTGCCGGTCACCTGACGCCCCACCCGCCGGCCCTCGATCACGGCGACGTTGACTCCCCGGTCCTTGAGCAGCCGGGCGGTGGTGATGCCGACGATGCCGCCGCCGATGATCGCCACGTCGACGCCGACGTCGCCGGAAAGAGCGGGAAAATCGGGAGCCAAAGCGGTCGCGTTCCAATAGGTGCCGTTGTCGTCGCGAGTCGCCATGATTCTCTCCTGCCGTTCCGGGTTCGATGCCGCTTCATCAAATGCGTTCCCGCGGGGCCTGTTCCGCCGCATGAGCTACGCGATTAACCAATGCCGTTTGGTGGGCCCGTCGGCTTGATATAGGCTGGCCGCGGCTCATTCCGGCAGGGGGGAAGACATGGCGATCATCAACGGCACCGCGGACGACGATTTCCTCAACGGGACCGCGAGCGACGACACGATCACCGCCTTCGCCGGCAACGATTTCGTCATTGCGCGGGAGGGGAATGACGTCGTCGACGCCGGCGACGGCCATGATCTTGTCCACGGAATGGAGGGCAACGACAGCCTGCTCGGCGGCAATGGCGACGATTATCTTCGCGGCGGCGTCGGCGACGATCTGATCGATGGCGGCGCCGGCTGGGACCGGGTCGCCTTCTTCACGGCGACGAGCGGGATCATCGTCGACCTTCGGATCCAGGGGGTGGCGCAGGATACCGGCGTCGGCCTGGATACGCTCGTCGGAATCGAGCATGCGTCGGGGACCGAGTTCGCCGACACCATCCTCGGCAATGACGGCGACAACTGGCTGTGGGGCGAGAACGGCGACGACACGATCAGCGCCTTCGGCGGCAACGACCTCGTCGAGGTCGGTCCCGGGAACGCGACCGCCGACGGCGGCAGCGGCAACGACACTCTCTCCGTCTGGGCCAATAATGCGGCGCTCGCCGGAGCCTCGGTTTCGTTGCTGCTCCAGGGCGCCGCCCAGGCCACCGGGATTGGCGCCATGACCCTCTCGGGCTTCGAGAATCTCTCCGGATCGGCGGGCGACGATTCGCTGACCGGCGACGGCGGCGCCAACGTCCTCGCCGGCGACACGGGCAACGACTCGCTGGCGGGCGGCGCCGGCGCCGACACGCTCTACGGCGACGGCCGGATCATCGTCGACACCCACGATACGGGAACCTCCGGCCCGATCACGACCTATGCCGATATCGAGGCGGCCTTCCCCGGAAGCGAGTTCGTCGACGGCGACGATGTCCTCGAGGGCGGCGCCGGGGACGACAGCCTGTGGGGCGGCGGCGGCTCCGATACGGCCAGCTATGCCGGCGCGGCGGGCGAGGTCTTCGTGGGCCTCGCGTCCGGCTTCGCCAGCGGCGCCGCCACCGGCGAGGACGACCTCCACGGCATCGAGAACGTCACCGGCTCAGCCTTCAACGACCAGATATTGGGAGATTCGGGCTCAAACATCCTCACCGGCGGCGACGGCCACGACTACATGCGTGGAAGCGGCGGCAACGATTCGCTGCTCGGCGGCGGCGGCGACGATTATCTCGGCGGCGGCTTCGGCGACGACCTGGTCGACGGCGGCGCCGGCTGGGACCGGGCGGCTTTCTATCACGAGACCAGCACGGGCGTGACGGTGGACCTGAACATCCAGGGCGTCGCCCAGAATACCGGCCAGGGCATGGACACTCTGATCGGAATCGAGCACGCGTCGGGAACGGCCTATGACGACGTGCTGATCGGCAATTCGGGCGACAACTGGCTCTGGGGCGAGGAGGGCAACGACACCCTGCTGGCCGGCGCCGGCAACGACCTCGTCGAGGTCGGGACCGGCACCCACGTCGCCGACGGCGGCACCGGCAACGACACCTTGTCCTTCTACGCCAACGGCACCGGGGTGACGGCGAGCGTGACCGTCTCGCTGCTCCTCCAGGGCGCCGCCCAGTCGACCGGCGCGGGAAGCATGACCCTCAGCGGCTTCGAGAATCTCTCAGGCTCCTACCAGGGCGATACCCTGACCGGAGGCGGCGGCGCCAACGTCCTCGCCGGCGACGTCGGCAACGACCTGCTGAGCGGCGGAGACGGCGACGACACGCTCTACGGAGACGGGCGGATCATCGTCGACGTGCACGGGGTCGGCACCTCGGGCCCGATCACGACCTTCGCCGACGTCGTGCTCGCCTTCCCCGGCGATCCGGACATCGTCCCAGGCAACGACACTCTTATTGGCGGCAAGGGCGACGATATGTTGGTCGGCGGCGGCGGCGACGACCGGCTGACGGGCTCGCAGGGCGAAGACACGTTCGTCTTCGGCCCCTCCTCGGGCGACGATCATGTCACCGATTTCCAGAAGAAGGACGTGATCGCCATCGAGGGCGTCACCGGGGTGGACGATTTCTCCGACCTCACCATCGTCAATGTCGGGGGAAGCGCGGTGATCAGCTGGGGGACGGGCGATTCGATCACCCTCGACGGCTACAAGGCGAGCAAACTGTCGGCCGCCGACTTCAGCTTCGACGCCTCGGCGCCGCTGAACCAAGCCGACCTCTGGATGCTCTGACAAGCCCGGAAAGCTGAACATTTGCCGACAGGCCGGTTCAGCACGGGCTCAGACCCGCTCCTGTAGACGGGGAGCATAGCCCAAGCGTTTGTTGAGGGCCCACGTCTACAGGAGATTTGCCATGAAGGCCATTTCGAAGACCATGCTCGGCGCGGGCGCCGCGGCCGTTGCGGCCCTCGGCTTCGCCGCGCCGGCCGAAGCCCAGTATCGCGACCGCTACCGTGATCGCGACGGTATCGATGCGGGCGACATCATCACCGGAGTCGCCGTTCTCGGCGGAATCGCCGCCATCGCCTCGGCGCTCGACCGCGACGGCAGCCGCTACGGCTACGGTTATCGCGACCGCTATCGCGGCGGCTATAATTACGCCGTCCAGGCCTGCGGTCAGGAAGCGCAGCGAATGGCCCGCGGCCGGGTCCAGATCACGGACGTCGACCGCGTCGGCAACGACCGCTACCGGGTCCGCGGCGTGGTTCAGGCGGGCTATGGCGGCTACGGGGGCGGCTACGACCGCTACGACCGCTACGACCGCTACGACCGCGGTTACGGCCGCGACGACTTCACCTGCGTCGCCCGCGGCAGCGGCCGGATCACCGACTTCCGCCTGTAACAGCGGGCAGTTGCGTAAATGAGTAGGGATGCGCGTGGACGAGAGTCCGCGCGCATCTCCCTTTTGGGTTCAGCCTCGCGACAGGATCGCAGCCGTAACGACTCCCTCTCATTTCGCGGGAGGGTTTCATGCGCAAGTTCATCTCAGCCTTCGCGGCGGCGGCGCTGCTCGCTTGCTTCGCGTCCCCCGCCGACGCCAAGCGGCGCCATCACCGCCATCAGGACGATGTCGATGCCGGCGACGTCATCGCCGGAGCGGTGGTGATCGGCGGAATCGCCGCCATCGCCTCGGCCATCAGGGACGAGAAGCGCCGCAAGCAGGACCTGGCCGTCGACCGCTGTTCGCTCGAGGCGGAGCGGCGCACCGGCGAGACCGTCTCCGAGATTTTCCACGTCAGCAAGCGCAAGGGCTATTACACGGTCGAGGGCGCGCTGGACGGAGAGGCCGGACCGGGCGGCAACTTCACCTGCACGGTCCGCCGAGGCGCCGTCTACGAGTTCCGGAGCCGCGCCGACGAGGCCTGACCGCCGTCATCCGGCCAAAGCGGGGCCTCCGGCCGAAAGCACGGCGGGTCTCGCCGGGGCCCCGGCATGCGCCGGGGTGACGGCGTGTCTTTACACGCCCCCGCGCGCGCGCTTATCGGCCTGCATGACCGTCCACCCCTCCGAAACCATCCTCATCGTCGATTTCGGAAGCCAGGTGACCCAGCTCATCGCCCGGCGCGTGCGCGAGGCGGGTGTGTATAGCGAGATCGCTCCGTTCAACGCCGCCGACGCCGCCTTCGAGCGGCTGAAGCCCAAGGGCATCATCCTTTCGGGCGGGCCTTCATCGGTGATGTGGGACGACAGCCCGCGCGCTCCGCAGCATTTTTTCGACGCGGGGGTGCCGATCCTCGCCATCTGCTATGGCCAGCAGACCATGGCGCACCAGCTGGGCGGCCGGGTTGCGCCATCCGACAGCCGGGAATTCGGCCGAGCCTTCATCGACGTCACCGGCGAGTCGGTGCTGTTCGACGGGCTCTGGAGCAAAGGCGAGCGGCACCAGGTTTGGATGAGCCATGGCGACCGCGTCGAGAAGCTTCCGGACGGATTCAAGGTCGTCGCTCATTCCGAAGGCGCTCCCTACGCGATCGCCACCGACGAGGAGCGGCGCTTCTTCAGCCTGATGTTCCATCCCGAAGTGGTGCACACGCCGGACGGCGGCAAATTGCTCGCCAATTTCGTCCGCCACGTCTGCGGCCTCGCCGGCGACTGGACCATGGCCGAGTTCCGCGCGACCAAGATCGCCGAGATCCGCGAGCTGGTCGGCGGCGGCCGGGTCATTTGCGGCCTGTCGGGCGGCGTCGACAGCGCCGTCGCGGCGGTCCTCATTCACGAGGCGATCGGGCATCAGCTGACCTGCGTCTTCGTCGATCACGGCCTGATGCGGCAGGCCGAGGCCGAGCAGGTCGTCGCCTTGTTTCGCGGCCACTACAACATCCCGCTCGTCCATGTGGAGGCGGAGGACCTCTTCCTCTCCGGCCTCGCCGGCCTCACCGACCCCGAGGCCAAGCGCAAGTTCATCGGCAAGACCTTCATCGACGTCTTCGACGAGGAGGCGCGAAGGATCGGGGGCGCCGATTTCCTTGCCCAGGGCACGCTCTACCCCGACGTGATCGAGAGCGTCAGCTTCACCGGCGGCCCCTCCGTCACGATCAAGAGCCACCATAATGTCGGCGGCCTTCCCGAGCGGATGAACATGAAGCTGGTCGAGCCGCTGAGGGAGCTGTTCAAGGACGAGGTGCGCGAACTGGGCCGCGAGCTCGGCCTTCCGGAGGCCTTCGTCTCCCGCCATCCCTTCCCCGGCCCCGGCCTCGCCATCCGAATCCCGGGCGAGGTGACGAAGGAGCGCTGCGACATCCTTCGCAAGGCCGACGCGGTCTATCTCGAGGAGATCCGCAACGCCGGCCTCTACGACGCCATCTGGCAGGCCTTCGCGGTGCTCCTGCCGGTGCGCACCGTCGGAGTGATGGGCGACGGGCGCACCTACGATTATGTCTGCGGCCTCCGCGCCGTCACCTCGACCGACGGAATGACCGCCGATATCTACCCGTTCGACTCCGCCTTCCTGAGCCGGGTCGCAACCCGGATCATCAACGAGGTGAAGGGCATCAACCGGGTGGTCTACGACTACACGTCCAAGCCGCCCGGAACGATCGAGTGGGAGTGAAAAGCCGATAGCCGCGATCCGCGGCCCCGGCGTAAAGTCCCTTCGGCGGATTGCGGCTGCGATCTCACCAGCTCGCGGCCGGTCCGATCTTTACCCTCCGGGGCCGCGAAGGCGCGGCGGCAGTCCCGGACACGCGGCGAGGGAACGGGCGAAGACATATTCTCGCGCGCCCGAGCATAGCTCGCGGTTGAGACTCTCCGCGAGAGCTGGATATGAACGTCGGAACGGGAGTGAAACGGAAGCGGCGGCCGTGTGGGGCCGGAGCCCCACGCGACCGCCGCGACCTTGAGCCGGGGAAGGGCCGCAAGCCCCTCCGCGCGGCATTTACTTCAACGGAATGGTCGGGGCGATGAAGGCCCCGTT
>DASPJA010000010.1:0-33332 GCA_035628835.1 Allosphingosinicella sp.
GTATTGTCCTCGTCCTCGTCCTCCGTGGGGCGCGGCGCGCGGCGCTCGACGAGGCTGTCCTCCTCGTCCTCCTCCTCGCTGACCTCCTCGACGTCCTCCTCTTCCTTGAAGGACGGGCCGGCGGTCTTTTCCGAGATGTCGTCGCTGTCGTCTTCTGCAGCCGCGACCTGCTCGGGGGTGGGTCCCTTCGAGAGCATTGCCTCGAGATCCAGTATCTCGCGAAGCTGCATCTCGCCCGCGTTGAGGGCGTTCGACCAGTGGATGATGGCGTTGAAGGTGATCGGGCTCTCGCACAGGCCCCAGATCATCGTGTCGCGGCCGGCCTCGATCCGCTTGGCGATGGCGATCTCGCCCTCGCGGGAGAGCAGTTCGACGGCGCCCATCTCGCGAAGATACATCCGGACGGGATCGTCGGTGCGGTCGACCGTCTCCTTCTTCTTCTCGATGATGAAGCGCTCGCCCTCCGAGCCGTCGCCCTCGTCGGCGCCGGAATCGACCTCGGGCTCGTCCGCTTTCTCCTCGTCGTCGTCGGATTCCTCCGCCTCGACGACGTTGACCCCCATTTCATTGAGGGCGGACATGACGTCCTCGATCTGCTCGGAGGCCATCTGGTCCTGCGGGAGGGCCTCGTTCAGCTCGTCATAGGTGATGTAGCCGCGCTTCTTGGCGCGGGCGACGAGCTTCTTGAGCGAGGCCTCGTTGAGGTCGATCAGCGGCGCATCGCCGTTTTCCTGCTTGTCTTCGCCGTCGCCGCCGTTGGTCGTCTTCGCCATCTAAAAACCTTATAAGTTCATCCGCCCGCGCCGGCTTCGATCAGCGCCGCGAGCTGCCTGTCCGCCTCGTCCCTCGCCGCCCTCAATCTCTGCTGCTCCTGGAAGGCGGCTTCGTCGCCATCCTCCTTGAGCCGCGCGGTCGCCGCGTCGAGCGCGGCATAGAGTCCCGGCTGGGCCGCCAACGTGTCGATGACCAGAACGAGGTCGCGAGAAGCACGTTCCGGGTCGGCATCACGGCGGTTGAAGGAGAAGGCCAGTCCGCGTTCCAGGCGCAGCCTCTCGGCAAGAGGGGCGACGCCAGCCTCGGCCAATATGGTATGAACCTGCTCCTGATCAAGCTCGCCGTGCGCCATGGCGCCTTCGAGCAGCGCATCGCGGAGCCGCGCGGCCATCTTGTCGGGCAAGGGAAGTGCGGCGATCGCCTCGGCATGGGCGGCGACGAGCTCGGGGAAGCGGAGCAGGCCGTGGAGCACCGAGCGCGCCGTCCTGGGGCTGATGCCGCCGCTGGCGACGGCCTTGGCCTGGGCCGAAACCGGGCGCTGGGGCGCGAAGCGGGCGCCGCCGCGCGAGCCGGGGCGGCCGGGCGGAGCGGGAGTCCAGGGCCGCCGCGGCGGCGGCGCGGTAAGGGCGCTGAAGCGGCCGAGCAGCTCGGATCGATATTGCTCGCGCACATGGGGATCCTGGATCGCGGAAACATGGTCGTTGAGCCGCTGCCTGAGGCCGGCCTTCTGCTCGGGAGTGGCCAGCGGCTCGGCGGTCAGCTCGTGGTTCCAGAGGCGGTCGACCAGCGATTCCGGGGCTTCCAGCAGCCTTTCCATGCCGCCGCGCCCCTCGGCGCGGATGAGGTCGTCGGGATCCTGGCCGGAGGGAAGGGTGACGAAGCCGAGCGACCGGCCGGGGCCGACATGGGGCAGCGCCCGGAGGAGCGCCCGCACCGCCGCCTTCTGCCCCGCCGGATCGCCGTCGAAGCAGAATATGGGGGTGGGGGAGAGCCGCCACAGCAGGCCGAGCTGCATTTCGGTGACCGCCGTGCCCAGGGGCGCGACCGCCTCCCCGAGGCCGGCCTGGTCGAGCGCGATGACGTCCATCTGGCCCTCGACGACGATCAGCCTCTTCGCCTCGCGGCTGGCCGCCGCCGCCTTGTCGATATTGAAAAGCGTTCGGCCCTTGTCGAACAGCGGGGTGTCGGGCGAGTTGAGATATTTGGGCTCGCCGGCGCCGAGGATTCGGGCGCTGAACGCGATCACCCGTCCGCGGCGGTCGCGGATCGGGAACATCAGCCTCCCTCGGAAGCGGTCGTAGGGCTCGCGATCGTCGTCCGGCGCGATGAGCAGCCCCGCCTCGACCAGCTTGTCGTTGCCGAAGTCCCTAAGCGCGGCCCGCAGCTTGCCTCGGGTATCGGGCGCATAGCCGAATCCGAAGCGGCGGCGGGTGGAGTCGCTGATCCCGCGCTTCTCAAGATAGGCACGCGCCTCGCCGCCCTCCAGTCCGCACAGCTGCTCCTCGAACCAATGCTGCGCCGCTTCCATGACATCGTAGAGTCCGGTGGCTCTTTCGGCTTTCTCCTGGGCGCGCGGGTCCGCCGCGGGCACTTCCATCCCCGCCGCCTCGGCGAGCTCCTTCACCGCGTCCATGAAGGGGAGGCCGCGGGCGTCGGTCAGCCAGCGTATCGCATCGCCGTGAACGCCGCATCCGAAGCAATGGTAGAAGCACTTCTCGTCATTGACGTAGAAGCTCGGGGTCTTCTCCTTGTGGAAGGGGCAGGGGGCCTTCCACTCGCGGCCCGCGCGCTGCAGCTTCACCGTCTTCCCGACGAGCGCCGAAAGCGAGGTGCGGGCGCGCAGTTCATCCAGGAATTGCGGGCTGAGCGACATGCCCCGGTCTAAGCGGAAAGACGGGCCTTCACCAACCCGCTCGCCTTCGACATGTCGAGCCCGCCGGCGTGCTTCTCCTTCAGCGCCGCCATCACCTTGCCCATGTCCTTGAGCGAGGAAGCGCCGGTTTCCGCGACAATGGCGTCGATCGCCGCTTTCGCCTCGTCCTCGCTCATCTGGCGGGGCAGGAAGCCTTCGATGACGGCGATCTCGGCATTCTCGGCGTCCGCCAGCTCCTGACGGCCGCCCTGTTCGTAGAGGGCGACCGACTCGCGGCGCTGCTTGACCATCTTCTGAAGGACTTCGGTGACGGTGACGTCGTCGTCGGCCGCGGCCGCGCCGCCGCGCATCTCGATCTCCCGATTCTTGAGAGCGGACTGGATGAGGCGGATGGTCGCCGTTCGAGCCTTGTCGCCGCTCTTCATGGCGGTGACGAGCGCGGCCTTGATGTCGTCGCGAATCATTGGGTCCGGGTCCAGGCGTGGGAAAGGCGGGAGGATAGCGGCCGCGACCGGCTTTTAACAGATTGACGCTGCCGCCCCCCGCCTCTAGCCGTCGGGCCTTAGCGACATCGCCGTCTTACCTTCAGGAGTGCCCGCCCCCATGGCCGACGCCAAGCCTTCGCCCGCGCCGGAAGGAGCGACGGGCGTATTGGTCCTGGCCGACGGCAGCGCGGTGTGGGGCAGGGGCTTCGGAGCGGAAGGCGCGGCGGTGGGCGAAATCTGCTTCAACACCGCGATGACGGGCTACCAGGAGGTGATGACCGACCCCTCCTACGCCTCGCAGATCGTCACCTTCACCTTCCCCCACATCGGCAATGTCGGCGCCAATTACGACGACGTGGAGGCGGACAATCCCTGGGCGCTGGGCTGCGTGGTGCGCCAGGACGTGACTGAGCCGAGCAACTTCCGGGCGATCCAGACCTTCGAGGCCTGGATGAAGGCGAACGGCCGAATCGGGCTCAGCGGAGTCGATACGAGGGCGCTGACCCGGAAGATAAGGGAGGAGGGGGCGCCGAACGGAGTGATCGCCCACGCCGCCGATGGCCGGTTCGATCTCGACGCCCTGCTGGCCCAGGCTCGGGCCTGGCCCGGGCTGGAGGGGATGGATCTCGCCAAGGAGGTCAGCTGCAAGCAGATGTTCCGCTGGTCCGGCGGCGGCTGGAAGCTCGGCGAGGGCTATTCGCAAGGCGGGGAGGACGAGACCCGCCCCCACGTCGTCGCCATCGACTACGGCTCCAAGCGCAACATCTTCCGCAACCTCGCCGACGCCGGGGCGCGTGTCACAATCCTCCCCGCCACCGCCACCTTCGAGGAGGTGATGGCCCACGAGCCTGACGGAATCTTCCTCTCCAACGGCCCCGGCGACCCGGCCGCGACCGGCGAATATGCGGTGCCGGTGATCCGGCGGCTTCTGGAGACGCAGCTGCCGCTCTTCGGAATCTGCCTGGGCCACCAGCTCCTCGGGCTGGCTGTGGGCGCCCGAACCACCAAGATGCACCAGGGCCACCGAGGCGCCAACCACCCCGTCAAGCGCCTCGCCGACGGCCGCGTCGAGATCACCAGCATGAACCACGGCTTCGCCGTCGAGACGGAGAGCCTGCCGGAGAATGCCAAGGCGACCCACATCTCGCTGTTCGACGGCAGCCTGGCGGGGCTGGAGCTGACCGACCGGCCGGCGTTCAGCGTGCAATATCATCCGGAAGCGAGCCCGGGGCCGCAGGATAGCGGGTATTTGTTTCAGAGGTTCGTCCGGCAAGTGGGCGGCCGCTCATGACGAACGAACAATACCAGGTGCTGTGTGCCGCAATCCTGGAATCGGTAGAGGAGATTCATGGCCACTACACTGGCAGTGCCGAGGAGTTGGCCGAGTACGTCATGACTCAGTGGCCCGCCAATTACGGCTCTGACGACGTGCTGGAGTGCATTGACATTCTCACCAAGCTTAAGGTGACCGAAAAATCCTCTTTTTTGTCGTCGTCCTTCATTGCGATCGATCATGCGGTCGCTATGCGCCGGCTCCGGAATGGCAGCGGCATGCCCGTCCATCCCGCCCGAGTTGTTCCCTTGCTGCACGAGTACGCGAAATTCGGTAAGCCGTGGCTGGACCAAATATGGTCCAGGCTTATGTCCGCGGACCCAGATCAAGGGCCATCGGAAAACGTGGAATCGGGTGCCATCGACAGGGATGCCGGGATTTCTCCAATCCAGGATCCGGACGCAAAAACCGGGGACGATGGAGATGCTGCAGATCAACCGGTGACCTCGGAGGCCCGCCAAGCCTTGGAAGCTTCCTACGACAGTGGGGCATGGACAGGAATAAAGCGCGTCCAGGTTACGTCGGAGAACCGGGAGGCGGTCCTTGGAGCAATCGACAAAGCCATAGTATCTCTCGACACGATGAGCTTATCGAACCTGGAGCGTGCTCAGGTTGTCGCCTTGCTGGGCGCTGCAAAAACACTCGCCGAAGCCCCTGAGCCGCCATCCGTGCTCATCTGGGACCTGATTGAGAGGGCTGGGGCCATTTGCGGGATTTTGGGCTTGTTCATCACCCTATTGGCTGCCTCCGTCTGATGCCGCGCCGAACCGACATCTCGTCCATCCTCATCATCGGCGCCGGACCGATCGTCATCGGGCAGGCCGCGGAGTTCGATTATTCGGGGACCCAGGCGGCGAAGACCCTGAAGGCCGAGGGGTATCGGATCGTCCTCGTGAATTCGAACCCGGCGACGATCATGACCGATCCGGATCTGGCCGACGCCACCTATGTCGAGCCGATCACGCCCGAATTCGTGCGGATGATCATCGAGAAGGAGCGGCCCGACGCGGTGCTTCCGACCATGGGCGGTCAGACGGCGCTCAACACCGCGCTGGCGCTGTGGAAGGACGGGACTCTCGAGAAATACGGAGTGCGGATGATCGGCGCCGACGCCGAGGCGATCGAGAAGGCCGAGGACCGGTTGAAGTTCCGCGACGCCATGTCGAAGATCGGCCTCGAAAGCCCGCGCTCGGCCATCGCCCACAGCCTCGAGGAGGCGGTCAGGGCCCTCGACACGACGGGGCTTCCGGCGATCATCCGGCCGAGCTTCACGCTGGGCGGCACCGGCGGCGGGATCGCCTATAATCGCGAGGAATTCGTCGAGATCGTCACCGGAGGGCTCGACGCCTCCCCGACCACCGAGGTGCTGATCGAGGAATCGGTGCTGGGGTGGAAGGAATATGAGATGGAGGTGGTTCGCGACAGGAACGACAATGCCATCATCGTCTGCTCGATCGAGAATGTCGACCCGATGGGCATCCACACCGGAGACTCGATCACGGTCGCTCCGGCGCTGACCCTGACCGACAAGGAATATCAGATCATGCGCAATGCGAGCATCGCTTGCCTGCGCGAAATCGGTGTCGAAACAGGGGGTTCGAACGTACAGTTCGCAGTGAATCCGGAGAACGGCCGGCTCGTGGTCATCGAGATGAACCCGCGCGTGTCGCGCTCCTCCGCGCTCGCCTCGAAGGCGACCGGCTTCCCCATCGCCAAGGTCGCGGCGAAGCTGGCGGTCGGCTACACGCTGGACGAGATCCAGAACGACATCACCGGAGCCACCCCGGCCAGCTTCGAGCCGACCATCGACTATGTCGTCACCAAGATACCCCGCTTCGCCTTCGAGAAGTTCAAGGGCTCGGACCCACTGCTGTCGACGGCGATGAAATCGGTCGGGGAGGCCATGGCGATCGGCCGCTCCTTCCACGAGAGCCTCCAGAAGGCGTTGCGGAGCCTCGAGATCGGCCTGATCGGCCTCGACGGAATCCGGGAGCTTTACGGCGCACCCCGGATCGAGATCGAGGCGGCGCTGGCGCGGCCGACGCCCGACCGGCTGCTGGTCGCCGCGCAGGCGCTTCGCGAGGGCTTCACCGTCGCGGAGATCCACGCCATCGCCAGATACGATCCCTGGTTCCTCGAGCGGCTGAAGGAGATCGTCGACGAGGAGCAGAGGATCTGCACGGACGGGCTGCCCCGCGACCCGGCGGGGATGCGCCGGCTGAAGGCGATGGGCTTTTCGGACCGCCGGCTCGCCGAGCTCGCGCTCAAATCTGCGAACATAAGGGGCACCGGAGTTAAGACCCGCGCCCGGAGCCACGGCCTCATCCATGACGTCACCAAGATGCTGATCGGGGCCACGACGGAGGACGAGGTGAGGGCGCTTCGCCACAAGCTCGGGGTGCGGCCGGTGTTCAAGCGGATCGACACCTGCGCCGCCGAGTTCGAGGCCAGGACGCCCTACATGTATTCGACCTACGAGGCGCCGAGCTTCGGCGAGCCGGAGGACGAGAGCCAGCCGTCGGACCGGCGCAAGATCGTCATCCTCGGCGGCGGGCCGAACCGGATCGGGCAGGGGATCGAGTTCGATTATTGCTGCTGCCATGCCGCCTACGCCCTCGCCGAGGCCGGCTTCGAGACGATCATGATCAACTGCAACCCGGAGACGGTCTCGACCGACTACGACACTTCGGACCGCCTCTATTTCGAGCCTCTGACGGTCGAGGACGTGCTCGAGATCCTCCACGTCGAGAAGTCGAGCGGCGAGCTGGTCGGAGTGATCGTCCAGTTCGGCGGCCAGACTCCGCTCAAGCTCGCCGCGGCTCTGGAGCGGGAGGGCATTCCGATCCTCGGCACCTCGCCGGACGCCATCGACCTCGCCGAGGATCGCGAGCGCTTCGCGGCCCTGGTCAACCGGCTCGGCCTGAGGCAGCCCGAGAACGGCATCGCCCGAAGCCGCGAGGAGGCGATCGCGGTCGCCGAGCGGATCGGCTATCCGGTGCTGACCCGGCCGAGCTATGTGCTGGGCGGGCGGGCGATGGAGATCGTCGACGGGCCGGCCCAGCTCGACGACTATATCGTCACCGCGGTCCAGGTCTCCGGCGACAGCCCGGTGCTCATCGACAAATATCTGCGCGACGCGATCGAGGTGGACGTCGACGCGATCTGCGACGGCAGGGACGTCGCCGTCGCCGGAGTGATGCAGCATATCGAGGAGGCGGGCGTCCATAGCGGCGACAGCGCCTGCTCGCTTCCGCCCTACAGCCTGGAGCCCGGGATCGTCGCCGAGATCGAGCGGCAGACTCGCTCGCTCGCTCTCGCGCTCGGAGTCCACGGCCTGATGAACGTCCAGTTCGCGGTCAAGGAGGGCGAGGTCTATCTGATCGAGGTCAATCCCCGCGCCAGCCGCACCGTGCCGTTCGTGGCCAAGACGCTGGGCACCCCCATCGCCAAGATCGCGGCGCGGGTGATGGCGGGGGAACCGCTGATGAGCTTCCTCCCCCTCTATTCCAGCTTCTCCCACATCGCGGTGAAGGAGGCGGTGTTCCCGTTCGCGCGCTTCCCCGGGATCGATCCCGTCCTGTCACCGGAGATGAAGTCCACCGGAGAAGTGATGGGAATCGATGATGATTTCGCCAAGGCCTTCCTCAAGTCCCAGCTCGGCAGCGGCATTTCGCTGCCGCTGGGGGGGACCTTGTTCGTCTCGGTCAAGGACAGCGACAAGAGCGCGATCACGGCGCCGGTGAGGGCGCTCAGCGAGCTCGGCTTCAAGGTGATCGCGACCGGCGGCACCGCCTCCTGGCTCGGCGGGGAGGGCATCGCCGTCGAGCGGGTCAACAAGGTCGCGCAGGGGCGGCCGCATATCGTCGATCGGATCAAGGACGGAGCGGTCGACATCATCTTCAACACCACCGAGGGATGGCAGAGCCACAAGGATTCGGCCTCGATCCGGGCCTCGGCGCTGATGGCCAAGGTTCCCTACTTCACCACGGCGGCCTCGAGCGCGGCGGTGGTCCGGGCGATCGCGGTGCTCGGGGAGCACAGCCTTGAAGTGAAGTCCCTGCAGGACTATTATTCATCCTCCAGAGCGTGATCCTGAACAACCGAACACGCAATCAGGCCGTCTTTCCACGGGAGGGCGGCCGAAAGAGAGTTTTTGACGAAAGGTGAGTGGCAATGGCGACGGTCGACAAGATGCCGATGCTGGCCGAAGGCTATGAGAAGCTCCAGACCGAAGTGCGGCACCTCAAGACGGTGGAACGCCCCTCGGTGATCGAGGCGATCGAGGTCGCGCGCGGCCACGGCGATCTTTCCGAGAATGCCGAATATCATGCCGCCAAGGAGCGCCAGGGCCAGGTCGAGGCGCAGATCGCCGATATCGAGGACCGGCTGAGCCGGGCGATGGTGATCGATCCCAAGACGCTGAGCGGCGACAAGGTCGTGTTCGGAGCGACCGTCCACCTCGTCGACGAGGACGACAAGCCGGTCATCTACCAGATCGTCGGCCAGACCGAGGCGGACGCGCGGGTCGGCCGGATCTCCTACAATTCGCCGCTCGGCCGGGCACTGATCGGGCGCATGATCGGCGAGGAGGTCGAGGTCACCACCCCTTCGGGCGACCGCTATTATTCGATCGAGAAGGTCGAGTTCATCTAAGGTAAGGCCATGCGCCCGCCCGACGGCCTGCGCGCCGCGCCGGTCACCCTCGGCATCGCCCTCGTCACCGCCGCCGCCTGGCTGATCGTCAGGGCCGGCGGCTGGGGCCAGGAGGCCGTCGCCGCCGCCGGCTTCGTCCCCGCCCGACTCGGCGGCTTGGACGCCGGAATCGCGGTGCCGGCGCTGCTCACCCCGCTGAGCAAGACTCTGGTCCATGGCGGCTTCGCGCACCTCTTCTTCAACCTGGTCTTCCTGCTGGTCTGCGGCCGGGCGGTCGAACGGATCGTCGGCGGCACCGGGCTGCTCATTCTCTATGTGGCGGGAGCCTATGCCTCGTCGGCCGCGACCTTTCTCGCCGTGCCGGCGAGCGAGGCCGCCTCGATCGGCGCGAGCGGCGCCATATCCGCCGTGATCGGTGCCTATGCGATCCTGTTTTCAAGGCAGAAGGTGAAGATACGCAACCCGCGCCTCGCCGCCCTCGCCAATGCTTTGTGGCTTGCCGCGGCCTGGATCGGGCTGCAGCTTCTCGTCGGCCTCACCGTTCCGCTCGGCGGAGTCCGGATGGGCATCGAGGCCCATATCGGCGGCTTCCTCGCCGGGATGATCCTGGCGAAGCCGCTGCTTCTGCTCAAATGGCGAGGAGCCTAGCTCAGCCCGCGGCGCGCTTAGGCGCGGCCGCATGGGCGTAACGCCCGGCGAAAGCGGCCACCGCATCAGCGCGCAGCGGGCGGCTGATTCCGTATCCCTGGGCATGGTCGCATCCCATCTCGCGGAGCAGCTCCAGCCCGGCTGTTTCCTCGACACCTTCGGCGACCACGGCCAGGCCGAGCTCGTGGGCCATCGCGATCGTCGAGCGCACGAGGATGAGGTCGCGCGGTCCCGCCGTCATGGCGGCGATGAAGCTTCGGTCGATCTTGAGCTCAGTGGCCGGCATCCTCTGCAGATAGGAGAGGGATGACTGGCCCGTGCCGTAATCGTCGATCGACACGCCCACCCCGAGCCTGCGCCAGCGCTCCAGCGCCACCAGAGCCGCTTCCGGATCGGACATGGCGGCGGATTCGGTGACTTCGAGCGTGACCCGGCCGGCGGGGAAGCGGCTCGCCTGCAGCAACCGCTCGAGTCGATCGAGGAAGCCGTGATCGTGGAGAAGCGTGGCCGAGACGTTGACGGCGATGCCGAGCTGAAGTCCGTCTTCTTCCCACGCGGCGGCGTCGGCGAGGGCCTGCGCCATCACGTGCAGGGTCAGGTCGGCGACCCGGCCATGCTGCTCGATCAGCGGGATGAAGCTGTCCGGAGCCAGCATTCCCCGCTCGGGATGATCCCAGCGGACCAGCGCCTCGACCGACGCGATCGCGCCCGTGCGCAGGTCGAGCTTGGGCTGATAGGCGTTCCAGAGCTCGCCCCGCGCCAGGGCCGCGTCGAGCTCGGCGAGAAGCGAGACCCGCCAGCTCGCCTGCTCCGAATCGTGTGGTGTGAAGAGCTGCCAGCGGCTGCCCCGCTCGGCGGCGTGAAGAGCGGCGAGGCCGGCATCGGCGCAGAGCTGCCTCGCCGAGGCGCCGGGGCCGCTCGCGGCTCCGAAATGGGTGCGGACCTCGACGCTCCGGCCCACCGTGAAGGGCGCCCGCATGACGGCGTGGATCCCCTCGAAGCGCTCGTCCAGGGCCGCGCCCTCCGGCTCGATCCAGGCGAGGCCGGCCTCGTCGATCCGGTAGACGCGAGGGACGGCGGCGGCGAAGGCGAGACGCTCGGCGACCCGCCGGACGAGGTCCGAACAGGGGTCGGTGCCGAGCGCGGAAAGCAGATCGGCGAACCCGTCGATCCGGGCGACGGCGACGGTCGCGTCGGGCACGCCGCGGCAGTCGCGCTCGAGCGCGGCGAGGTTGGGCAGGCCGGTCGCCGGGTCGCCGAGGCTGCTCTCGCGGCGGCGCCAGGCCGCCCGGCCCGCGGAGCCGGCGCCGGCGGCCGCCAGCAGCGCGAGCAGGGCCGGGGCGACGGGGATTTCCGCTCCCAGCGCCTCTCCCAGGATCGGAACCAGAAGGAGCGTCGCCGCCGCCGCCGCCGCGAAGGCGGAGGCGAAATGGCGGGTGCGGCGGAGCCTCAGGGCCGCGGCGGCCGCCAGCATGACGAGGGCCAGCGCCCAGCCCCCGCCGACGGGCCTGGGCGGCGTTCCTTCGAGCAGGGTCTCCGCGGCCAGGGCCTGAGCGACCACTCCGGGAAGGAGGCCGTGGCGGGGAAGGGCATAATGATCGCCGAGCTCGACCGCGCTCGCGCCGATCAGGATCCGCTTCCCGGCCAGGGTGGCCGCCGGGATCCTGCCGGCGACGAGATCGGCCATGCTGTGGCGGGGAATGGTGGCGGGATCGATCGCCCGGTCGATCGGGAAAAGCTCGCCGGCGCCGCCCGGCCGCTCGGCCACCATGCTCGCCAGCGAGGGGCGGGGCACTCCCGCCACCTCGACGGCATAGGGCATGCTGCGCAGCTCTCCATGAGCCTCGGGGATGACGTTCGCCGCGGCCAGGAAGGCCTCGCTGGCGAGCTGCGGAAGCGGCGCGGCGTCGGCGCCCGTCGTGCGGCGGAAGGTCGGCAGGATGACGCCGCCGCCGGCGCGGCGGAGCGCGGCGGCGAGGGCCGAATCCTGCTCCGGCGCCGACGGACTCGAGAAATCGACGTCGAAGGCGATCAGCGCCGCCTTGCTCTCCCGAAGGCGGTCGACGGCCGCGGCGTGGATGCTGCGCGGCCACGGCCATTGCTTGAACTCGGCGATGCTTCGAGCGTCGATCTCGACGATATGGACCTGACCGCTGGCCGGCCGCTCCTGCAACTCGGCGCGCCGGTTCGCCAGCGCCTGGTCGAGGCTGTCGCCGGCGTCCGTCCAAAGCATCATGAGGCCGAGCGCGCCGGCCAGCGCCAGGGAAAGCAGCCGCCACCGGTCGAGCAGTCGGGGAAAGGCGGCTTGCCTGACCATCAGAACTTGCGCTGGACGCCGAGCCGCACCCGGTGCCGGTCGGAGCTGAAATAGGGGATGGAGCTGGACGTGCGGCTGTAAGTGTAGGTCAGCGACGGATGAAGCCCCCAGCTCAAGGGGCGCCTCGTGGATAGCCAGGCGCTTGCATAAGGACGCCAGTCCTTGCGCGGATCCTGCCCGAGGAGGAGGAACGGCTCGTCGAAGACCGTCCGGCTGAGGCCGGCGGAGGCTCCGCCGGCCAGATCGCGGCCGAGAAAGGCGCTGAGGCCGCCATAGGCGCCGGAGTCGAGGCTCGAAAAGGCGTCGCCGCCGAGCCATTCCCGGCGGACATAGATTCCGCCCGAGGCCGAAAGGTTCGGATTGAGCACGCTGTCATAGGTCAGATAGACGCTGGCCTGGCTGCCGCTGAAGTCATCGCCGTAGCCCGAATCGAAGATCCGGGCGTCGACCGCCAGCCGCAGGTTGCTGCCCGGGCCGACGGGATGGCGCCAGCTGCCGCGCAGTCCGACGCCCTCGAGCGCCTTCACCCCGCCATACCAGCGGTCGAAGGCGATCAGCTGCAGCGATCCGTCGGGAGCGCCGCCGTCGCCGAATTCCACGCCGGCCGCGAGCAGGATGGAGGCGTCGTCGGAGCGCGGACCTTCATATTCGAGCGCATAGGCTTCCACGTCGACCGCCACCGCCGCTTCCGCGGCGATCGGCAGCCGCATATTGGCCGCCGCCGACACTCCGACTCCGATTCCCGCTTTCTCGCGAAGATTGGGGTCGACCGGAACGGGGAGGGGCCCGCCGCCGGTGTCGATCGGGACGGTGCGAAGGTCGGTGCCGTTGGTGACGTTGCTGTCGCCGGTCACGCTCATGTCGACGGCGAGGCGCCAGTCGGTGCCTCGGCGGGGCGACGGCGCGGCTGCGGGCGGCGCGGCGACGGCGGGACGCACGGCATCCTCTTGCGGGGTGGGAGGATATTGCTCTCCGGGCTCGACCGGAATGCTCAGGGCCTCGGCGCCCGCGAGCAGCACCGGTCCGGACGGTTCCCAGGGGACCACCTCCAGACGCGGCGGGGCGGCTCCGCCAAGGCAGAAACCGGCCACGCAAAGCGACGCAAGCAGGAACCGCCGAGCCACCATTCCCCCAGTCCGTCTCCGCCTTCCCGCCTAAGAAGCTGATAGCCTTAGCGGAACGAGGTTGATGAACGGTTAGGGATGAACCCGTGCCGGAGAGCTAGATGCAGACCATGAGCAGGTTGATGAGGCGGCACGTGGGCCCGGTCGGCGGCGCCGGCGGCGTCGGGCTCGGATTCAGGTCGGGCGAGGGTTGCGGCGGCGGCGTCGGCGCTGGAGGCAGGGGAGGCTCGGGAGCCGGAGCGGGCGCCGGAGCCGGAGCGGGCGCCGGAGCCGGGGCAGGCGCGGGAGCGGGGGCAGGCGCAGGCGCGGGAGCCGGGGCCGGAGCCGGCGCAGGCGCAGGCGCAGGTGACGGAGCGGGCGCTGGAGCCGGAGCCGGAGCGGGTGCCGGAGCAGGAGCAGGTGCCGGAGCCGGTGCCGGCGCGGGTGACGGGGCAGGCGGCGTTGCCGGGGCCGGAGTTGCCGGCGCGGGCGTCGGAGCCGGTGCCGGAGTCGGTGGGGTTCCGGTGCCCGGATCGGCCGGCACGGCTGGCGTGGCCGGGCCTCCCGGCAAGGGCACCGCCGGAGTTGCCGGAGTTGCCGGAGTCGCGGGCGTCGCCGGAGTTGCCGGCGTCGGAGCAGGGGCAGGGGCCGGCGCGGGGACGGGTGCGGGATCGGCGGGCGCCGGCGCCGGAGCGGCGGGCGCCGGCGTCGGAGCGGCGGGCGCCGGTGCCGGAGCGGGGGGCGCGGACGCCGGGATCAGCTTCAGGACTCCGGCCGTGAGCGGCGTGGTGCTGATCGACCCCGGTTCCTGGCCGGAGACGATCTCCTGGACCTCGACCGGGGCGTAACCGAGCTTCGGCCCGCAATCGTCCCCGGTGCACCCGCGGGCGGCTTGCGCCGACGCTCCGCCGGCGGCCGCGGCCGGCTGCATCTCGATCCGGCGAGGCTGCGCGGAAGCGATGTTCGCCGCCATGCCGGCATCGACCAGCTGGCGGACCGCGCCGTCGGGCGTGACGACCTCGACCCGGCCTTCCTCGACGGCCACCGCGGCGCCCTTGCCGTCGGCGGTGACGGTGAAGGTCGTGCCTTTGACCAGCGCCACCAGGTAGGGCGTCTTCACCCCGAAATGCGGAGTGGCCTTCTTCTCGATCCGGAAGGTGGCGCGGCCCCAGTCCTGGAGGACCTGAACGAAGCCGCGCGCCTCGGCGGCGGCCGGAAGGCGAAGCCGGGTGCGGGCCGCGACGATGACATATTCCTGTCCGCGCACGAGCACCGCGCGGCCGTTGGCTCCGGTGGTGACGACGTCGCCCGGTGCGAGCGCCGCTCCGCGGACGGCGGCGGCGGTGCGGCCGCCATGCTGAACCTGGACCGGGCCGGCCGCTTCCGTCACCCGCCAGAGCGGCGTCTGGGCGAAGGCGGCGTGGCTCCAGAAGAGCAGCAGGAGGATGAGGGCGCGCACGAGCATCGGAGTTGACCTTCCACAGCAGCCGCGAGGGCCCGGGGGTCCGCCTTTTAAGTTCAAAAGCTTGCGAGGCTCTGAGGGGGCGTGGCTAAGAGGCCGTTAACCGGACGGCGGAGCCGGGGCCGCCTCGCGGGCGCCGCGAGCGGTGCGGATGAGGCCGAGGGCGACCAGGACGGCGGCCGAAGCCAGCGAGGCCGCCAGCCACAGCCGCATGACGTCGCGGGGCCAGCCCGGCCAGAGCAGGGCCAGGGTCGCCACCGCCCAGATCAGGGCCGTGACCTGCAGCAGCACCCGGTGGTCGCGGACCCGGAAGGGGTGGACGAAGTGGATCGGAGCGAAGCTGGCGAAGGCGAGGACAGCCACCGTCGCCGCGCCCGCGGCCGGGCCGGGCCGGGCGACGAAAAGATAGAGGGCCACGACGTTCCACAGGGCCGGAAAGCCCCGGAAATAATTGTCGTCGGTCTTCATGTCGCGGCGCACGAACACGTACATCGAGGACAGCAGGATGGCGGCGGCGGCCGGCAGGGCGAGCGTCTCGGGCACCATTCCCGCGCGGACGATGAAGATTGCGGGCACGAACACATAGTTCAGGTAATCGACGATGAGATCGAAGGCCTCGCCGTCGATGCGCGGCGCATGCGCCTTGACCCGCGCCCACCGCGCCAGAGTCCCGTCGACCCCGTCGACGGCGAGAGCGGCGAGCAGCCAGAGCAGGGCGAGCCGCCATTCGCCCCGGTCGATCGCCTCGAGCGCGAGAAAGGCGAGGACGACCCCGGTCGCCGTGAACAGATGGACGAGCCAGGCGGCGGCGGCGCGCACTAGGCCTCGTTGCGGGGGTAGGAATGATGCACGAGAGACACCCCTGGGTTGTTTCGGGACCGAACCCTGCAGGATGGCGGACGTTCCGCATCTTGCCTCCCCATGCGGAGCATGGGGAGGGGGACCACCGAAGGTGGTGGAGGGGTTACCGGCTCTGATTTCGGAGTTAGGTCACCCCTCCACCATGCTTCGCATGGTCCCCCTCCCCATCTTTCGATGGGGAGGCAAGCTCCGGCTCGAGCAGCCGGTGCAGGTGGACGACGACATATTTCATCTCGGCATCGTCGACGGTGCGCTGGGCGTTGCCGCGCCAGGCGTCGAGGGCGCTCGCATAATCGGGGAAGAGGCCGACGACGTCGACCGTGTCGAGATCGAAGTCGAGGCCCTGCGGATCCTTGACCCGGCCGCCGAAGACGAGGTGGAGCTTGCTCATGAGCGAACAGTGAGGATCCGGGCGGGCGGGAGCCCGCCCGGACTGCCTCAGCCCTTTTTCTTGACGGTGCCGGCGGCGGCTCCGGCGGAGGATTTGGCCACGCCCACCGCCTGGTCGGTGATTCCGTCGAGCCGGGCGCGCAGGCCTTCCTTGGTCAGGCCGAGCTCGTCGAGCTGCTGGCGGCCGGCCTCGCGCGCGGCGCGCGCCGCCTCGCGGGCGGAATCGGTGATTCGGCGGCCGGCGGATCCGAGCAGCTCGTCCTCCCGGCTGGTGCGCGGAAGCAAGGCGGCGACGATGGCGCCGATGGCGAGGCCGCCGACCACGGCCGCGACCGGATTGGAATCGATCCCCTCGCTGGTCCTTCGGCCGGCCGTCTCATAGGCGCTTCCGGCCCGCTCGCGGGCGGCCGCATAGGCGGCGGCGGTGCGCTCGCGGGCGCTCTCGAAAGCCTGGCGGGCGGCGGCGGCGCGGCCGCCATCCTCCTTGCCGTCGGCGCCGGCGCCGCTGTTATTGGCCGAGGCCGAAGCCGGCCGTTCGTCGGTGGTACTCGTCATGCACTTGCTCCTTCACTGGTCCTGGCGGCCTTGGGCGCCGTCAGGTCGTAATTTTCGTCACCTTCGTCGAGGCGCGCGGTGACCAGATCCTCGTCTTCGGCGCTTCCCGAGAAGAGACGAGTCACGGCCGCCTTGAGCGGCGCCCTGGCGAGGAAGAGGGTGAATGCGGTGAGCGCCGCCGCGACGGGCACGGGCCGCGCCTTCACCGCGTCGACCGCATCGTCGGCGATCTCGCCGCCCTTGTCCTTGACGCCCGCCCAGGCGTTGCTGGCGAGGGTGCCCGGCTTAAGCCGCTCCTGCAGCTCGGCGGCGGTCGCGGCGAGGCGGCGGCGGGCGCGCTCCGCCTCCTGCTTCGCCCTCGTCAGCTCGCCCGCGCTCATGACAGCTTCTCCCCGGCCTCCAGCGCCGCCCGTTCCTCCGAATCGCCGCCGAGCGCGCCGAGCTTGGCGGCTCCGTAGCGGACGAGGAGAAAGGCGATTCCGAGCACGACGACCGTGACGATCAGCCCGCCCAGAGCCGGCCCCACCAGGAGCGCCAGCTGGAAGGAGAAACCGAAGAGGAGGACGTGCAGGGCCGAATTGGCGAGCAGCGCCGCCGCCACCAGGGCGATCGCGCCGTTGCGGGCACGGCCGACCCGGCGGCGGGCGATCGCCTGATAGAGCTTCGCCTCGGCCGCCGCGTAGCTGCGCGCGTCGTCGGACAATTGCCCGAACAGCTCGCCGATCGAGCGTTCCTGCTTCCCCGCATGGGCGTCCAAGTTCAGGCTCCCGAACCGCCGTTGCCGGTGCTGCCGCCACGGCCGCCGTTCGAACCCTCATCCTCCTCCGGAAGACCCGCCTTGACCAGCCGGACGAGGGTGAAGCCGACCACCGCGGCGATTCCGATCGCCACTCCTGGGCTCTTGCGCACGGCGGAGCGGACATTGTCGTAGAGCTCGTCCACGTCGCGGCTGCGCAGATTCTCGGCGAGGCTGGAGACGCTGTCGGCGGCCCTGCGGGCATATTCGCCGTAATTGTTGCCGAGCCGCTCGTCGATCGAGTCGGCCGTGTCGGCGACGACCCGCGACAGCTCCTCGAGCACGTCGGTCGCGCGGCTCTTGCCGCTATCGGCGAACTCGCGGACCTTGCCGCCGGCCTGGTCGCGAAGATTGTAGATCTGGCCGCGCAGCTGGTCGCCGACGCCCGCGGCACCGCCGCTGTCGCCACCGCCGCCGGTACCCGTGGTGGTCGCGGCGATGTCCCCGGTGCCGCCCGTGCCTTCAGTCGCTGCCATGTCGGTTCCTCCTCCTGAGGCGGCCGTGCCGCCCGTCCCGTCGCCGCCCGACGCTCCGATGAAGCCGGAGCTGGCGCCGCCGCCGCCGGCCGCGCCGCCGCCCGTTCCGCCGCCGGCATCGCCGCCGCCATTGGTTTCCATGGCGCCGTTGATGATGTGGTCGGTGCCCTCGGGGAGCTCATCGTCACGGGGAGGCATAAGCTTTTCTCCAACTGGTGTTACTTTGCGTCGAGAACCGGCGAGGCGGGCCGCCGTTCCAACGCGGCGACGAAAGTTGCGTCGCCCGCGCCGCGCCGATAAGCGCGCCTCGTCTGCTTCCATATAGTTCAGAACGAGGCCGTAACAATGACCGCCATTCTCGACGTCCACGCCCGCCAGATTCTCGACAGCCGGGGCAATCCGACGGTCGAGGTGGACGTGCTTCTGGAGGACGGCAGCCTTGGCCGCGCGGCGGTGCCGTCCGGTGCCTCCACCGGCGCCCACGAGGCGGTGGAGAAGCGCGACGGCGACAAGGGCAAATATCTCGGCAAGGGCGTGTGCGACGCGGTCAACGCGGTTCGGGGCGAGATTTTCGAGGCGATCACCGGCATGGACGCCGAGGACCAGGGCGAGATCGACGCTCTGCTCATCGACCTCGACGGCACCGAGAACAAGTCGCGGCTCGGCGCCAACGCCATCCTCGGGGTCAGCCTCGCCGTCGCCAAGGCGGCGGCCGACGCGCGCGGGCTTCCGCTCTACCGCTATGTCGGCGGAGTCTCCGCGCAGCTTCTGCCGGTGCCGATGATGAACATCCTGAACGGCGGCGCCCACGCCGACAATCCGATCGACTTCCAGGAGTTCATGGTGATGCCGGTCGGCTCGGCCTCGCTCGCCGAGGCGGTGCGCTGCGGCTCCGAGATCTTCCACACGCTGAAGAAGAACCTCCACGACGCCGGACTGTCGACCGCGGTGGGCGACGAAGGCGGCTTCGCCCCCAACCTCGCTTCCGCCCGCGACGCGCTCGATTTCATCATGAAGTCGGTCGAGCAGGCCGGCTACAGGCCCGGCGACGACGTCGTCCTCGCCCTCGACTGCGCGGCGACCGAATATTTTCGCGACGGAGCCTATCACATGGAGGGGGAGGGGACTGTGCTGACCCCGGCCGAGAATGCGGACTATCTCGCCGCCTTGGCCCGCGACTATCCGATCCGGTCGATCGAGGACGGCATGGCGGAGGACGATCTGGAGGGCTGGAAGGCGCTCACCGACACGATCGGCGGCCGCGCCCAGCTGGTCGGCGACGATCTCTTCGTCACCAATCCCAAACGGCTCGCGATGGGGATCGAGCAGGGCCTCGCCAATTCCATCCTGATCAAGGTCAACCAGATCGGCACCCTCACCGAGACCCTGGAGGCGGTCGAGATGGCGCACCGCGCCGGCTACACCTCGGTCATGTCGCACCGCTCGGGCGAGACCGAGGACACCACCATCGCCGACCTCGCGGTGGCCACCAATTGCGGGCAGATCAAGACCGGCAGCCTCGCCCGCTCCGACCGCCTCGCCAAGTACAACCAGCTGATCCGGATCGAGGAGGAGCTGGGCTCGATGGCGCGCTATGCGGGGCGCGGCGTCTTCCGCTGATTTCCCTCTCCCCGCCGGGGAGAGGGCAGGGTGAGGGACTACGGCGCTCGAGGCTGATCGTGGCCGCCGAGCCCCCTCACCCCAACCCTCTCCCCGCCGGGGAGAGGGGGGAAGACTCCGCTTGCCCGACTATTTTCCCCTCACCGCCGCAAAAGGCTTGATTCCATGGCGTTTTGCTGATTCTGTTGAATCGTGATGACGCAGGTGGGGCGCAACACTTTCGAGACGATCAAGCGGGCGGCTCTTCCGGCCCTCGCGATCCTCATCATCGCCAATTTCCTGGGTTACGCCATCATGGGCGCCAACGGCATATTGAGCTGGGGCGACTATCGCCGCCAGAAGGCCGAGAAGCTGGTCCAGCTCGCCGAGCTGAACGCCGAGAAAGTGCGTCTCGCCCACCGCTCGGCCCTGCTCGACCCGCGCGGCGCCGATCCCGATTTCGTCGAGGAGACGGTGAAGCGCGAGCTCGGCGTCGTCCGCCCCGACGAAGTGGTGATCCCGCTCGATTGATCCGTCATCCCGGCGAAGGCCGGGATCCACGAACACCGCGGTTTGAAACCCGGAACATCCGTGTTCATGGATTCCGGCCTTCGCCGGAATGACGGGCCCGGCACAAGTTGCGCGCACTCGCGTTTGCCGTCATAGAGCCGCCCTTCGAACAGCAGCAGGAACCCCGAGTGGCCAAGGCAGCAACGTCCAAGCGCGCCGACCAGGCGAGCGCCTCCGTCCAGCCTCCCATTCCCAATCGAGAACGCCCGCCCGAGCCGAAGCGCCACGAGGCGGGCAAGGACGAGCTGCTCGAATATTACCGCCAGATGCTGCTCATCCGCCGCTTCGAGGAGCGCGCCGGCCAGCTTTACGGCCTCGGCCTGATCGGCGGCTTCTGCCATCTCTATATCGGCCAGGAGGCGGTCGCCGTCGGGCTCCAGTCGGCGATGGACCCGAAGAAGGATTCGGTGATCACCGGCTATCGCGACCACGGCCACATGCTGGCCTACGGAATCGACCCGCGGGTGATCATGGCCGAGCTGACCGGCCGAGCCGCCGGAATTTCGAAGGGCAAGGGCGGCTCGATGCACATGTTCAGCGTCGAGCATAAATTCTACGGCGGCCACGGCATCGTCGGAGCCCAGGTCGCGCTCGGCACCGGCCTCGCCTTCAAGCACAAATATGCCGAGGACGGCGGAGTCTGCCTCGCTTATTTCGGCGACGGCGCGGCGAACCAGGGCCAGGTCTACGAAAGCTTCAACATGGCCGAGCTGTGGAAGCTGCCGATCATCTACGTGATCGAGAACAACCAGTACGCCATGGGCACCAGCGTCAACCGAAGCTCGGCCGAGGACCAGCTCTACCGCCGTGGCGAGAGCTTCAGGATCCCGGGGCTTCAGATCGACGGAATGGACGTGCTCGCCGTTCGCGGCGCCGCGACCACCGCTCTGGAATGGGTCCGCGCCGGCAAGGGCCCGATCCTGCTCGAATTGAAGACCTACCGCTATCGCGGCCACTCCATGTCGGACCCGGCCAAATACCGCTCGCGCGAGGAAGTGCAGGCGGTGCGCGAGAAGTCCGATCCGATCGAGGCGGTGAAGCGCGAGCTCGCCGCCGCCGGGGTCGGCGAGGACGAGCTCAAGAAGATCGACGGCGACATCAAGCGGATCGTCACCGAATCCGCCGATTTCGCCGAGCAGTCGCCCGAGCCGGACGCGGCCGAGCTCTACACCGATATCCTGGTCGAGACCTACTGATGCCGATCGAACTGAAGATGCCCGCTTTGTCGCCCACGATGGAGGAGGGCACCCTCGCCAAATGGCTGGTCAAGGAAGGCGACACGGTCGCCGCCGGAGACCTGCTCGCCGAGATCGAGACCGATAAGGCGACGATGGAGTTCGAGGCGGTCGACGAGGGGACGATCGCCAGGATCCTCGTTCCCGAAGGGACCGACGAGGTGAAGGTCGGGACGGTGATCGCGATCCTCGCCGGGGACAATGAGAATCTCGCCGGCGGAGCCCATGAGGTCGCCGACAACGCGCATAACGGGGAGGCGATCGCCGCGTCTCCCGCGGAGGAGGCGCAGGCGCAGCAGTCCACCGTCAAGGCCAACGCCAAGGAAAGCCACCGGCCGGAGAGTCTCCGGGTCGAGCCCGAAGTGCCGGAGGGAACGGAGACGGTCCGCCAGACCGTCCGCGAGGCGCTTCGCGACGCCATGGCGGAGGAGATGCGGTCCGACGACCGCGTCTTCGTGATGGGCGAGGAGGTCGCGGAATATCAGGGCGCCTACAAGGTCACCCAGGGCCTGCTCGACGAGTTCGGCCCCAAGCGAGTCATCGACACGCCGATCACCGAATATGGCTTCGCCGGAGTCGGCGCCGGAGCGGCGATGGGCGGGCTGAAGCCGATCGTCGAATTCATGACCTTCAACTTCGCGATGCAGGCGATCGATCACATCATCAATTCGGCGGCCAAGACCAACTACATGTCGGGCGGCCAGATGCGCTGTCCGATCGTCTTCCGCGGCCCCAACGGCGCGGCGTCGCGGGTCGGCGCCCAGCACAGCCAGAATTACGGCCCCTGGTATGCCGGCGTTCCCGGCCTCATCGTCATCTCCCCTTATTCGGCCGCCGACGCCAAGGGGCTGCTCAAGGCGGCGATCCGCTCCGAGGATCCGGTCGTCTTCCTCGAGAACGAATTGCTCTACGGCCAGAGCTTCGACGTGCCGAAGCTCGACGATTACGTCCTGCCGATCGGCAAGGCGCGGATCGCCCGGGAGGGCCGCGACGTCACCCTGGTGAGCTATTCGATCGGGGTCGGGGTCGCCCTCGACGCCGCCACGCAGCTGGCCGAGCAGGGCATCGAGGCCGAGGTGATCGACCTTCGCACCCTTCGCCCGCTCGACCGGGCGACGGTGCTCGCCTCGCTCGCCAAGACCAACCGGATGGTCTGCGTCGAGGAAGGATGGCCGACCTGCTCCATCTCCGCGGAGATCATGGCGATCGCGATGGAGGAGGGGTTCGACGATCTCGACGCCCCGGTCCTTCGGGTCACCGACGAGGACGTGCCTTTGCCTTACGCCGCCAATCTCGAGAGAATGGCGCTGATCCGGGTCGAAAGCGTCGTCGAGGCGGCGAAGAAGGTGTGTTACCGCTAGCGGGGGGAGGGGAGCCGCCCACACTCCGCTCGGCCTGAGCTTGTCGGAGGCCTCCCTTTTCCGGGCATTCCAGAAGGAGCGGGCTTCGACAGGCCCGGCCCGAACGGGTAGGGGCTTTCCTTCATGTCCTCCGACCTCGACCCAGACCGCATTCTCGCGCTCTCCTACGTGCCGGCAAGGGCCCGCTGGGCGGTCGGCGCCCTGTGGCGGCTCGACTCCGCTCTCGGCGCCGCGCTGGCGGGAGGGCGCGAGCCGATGATCTCGCGGATCAAGCTCGCCTGGTGGCGCGAGGCGCTGGAGAGGCTGGACCGAGAGCGGGCGCCGGCGGAGCCTGCGCTTCAGGAGCTTGCCGGCCACGTGCTTCCGTCCGGCATCCGGGGCGAAGAGCTGGCCGCGATGGAGGAGGGATGGACAGTCCTCGCCAGCGCCGAAGCGCTCGGGCCGGACGAGCTGGCGGCCTATGCCCGGGCTCGCGGCGCGCTGCTCTTCCGCTTCACGGCAAGGCTGCTCGGCGGCGGCGAGGAGGACGTCGATCAGGCCGGCGAGGCCTGGGCGCTGGTCGACCTCGCCCGCCATTGCGCCACCGCCGGGGATTCCGACATCGCGCTTGCCGCGGCTCGGGAGCGGACATTGCCGCGACTCTGGCCGTCGCGCCTGCGGCCGCTCGGGATGCTGGCGGTGCTCGCCGCCCGCGACTCCGATCCCGCCCGGCCTCCCTGGGAGGCGCGCGGATCGCCGGGGCGGATGTGGCGGATGCTCCGGCATAGAATTTCCGGATACTAAGCGCTTTCCGCAGAAACCTGTCGACTCGGAGCGCGTTTTTCGATGATCTTCTCCCTCCGTTTGACCGGAGGAGGGACAAGCCATGGTCCGTTACGTCGCCGGGGGCGCTTCGGCGCTGCTTCTGATCGCCGCCGGCTTCTTCATCTGGAGAAGCGGGGCCGAGGCGGAGGAGGTGGTTCCGCCGCCGCCGCCCGCCCGGGCCGCGGCATATCAGGGGACGGGCGGCCCGCGTCTCCCGCCGCCGCCGGCCATGTCGGCGCGGAGCCGGGAAGAGAAGCGCTTCGCCCGGGCCGACCGCAACCGCGACGGCCGCATAGCCCTCGACGAGCAGCTCCAGCCTCGCCGCAAGGCCTTCGCCAAAGCGGACCGGGACGGCAATGGCAGCCTCAGCTTCGAGGAATGGACCGCCGGCACCGCCGAGAAATTCGCCAGGGCCGACAAGGACCGGTCGGGCTGGCTCGACGCGGCGGAATATGAAGCGTCGAGGCCGAAGCCCAGGGCGCGCCCGAAGTGCAGGTGCTGAGGGAAGGGGCGATGGCGAGCATCTTGCCTCCCTGCGGCGAAGCCGTGGGGAGGGGGACCATGCGAAGCATGGTGGAGGGGTAGATGGCGCGGACTGTCCGGTGGAGCGACAGGAACGCCGCAGTCCTCAGGGCGCGAGCGTTCAGGCGTGCACCGACGCCGCCGGAGTTCCGCCTATGGCTGCTGCTCCGGCATCGGCCAGATGGGCTGAAGTTCCGCAAGCAGCATCCGCTCGGGCCCTACACGCTCGACTTCTATTGTCCTTCGGCAAAACTAGACATTGAGGTCGACGGCGACAGCCATGGAATGGGCGGCAATCCGGCCCGGGACAGGCGCCGCGATGCGTGGCTGCGGGAACAGGGGCTGAGCGTTCTTCGATTCGACGCCGCAGACGTCATGAGGGATGTGGAGTCGGTGGTTACGGCAATTCTACTCGCCGCCAAGCGGTAGCTACCCCTCCACCAGCTCCGCTGGTCCCCCTCCCCATGCATTCGCATGGGGAGGCAAGAGCGCCATCCACCCCGCCAGCGCCGCCTCCGCCCGCTTCGTGTAGGCCCGCTTCCGGTCCGCCTTCCTCGCCTTGCCCTCGACCGGCGGGAAGAGGCCGAAATTGACGTTCATCGGCTGGTAGGTCGCGGCGTCGGCGCCGCCGGTGATGTGGCCGAGCAGGGCGCCGAGCGCCGTTTCCGCGGGCGGCGGCGCGAGGATCCGGCCCGCCAGCTCGGCGGCGGCGAAGCGGCCGGCGAGGAGGCCGACGGCGGCGGATTCGACATAGCCTTCGCAGCCGGTGATCTGGCCGGCGAAGCGGATGTGGGGCGCCTTCTTCAGCCGCAGAGTCCGGTCCAGCAATTGGGGCGAGTTGATGAACGTGTTGCGGTGAAGGCCTCCCAGCCGGGCGAACTCCGCTCTCTCCAGGCCCGGTATGGTCCGGAACAGGCGGACCTGCTCGGCATGCTTCAGCTTGGTCTGGAAGCCGACCATGTTCCACAAGGTGCCCAGCGCATTGTCCTGCCGGAGCTGGACCACCGCGTAAGGCCAGCGGCCGGTCCTCGGATCGTCGAGCCCGACCGGCTTCATCGGACCGAAGCGGAGCGTGTCGACTCCGCGCTCGGCCATCACCTCGATCGGCATGCAGCCCTCGAAATAGGGCGTGTCCTTCTCCCAGTCCTTGAACTCGGTCTTCTCGCCGTCGAGCAGGCCCTGGTGGAAGGCCAGATACTGCTCCTTCGTCATCGGGCAGTTGATGTAATCCTTACCCCCTTTGTCCCAGCGCGCCGCCATCCAGGCGACTTCCATATCGATCGAATCCTTGTGGACGATCGGAGCGATGGCGTCGAAGAAGGCGAGGGCGTCCGAGCCGGTCGCGGCGCCGATCGATTCCGCCAGCTTCATCGCGGTGAGCGGGCCGGTGGCGACGATGGTCGAGCCGGAGGCGGGGAGGACGTCGATCCGCTCGCGAACGATCTCGACATTGGGGTGGGCGGCGATCCGCTCCGTGACCCCGGCGGCGAAGCCCTCGCGGTCGACGGCGAGGGCGGATCCGGCCGGCACCCGGTGGGCGTCCGCGGCGGCCATGATCACCGATCCGAGGCGGCGCATCTCGGCGTGGATGAGGCCGACGGCATTATGCTCGGAATCGTCGGAGCGGAAGCTGTTCGAGCAGACCAGCTCGGCGAGGCTGTCGGTATGGTGCGCCGGAGTCGTCTCGCCCGAGCCGCGCATTTCCGAAAGGCGCACCTTCACCCCGGCCTCGGCGAGCTGCCAGGCCGCCTCCGATCCGGCGAGGCCCCCGCCGATGATGTGGACTTGGTGAGTCATCGGCGGTGCGATAGTCGGGTTCGAGGCGGGGAGGAAGCGATGAGGGCGACAGGCAGGCTGCTGGTGGCGTTGAGCCTCGTCTTCGGGTTGGGCTATCCCTTGCTGTGGCGTGCCCCGCTCGGCCCGGAGGCGATGATTGCCGTGAAGGGCGCGGGCGTGGGCCTGCTCGCGCTCGCGGCGGCCTTGCGGGCTCGCGATTCGGACGGTTGGCTGCTCACCTCGGTGATGGCGCTGGGCGCGCTCGGGGACGTCCTGCTCGAGATCGACTTCGCCGCGGGCGCGGCCGCCTTCGCCGCTGGGCACTTGGCCGCCATCGCGCTCTATCTGCGTAACCCGCGTCCGGGCCGGGTCAAGCGGGACCTGGGCATCGCCGTGATGCTCCCGGCCCTGGCGGTCATCATTCCACTGGCCATGCTCGACGGGCGGCCGGAGGCCTGGCCGTTCGTCCTCTACGCCCTCCTTCTCGGAACCATGGCGGGAAGCGCCCTGCTGAGCCGCTTCCCCCGGCGGCTGGTCTTCGCCGGTGCCTTGCTGTTCCTGATCAGCGACATGCTGATCGCGGTGCGCCTGGGGACGGGCAGGGCGGACCTCGGACTGCCCATCTGGCTGCTCTACTATCTGGGGCAGCTGATGATTTTCCTGGGAGTTATATCCTCTTGGCCTCCCCGCGGGCGTAGCCCGGGGGGAGGGGGACCAGCGAAGCTGGTGGAGGGGTGACCTGGCGCCGGCTGATGGCTTCAGCCGCCAAAGCTCGGTATCACGGTCCGCTCACCCCTCCACCAGGCTTCGCCTGGTCCCCCTCCCCATCGCTTTCGCAATGGGGAGGCAAGGATCAGGCGTCATCCTCTTCCTGGCTGTCCGGCAGGGTCTCGGGGCCGGTGCCGTCGTCGAGCTGCACGGTGTCGGCCGCCGCGGCCGGAGGCGCCTCGCCGAGCTCGTCCGCGACCAGCGCCTCGGCCTCGTTCTCCGGCTCCTCGTCCTCGTCGATCCGGGCGGCGGAGACGACATGCTCCCCGGGCGCGACGTGGAACAGGCGAACGCCCGCCGAGCCGCGGCCGATCACCCTTGTGTCTCCCACCGACATCCGGATCAGCTTCGCCTGGTCCGTCACCAGCATCAGCTGCTCGCCGTTATGCGCCGGGAAGCTCGCGACGACGGGGCCGTTGCGCTCGAGGTTGCCGATGTTGGTGATCCCCTGGCCGCCGCGCCCGATGCGCCGATATTCGTAGGCCGAAGAGCGCTTGCCGTAGCCGTTGGCGCAGACGGTGAGGATGAACTCCTCGGCCGCGCGGAACTGCTCGAACCTTTCGTCCGACATCTCGCGCGGCGGGGGCGGCGGGGCGTCCTCCGCCCGTTCGCGCCAGGGGGCGTGGCGAAGATAGTCCTCGCGCTCCTCGGTGGTCGCCTGGAAGCCCTTGAGGATCGAGAGGGAGATGACCTCATCCCCCTCCTGCAGCCGGGCCCCGCGGACGCCCGCGGCGGTGCGGCTCTGGAACTCGCGGACGTCGGTGGCGGCGAAGCGGATCGCCTTGCCGCATCTGGTGGCGAGAAGGACGTCGTCCTCCTCGGTGAGGAGGGAGACTCCGATCAGCCGGTCGGACATGTCCTCGCTCTCGTCGCTCTCGCCGAAGCGCATCGCGATCTTGCCCGCCGTCGGGACGCGGGTGAAGGCGTCCATGCTGTTGCGGCGGACGATCCCCTTGGCGGTCGCGAACATGATGTGGAGGTTCTTCCACTCCGCCTCGTCCTCGGGCAGCGGCAGGACGCTGGAGATCGTCTCCCCTTCGGCCAGCGGAAGCAGGTTGATCATCGGCCGGCCGCGCGCCTGCGGAGCGCCTTCCGGGAGGCGCCACACCTTGAGGCGGTAGACCTTGCCGGCGGTCGAGAAGAACAGCACCGGCGTGTGGGTCGAGGTGACGAACAGGTTGGTGACCGCATCCTCGTCCTTGGTCGACATCCCGGCCCGGCCCTTGCCGCCGCGGCGCTGGGCTCGGAAGGTCGCGAGCGGGGTACGCTTGATGTAGCCGCCCATGGTCACGGTCACGACCATGTCCTCGCGCTCGATCAGATCCTCGTCCTCGATCCCGTCCCAGGCGGGAGCGATCTCGGTGAGGCGCGGGGTGGCGAACTGCTCGGCGATCTCGTCGAACTCGGCTCGCATCACCGCGTAGAGCTTGACCCGGTCGCCGAGGATGTCGAGCAATTCGCCGATCGACACGGCGAGCTCCCTCAGCTCGCCGGCAATCTCGTCGCGGCCGAGGCCGGTGAGCCGGTGGAGCCTGAGCTCGAGTATGGCTCGGACCTGGGCGTCGGAGAGGCGATAGGTGTCGCCCTCGATCTCATTCTCGACCGCCTCGACCAGCGCGATGTAGGGCGCGATCTCGGCCACCGGCCAGTCGCGCGAGATCAGGGCGGCGCGGGCCTCGGCGGGGGAGGCGGAGCCGCGGATGATCCGGACCACCTCGTCGAGGTTGGTTACCGCGATGACGAGGCCGAGCAATATGTGGGCGCGGTCGCGGGCCTTGGCGAGCTCGAACTTGGCGCGCCGGGTGATCACTTCCTCGCGGAAGCGGACGAAGCTCTCGATGATGTCCCTGAGGTTCAGGGTCTCGGGCCGGCCGCCGCGGATGGCGAGCATGTTGGCCGGGAAGCTCGACTGGGCCGGAGTGTGCCTCCAGAGCTGGTTGAGGACGACGTCCGGGGTGGCGTCGCGCTTGAGGTCGATGACGACCCGGACGCCTTCGCGGTTCGATTCGTCGCGAATGTCGGAGACGCCCTCGATTCGCTTGTCCTTGGCGGCCTCGGCGATGCGCTCGACGAGGGTGTTCTTGCCGACCTGGTAGGGGATCGAGGTGAGAACGATCGAGCGGCGGTCGCCGCGGCCTTCCTCGACCTCGTGCCGGGCGCGCATGATGATCGAGCCTCGGCCGGTGTGGTAGGCGCTGCGCGCGCCGGCCTGGCCGAGGATGAGCGGCGCCGTCGGGAAATCGGGTCCGGGGACGATCTCCATCAGCCGCTCGATGGTGATCCCGGGATCGTCCATATAGGCTTTGCAGGCCGCGATGACTTCGCCGAGGTTGTGAGGCGGGATGTTCGTGGCCATGCCCACGGCGATCCCCCCCGCCCCGTTGACCAGCAGGTTCGGGAATCGGGCGGGAAGCACCTGCGGCTCCATTCGCGAGCCGTCATAATTGGGGGTGAAGTCGACCGTGTCCTTGTCGAGATCGTCGAGCAGGGTCATCGCGACCTTGGCCAGCCGGGCCTCGGTGTAGCGCATCGAGGCCGGCGGATCGGGGTCCATCGAGCCGAAATTGCCCTGGCCGTCGATCAGCATCACCCGCATCGACCAGTCCTGGGCGAGCCGGGCCAGCGCGTCGTAGATCGCGCTGTCGCCGTGCGGGTGGTAATTGCCCATGACGTCGCCGACGATCTTGGCCGACTTGCGATAGGGCCGTCCCGGGACGAATCCGCCCTCCTGGCAGGCGAAGAGGATCCGACGGTGGACCGGCTTCAGGCCGTCGCGAACGTCCGGAAGGGCGCGGGCGACGATCACCGACATCGCATAGTCGAGATAGGAGGTCTTCATCTCCTCGACGATCTGGACGGGAGAGATATCGTGGCTGTCGATGGTCGGCGGGGCGCTGGCCAAGGGAAGTTTCCTGATTGTTGGTCGTGATGCGCCGGAGCGCGGAAAGGATCGGACGGAGCTTAGCGGAAGGGTCCGCCGGGCGCCACCCCGCGCGCACGTACGCGTACGCGCGCGAGGCCCTCCCTAAATAGGCACGATCGGCGGAAAGGCCAGCCTGGTTCCGTCGCCCCGGCGAAAGCGCGGGCCTCGATCCGGAAAGGCCGCGTTTCTCTCCCTGAGGTCCCGGCTTTCGCCGGGATGACGCTCAGCGCTGCAAGCCGCTGCAATCCAAGGCGTTTCGGAGCGGAGCGGTTCAAGGGCCATTCAGCGCGCCGGTGCTAGAAACGATCGTCATTTGGCGGTAGAGGCCGCCTCACACCCCGTTTCGAACCAGGGCCGCTTAGCTCCAGGCGCGGTCAACAGGAGGCAATCTATGAAATCCATTTCCAGGACCGCGCTCGGCTTCGCTCTCACGCTCGCCGGCGCCTCCGTGGTCGCGACGGCGCCCGCGGACGCGCAGAAGCGCAAGAAGGGCGACGCCGCCGCCGCGGCTCAGGGCCCGACCCTGACCAAGGAAGAACGCGCCGCGCTCCTGCCGGTCCAGACCGCGATCGCCGCCAAGGACTGGGCGGCAGCCCAGGCCGCTCTGCCGGCCGCGACCGCCGCCGCCACCAGCCCCGGCGGCCGCTACGCGATCGGCCGCTTCCAGGTCGAGATCGGCCTCGGCACGAACAATGTCGCGCTCCAGTCGCAGGGATTCGACAATCTGCTCGCCAGCGGTCAGCTCGACGCCGCCAACCTGCCGATCATCTACCGCAACCAGGCGGTTCTCGCGAACAATGCCGGCAACAAGGCGAAGGCCGAGGCCGCCTACGCGAAGGTGGTCGAGCTCAGCCCCAACGACCCGGAGGCGATGATCAACCTCGCCCAGATCAAGAACGACCTCAAGAAGCCGGCGGAAGCCGTTCAGCTCATCACCCGGGCGATCGAGACCAAGCGCGCCGCCGGCCAGACGGTCGACGAGAGCTGGTACAAATATGCGCTGAAGCTCGCGTTCGACGGGCGCCAGAATCCGGCGCTTCGCGAGGCCTCGCAGAAGCTCAGCCGCGACCTCGTCGCCGCTTATCCGACCAAGGAGAACTGGCGCGATTCGATCCTCATCTTCCGCGACACGAACAATCTCGACGCGGCCGCCGAGCTCGACGTGCTTCGCTTCATGCGCGCCAGCAACGCCCTCGCCGGCGAGCGCGACTGGTACGACCTCATCGACGGTCTCTACAAAGCGGGCAATTACGCCGAAGCCAAGGCGGTCCTCGACGACGGCATCGCCAAGCGGATGATCGACCCCAAGAAGGCGGCCTTCGCCGAGCTGGTCCGGCTCACCAACGCCCGCATGGCCGGCGACCGCGCCTCGCTCGGCGGCGAGGAGTCGAAGGCGATGGCGGCGGCCACCGGCGTCAACGCGCTCAAGATCGGCGACGCCTTTTACGGCTATGGCGAGCATGCCAAGGCGATCGCGCTCTACCGCGCCGCTCTGACCAAGGGCGGGGTCGACACCAATCTCGTCAACACCCGGCTCGCCATGGCCCTGCTCGCCTCGGGCGACCGGGCCGGCGCCGAGGCGGCCTTCAGGTCGCTGACCGGACCGCGGCAGAATCTCGGCGCCTTCTGGCTCGCCTGGCTGGCGCGCAGCGGCGCCTGAGCCTTCGCGGCCGCAGGGAAAAGCAGGGGCGCCGGACCATCCGGCGCCCCTTTTTTTTGATGGCGCCCCGCATCGGGCGCGTCCCATATTGCGACGGCTTCCAAAAGCCCCCCTTCCGCTGGCCCGGAGGTCGCGTTAACGATTGGCCGGGGCCGGCATTCGGCCCGTCCACGAAGGGCTTGGCCGCTTGCGTTTCGACGACATGATCGCGACGGTGCTCAGGCAGAGCGAGGCGCAGCCCTCCGCGCTCGCGGCCAAATGGCGTCAGCTCGTCGACCTGATCGCCCAGGACCGCGGCGCCGGCGACCGGCAGGCCGAGGCGCTCGGCTGGCTGACCGAGAACAGGAAGCGGGTTCCGGCCGAGACCCGGCGGGAGGTCGCCCGCACCCTGGCGGGCCGGCGCATCAGCCCGGCCGCGCTCGCCTTGTTCGCCGACGATCTGCCCGCGGTCGCGGCGCCTCTGATGGCCGGCGCCCGCCTCGACGGCGGCGCCTGGCTCGATCTGCTGCCGCGCCTCGGGCCGGTCGCCCGCGGGCTGCTTCGCCATCGCCGCGACCTCCCCCTCGACGTCGTCCACGCACTGGCCGCCTTCCAGCCCGGCGACTTCGCGCTGAGCGGCGACGTCGCCGCCGCGCCCGAGGAGAGCCTCACCCCGCTGGCGGAGCGGAGCGAGGCGCAGATCCGCGACCTCGTCGCTCGAATCGAGAATTTCCGTCGCCGCCGCGACTCGGCGGGCGCCGCGGCGGCGATCGCGCCCGGCCCGGTCGAGGAGTTCCAGTGGGAAACCGGTCCGGACGGGGTCATATTGTGGATCGAGGGCGCCCCGCGCGGGCCGCTGGTCGGGCAGAGCATCGCCTCCATCGCGGAGCGGGGCCAATATGGGGTGGACGGCCAGGCCGCGGGCGCCTTCGAGAAACGGGCGCCGTTCCGCGACGCCCGCTTCAGCGTCCCCGGCGGCGGCGCCGCCTCCGGCGACTGGCGGATTTCGGGCGTGCCCTTCTTCGACGCGGCCCAGGGCAATTTCCTCGGCTATCGCGGCAGCGCCCGGCGTCCCCGCCTGGACGAGGTCGCGCATGGCGCCCAGGCGGAGGCGCCGACCGGCCTGTTCGGCACCGATCTACCGGCCGATTCGCTGCGCCAGCTGATCCACGAGCTGCGCACCCCGCTCAACGCCATCATCGGCTTCGCCGAGATGATCGACGGCCAGTATATGGGCCCGGCGGCGCTCAGCTACCGCTCGCGCGCCTCCGACATCATGGACCAGGCTCGCCGGCTGCTCTCCGCCGTCGACGATCTCGACACGGCGGCGCGGATCGAGACCCAGCGGCTCCAGCTCGCCGAGAGCTCGGTCGACGCCGTCGCTCTGCTCTGCCGGCTCCACGACGCCTATGAGCGGGTCGCCCGCCAGCGCGGCAGCCGAATCCTTATCGAGATCGAGCGCGATCTTCCCGACGCCAAGGTCGAGCTCGACGCCGCCGAGCGGATGTTCGCCCGAATGCTCGCCGCCACCATCGGCCTCGCGGGCGAGGGCGAGACGATCACCGCGACGATGGCGATGGGGCAGGACGGCGCCCGCAAGATGCTGTGCCTGTCGATCGACCGGCCGCGGGCGATCGAGGGGCTGGACGAGAACGCCCTGCTCGACCCGGGCTACAGCCCCGACGGCGACTGGCCCGGCGCTCCGGCGCTCGGCCTGGGCTTCGCTTTGAGGCTGGTCCGCAACCTCGCCGAGGCGGTCGGAGGAGCGCTTCAGATCGGCGCCGCCCGCTTCTTCCTCTTTCTGCCGCCGCTCGAGCCGGCGGAACGCTCGTCCGGCCGGAACGGTTAGGAGGCGGTGGGCCGTCTCGACCAGCCGCCGCCGGAGGGCTCCTATATCGAGCTTCCCGAAAGCTTCGGGCGCCGCTTCACCGTCTTTTGCGACACCGAGGAGGAGTTCGACTGGAGCGAAGTCCGAAGCCGCGACAATCGCTCGACGACCCACATGGCCGCGATGCCGGACCTGCAGGAGCGCTTTCGACGCCGGGGCGTGAAATGCGTCCATCTCGTCGACCATCCGATCGCGACCGACCCGGCGTCCGTCGCCATGCTTCGCGAGTGGCTCGAGCGGGACGAAATCTCCGTCGGCACCCAGCTTCATCCCTGGGTCAACCCGCCCCACGATGAAGAAGTTATCACTTTCAACAGCTTCGTGGGAAATCTTCCGATCTCGCTGGAACGGGCCAAGATCGCCAATCTGACCGCGACGATCGAATCCGCCTTCGGTCGCCGGCCCCTCGTCTACCGGGCGGGGCGCTACGGCGTCGGCCCCAACACCGCGGGACTGCTCCTCGAGGCCGGCTACGAAGCGGACGTCTCGGTGCGCGCGCTTCACGATTACAGCGACGAGGG
>DASPJA010000011.1:0-13072 GCA_035628835.1 Allosphingosinicella sp.
GCGCCCCGACAAAACCGACCGAGCCACCCGCTCCCGCAAATCGTTCGAATAAGGCCTGACCATCGCTGCTGGCCTCCATCCCCAGCCAGCAGCTTGAATCACACCTCAGCCCGGTTGGGAATCCCCTTCCGATTCAGATAACACAGGATCGACTCTAGCGGCCGACTTTTCACCACGCCGTTGCTGCTCGATCTTCTGGCTCATTGGAAGCCCTAGACTGATGTGAGATTAATCCACCAGCTCCACCGCCATCGCCGTCGCTTCGCCGCCGCCGATGCAGAGGGTGGCCAAGCCTCGCTTTTGGCCGTGGGTTTCCAGCGCCGAGAGCAAAGTCGCCAGCAGGCGGGCGCCCGACGCGCCGATCGGATGGCCCAGCGCGGTGGCGCCGCCGTGAACGTTGAGGGCCTCGCGGGGGATTCCGAGGTCGCGCATGGCGATCATGGCGACGCAGGCGAAGGCCTCGTTGACCTCGTAGAGGTCGACGTCGCCCACGCTCCAGCCGGCTTTCCCGAGCGCCTTGCGGACGGCGGGGACTGGGGCGCTGGTGAACAGGTTGGGCGCCTGGGCGTGGGCGGCGTGGGCGACGATGCGCGCGACCGGCCTGACGCCGAGGCGGTCGGCGACGCTCTGGCGGGTCACGACGAGCGCGGCGGCGCCGTCGGAGATGGAGGAGGCGTTGGCGGCGGTGATGGTGCCGTCCTTGGCGAAAGCGGGCTTGAGGCCGGGGATCTTCTCCGGGTTGGACTTGCCGGGCTGCTCGTCCATGGCGACGACGTCCTCGCCCTTGCGGCTCTTGACGGTGACCGGCACGATCTCGCGCTCGAAGGCGCCGGATCTGATCGCCTCGGTGGCGCGGCGGAGCGACTCGATCGCATATTCGTCCTGGTCGCCGCGGGTGAACTGATATTCGCGCGCCGCGTCCTCGGCGAAGGTGCCCATGGCCCGGCCGGAGTCATAGGCGTCCTCGAGGCCGTCCAGCATCATGTGGTCGTAGACCGTGTCGTGGCCGATGCGCGCGCCCGAGCGGTGCTTCTTCATCAGATAGGGGGAGTTGGACATGGACTCCATGCCGCCCGCCACGATCAGCTCGGAGGAGCCGGCGGCGAGCATGTCGTGGGCGAACATCACCGCCTGCATGCCCGAGCCGCAGACCTTGTTGACCGTGGTCGCCTCGGTCGAGCGGGGGAGGCCGGCGCCGAGCGCCGCCTGTCGGGCGGGCGCCTGGCCGAGGCCGGCGGGGAGGACGCAGCCCATGAAGATCTTGTCGACCTCCTCTCCCGAAACGCCGGAGCGCTCGACCGCGGCGCGGACGGCGGCGGCGCCGAGCTCGGTGGCGCTGGCGCCGGCGAGGGCGCCCTGGAAGCTGCCCATCGGCGTGCGGGCGTAGGAGAGGATGACGATGGGGTCTTGGGTGGTGGACATGAGGGCTCCTGTGCGGTCCTTCGATACGCCGCTTCGACTTCGCTCAGCGGCTACTCAGGATGAGCGGGTAAGGATGGCCGTCGCTCTCCACCCGCTCATCCTGAGTAGGGACTGAGCCTGGCGAAGGCCCGTATCGAAGGACGCACATAGTGGCCTCCCCCGCCTTGTTCAAATCCGGGCCCCTCTGCTAGGGCCGCGCCGAAACGGGAGATCATGCAATGGCCGGTATCGGGCTCGACTTCGCGCTCGGCGAGATGGCGGACGCGATCCGCGACACCACCGGGCGCTTCGCCGCCGACCGGATCGCGCCGCTGGCGGCGAAGATCGACGCGGACGACTGGTTCCCGAGGGAGCTGTGGCCGGAAATGGGCGCGCTCGGCCTCCACGGCATCACCGTCGAGGAGGACTATGGCGGGCTCGGGCTCGGCTATCTCGAGCATGTCGTCGCGCAGGAGGAAGTGGCCCGGGCCTCGGCCTCGATCGGCCTTTCCTACGGAGCGCATTCCAACCTCTGCATCAACCAGATCCGCCGCTGGGCGAGCCCGGAGCAGAAGGCGAAATATCTGCCCAAATTGATCTCGGGAGAGCATGTCGGCTCGCTCGCCATGTCGGAGGCGGGCGCCGGCTCGGACGTGGTGTCGATGAAATTGAGGGCCGAAAAGGTGCAGGGCGGCTATGTCCTGAACGGCACCAAATTCTGGATCACCAACGCCCATCATGCCGACACCCTGGTCGTCTACGCCAAGACGGGGGAGGGCAGCCGCGGCATCACCACCTTCCTGATCGAGAAGGACATGCCCGGCTTCAGCCTGGGGCAGAAGCTCGACAAGATGGGGATGCGGGGCAGCCCGACCGGCGAACTCGTCTTCAACGATTGCGAGGTCCCGGACGAGAATGTGATGGGGCCGGTCAACGGCGGCGTGGGCGTGCTGATGTCGGGGCTCGACTACGAGCGGACGGTGCTGGCCGGGATCCAGCTCGGGATCATGCAGGCCTGCCTCGACGTCGTCCTGCCCTATGTGCGCGAGCGCAAGCAGTTCGGGACTCCGATCGGAAGCTTTCAGCTGATGCAGGCGAAGGTGGCGGACATGTATGTCGCGCTCAATTCGGCGCGGGCTTACGTCTATACGGTCGCCAAGAATTGCGACTCGGGCAGGACCACCCGCTTCGACGCGGCGGGAGCGATCCTGCTCGCCTCCGAAAGCGCGGTGAAGGTCAGCCTCGAGGCGATCCAGGCCCTGGGCGGCGCCGGCTACACCAAGGACTGGCCGGTCGAGCGCTTCATGCGCGACGCCAAGCTGCTCGATATCGGCGCCGGGACCAACGAGATAAGGCGGATGCTGATCGGGCGCGAGCTGATCGGGGCGGGGTAGGGCGCCGAGCGCGGCGTCGCGCCGGCCTGGAGCTCAGGCGGAAGGCGGTCTGGTCGGCTGCAGGATCTGCAGGATCTTTCCGGTTACCGACATGCAGGTGCCCCCGGTCAGGTTGGAAAGGACGACGATCGTGTAGGGGGTGTCGGTGAGTGCGCCGAATTCCGTGCACTGCCCCAATGCGTTGCCGCCGTGGCCGACGAGTGGACGTTTGGCCATCCTCGCGCGCACCGAGAAGGCGTAGCCGTAATGCTCCGTCGCGAGCTCCGGCTTCGCGCTGGAATGAAGGCGAAGAGTCCCGGGCTCGACGATCCGCCCGGCTTTCATCGCGTTGCCCAGCCTGAGGAGATCGAGCGCCGACGCGATGCCGCCGCCCGCCGGGCCCCCGCGCCGGGAGGTTACCGCCATCTGGTTCGCCCAGCGCGGCCGGCCCCCGTCCCACTCGATCTCGTAAGGCTGCGCCATCGCCACTCCGCCCCGGCTGTAATCCGGGAACGGATCCCGCTTCATCCCGCCCCGCCGGTAGACGTGCTTGCGCACATATTCGTAATAATCCTGCCCGGTGACGACCTCGATGACCCGGCCGAGAAGCTGGATCCCGGTGTTGCTGTAGGACCATTTCGTTCCAGGCTCGAACCTGGGCGGCTCCTTCTTGATCGAGTCGAGGGTCGCCTGGACGGTGACCGTGCTATCGCCGGGAAGGGAGAAAGACGGGTTGAAGCTGGGGAGCCCGGAGGTGTGGCTGAGCAGATGCTTGATCCGGATCCGCCCGGCGCTCTCCGGATCCGGAAAATCGGGAACGAACTTCGAAAGCGGATCCTCGTAGCTGAGCTTCCCCTGCTCGACGAGCCGGCCGATGGCGAGGCCGGTGAAGAGCTTGTTCATGCTGCCGAGGAGAAAAGGCGTGTCGAGCGTGTTGCGGATATTCCTGTCCCGATCCGCATAGCCATGGGCTTGCGAGAAAACCGGCTTGCCGTCCCTCGCGATCAGCACCACCCCGGAGAAGACCTCCGCGTCGCCGAGGCGCTTCAGCCAGGCGCCGATCTGCCGGAGCTGCGTTTCCTCGGAGGCCGGGACCGGAGTAGCGGCGGGCTCGAGAGGACCCTCGTTCAGGGACGTGACCCGGTGCGGCGCCTGGGGCTCTACCTTGAGGGAGAGCGCCTGCTCATCGCCCGTGAGCCTGTTTCGAACGACCGCGACGATGCCATCGTCCTCCACCGTCGCCACGCGCACAAGATCGAGCCCGCGGCTGCGGCGATAAAGATCGCGCACGTAGGCGACAGAGCCGGGCCCAGGCTGCGCAGCGGCCTCCTCGACATAGGCCTTGATCCTGGCGGCGTCGCCGCCGTTCACCACCTCCAGCAGTTCCTTCAGGCGCTTCACGGCGGGGGAGGCGGCGATTTGCGCTTCGGTGGGGGCGGGCGCATCGGGCCGAGGCTTCTGCGCCTGCACGACGGGGCCGAAGGCCAGCGCGACCGCCGCAGCCGCCGCCGAAATTCCCGATATCCACTTCATGCTGCGTCCGAGCCTCCGTCTCGCGGCTATCGGGCCACGCATCCTGACCTCACCAGATTTTGACCCGTTTCTCCGGCGCCAGATAGAGCTTCTGGGCCGGCTGCACGTTGAACGCCGAATACCAGCCGTCGAGGTTGCGCACCGTCAGCGCCCGGAACTGGCCCGGCGCGTGGCCGTCGGTGAGGACCCGCTGGCGAAGCGACTCCTCGCGCATCTTGCTCGCCCAGGCCTGACCGTAGGCGATGAAGAAGCGCTGGTCGCCGCTGAAGCCGTCGATCACCGGCGCCTCCTTGCCGCCCAGGGAGGCGCGGTAGGCGTCGTAGGCGGCGGCGAGCCCGGCGACGTCGGCGATGTTCTCGCCCAGCGTCAGCTTGCCGTTGACCCGAAGCCCGGGAAGCGCCTCGTAGGCGTCATATTGGGCGGCCAGCGCCGAGCCCGCCTGCTGGAAGCGCTGGAGGTCCGCCGGAGTCCACCAGTTCCTCAGGCGCCCGGTCGAATCGAACAGGGCGCCGTTATTGTCGAAGCTGTGGCTGATCTCGTGGCCGATCACCGAGCCGATCGCGCCGTAGTTGAAGGCGGCGTCCGCTTTGGCGTCGAAGAAGGGACGCTGAAGGATCGCGGCGGGGAAATTGAGGGCGTTCTGGACCGGCAGGTTGACCGCGTTGACGAGCTGCGGCGGCATCCACCATTCGCTCCGGTCCATCGGCTTGCCGAGCTTGGCGATCTGGTGGCGATATTCGGCGAGGCCGGCGTTCTTCTGGTTGGCATAGGGGTTGTCGGCGGTGATCCGAAGGGCCGAATAATCGCGCCAGCGGTCGGGATAGCCGACTCCGACGACGATGGAATGGACCTTCTTCAGCGCCTCCGCCCTGGTCGTAGGCGCCATCCAGTCGATCGCCTCGACCCGGCGGGCGAAGGCCGCCTTGATGTTGTCGACCATCTTCTGGACCTCGGCCTTGGCCGAGGCGGGGAAATATTTGTCGACATAGGCCTTGCCGACCGCGTCCTGCAGCGCTTCGCTGACCGCGTTGAGGGCGAGCTGGTCGCGGGGCCGCTGCTTCGGAGTGCCCGACAAGGCCGTGCCGTTGAAGGCGAAGCTGGCGTCGCGGATCGGCCCGGGAAGGACGTTGGCCTGCTGGTTCAGGGTATGAAAGGCGAGCCAGTCCTTCCAGCTCTGAAGCGGCTCGGAGCCGACGAGCGCGGCAAGCTTCGGGATCGCTCCGGCATGATAGGCCTGGAATTTCGCGGCGCCGCCGAGCTGAGCGGCGCCCAGCAGCGCGGCCCAGTCGATTCCCGGCGCCTTCGCCTCGAGCTCGGCGCGGCTCCACACCGTCGCGCCCCTGGCGAAATCCTCGCTCTCCTCGCGGGTGGCATGGGCCCGGGCGATCTTGGTCTCCAGATCGAGAATGCGCCCCGCCGCGGCTTCCGCGTCGGCCGCTCCGGCGGCCTTCAGGATCGTGGCGACATAGGCGCGATACTGGCCGCGAAGCCCGGCCATCTTGCCGTCGCCCGAAAGATAATATTCGCGCTCGGGAAGTCCGATCCCGCCCTGCATCAAATAGGGCAGGGTTTCGCCGGGCGTGGCGAGGCCCTGGGTCACGAAGATTCCGAACAGATTCTCCGTCCTGTAGTTGGTCGCGTTGAGCGGGTCGGTGTCGGCCCTGAGCGTGCCGCCGATGGCGGCGCTGAGCTGCCTCTTGTCCGCGATCCTCGCGATCGCGTCGAGATCCGCCTTGGCGGGCGCCATGCCGGCGCGGTCGATCGCGTCCGTATCGAGATAGGCGTTGTAGTAATCGGCGATGAGCGCCTCGCTGGTGCCGGCCGCCGGATTGGAGCCGAGGATGCCGTTCAGGAGCTCGCGGGTCTGCCGCTCGCGCTCCTGATCGGCGATGTAGAAGCCGCCGATGCTGGAGCGGTCCGCGGGGATCTGCGTGTTCCTGACCCAGGCGCCGTTCGCATAAGCGAAGAAGTCGTCGCCGGGCGCCACCGCCTTGTCCATCGAGGCGGCGACGATTCCGACGGCGGAGCCCGGCGTTTGCGCCGAGTCTTCGCGGCCGTCGCCCGGCCCCGCCGGCGAGCAGGCGGCGGTGGCGGCGAGCAGAGCGAGGAGGAGCGGGCGATTCATTCACGGAGCCTTTCGGAGCACTGATCCAGGTCAAGGCCGATATAGGCTGATCACGAGGCGCGCCAGACTTCCCATCCCGCCGCGCAGCCGTTAGTCAGCCTCGCCATGACGGGAACCCTGAAAATGAGCAAATGCGGGATAGGCCGCGAAGCGGGTGTGGCGGCATGAGCCCGGACATGCTCTTCATCCTGCAATGGTACGGCGCCATCGCCGCCGCCATCGCCGCTTTGGTCGTCGCGCTCGACCTCGGCCGGCGGCCGACGGGGTGGGCCTTCGTCCTGTTCACCACCTCGTCGGTGGCGTTCATCCTCTACGGCTTTCTCGATCCCCGCCCCGAGGAAGCGATCGCCAGCCTCAACGTCGTCCTGTTCTTCATCAACCTGTTCGGCGTCTATCGCTACCTGATCCGCAAGCGCGCGCCCGGAGCGCCGGCGTGATGCTCGCCCACTCCGTTCGCCCGAGCTCAGCCCGAACGGGCGAATTGTAATGACTGTCATCGCCTCCAGCGTCGACTCCGGGTCCGAGGCTTACCGCCGCTACGCCGGGCACAACCGATCGCTGGCCGAAGCGCTTCGGGCGAAGGTGGCGCAGGCGGCGCTGGGCGGGCCGGACAAGCATCGCGAGCGCCATGTCGCGCGCGGCAAGCTGCTTCCGCGCGACCGGGTGACCCGGCTGCTCGACCCGGGCTCCCCGTTCCTCGAGATCGGCCAGCTCGCCGCCGGCGGCATGTACAAGGACGAAGCGCCGGGCGCCGGGATGATCGCCGGTATCGGGCGGGTCGCCGGCCGCGAGGCGATGATCGTGGCCAACGATCCGACGGTGAAAGGCGGGGCCTATTTCCCGACGACCGTGAAGAAGCATCTGCGCGCGCAGGAGATCGCGATCCAGAACCGGCTGCCCTGCGTCTATCTTGTCGACAGCGGCGGCGCCAACCTGCCTCACCAGGCGGAGGTGTTCCCGGACCGCGAGCATTTCGGGCGGATCTTCTACAACCAGGCGCAGATGTCGGCCGAAGGGATCGCCCAGATCGCCTGCGTGATGGGGAGCTGCACGGCGGGCGGCGCCTATGTGCCGGCGATGTCGGACGAGAGCGTGATCGTCCGCAACCAGGGCACGATCTTCCTCGGCGGGCCGCCGCTGGTGAAGGCCGCGACCGGGGAGGTAATCTCGGCCGAGGATCTGGGCGGCGGCGACCTGCATGCGCGCAGATCGGGCGTCGTCGATCATCTCGCCGACAATGACGAGCATGCGCTGGCGATCGTTCGAAGCATCGTCGGGCGGCTGAACACGGTCAAGGGGGCCGACCTCGATCTCGCCGACCCCGTCGAGCCCAGGCTGGACCCGGAGGAGCTTTACGGGATCATCCCCGACGACGTGCGCACGCCCTACGACGTTCACGAGGTGATCGGGCGGATCGTCGACGGGTCGGAATTCCACGAGTTCAAGGCGCTCTACGGCTCGACCCTGGTGTGCGGCTTCGCCCGAATCTGGGGGATGCCGGTGGCGATCCTCGCCAATAACGGCATCCTGTTCTCGGAGAGCGCGCTCAAGGGCGCCCATTTCATCGAGCTCGCCTGCCAGCGGCGGACGCCCCTGCTGTTCCTCCAGAACATCTCCGGATTCATGGTCGGCGGCAAATATGAGGCCGGCGGGATCGCCAAGGACGGCGCCAAGCTGGTCACGGCGGTGGCGACGGCGCAGGTGCCCAAGGTGACGGTGCTGATCGGCGGAAGCTTCGGCGCCGGCAATTACGGAATGGCCGGCCGCGCCTATTCGCCGCGCTTCCTGTTCAGCTGGCCCAACAGCCGGATCAGCGTGATGGGCGGCGAGCAGGCGGCGAGCGTGCTGGCGACGGTCCACAAGGACGCCGACACCTGGACCCCGGAGGAAGCCGAGGCCTTCAAGGCCCCGATCCGCCAGCGCTACGAGGACGAGGGCAACCCCTATTACGCGACGGCGCGGCTGTGGGACGACGGAATCATCGACCCGGTGCAGACGAGGGACGTGCTGGGCCTGGCCTTCGCCGCCTGCCTGAACGCCCCGATCCCGGAGCGGGCCCGGTTCGGGCTCTTCAGGATGTGATGGTGGGGAATGCTCCGATCGTTCCTCCCCGGAACGGGGAGGGGGACCAGCCGAAGGCTGGTGGAGGGGCCGGTGCCCTGTCCCCGGAAACCGTTCGGCCCCTCCACCACCCGCCTGCGGCGGGCGGTCCCCCTCCCCGTTCCGGGGAGGAGCAAAAATGGCGTGTGCGGCACCGAACCGTGGGCGCTCCAGCGGCCACGGTGAAGCTGGCGCGCGAGCTGCGCAAGGACATGAGCCCGGCGGAACGCCTTCTCTGGTGGGCGCTCAAGCAGCGGCCGGGCGGCTACAGGTTTCGTAAACAGTGTCCGCAAGGCCCGTTCTCGCTCGACTTTGCTTGTCTCGGGGCGAGGCTCGCCATCGAGGTTGACGGGGAAGCCCACGATAGGGGCGACCGGCCTGAGCGCGACAGGCGTAGGGATCTCGCGCTGGAGGCCCTGGGGTTCGTTACGATGCGCATACCTGCAGAAGAAGTTTACAACAATCTTGAGGGGGTGGTTCTCGGGATCGTGAGCGAGTGTCAGAGGCGGGGCCCCCTCCACCGTGCTTCGCACGGTCCCCCTCCCCGTTCCGGGGAGGAGCCTTGGTGATCGCCTCCCTCCTCATCGCCAATCGCGGAGAGATCGCCTGCCGGATCATCCGAACGGCTCGGCGGCTCGGCGTTCGGACCGTGGCGGTCTTCTCCGACGCGGACCGCCACGCGCTGCATGTGCGCGAGGCGGACGAGGCGGTGCATATCGGCCCTTCGCCCGCCCGCGAATCCTATCTGGTAGGGGAGAAGATCATCGCCGCCGCCAAGGCGACCGGCGCCGAGGCGATTCACCCGGGTTACGGCTTCCTTTCCGAAAACGCCGAGTTCGCCGAGGCGGTGGAGGCGGCCGGGCTGATCTGGGTCGGGCCGAAAGCCTCTTCGATCCGGGCGATGGGCCTGAAGGACGCGGCGAAGAAGCTGATGAGCGAGGCCGGCGTGCCCGTGACTCCGGGCTATCTCGGCGAGGACCAGGCGCCGGAGCGGCTGCGGGCGGAGGCGGATTCGATCGGCTATCCGGTGCTGATCAAGGCCGTCGCGGGCGGCGGCGGCAAGGGGATGCGGCGGGTCAACGCCTCGGCCGAGTTCCAGGAGATGCTGGCGAGCTGCAGGCGCGAGGCGGCGGCGTCGTTCGGCGACGACAGGGTGCTGATCGAGAAATATGTCGAGCGGCCGCGCCATATCGAGGTTCAGGTGTTCGGCGACACGCACGGCAACGTCGTCCACCTGTTCGAGCGCGACTGCTCGCTCCAGCGCCGCCACCAGAAGGTGATCGAGGAAGCGCCGGCGCCGGGAATGGACGAGGCGACCCGAACCGCCGTCTGCGAGGCCGCGGTCAAGGCGGCCAGGGCGGTCGACTATGTCGGAGCGGGGACGGTGGAGTTCATCGCCGACGCTTCGGAGGGGCTCCGCGCCGACCGCATCTGGTTCATGGAGATGAACACCAGGCTCCAGGTCGAGCATCCGGTCACCGAGGAGATAACCGGCCAGGACCTGGTCGAGTGGCAGCTGCGGGTGGCGAGCGGGGAGGCGCTGCCGAGGCGCCAGGACGAGCTGAGGATCGACGGCCACGCCGTCGAGGCGAGGCTCTACGCCGAGGATCCGGCCACCGGCTTCCTGCCCTCGACCGGGCGCCTGGATCATTTCCAGCTCGACGAGGCGGCGCGGATCGACACCGGCGTCGAGGAAGGGGACCGGATCAGCCCCCATTACGATCCGATGATCGCGAAGATCATCGTCCGCTCCGAGGAGCGGAGCCAGGCCCTGGCCGAGCTCGTCCGGGTGCTCGACGAGGCCGAGATCTGGCCGGTCAGGACCAATGCCGCCTTCCTCGCCGAAGCGGCCGCTCACCCCGAATTCGTCGCCGGAAGCGTCGATACCGGTTTCATCCCGCGGCACATCGATACCCTGGTTCCGGCGCCGGAACCCGATGAGCCGATCTGGCGGCTGGCCGCGGCGGCGACGGCGGCGACCGACTATGGCGAGGGCGGCCGGGAGGACGATCCGTGGCGGCGGCTGGAAGGCTTCCGGCTGAACGGGCGGGAGGATCTGCGCGTCGCCATCTCCCACCGGGGCGAAACCCGGATCATCGACCGCGCCCTGCCCGCGCCGATGGCCGCCGGCTCGGCGACCTATGCCGACAGGCTCGTCGTCTTCTGCCGGGGCCAGGCCTTCGGCTTCGACTGGCCGGGCGAGGCGGGCGCCGGCGCCGGCGGCGCCGCCTCCGACGGCTCGCTGCTGTCGCCGATGCCGGGCCGGGTGATCTCGGTCGAGGTCCGGCAGGGGGACAGGGTGGCGAAGGGGCAGAAGCTGCTGACTCTCGAGGCGATGAAGATGGAGCACAGCCTGGTGGCGCCGTTCGAAGGGGTTGTCGCCGAGCTGGAAGCGGCGGAAGGCGCGCAGGTGAGCGAAGGGACATTGCTGGTGCGGGTGGAGCAAGGGGAATGAGGGGGGCGAGCACGATCGTTCGTCCTGAGCCTGCCGAAGGACCTGCTTTTTTTCAGGGCCGCGGGAAAGGGAAGGGCTTCGACAAGCTCGGCCCGAACGGTTTTCGTCTGCCGGGCCCCTCCTTCTGATGCCCGGCCGCTTCTACGAGCAGTGGACGATCGGCGACCGGATCGCGCACCAGCCGCACCGCACCGTCACCGAGACCGACAACCTCCTGATCTCGGCCCTGACCCACAATCCTCAGCCGCTCCACCTCGACGAGGAATATGCCGCGGCGACCGAGTTCGGCCGGATCGTCGTCAACGGCACCTTCACTTTCTCGCTTCTGGTCGGGCTGTCGGTGGGGGACACGACCTTGGGAACGCTGGTCGCCAATCTCGGCTACGACAAGGTGCGGATGCCCAAGCCGGTCTTCATCGGCGATACGCTGAGGGCCGAGACGGAGGTGATCTCGCTCAAGGATTCGCGGTCCCGGCCCGATGCCGGGATCGTGACGTTCGAGCACCGGATGCTCAACCAGAGGAACGAACTGGTCTGCATCACGGAGCGAACGGCGCTGATCCAGAGGAAGCGGGCGTGAGCCTCCTCTCTTCATCGCGATCTTCGCGTCCTTCGCGTGACCCCAATTTCCTCACGCGAAGAGACGCGAAGGACGCGAAGAGGGTTAGGGCGTGAAATTGCGGTCGCTCCTTTTCGTCCCAGGGGACCGGCCGGACCGGATGGAGAAGGCGCTTCGCGCCGGCGCCGACGCGCTGATCCTCGATCTCGAGGATGCGGTGGCGCCGGCCGCCAAACCGGAGGCTCGCCGCCATGTGGCTTCGTTCCTCAACGCCAACAGCACCGCGAAGCTCTGGGTTCGGATCAACCCGCTCGGAACCGACGAGGCGGACAGGGACCTCGCCGCCATCCTCTCGAGCCACCCGGACGGGATCGTCCTGCCCAAGGCGGAGGGCGGAGCCTCGGTCGCGGAGCTGACCCGGCGGCTGACGAGCCAGGGCAATGCCACCGCCCAGATCCTCGCCATCGCCACCGAGACTCCGGCGGCGATGTTCCAGCTCGGCACCTATGGCGGCCTGAAGCGGCTCGCCGGCCTGACCTGGGGGGCGGAGGACCTGCCCGCGGCGGTCGGAGCGGCGACGTCGCGCGAGCCGGACGGCCGCTTCACGCCGCCTTACGAGCTCGCCCGCTCGCTCTGCCTGTTCGGAGCGGCGGCGGCGGGGGTGGCGCCGATCGAGACCGTCTATCCCGCCTTCCGCGACCTCGAGGGATGCGCGGCTTATGCGGCGCGGGCGCGGCGCGACGGCTTTACCGGAATGATGGCGATCCATCCGGACCAGGTGCCGGTCATCAACGCCGCCTTCACGCCCAGCGCGGCCGAAGTCGCTCATGCGCAAGCGGTGGTGGCGGCGTTCGAGGCCAATCCCGGGGCGGGGGCCCTGTCGCTCGACGGCCGGATGATCGACCGGCCGCACCTCGTCCAGGCGCAGCGGACGCTCGCCGCCGCCGCCGGGCCGTGACGGGTCTGCCGGCGCCGGCGGACGCGGCCTGGACGGCGCTCGCCTTCATCCTCGGCGCCGCCATCGGCAGCTTCCTCGCCACCGTCCTGATCCGCTGGCCGCAGGGGCGAAGCGTCGTCGCCGGCCGTTCCGCCTGCGACAAATGCGGCAGGACGCTGGAGGCGCGCGACCTGGTGCCGATCCTGAGCTGGTCGCTGGCCCGCGGGCGATGCCGCCATTGCGGGAGCCGGATCGACCGGCGCCACCTCGCCGCCGAGGCGGGGGCGGCGATGGTCGGGATCGCCGCCATCCTCGCCCATCCGATTCCGCTGGCGGCGGTGACGGCGGTGCTGGGCTGGTGGCTGTTCCTTCTGGCGGCGATGGACGTCGAGCATGAATGGCTGCCCGACCGGCTCACCTGGCCTCTGCTCGGCGCGGGGCTGGCGGCGGCCTGGGGCGGGTTCGGGCCGCCGCTCGACAGCCGGCTGATCGGCGCCGTCGTCGGCTTCGCCTCGCTGTTCCTGATCGCTCGCCTCTACCGGGCGCTGCGCGGGCGGGAGGGGCTCGGCGGCGGCGACGCCAAGCTGGC
>DASPJA010000012.1:0-14890 GCA_035628835.1 Allosphingosinicella sp.
TCAGCGGCCCGCAAATATCCTCGGTGACTCCGGGATAGACGGTGCTTTCGTAGACGATGATCGGCTTGCGCGCCGGATCGAGCAGGGTGGCGAGGCTTCGGGTGGCGCTGATCACCGGGCCGAGATCGGGGCTGTTGTCGCCGTCGACCGGGGTCGGAACGGTGACGATGTAGATGTCGGCCCCGGCGGCGTCGGCGGCGCTGCTGGTCAGCCTCAGCGGCGAGGCGGCGAGCGCGGCGGGCTCGACCTCGTGGGTGCGGTCGACGCCGAGCCTCAGCTCCTCGACCCGTCTCTCGTCGATGTCGAGCCCGATGACGCTGAAGCTTCGGGCGAGGGCGACGGCGAGGGGCAAGCCGACATAGCCGAGGCCGACGACCACGATATGCTCGGAGCGGGGGGCGTTCATTTCAGGATCACTCTGGGAAGGGGTGGCGGCGGGAGCGCCGCGGGTCACGCGCGCTAACACCGAGCGGCGGCCGAAAAGTCAAGCGCGGGGGACGACCCTGGGGCCGGGGCCGGAGCGATGGAGGATCGCCTTGCGGCTCAGCAGCCAGGCGCGATTCCGGGCGGTGAGCGTCTCCAGGAACGAACGCGGCTTCTTCATCAGCTTCCTGGTGTCGGGAGTCATGCCGATGGCGGCGGCGAGCTCGGCGACGAAATGGACGCAATTATGCTTGTCGAGGTCGTAGGAGGGCTGCTTCGCTCCGCGCCAGCGGGCGATCGTCGCCATCACCCGGTCATATTCGGCGTCGCTGAGAGTGACGGTGAAGTGGCGGTCGCTGCCCCTGACGTAGCCGGCGCTGTGGTCGGTGATCACCTCTCCGGCCACCTTGCCCCACAAGATGGCGGGGCTGATCGTCCTGGCGGTGAAGCCGTAATCCTCCTCGATTCGCGGGCCGCCCCGGTCGAGCGTGCCTTCGAGGATGACGAAGGCGTGCGGAAAGCTCGAGCCCAGCTCCTTGGAATAGAAGGTGATCGAGACCGCGGCCCATCCCGGCGCCGCCGTCAGGGCGAGCAGGGCGGCGGCCAGCAAGGCGATCAGGCGCGGCGGGCGAAAGAAAGGGATCACCAACTCCTCCCCAGGTCGGGTTCGCGAACCCTCTGAAACAAAAAGCCAATTCGGGCAATCCCCGCAAGGTGTCGCTTTCGTGCAACAGGGCGGGAAAGTTCCGCCGCCGGGGCCGGGCCTTTGCCGCGCCGAAACCGGCTCCGGCGCGGTAAGCCGTTGATCGGCAGGTGCGTTTCGGTCTTTGCGGCGGCGGGTCATTTCGGGATAGACAGGCCCAAGCGGCTCGATTAGATAAGGCTCGAAATCGAGACGATCAGACTCGGGTACGAAGGGAGAAGCGGAAGTGGCTTTCAAGGGACTAATCGCTGCGGCCGCATCGGTCGCGTTGATGACGGCGCCGACCGTCGCGATGGCGCAATCTTCGGCGGCCGCGTCGGCCGCGGCCGCGACGGAAGTCGCGCCGGCGGACGAGACCGTTGAGGGCGAGCAGCTTCGCGGCGGCTGGATCATTCCGCTGATCGCGCTCATCGCGATCATCCTCGGCATCTGCGCCGCGACCGACGTCTGCGGCGGCGACGACGACGATCCCCCCACCAGCCCGTGAGCTGAGACGGACTGATCGTCGGTCACACTGAAAAAGGCCGGATGAAGCGCTGCTTCGTCCGGCCATTTTCTTGTTCCGAAGCGGTGAACCAGATTCGCGGGCTCGGGCGTCAGCGGCGGCGACGCCTCCATCCGGGCACGGGCAGGCCGGAGAGAATAGGGGCGCCGTTGCCGGGCGGGCCCGCGGCCCCGCGCTCGAAGGCTCGAGACCCCGCCGCCTGCCGGCTGCTCCGGAACCCTCTGACGCAAAAGCCAATTCACGAAAATCTCGGGCGCACTGTCGCTTTCCTGCAACAGTCGGGTTCGATCTCCCTCGGCGAATGAACCAAAAGACAGCCCCGACGTTCGGCGTCAGGCTTCGTAAACTTCTCTAAGGGTACGGAGCGGAACGGGTTTTCCCAATCGGGTGGCGCTTTTCGAGGGTAGACAGCCTCGGAAGCGCCGATTAGGTAGAGCCCGAAATCGAGAAGATCAGGCTCGAGTACGAAGGGAGAAGCTGACGTGGGTTTCAAGGGACTAATTGCTGCGACCGCCTCGGTCGCTCTGATGACGGCGCCGACCGTGGCGGCCGCACAGACCTCGGCGCAGGCTTCGGCCGCTGCGGCGCAGGAAGTTGCGCCGGCCGCCGAAACCGTCGAGGGCGAGCAGCTTCGCGGCGGCTGGATCATTCCGCTGATCGCGCTCATCGCGATCATCCTCGGCATCTGCGCCGCGACCGACGTCTGCGGCGGCGACGACGACGATCCGCCGCACAGCCCGTGAGGCCATGGCGGGCTAGTCAGCCGTCTTGAGTTTTTGGCCGGATGAGGAGCATCTTCATCCGGCCATTTTCTTGTTCCGCTCAGGAGATCGCCCACGTGCGTGAAAGGCCCGGCCCGAGCCGTCATCGCCTCCGCCGGCTGCTTCTCGTTCCGCTTGGAGCCCTCAGCCTGGGCGCCGCCGGCGCGACCGCCCAGCCCGCGCCGGCTCCCGCCGCCGCCGACGCCGCCGCCTCCACCACCCTTCGGCGGGACGATCTTCGAGTCGCCCTCGTCGCCTACCGGCTGGCGCTCGCCGGAGCGCCTCTGTGCAGCGAGCGCCATCCCCTCACCGGAATGCTCTTCCACCACCTCGCCGAATATGAGCCGGGCGATCGCCCGCTGATGATCGGCCGCTACGGGCTCGACCGTGGGCCCGGCGTTCTGACGGTGCTGGCCGGAACCCCCGCCGCGAGGGCCGGGCTCGTCGCCGGCGACGTCCTGCTCGCGGTCAACGGCCGGCCGCTGCCGACCGGCGCCTCGGTGGCGGCGGAGCCGAAGCGCGAGAAATGGCGCCGGCTCGCCGACGAGGCCGAGGCGGAGCTGGAGACGGCGCTGCGCAGCGGCCCGGCCGAGCTGACGGTGCTCCGGGCCGGCCGCGAGCTCGATCTCCGGCTCGGCTCCCTCCCCGCCTGCCTCGGCCGGGTCCGCCTCGCCCGCTCCACCCAGGTCAACGCCTTCGCGACCGGGCGGTCGGTCGTCATGACGGTCGCCATGCTCCGCTTCCTGAGGAGCGACGACGAGCTCGCCGTCGTCCTCGGCCACGAGCTTTCGCACAACATTTTCGGCCATCGCCAGATGCGCAACGAGGAAGGCATATTGCGCGGACTCGGAATCAAGCCGAGCGCGGTCTGGAAGCGCGAGGAGGCCGCCGACCGCTTCGGGCTGAGGCTGATGGCGGCGGCCGGATACGACCTCAACGCCGCGATCCCGTTCTGGCGCCGCTACCTCGGCAAATATGACTGGTTCCCGCAGCTGTTCCGAAGCCACCCCAGCCTCGGCGCCCGCGAGCGAATCGCGGCGGAGGAGATTGCGGCGATAAGGCGGGAGCAGGCGGGGCTTTAGGAGATCCCTCCCCGTCCGGAGGATGGGGAGGGGGACCGGGCGGAGCCCGGTGGAGGGGTAGCTGGCGAGGCTTGCGCAATGACCCCTCCACCACCTTCGGGTGGTCCCCCCTCCCCATGCTCCGCATGGGGAGGATTTCAGACCTGCGTCCTGAGCGACCACAGCTCCGGGAAGGCGCGCTTGCCCAAGGTCGACTGGAGATAGGCGACTCCCGCCGTCCCCCCCGTACCGGGTTTCAGGCCGATGATCCGCTCGACCGTCACCACGTGCTTGTGCCGCCAGCCGGCGAGGGCGTCGTCTATGTCGACCAGCTTCTCGGCCAGCTGGTAGAGCGACCAGTGCCGCTCGGGATCGCGGTAGACCTGGGCCCAGGCGGCCTCGACCGCCTCGCTGGGGCGGTAGGGCCGGCTCCAGTCGCGGTCGAGCACCGCGGCCGGCATTTCCAGCCCCGCCCGCGCCGCGGCGGCATTGGCCTCGTCCCACAGGCCCGGCTGGTGCAGCGCCTCGAGCAGGGCGGCATAGGGCCCGCTGCCTTCCTCCTGGAACTTGAGGTGGCCGCCGTCCTTGAGCCCGAGGCGATATTCGAATTCGCGGAACTGGGCGGACTGGAAGCCGGAGCTGGAGCCGAGCACCGAGCGGAAGCTGGTATAATCGGACGGGGTCATGGTCGCGAGCACGTCCCAGCTGAGCGTCATCACCGCCTGGATCCGCGACACCCGGGAAAGCGCCTTGTGGACCTCGATCAGCCGGTCCCGGCGGATCATGTCGCGCGACAGCTTCAGTTCGTGGACGATCTGCTTGAGCCACAATTCCTTGGTCTGGTGGATGACGACGAACAGCATCTCGTCATGATGGTCGGAGAGGGGATGCTGGGCGGAGAGGAGCTGGTCGAGCGACAGATAGCCGCCATAGGTCATCGAGGCGGGCGTGTCGGTCATCGCCCTCAGCCGTGGGTGGCGAAGACGGCGGACCGCCCGGCCGAATCGAACGCGAACACCTGATAGCGCTGCCGGACGTTGTGGCCGACGTCCATGCCCGGCGATCCGGCCGGCATTCCCGGCGCCGCCAGCCCTTTGACGCCCTTGCGCCCGGACGCGATCAGCCGCTTGATGTCCTCGGGGGGAACATGGCCCTCGACCACCACGCCCTGGATCAGCGCGGTGTGGCAGGAATGGAGCGCGTCCGGAACGCCCCGCGCCTTCTTCACCGCCGCCATGTTGGGAGCGTTGACCACCGGCAGCTTCCTGCCGAACGCCGCCTCGATCCGTTTCGCCCATTCGAGGCAGCAGCCGCAGCCCGGGTCGCGCCACATCACGAAGCCGGCGGGCGCCGCAGCCGCCGCGCCGGGCAGAAACGGAGCGATCGCCGCCCCGCCGACGAGGCCGATCATCGTCCGCCGGTCGATCATTGCACTCTCCCTCACAAACGCTCCGCGCTCGACACCACGTCGGCGGCCCGAAGCGCCGCCAGGATCCGCATCAGATGCTGCACGTCGTGCACTTCGATGTCGAGATGGAAGGTATGGAAGCTGCCGTCGCGGCTCGCCTGCTCCATCGACACGATATTGGCGCCGTGGCGGCCGAGGATCCCGGCAATGACGGCGAGCGAGCCGGGTTCGTTCTTGATGACCACGCACAAGCGCGCCGTGCCGCCGTCCGATTCGTCGCCCCAGGCGAGGTCGAGCCAGTCGGCGTCGACTCCGTCGGCGAGGCTGTCGCAGCCGATGACGTGGACCTCGATCTCGGTGCCCTCGCGTCTCAGGCCGACGATCCGGTCGCCGGGAATGGGATGGCAGCATTCGGCGAGCTGGAAGGCGACGCCCGGAGTGAGGCCCTTGATCGAGATGGCGGTGCGCTGAGGGGGCGGCTTCACGCCCTCCTTGCCGGTCGAGCCCGGGATCAGCGCTTCCATCACCGCGATGTCGCTGACCCGCTTGAGGGCGATCGCCTCCATCAAGGCGGCGTCGTCATGATAATGGAGCCGCTTCAGAGCCTCGGTGATCGCCTCCCAGCCGAGCGGCTGGGCGAGGCGCTGGACGATCTCGTCGAAAATCTTGCGGCCCAGCTGGACCGTCTCCTCGCGCTCCTTCGACTTGACGAAACGGCGGATCTTGGCGCGCGCCTTGCCGGTGACGACGAAGCTCAGCCAGCCGGGCTGCGGATGCTGGGCCTTGGAGACCAGGATCTCGACCTGGTCGCCATTTTCGAGCGGCGTCCTGAGCGGCATCACCCGCCCGTTGATCTTGGCGCCGACGGTCTGGTCGCCCAGGTCGGTATGGACGGCGTAGGCGAAATCGACCGGGGTCGCGCCCTTGGGCAGCTGGATCAGCTCGCCTTTGGGGGTGAAGGCGAAGATCCGGTCCTGGTACATCGCCATCCGGGTATGCTCGAGCAGCTCCTCCGCGGTCGCCGCATGCTCGAGGATCTCCAGAAGATCGTCGATCCACGGATGCTGGGCCGCCGCGTCGCCCTCGTCGCCTTCCTTATAGGCCCAGTGGGCGGCGAGCCCGTGCTCCGCCGTGGCGTGCATCTCGCGGGTGCGGATCTGGATCTCGATCCGCATCTGCTCGTCGTGGATGACGGTGGTGTGGAGCGAGCGGTAGCCGTTGCGCTTGGGAGTCGAGATGAAATCCTTGAACCGGCCAGGCACCACCGGCCAGCGCTGGTGGATGAGGCCGAGGGTGCGGTAGCAATCCTCCACGCGCTCGACGACGGCGCGAAAGGCCATGACGTCGGACAATTGCTCGAAGCTGACGTGGCGCTCGGCCATCTTGCGCCAGATAGAATAGGGATGCTTCTCGCGCCCCTGCACCTCCGCCTCGATCCCGTGCGCCTCGAGATGGGCTTTGAGGCCCCGGCCGATCCGGGCGATGAGGTCGCCCTCGCCCTTGTGGAGCTGCTCCAGGCGGCGGGAGATGGAGGCGTAGGCGTCCGGCTCGAGCTCGCGGAAAGCGAGGGTCTGCATCTCCTGCATGAACTCGTACATCCCGATCCGCTCGGCCAGCGGCGCGTAGATGTCCATCGTCTCGCGCGCGATCCGCTTCCTCTTCTCCTCGTTGGCGATGAAGTGGAGCGTGCGCATGTTGTGGAGCCGGTCGGCCAGCTTGACGAGCAGCACTCGGATGTCGCCGGACATGGCGAGCAGGAACTTGCGCAGGTTCTCGGCGGCGCGCTGGCTCTCGCTCTGCGCCTCGATCTTGCTGAGCTTGGTGACCCCGTCGACCAGGCGGGCGACGTTGGGGCCGAACAATTTCTCGATTTCCTCCGGAGTCGCGACCGTGTCCTCGATCGTGTCGTGGAGAATGGCGGTGACGATGGTCTCGTCGTCGAGGTGGAGATCGGTGAGGATTCCGGCCACTTCGATCGGGTGGCTGTAATAGGGATCGCCGGAAGCGCGTTTCTGCGAGCCGTGCGCCTTCATCGAGAAGACATAGGCGCGGTTGATCATCGCCTCGTCGGCGTCGGGATCGTAGGCCCTTACCTTCTCGAGAAGTTCATATTGCCGAAGCACCGCTCCAACATGGGGTGGGGCGGTGCTGCGTTGCAACACTATTCGGGGCGGAAAAGTCGGTTTTTGGCGCGGCGAGCCCCGCTCCGTTTCGCCCCCGAGCCTGCCGAAGGGCTTCTTTTTTCCGTCCGGGCAAGGACAGGGAGGGGGCTTCGACGGGCTCGGCCCGGACGGGGCGGGGATACTCGTCCGGACAGGCGCTCAGCGCGCGCGGGCGTTGCACTTCTGGAGGGCGGCGGGCTCGATCGGCCGCCCGCCGACGGTGAAGCTGCGCAAGGTGCCGATCTCGTGGGCGAGCGCGGCGCAGTCGATCGCCGGGCGGCTGTTGCCCTGGGGGGCGACGCAGCCGCCGGCGCCGCAGCGCCAGGCGACGTCCTTGACGATTATCCGGGCCGCGGCCGGCGGCTTGGCCGGCTCGGCGCGATACTGGGCGCCGGCGGCGGCGAAGGCGGTGCCGCCGAACAGCGAGACGGTGAGGAAGAACGCCAACAGGGAGGAGGTGAGCTGCCGGGTCATGGCGGGTCCTTTCAGTTGCGATATGCAACTTAATAGACAGGTCAGTTTTAGTTTGCAACTGGAAAATTGTGTCTTATGTTGCAGCGATGAAAAAAGCTAAGGTCGCTCCATGAGCCGTGCTGAGCAATTGCGGGAGGTGTTCGCCGAGTGCGGCATCGGCGCCGCCCTCGAGGTGGTCGGGGAGCGCTGGTCGTTCCTGATCCTGCGCGGCGCGTTCAACGGCCTCAGGCATTTCGAGGAATTCCAGACCAACCTCGGAATCGCCCGCAACATCCTCTCCAACCGGCTCGGCCGGCTGGTCGAGCACGGCATCCTGCGGCGCGATCCCGATCCGGCCGACCGGCGCAAGGTCACCTACCGGCTGACCGACAAGGGGCGCGACCTGCTTCCCGTCCTGCTCTCGCTTCGCCAGTGGGGGGAGAGGTGGATTTCGGGCCACCCGAGCAATCCCGTGCTGGTCGACCGCTACACGCGGCAGCCGATCGCGCCGATGATCGTGCAGTCCGCCGACGGCCGTCCGCTCAGCCTGCGCGACATGGAATGGGTCGACCGCGAGGACCTCGACCGCGAGACCGACGCGGCCTGAACCGTCATCCCGGCTGACGGGTCAGGTGGGTTTCACCCGCATCGGCAGCGATTCGAACAGCTCCGGCTCTCCCGCCCGCTTCGCGCCCTCTATCTCGAGGATCCGGAACTTGGTGGCCAGTCCGCCCGGCGCCGAGAAGCCGCCGCTCCCGCCGCCGGCGGCGAGCACCCGGTGACAGGGGACGAGGATCGGAAGCGGGTTGCGGCCGAGCGCGAGCCCGACCGCCTGGGCGGCGCCCGGGGCGCCGATCTCGCGGGCGATGTCGCCGTAGCTGCGGACCTCGCCGCACGGGATCCGGCGCGCCGCCTGCCAGACGTCGCGCTCGAACGCGGAGCCTTCGGGGTCGATCCCGATTCCGGAAAGGTCGGCCTTGCCTCCGGCCAGGAGGCTCGCGATCCGGGCCATGGCGTCGGCCGCGAAGGGTGGCGGAGCGGCTTCCACGGCGCCGGGAAACCGCCGGGCGACGCCGGCGCGCATCGCCTCGTCCGACGCTTCGGGAAGCGCCGCACCAACGACAAGGCCGCCGCGCCACACGAGGGCGCAGCGGCCTATCGCCGTTTCGAAGAGGGCATAGCCCTCCGGAGGATTATTCGTAGTCGCCGCCGGCATTGTTGTTGCGCGGCGGGGCGGCGGCGGTGAGGCGCAGGGCCTCGGCCGAGGCGGAGAGCGAGCCGACCTCGTCCGGAGCCTCGTCGTCGTCGACCTGGACCCGCTGCAGGCCGGAGATCAGCGCCTCCTCGAGCTGCCTGGGCTTCACCGTCTCCTCGGCGATCTCGCGCAGGGCGACGACCGGATTCTTGTCGCGGTCGCGGTCGATGCTGAGCTCGGCTCCGCCCGAAATCTGCCGGGCCCGCTGGGCCGCGAGCAGCACCAGGTCGAACCGGTTGGGAATCTTGTCGACACAATCTTCGACGGTAACGCGCGCCATGAAGCAGCTCCGCTAAGCACCATTGCTGGGGGGAGCCGGGGAGATACGGACGGGGGGGCGGAAAGTCAATGATGACGGTCGGGGCTTGCTCTCCTCGCCCGGGGCCCGCATGCACCCCACATGGGGCAGCTGGAAGTGCAGGAGCCGTGCGTCTCGCTCGAAGTGGCGGGCAACCGGCTGACCCTTCTCGCCGAGGGGCCGGCCCGGCTCGACGCCCTGCTCGAGCTGATCGACAACGCCCGGGAGAGCCTGCGCTTCCTCTATTACATGTTCATGGACGACGAGTCGGGCACCCGGGTGCGCGACGCCCTGATCGCCGCCGCCGGGCGGGGCGTGGAGGTGTCGCTGCTCGTCGACGGCTTCGGATCGACCGCCAACCGCGACTTCTTCCGACCGCTCCAGGAAGCGGGAATCGCCTTCTGCCAGTTCAGCCCCAAATTCGGCCGCCGCTATTTGCTGCGCAACCACCAGAAGCTCGCGCTGGCGGACGGCCGGCGGGTCATCATCGGCGGCTTCAACGTGTCCGACGAATATTTCGGGACGGTCGAATCGGGAGCGTGGCGCGACATCGGGCTTCGAGTCGAGGGCGACGGAGTCGCCTGCCTGGCCGGCTATTATGACAGCCTCTTCCGCTGGACGGCCCTCCCCGACGCCCGGGTCCGCGACATCCGGCGGCTGCTGCAGCAGAGCAGCGTCACCAGCGGCAAGCTCCACTGGCTGTTCGGAGGCCCGTCGCGGCGGCTCAGCCCCTGGGCGCGGGCGGTGCGGCGGGACATGCGCGGCGCCCGCCGCCTCGACCTCATCGCCGCCTATTTCGCGCCGAGCCTCGGAATGCTTCGCCGCCTCTCCGGGATCTCCCGCCGCGGCGGGCGGGTGCGCATCGTCACCGCGTCCAGATCGGACAATAACGCGACCATCGCGGCGGCGCGCAGCACCTATTGGTGGCTGCTTCGCCGCGGCGTGGAGATTTTCGAATATCTGCCCACCAAGCTCCACACCAAATTGTTCGTGGTCGGCGACGTCGTCCATATCGGCTCGGCCAATTTCGACATGCGAAGCCTGTTCCTCAACCTGGAGATGATGCTGCGGATCGACGATGCCGGCTTCGCCGCGGCGATGCGGCGGTTCGTCGACGGCGAGGTCGCGGATTCGGAGCCGATCACGATGGCGAGCCACCGCCGCAACCGCACCCTCGTCAACCGGCTGCGCTGGGCGATCGGCTATTTCATCGTCGCCATCGCCGACTACCGGATCGCGAAGCGGCTCAACTTCAAGGACGTGGGGCTGCCGAGGCCCTAGCTTCCCCTCCCTGGAAGGGAGGGGGAATGCGCGGGCGTCAGTCGCGCCAGGCCCAGAAGAGGGTGGCCGGAGGCACGTTGACCCATTCGAAGCCGCGGTCGATGCGGTCGAAATAGGGCGCGATGAAGTCGCGCACCTTGGGCGAGAATTGATAGACGAGGAACGCCCCGCCCGGCCGAAGCGCCTCGGCGGTCTCCTCGGCGATCTTGGGGCCGATGCCCGGCGGAAGGGTGGAGAAAGGCAGGCCGGACAGGATGTAATCGGCATGCTCGAAGCCGAAATTGGCCATGATCTCGCGCACGTCGGCGGCCGAGCCGGTGACGGCGCGAAGCCGGGAATCGCGGATCTTCGAGGTCAGATAGGCGGTGAAGTCCGGGTTGGTGTCGATGGTCAGAAGCACCGCGTCCGGCGCCAGCTTCTCCAGGATCTTCTCGGTGAAGGTGCCGACGCCCGGGCCGTATTCGACGAACAATTTGCAATTCGCCCAGTCGACCGGCGCCAGCATCTTGTCGATCAGCATCTTCGACGAGGGGATGACCGAGCCGACCATCACCGGGTGCTTGACGAACCCCTTGAGGAACATCAGCCAGGGGCCGCCCTTGGCGCCGTGGCGGGCGTAAGCGCGGGATCGTTGAGCCTGTTCGCCGGGAAAGGTCATGGAGGGGTTTCCGTAATTGGTTCAGCAAGGTGCGTTGGCAAATCAACGCACCGATGGCAAGGGCGAGGCGGCCCGCGGCCCGATTTGGGGCGAATCCGGGACGAAACGCTACATTTCCAGGATTTGACCCCAAATGGTCTCCGCCGCCGGCCTTTCCAGGGAGCGATTCGCGCTGCTTTTCGCGGTGATGCTGGTCGCCGCGTCGGGCAATACCGCCATGCAGTCGCTGATGCCGGCGATCGGCCGCGAGCTCGGAGTCGCCGACCTGTGGGTGGCCATCGCCTTCTCGCTCTCGGCGGTGATCTGGGTGCTGACCGCGCCTTACTGGGCCCGGCGGGCCGACCACAGGGGCCGGCGGGCGCTGATGCGGCTCGGCCTCTACGGCTTCATCGCCTCCTCGCTGATCTGCGGCGTCATCCTCGCCGCCGGGCTTCACGGGCTGCTTTCCGCGACCATCGTCTTCATCGTCTTCGTCTTCGGACGGGCGATCTACGGCGGCTGGGGCTCGGCCTCGCCGCCCGCGGTCCAGGCCTATATCGCCGCGCGCACCGAGGGCGAGCAGCGCACCGCCTATCTCGCCGCCCTCGCCTCGTCCTTCGGCCTGGGAACGATCATCGGCCCGGCGATCGCGCCCCTGTTCATCTTCGAGCCGCTCGGACTGTCGGGGCCCTTGATCGTCTTCGCCGCGATCGGGGTCGCCGTGCTCGTCCTCGTCGCGCTTCGACTGCCGGACGACACGCCGGGCTCGGCCGCGCGCGGCGGGGTCGTCGACTATCCGTCGATGGGGGGCACGGTCATCGCCGCCGGCGGGCGCGCGGAGGAAGCGCCGGCGCCGCTGCGCTGGCGCGATCCCCGGGTGCTCCCCTGGCACGTCATCGGAGTCGTCGGAGGGCATGGCCAGGCCGCTTTGCTCGGAGTGATCGGCTTCCTCGTCATCGACCGCTCGGGGGTCCCGCCGGCGCAATCGCAGCAGTCGATCGCGATCGTCCTGATGGCCGGGGCGGGCGCCACCCTGCTCGCCCAATGGGGCCTGATCCCCTTCCTCGCCCTGAGCCCTCGCCGGCTCGTCCTGTGGGGTCTGATCGTCGGCGCGGCGGGGACGGCGCTGACCGGCTTCGCCGGAACCATGTACGGGATGACGCTCGGCTTCTCGATCGCCTCGATCGGCTTCGGCCTGTTCCGCCCCGGCTTCACCAGCGGCGCCTCCCTCGCCGTCCGCCCCGACGAGCAGAACGCGGTGGCGGGGATGGTCACCTCGGTCAACGGAGTCGCCTATATCGCCGCCCCCGCGCTCGGGGTGCTGCTCTACGGCCTGTGGATGCCGCTCCCCTTCCTGGCGACGGCGGCCCTGCTTCTGATCCTGACCGTGTGGGTGTGGGCCCGGGTGAAGGGGTAATGCTCCCCGGCGAAACCGGGGGCCGCCGCCGCCGGAACGACCGGATTGCGGCGCCCAGATGCGCGGCAAGGTCTCTCCCGCCCACCGCACCTCGCAGATCGTGACTTTCGGCCTATGGTAAAATGGCTCTCGCTGAGGCAGCATCGGCGCAAACCGCAGGGAGGAGCTCGCCGTGGTCAGGCTTGCAGGAACGAGGTTCGGAGCATTGGCCGGCGCGGCGGCGCTGGCGCTGTCGGTCGCGGCCGTCTCCCAGGCGCAGCAGTCGGCGCAGGCCCCGGCCGCGGCGCAGAAGGCGCAGCCCGCCGTGGGGCTCGGGGTCGGACTGGAGGAAGATTCCGAAGGCCTCAGGATCGCCGGCGTCCTTCCCGGCGGAACCGCCGCGGCGATGGGCGTTCGGCCCGGGGATATCCTGCTTCGGGTCGGGGAAAGGGCGGTGACCGGGCCGCAGGCCGTCAGCGAATATATGCAGGGCCTGAAGGTGGGGGACCGGGTTTCGGTCCTCGTCAGGCGCGAGGGGCGCGACGTCGAGCTGACGGGCCAGGCGGTGGCTCGGCCGGAGGCTCCGCCGCCGCCGCCCGACCGGTCGACTCCGGTCGAGGCGGGCGAGCTTCGCGAGACCTGGAACGACCGGGTGAGCCAGGGGGCGCCGGTCGGCTCCTATCCCGAATTCGAGGGGTGGAGCATGGGCGCGGCCATGCCCCTGCCGCGCTCCGAGCATTCGATCGCTGAGGTCGACGGCAGGATCTGGGTGCTCGGCGGCTATCCGCCCGGTCGGCTGCCGTCGAACCTCGTCCAGATTTACGATCCGGCGACCAGCCGCTGGTCGCTCGGTCCGAAGCTTCCGCAGCCGATCCACCACACGCATGTCGCGGCGGTCGGCGGCAAGGTCTACGTGATCGGCGGCGAGATCGAGGGCGCGAGCACCGGCAAGACGGAGGTCTTCGTCGCCGATGTCTGGATGCACGATCCGGCCGCCGGCGGCTGGGTCAGGCGCTCGCCGATGCCGACGGCGCGAAGCGGCGGCGGCAAGGCGGTGCTGGGCGGCAAGATCTACGTCGCCGGCGGCCGTCCGCCCGGCGGCTCGGCCTTCGAGGTCTACGACCCGGCGACCGATAAATGGGAGAAGCTTCCCGACCTTCCGACCCAGCGCAATCATCTGGCCATGGTCGCCCTCAACGGGAAGATCATCGTCGCCGGCGGCCGCACCGGCCCCGGCGCCATGGCCGAACGGGTCGCGGTGGTCGAGATTTACGATCCCGAGACGCGCCGCTGGAGCAAAGGCGCGCCGCTGCCGGCGCCGCGGGGGGGAATTACCGGCGCGGCCCATGCCGGCTGCATGTTCGTCTTCGGGGGCGAAGGCGAGCGGACCCATGTGCTGGGCCTGACGCCCGACACCTACGGCTACGACCCCCGCGCCGACCGCTGGACCCGGCTTCCGGATCTCCCGATCGCCGTCCACGGCCTCAAGGGCAGCGCGGTGATCGGCGGCCGGATCTTCCTGCCCGGCGGCGGGATCACCCTGGGCGGGAACAGCGGCACCAACGCCATGCAGGTCTACCGGCCGACGATGAAGTGCGAGTGAGGGTCGACCCCTCCGACGTCACCCTGAACTGTTCAGGGTCCAGGTCTCCACTCGCCCGGGGGGCTCCGGACTGGATCCTGAAACAAGTTCAGGATGACGAGAGGGGTCCGGAGGAGCGATCCTCCCCTATTCCGCGCCCTTCGGGCCCCTCGGGGTCAGCATTCCCGGCGAGATGAAGCCGATTCCGCCGGTGCTCATCGCGTCCTGCTTCAGGCTCGCCTGGATCTTCTCGTAATCCTTTTCCATCTCCGGGGTGACCGAGGCCCGGGTCTCGTCCAGCGCCATCTCGAAATCGGAGCCGGTGACCTCGCTGGCCCCGAGCGAGCCGCGCAGCGCGAACAGGCCGGCGCGCCTCACCAGATCCTCGAGGTCGGCGCCGGTGAAGCGCTCCGCCCGGGCCGCCAGGCTGTCGAGGTCGACGTCCTCGGCGAGCGGCATCCTCGCGGTGTGGATGGACAGGATCTTGCGCCTCCCGGCCTCGTCCGGGACGGAGACGTAGATGAGCTCGTCGAACCGGCCGGGGCGGAGCAGGGCGGGGTCGATCAGGTTCGGACGGTTGGTCGCCCCGATCACGACGACCGAGCCCAGGTCCTCGAGGCCGTCCATCTCCGAGAGGATGGTGTTGACCACCCGTTCGGTCACCTGCGGCTCGCCGAGGCCGCCGCCGCGGGCGGGGACGAGGCTGTCGAGCTCGTCGATGAAGATCACGGTGGGCGCCACCTGGCGAGCGCGCTGGAACAGCCGCGCGATCTGCTGCTCGCTCTCGCCATACCATTTGCTCAGCAGGTCCGACGATTTCGTCGCGATGAAATTGGCGTCGCTCTCCGCGCGCAGGCTTTGGCGAGCAAGGTCTTGCCGGTGCCGGGCGGGCCGTAAAGCAGGAAGCCGCGCGCCGGGCGGATGCCGAGACGCTTGAACGCCTCGGGATGCTTCAAGGGCAGCTC
>DASPJA010000013.1:0-15671 GCA_035628835.1 Allosphingosinicella sp.
TCGGCGGGCGCTCCGCTCTCGTCCCAATGATATTCGCCCATCTTGAGCGGCCCGGGAATGTCGAGGATTCGGCGGACGGTGAAGTTCGGGTCGACCGCGGCCGGGGCAGGGGCGGGCGCCGAGGCCGCGATGACGGGCGCCGCATCGGCGGCGGCGGCTTTCGCCTCGGCCTGCGCGGGCGCCCGGGCCGGCTCCTCCGCCACCTCGAAGCCGACCAGGAGCATGGCCGCTCCGGCCAGCAATCCCGTCCCGATCTTCGCCGCCAGGGTCCTCGCCGTCATCGTCATGCCTCCGTCAAGCCTGCCCGTGCCCGTCGAAGCGCCCCAATGTCGCAAGCGATCCCGCGCCGCCACCCCCCGATCCCGCCTGTCCCCGAGCGGGACGCCGCCCGCCCAGGTGCTAAGGCGTGCCCGGCCTCAATAACCCCGCCGCTGCCGGTCGTGCCATTTCAGAAGCCACATCGCCTCCTCGACGTCGAACTCGACCGGATCGGGCGGGTCCCAGGCTCCGGGCTCCAGCGCCGGCCCGCCGTCCCTTCGGGTTTCCATGAGCTTCGCCCGAAGCCGCGGCTGCGCCTCCTCGAGCGCGTCGTCCATGGCCCGGGCGAAGCCCGGCATCCGGTCGCGCCGGTTCCACACGGTCTTCGGAGTGAAGCCGGTCCGCCGAGCCGAGCCCGCGACGCACCCCGTCGCCCGCAGCCAGCCGAGGAAGATCGCGTCGTGCCGGGCCGTCCACCACCGCCGCCCCGCCGCCATGACCCGAAGCCGGCCGCCGATCCCGCGCCGGATGACGAGCGCCTCGGGGCAGCGATTGCCCGAACCGGCCGGTGCCGTTCCCCCCTGATCCTCCATCGCCAGCCGCGCGTCCGCCTTCTCGACCGCCGCCGCCATCTTCTCCCTGAACCCCGCCTCCGTCCGCCGCAGCCGGTAGATGCACCCGAGCGAAACCCCCGCCGCCTCGGCCGCCATCTGCACGTGCCCCGTCTCCTCCAGCACCCGGAAGAAATGCGCCCGCCGCCAGCGCGTGAAGCGCACGTAGCGGCGGCGCAGCGTGGCGGTCGGGCGGCTCATGACCCGGCCGAGAATAGGACATTGACGGCACACCGGTCTCCATCAAGACCCGCCCCGCGGCGCCGCACGTCATCCCGGACGCGTCGCGTCATCCGGGACACCTCGCGTCATTCCGGACACCTGGCGTCATCCCGGACTTGATCCGGGATCCATGAACACGGTGGCTGGAGAACCTGACACGCCGTGTTCATGGATTCCGGCCTTCGCCGGAACGACGGCGCGACCGGGGACGACGAGGCGGCAGGGTGGGACCCCACCTTCGCCCGCCTCCGGGAGGCTCCGGCCACCCCCGGCGCGGCCGGCTGAAGGGGTTCGCACGAAGGCACGAAGGCACAAAGAGTCCGCGCCGAGGCACGCGCCGCAGGCAGTTTCCACGGCCGTATGAGCCCGTTCGCGTGGGAATGGCGCTCCGCGCCGCCGCTGGCACGGCACCCCTTCGTGCCTTCGTGCCTTTGTGCGAACCGAAACAGCCTTCGACGCGCGTCGCGGTCACCGGCTGGACGCCTGCTCAGATAAACCCGCGATCGCGGCAAGGGGGCCGTCCGCCACGCCCCCTTCAATAGGCGGTCGCCTCGAAGCGCCTGGCCTTCGGGCCGCAGGCCCTGACGTGGCGTTCGCAGGAATAATGGCCTTTCGCCATCTCGCATTCGATGCTGACGGTGCCGCTCACCTCCCCGACCGGGCCTTCGCCGGCCAGATGGTACAAGGCGCCGTCATCCGGATAGTTGAACGCCCACCAGACCCGGCGGACGATGAAATCCTCGGTGCCGATATCGGCTCCGGCGACCGGCCCCTCGCGATTCCTCATGACCGTGACGTAATCGCCCGCGCGCGGGAGCGCCGGGACGTTCATCTGCAGGCTGTACTCGGCCTCGCCGCCGCCCGGCGGCACGACGACAAGGGTTACTTCGATCACTTCCGCCTCCAGCGACTCGCAGTCATAAGGCTGCCTTAACGGCAACATTATTCCTGCTTTGTTCTCATTGCAAATGCCTTCGATGGCACCGATCCTGCCGCTCCAGATGGTCACGCGAAGCCGTAAAGGCGCGAAGGAACTGCGCGTGTCCCGAGGCCGGGGCATCCGCGAAGAGGGCGAGCAAGGTTCCAGCCTCTGCGTGCCTTCGCATGAGCCCATTCGCTATCGGCCGCCTGCCGCTGCCGGCTAAGCCGCGTCCTTCACCAGCTTGCCGTCTTCGTCGAGCTTCCGGTGCAGAGCATGGCCCGACAACTCAAGACCGTTGGGCCAGCACAGCGCTCCAGCCTCTATGAAGGCTCTGCGAAAATAAGCAGGCTCGGCAAGCGGCCGCGTCAGCTCGGTGTCCCGCTCGATCAGCGGCACCGCGGACCAGCGGCCCGTCGCGCCGTCGCTGAAAGCGAGGTCGAGCTCGGCGTCGCCGGAGGGCCGGACGGCGACCAGCTTAATCATCGGCGTCGGCTCCAGGAATCATCTCCATCGGCAACAGGGCCTCGCCCCGCTTCCAGTTTGCCACGAGTGCCTCCCGGTGGTCCAGCGCCCACTCGCGCACGATCCGCGCGGCCTTCCGGGGCAGCGCGCCGTGGATGACCTCGCCATCTGTAACGCCCACGAGGGCTTCGAAGCCCTGATAGCTGGCATGGAAATGCGGTGGCGGATGTTCATCGTGATACATGCGCACGACGATCCCGAAGAAGATGGAGATTATCGGCACTGGCTCGTCAGCTCTCCCGGAAGGGCCGGTACTAGTCGCCATGAAAGCCTATTCCAAAACTGCATCGCGCGATGCGCGGTGAGCGTCGGCCGTCTTCCTCGTTCAGCGGCATGGCCACCTACGCACTTCGCTGTGCCCCCACATGACCGTGGATTCCTGTTCGCGCCACACGCGGCTCACCCTCTACCGGCCCGCCGCCCGGCGCCGTTCCGACGCTTTTCACGCTTTCTTTGTCAATTTGAGCGACACTAAGGGCCTGTCGGAAGAATGACACTCCGCGAGGCGCCCGCTCCTTGATCAGGCTGTTCAAGCATTACGTCCCCCACAGCGTCCTGATGCTGGGCGTGATCGACTTCCTGCTGCTGTTCGCGGCCGGGGAGGCGGGGTGGCTTCTGCGCCTTTGGCAGATCGAGCAGGCGGCGGATCCCGATGTCCAAAGGCTTCCGCACCTGCTCACCTTCGCGGTCGTGCTTCAGCTCGCCATGGTCGGGGTCGGCGCCTACGGGATCGACGCGCTTCGCTCGATGCGTCTCGCCGCGGCCCGGCTGGTGGTGGCGGTTTCGCTCGGCGTATTGCTGCTGGCCCTGGTCTTCTTCCTGTTTCCGGCGCTCACCTTCTGGCGCTCGAACCTGCTCTACGCGATGGGCTTCGCGCTCGTCCTGCTGTTCGCCGCCCGAATGGTCTTCGGCCGGGCGCTCGGCAACGAGGCGTTCAAGCGCCGGATCCTGGTGCTCGGCGCGGGGCCCCGGGCGGCCCGGCTGGAGGCGCTGGCGCGGACGGAAGGGGCGGGCTTCGCGATCGCCGGCTATGTCGGAATGAACGACGGGCCGCAGGCGGTGCCGCACTCGGTCAACCGCGACGACATCGCCAACCTCACCAGCCACGTCGTCCGGCTGCGGGTGTCGGAGGTGGTGCTGGCGCTCGAGGAAAGGCGCAACGCGCTGCCCCTGGCCGACCTGCTCCGGATCAAGACGACCGGAGTCCATGTCAACGAATTCTCCTCCTTCATCGAGCGCGAGACCGGCCGGGTCGATCTCGACAGCGTCAATCCCAGCTGGCTGATCTTCTCCGACGGCTTTTCGTCGGGACGGCGGCTGTCCGCCGCCGGCAAGAGGCTGTTCGATATCGTCGTCTCGGGAGTCATCCTGCTCGTCTTCGCGCCGCTCATCCTGCTGACCGCGCTTGCCGTGAAGCTCGAGAGCAAGGGGCCGGCCTTCTTCCGCCAGCGCCGGGTCGGCCTCTACGGCGAGAATTTCGAGATCGTTAAGCTTCGCTCGATGCGCGAGGACGCCGAGGTCGGCGGCAAGGCGGTCTGGGCGCAGAAGGACGATCCCAGGGTGACGAGGGTCGGCTCGGTGATCCGAAAGCTGAGGATCGACGAGCTTCCCCAGGCCTGGACGGTGCTGACCGGCAAGATGAGCCTGGTCGGGCCGAGGCCCGAGCGTCCGCAGTTCGTCGCCGACCTCGAGGCGCGGCTGCCTTATTATGCCGAGCGCCACGTCGTGAAGCCGGGCATCACCGGCTGGGCGCAGATCAACTTTCCCTACGGCGCCTCGGTCGAGGACGCGAGGCAGAAGCTCGAATACGACCTCTATTACGCCAAGAACTACACCCCCTTCCTCGACCTCCTGATCCTCCTCCAGACGGTGCGGGTGGTGCTTTGGCCGGAGGGGGCGCGATGATCGTCCTGCTGGGCTTCTGGACCCACGCTCTGGCGGCGCTGCTCTACGGGGCTCTCGCGCTTTGGCAGCTGCGCCGCTGGAACGAGGACCGCGGCAACCGCCGACTCGTCGCCGCCTTCGCGGTCACGTCGGCCTGGGCGATCTTCATCGCCCTGCAGGGGCCGCACAGCCTCGGCGCCGGACTCGCCGAAGCGGCGCGCAACTTCGCCTTCCTCGGCTTCATGTACGCCATCGTCAGCCGCGCCGCCGACGAACGCGGGGAGCGGGGGGTCAAGCTCGTCTACACGGTGGTCGCCGGAGTGATCGGGCTCCAGCTCACGCTCGCGGGGGTCATTCCGTCCTCCGCCGGCAATGCCGTGCTCCACGAGGCCCTGGTCTCGACCGCGCAGGTGATCGGCCTCACCATCGCCGCGGGCTCGCTCATCCTCGTCCACAACCTCTACGGGCAGGCGGCGCATGAGAGCCGCTGGGGCATAAGGCTGCCGATGATCGCGCTGGCGGGGATGTGGGCCTACGACCTCCATCTCTATACCGTGGGCTGGCTGACCCGGGGACCCGTCGACGACCTCTACGCCATGAGGGGCGCGATCCTGTCCCTGCTGGTGCCGCTGTTCGCCCTCGCCAGCCGGCGCAACTCGGCCTGGCGGATGCAATTGTCGAGGGCCGCCACTTTCCAGTCGCTGTCGCTGATCGCCATCCTCGGCTATCTCATCCTGATGATGACCGCGAGCCGGGCGCTCGAGGTGGTCGGCGGCAATTGGGTGAGGATCGGGCAGGTCGGGCTGGTCTTCGCGATCACCGTCGCCGCTGTGATCCTGCTTCCCTCGGGGCGGATGCGGGCCTGGTCGCGGGTGATCGTCGCCAAGCATTTCTTCGAGCACAGATATGACTATCGCGAGGAATGGCTTCGCTTCACCCGAACGGTCGGCGGCGACGCGCCGCTCGGCGAGCGGATCATCAAGGCCATCGCCGACATCGCCGAATCGCCCTCCGGGCTGCTGCTGGTGCCCGAGGGCGGCCGCCTCAGCGTCGCCGCGCGCTGGAACTGGCGCGACGATTTGCCGGAAGCTTCCGCCGAGGACGCCGAGCTCATCCGGCTGCTCGAGACCAGCGGCCATGTCCTCGACTTCACCGGTCTCGGCTCGGCGAGGCTGAAGACGCAGGGCCCCGGGCTGCGCGTGCCGGCCTCGCTCGCGGCGCTGGAGGCGGTCTGGGCGGGGGTGCCGCTCATCCACGGCGATCGCCTGGTCGGGCTGGTCCTGCTCGAGCATCCGCTCGTCCGGCGGCCCCTCGACTGGGAAGATTTCGACCTGTTCAGAACCGTCGGAATCCAGGCGGCGAGTTATCTGGCGGAGGCGCGCACGCAGGACGCGCTCGCGGACGCGCGGCGGTTCGACGAGTTCAACCGGCGCTTCGCCTTCATCATCCACGACATCAAGAATCTGGTCAGCCAGTTAAGCCTCGTCATCCGCAACGCTGAGCGCCATGCGGACAATCCCGAATTCCGCGAGGACATGATCGCGACCCTGCACAGCTCGGTCAAAAAGATGAACGACCTCCTCGCCCGACTCCATCGCGGCGGCAGCAATGTGGAGGCGGAGCCGGTACGGGCGATCCCGCTCCGCCAGGCGGTGGCGGCGGTGGCCGAGGTCAAGAGGCGGGTTCACCCGGTCGAGGTGGAAGGCAGCACGGCCGTGGCCGCCGTCGCCGACCCGGTGAGGCTCGAGCAGGCGCTTGCCCATCTCGTTCAGAATGCCATCGACGCGAGCCCGAGCGGGTCGCCGGTCCGGATCCGGTGCGGCGCCCGCGGCAACGACGCCGTCGTCGAGATCATCGACCGGGGCGAGGGCATGTCGGCCGATTTCATCCGCACCCGCCTCTTCCAGCCCTTCGCCTCGACCAAGGAGAGCGGCTTCGGAGTGGGAGCGTTCGAGGCGCGCAGCCTCGTCGCGGCGATGGGCGGCCGGATCGAAGTCGACAGCCGCGAGGGGGAAGGGAGCCGCTTCACCATCCTTTTACCGCTGGGTGAGACCAGCTTCACCGAGATCGGACGGATGCGGGCATGAGCGTGGATACGAGAGCCAAACTGCTGATCGTCGAGGACGACGAGGGGCTGCAGCGGCAGCTGCGCTGGGCCTATGACGATTATGAGGTGCTGGTCGCCTCCAACCGCGACTCGGCGATCAACCTGCTTCGGGCGGAGGAGCCGCCGGTGGTCACGCTCGACCTCGGCCTGCCGCCCGACCCAAACGGTGTCACCGAGGGCTTCGCGACGCTGGAGACGATCCTGTCGCTCAAGCCCGACACCAAGGTCATCGTCGCCTCGGGGCATGGCGCCCGGGAGAGCGCGCTTCGGGCGATCGCGTCGGGCGCTTACGATTTCTACCAGAAGCCGGTCGACATCGACCAGCTCGGCCTGATCGTCCGCCGTGCCTTCCAGCTTCACGGCATCGAGACCGAGAACCGCAAGCTCGAGGAGCAGGCGGGCGACGACCGCACCGTGCTCGGCACGATGATCACCGCCGCGCCGGAGATGATGAAGGTCGCCCGGACGATCGAGCGGGTCGCCAATACCGGCGTCTCGGTAATGCTGCTCGGCGCCAGCGGCACCGGCAAGGAGCTGCTCGCCCGCGGCCTCCACCAGGCGAGCAACCGGTCCGGCGGGGCGTTCGTGGCGATCAACTGCGCGGCCATCCCCGAGAATCTCCTCGAGGCGGAGCTGTTCGGCTACGAGAAAGGCGCCTTCACCGGCGCGATCAAGACGACGGAAGGCAAGATCGAGCTCGCCCATGGCGGCACGCTCTTCCTCGACGAGGTGGGGGACATTCCGCTGCCGCTCCAGGTCAAGCTTCTGCGCTTCATCCAGGAGCGGGTGATCGAGCGGATCGGCGGCCGCAAGCCGATCGCGGTCGACACCAGGATCGTCAGTGCCACCCACCAGGACCTGCCGCAGATGATCAAGGCGGGGAGCTTCCGCGAGGATCTCTATTACCGCCTAGCCGAGATCGTGGTGCGGATACCGACGCTCGCTGAACGGCATGGCGATTCGGTGCTTCTGGCCAAGCATTTCCTGAACCGCTTCGCCCGTGAGATGAACCCGCAGGTGAAGGGCCTGAGCCCCGGCGCGCTCGCGGCGATCGACGAATGGCCGTGGCCGGGCAACGTGCGCGAGCTCGAGAACCGGATGAAGCGGGCGGTGATCATGGCCGACGGCAAGCTGGTGACGGCCGAGGATCTGGACCTGGAGGCGCGCACCGAGGCGCCGCTGCCGGTGAACCTCAAATCCGCCCGCGAGCTCGCCGACCGCCGCGCCATCCGCCAGGCGCTGGCGCGCACCGAGAACAACATTTCGAGCGCCGCCAAGCTGCTCGGAATCAGCCGGCCGACGCTCTACGATCTCATGAAGCAGTACGATCTGCAGCCGTGACCGCGCGCGCCGCCTTGACCGCTCTGCTGCTGCTCGGCGCCGCGGCCTGCTCCAATGCGGGCCCGGATTCGGCGGGGGATTCGTATCGGCGCGGGCTTCAGGCCCTGGCGCAGGGGCAGCCGCGCACGGCCCGGATCGAGTTCCTGAACGCGATCGAGGCGGATCCGGACAATAAGGACCTGCGGCTGGCCCAGGCGCGCACCTATTTGCTGCTCGGCCAGGGCGCCGCCGCGGAGGCGGAGCTGAAACGGGCGGTCGCGCTCGGCACTCCCGAGACCGAGATCGGCCATCTGCTTGCGCATGCCCTTCTCCTCCAGGGGCAGGCGGAGCGCGCCGCCGTCGAAGCTCGCAAGGCCGGACCGGCCCACGCCGCCTACGCCAACCGAACGCTCGGCCAGGCCTACCAGCTGCTCGGCAGGATGGAGGATGCCGCGGCCGCCTTCGACCGCGCCCTGGCGGCGGCTCCCGAGGATGGCGCGCTGTGGACCGCGATCGCCGATTTCCGCCGGGTCACCGGCGAGACGGCCGGGGCCATCGAAGCGGCCGACCGCGCCGTCAGGCTCGCTCCCCGTAACGTCGAGGCGCTGAGGCTTCGCGGCGAGCTCACCCGCGAGCAATATGGCCTCGCCGCCGCAATGCCCTGGTTCGACCGGGCGCTGGAGGTCGATCCCTCTAACGTCGCCGTGCTGATCGAACGCGCCGCCACTCTGGGCGATCTCGGCCGCACCCGCGAGATGCTGGCCGACACCCGGCGCATCCTCGGCGTGTCGGAGCACAACCCTTCGGCTTATTACCTCCAGGCCGTGCTCGCCGCCCGCGGCCGCGATTACGCGCTGGCTCGAAGCCTCTATCGCCGCACCGGCGGGGTCTTCGACAATCGTCCGGCGGCCATGCTGCTCGCCGGAACGATCGAGCTCGGCTCCGGCAACGCGGCCCTTGCCATCGGGCCGTTGAAGAAGCTGCTCGAGGCGCAGCCCGGCAACCTCAAGGCCCGGCGCCTGCTCGGATCGGCGCAATGGCAGAGCGGCGATGCGCGAGCGACGATCCTGACGCTGCGGCCGCTCGCCGACCGCGCCGACGCCGACGCCTACACGCTCAGCATCATCGGCAAGGCCCATGCCCGCCTCGGCGACGAGGCGGCGGCGGTTCGCTATCTCGCCCGTGCGGCGGCTCCGCGTCAGTCGGCAACCGCCGCCCTGGACGATGCGCTTGGGGACGGCGAGATCGCGGCCCTGCGGCGCGACGCCGCCGCTCATCCGGACTCGGGGCCGGCTCAGATCGTCTTGATCCGGGCGCTGCTCGGCCGCGGGCTCGGCCCGGAGGCGCTCCAGCGGGCAAGGCAGCTCCAGACGGCCGCCCCCGGAGCGCCCGATGCCCATGTCCTGGTCGGCGACGCGCTCGCGATCCAGGGCGATTATGCCGGAGCCGCCGCCGCCTATCGCCGGGCGGCCAACCTCGCCTTCAGCGAGCCGGTGGCGCTGCGGCTGATCGAGGCGCTGCGCAATTCCGGCGATGACCGGGGCGCGACCCAGGTGCTGACCCTGTTCCTTCAGCAAAACCCGCAGAACGTCTCCGCCCAGACCATGGCGGCCAACGCCTATCTCCAGGCGAAACGCTGGCCGGAAGCGATCGCCCTCTACGAAGAGGTGCGAAAGCGCATCGGCAATGGCGACGCCACCCTGCTCAACAACCTCGCCTGGGCCTATGCCGAGACCGGCGACTATGACCGCGCACTCCCGCTGGCGCGCAGGGCCTGGTCGCTCGAGCCGGGCAATCCCGTCACTGCCGACACGCTCGGCTGGCTGCTGTTCCGGAGCGGCAAGGACCGGGTAGGGGGCCTGGCCCTGCTCGAGCGCGCGGCGAAGGGGGCGCCGACGGACGAGGAGATACGGGCGCATCTGAGGAGCGCGAGGCGGGGCTGAGGCCGCCGGCCATCTCCGTCATCCGGGCTTGAACGGGGATCTCGACCGGCCGTGTTCATGGAGTCCGGCTTTCGCCGGAATGACGAGGCTCCCATCGGCGACGATCAGGGCAGCGGCACCAGCAGCAGGAAGCCGTTCAGGGTCAGAAGCGCGCCCAGCGCCCCCATGGCGGCGGACAGGATCAGGATCCAGCGGTTCACCGCGAGGATCGCGACCGAGCCGAGGACGAGCGCGAGCTGGAGGAGGACCTCGGCGAAGTCGAAATTATCGTCCCGCTGCGCCGCCTGCTCGAAGGCGGCCTCATAGCCTTTCGCGGTCGCCGAGAGCTCTTTCTTGCCTTCACCCTTCGAGGGATCCTTCGGGTCCGGCTCGCTGTCGTAGCGGGCGATGGTCGCCTCATATTCCTTGAGCCGGGCCTCGGCCGAAGGGCGCTCGGCGGCAGAGACGATCCCGGCGGCGAGCGAGGTCTTCAGCTTCTCGGCCTCGATCCTGTACAGGGTCTGGCGCACGTTCTTGGCCTGGTAGAAGGCCCAGGTGTCGCTCGCCTTGATGTTGTTCTCGATCATGTCGTCGGTGGCGTTGCCGCCGCCCAGGCCGCCGACGGCGAGCACCGCGGCGAGGACCGCGATCATGAGCGCGGCCCGGTTGCGGAAGCTCTCCGCGGCGGCATTCTCCGCCCTGTCCTCGTGGATCTCCGCGATCAGATCGGCGGCGTCGGTCGAATCCATTCTGTTCCCCCCGGAAAAATCCGCTGCTGGCTCGCAAATTTTCCGGAGCAAGTCGAGACGCTTGATGGGCCTTGCTCAAAGCCGCCGCCGGTGTAGAGCAGCGAGACGAATTCCAGGGGGAATGCTCATGAAACTGGCCCGGCTCGCCGCTCTGCTCGTCCTCCCGCTCGCCGCCGCGGCGGCTCCGGCCACGGCGGCGGAGCGGCCCAGGCTGATCGTCGCCATCTCCGTCGACCAATTTTCGGCCGACCTGTTCAGCCAGTATCGCCAGCGTTTCGACGGCGGGCTGCAGCGCCTCTCCGAAGGAATCGTCTTCGCCAGCGGCTATCAGGGCCACAACGCCACCGAGACCTGTCCCGGCCATTCGACCATCCTCACCGGATCGCGGCCGGCGCGGACCGGCATCATCGCCAACAACTGGTTCAATCCGGGCGCGGCGCGGGAGGACAAGGGCGTCTATTGCTCGGAAGATCCGCGGGTGCCGGGGAGCAGCTCCAGGGGCGGCCAGTATACGGTCTCCTCCTATCACCTGAGGGTGCCGGCGCTCGGCGACCATATGAAGCGCGCCGATCCGCGCAGCCGGGTCGCCGTCGTCTCCGGCAAGGACCGGGCCGCGATCATGATGGGCGGCTACCGTCCCGACGAGCGCTGGTGGTGGGATCACGACCGCAAAGCCTTCGTCAACCCGGGCGCTCCCGCGACTCCGCGGGCGGTGGCGGCGGCCAACGAGGCCGTCAAGGACGCCCTTTCCCGCTCCCGCTCCGCCCGCGACCTTCCAGGGGTCTGCGAGGCGCACAGCCGGGCGATACCGGTCGCCGGCGGCGGCAAGCCGGTCGGGGCGGGGCGGTTCGCGCGCGACGCGGACGACAAGAACGGCTTCCGGGCCTCGCCCGATTTCGACCGCGCGACCCTCGACATGGGCGAGGCGCTCCGCCGCGAGATGAAGCTCGGCGAGGGGGAAGCGACGGACCTCCTCATCCTCGGCCTGTCGGCGACCGACTATGTCGGCCACAGCTACGGCACCCAGGGCAGCGAGATGTGCATCCAGCTGATGGCGCTCGACGAGGCGCTGGGCGGCTTCTTCCGCAACCTCGACTCGGCCGGGATCGACTATCTGGTCATGCTCACCGCCGACCATGGCGGCCACGACATTCCCGAGCGGCATCGCGAGCACGCCGCCGGCGACGCTTCCCGGGTCGATCCGGCGCTCAACGCCGGCAACATGGCCAAGGCGCTCGCCGCGAAGCTGAAGCTCAGCGGCGACGTGCTCTACGGCGACGGCGCCTTCGGGGACATGTATGTCGACCGCAAGCTGACGGCGGCGCAGCGGGCCCGGGTGCTGCGCGAGGCCATCGCGACCTACCGGCGCCATCCCCAGGTGGCGGCGGTGTTCACCAAGGCGGAGCTGGCGGCGGCGGCGCCCCCGATGGGGCCGCCCGATGTCTGGACTCTGATCCAGCGGGCCAAGGCGAGCTTCGATCCCGAGCGGTCGGGCGATTTCGTCGTGCTTCTGAAGCCGCGGGTCACTCCGATCTTCGACACCAGCCGCGGCTATGTCTCCACCCACGGCAGCCCGTGGGACTATGACCGCAGGGTGCCGATCCTGTTCTGGCGCAAGGGCATGACTCCGTTCGAGCAGTCGCTGGCGGTGGAGACGGCGGACATATTGCCGACGCTCGCCGCGACGATCGGCGTGACCATCCCGGCCGGGTCGATCGACGGGCGCTGCCTGGACCTCGACGAGGGGCCGGGCTCGACCTGCCGCTGACCGTCATGCTGAACTTGTTTCAGCATCCAGCGACGAGCCGCCTCGCGGGTGGAGAACCGGACCCTGAAACGAGTTCAGGGTGACGGCCGAGGCTTATCCAGCCGCCAGCGCCTCCACCCTCTCCGCCAGCTCGAGCCACCTTTCCTCCGCCGCGTCGCGCTCCGCCCGCGCCTTGTCGATCGCGGCGGTCAGAGCCTCGAAGCGCTTCGGGTCGCGCGTATAGAGGTCCGGGTCGTGAAGCGCTTCCTCGTCGCGGGCGATCCGGGCCTCCAGCGCGTGGATTCGGTCGGGGAGGAGGTCGTAGTCGCGCTGGTCCTTGTAGGTGAGCTTGGTCTGGGGCTTGGGCGCGGCCGCCGCGGGCTTGGCCGCGGCCGGGGTCTTCGCCGCCGCCGCGGCCGGCTGCCGCCGCCTGCGCTCCCAATCCTCATAGCCGCCGGCGACGATGTCGACCTTGCCGGAGCCGTCGAGGCCCAGGGTTATGGTGACGGTGCGGTCGAGGAAGTCGCGGTCGTGGCTGACGATGAGGACGGTGCCGTCATAGTCGGCGATCACCTCCTGCAGCAGGTCGAGAGTCTCGAGGTCGAGGTCGTTGGTCGGCTCGTCGAGGACGAGCAGGTTCGAGCGGCGGGCGAACTCGCGCGCCAGCAGCAGGCGCGAGCGCTCGCCGCCGGAGAGGGTGCCGATCTTCGCGTCGACGAGGTTCGGCTCGAACAGAAACTCCTTCAGATACCCCTGGACGTGCTTCTTGTGGCCCCGGACCTCGATCCAGTCGCCGCCGTCGGCGAGGATGTCGCGGACGCTCTTGTCCGGATCGAGCAGCCGGCGCTGCTGGTCGATCATGATCCCCTGAAGGGTCTTGGCGCGGGCGATCTTCCCTTCGTCCGGCTCGAGCTCGCCGGTGAGCAGCCTCAGCAAGGTCGTCTTGCCGGCGCCGTTGGCGCCGACCACGCCGATCCGGTCGCCGCGCTGGATGCGCAGGGTGAAGTCGCGCACGACCGTGCGCTCGCCGAAGCGCTTGGTGACCTTCTCGGCGTCGATCACCATCTTGGTCTTGACGTCGTCATTCTCGAGTCCGAGCTTCGCCGCGCCGGCCGGGCCGAGCATCGCCGCACGCGCCGCCCGCATCTCGCCGAGCTTGGCGAGCCGGCCCTGGTTGCGCTTGCGGCGGGCGGTGACTCCGCGCTGCAGCCAGTGGAGCTCGAGCTTGAGCCTGGCGTCGAGCTTCTCGGCGGCGCGCGCCTCCTCGGCATAGACGGCTTCCGTCCAGGCGTCGAAGCCGCCGAAGCCGATCTCGGCCCGGCGCAGGGTGCCGCGGTCGAGCCACAGGGAGGAGCGGGTGAGCCGCTTGAGGAAAGTGCGGTCGTGGCTGATGGCGATGAAGGCGCCGGTATAGCGGGAGAGCCAGTCCTCGAGCCACTGGATGGCGCCGAGGTCGAGATGGTTGGTGGGCTCGTCGAGCAGCAGAACGTCGGGATCCTGGGCGAGCGCGCGGGCGATCGCGGCTCGGCGGCGCTCGCCGCCGCTGGCGGTCGCGGCGGGACGGTCGAGATCGATGCCGAGCTGGTCGGCGATGGCGTCGACCTCGTGCGGGACGGGAGCGCCCGGGCCGCTCAGGGCGAAGTCGCGCAAGGTCGCGAAGTCGGCGACGGCGGGGTCCTGCTCGAGCAGCACCACCTTGGTCCCCGGCTGAATGGTGCGCCGCCCCTCGTCCGTGTCGATCAGGCCGGCGAGGCACTTGAGCAATGTGGTTTTGCCCGCGCCGTTGCGCCCGATCAGCGCAAGCCGGTCGCGCGCCCCGACGAACAGATCGAGGCCGCGAAACAGCCAGCCGGCGCCCTGGACGAGGCCGAGATTTTCATAGGCGAGGACGGGGGCGGCCATTCGATTCGCTCAGCTCCGGGCCGCCGGAAGTTTCGGCGGAAGGTTCATAAGGTTCGGCTTCCTAGGGACTGAAAAACTTTTCCGCCATGGCGAGCGGCAGGGCGCGGGGCACAGATAGGGTGGCGCGGCGTCAGACCCAAGGCACATGGAGACATCGTGGCCCGCGAACCGCTCCGGGTCTCCATCAGGTCGAAACCATGCCGGCGCTCCTGCCGCATCGCGAGCCGTGCCGCCGGGTTGCCGAGGCTCGGGAGTGATGGAGGCGGACAAAGCGACGGCACAAGTTCGGAATGACGCACGGCGCCTATTCTGGCACCCTGCGTCGATGGCGAAGACGGTCATCCTCTACGCGCTCGGGCTGGCGGCCGCGGCGGCCGCGCTCCAGTGGCTCGAGCATCGCTACGTGATGCGGTCCTTCTCGGCCGACGTCTATATCGCCCTGCTCGCGCTCGGCTTCATCGGCCTCGGCCTGTGGGCGGGGCGCAAAATGACTCCGCGTCCGCCGGCGCCGGCTTTCGAGCGCAACGCCGCCGCGATCCGGTCGCTCGGGATGACCGCCCGGGAATGCGAGATATTGGGGCTGCTCGCGTCGGGCCAGTCGAACAAGGAGCTGGCCTGGACGCTGGGGATCTCGCCCAATACGGTGAAGACCCACCTCGCCCGCCTGTACGAGAAGCTGGAGGTCCAGAACCGGATCCAGGCGATCGAGAAGGCACGCTGGCTGGCGCTCATTCCCTGAGGCGAAATGCCCGAAATCACCCGTTCGGGCGATACCCGCGGAGCCTTCGAGCGATCTATGCCCGGACCGTCATTCGAACGGGGAGTCTTGGAGCATGAAATACGCCCTCACCTACGGAACGCTGGCCGGCCTGGTCATCATCTCGGTCATGATGACCGGAATCCTGACCACCGACCGGGACAGCTTCTTCGCGTCCATGTGGTTCGGCTATCTGGTCATGCTGGTCGCGATGACCTTCATGTTCGTGGGCGTGAAACGCTATCGCGACATCGAGCATGGGGGAGTCATAAGGTTTAAGCCCGCCTTCCTGATGGGCCTTGGAATCGCCGCGGTCGCCGCAATGGCCTACATCCTGGTCTGGGAAGCCTATCTGGCCGCCACCGGCTATCGCTTCATGGACGAGTATCTGGCCGGCATCGCTGCCGACCTCGAGGACCAGGGCAGGTCGGCCGCCGAAGTGGCTCGCGAGATGGAGGGCTATGAGTGGATGCGGGCCAATTACTCCAATCCGCTGATCCGGATTCCCCTGACCTTCACCGAGATCTTCCCGATCGGCCTCCTTGCCGCGCTGGTCTCCGCCGTCCTGCTCAGGAACCCGAAAGTCTTGCCTGCGCGCGGCGGCTCCCGCTAGAGTCGATCCTATTCATATTGAAGCGTAGCCTGCGTTTCGCAGGTAGTTTGCGCATTCGTCAGGCGGGAAGGCGTCGAGCAGTGAGCCGATCCGCTTCCAGGTTGCGTCGACGGTTCGCTCGGCGGCTTTGCGCAG
>DASPJA010000014.1:0-35789 GCA_035628835.1 Allosphingosinicella sp.
CAGCGCCCGCCGCAGCCGCGGCAGGCTGCCGGCGCCGGCGAAGGCGGCGAGGAACAGCCCGTCCGGTCGAAGCGCGCGGCGGGTCAGCAGCAGCGCTCCGGGCAGATCGTTGACGCTGTCCAGGGCGCCCACCGAGACGACCAGGTCGAAGGCGGAGCGGCGCCGCGGGTCCATCCGCAGATCGACGTCCGCGCGGCCGGCGACCTGCTGACCCGGGCCGGCTTCGCGCTTCCGGTGGTCGATTCGCAGCCGGTCGACGTGCGTTTCCCGGGGCTCATGAACCTCGTCCGGGACTTGCGGGCGATGGGCTCGACCAATCTGCTCGCGGCGCGCTCGCGTCGGCCGCTGGGCCGGCACGCTCTGGCCGCCGCCATCGCCGATTTCGACGGCGGCGGCGACAAGACGACGGAGCGGTTCGAAATCCTCCATCTGCTCGGCTGGAGCCCTTCCCCCGACCAGCCCCGGCCGGCGCAGCGGGGCAGCGGCAAGGTCTCGCTGGCCCAGGCGCTGAAGCCTTCCTCCCCTCCCTGAAAAGGGAGGGGCCGGGGGTGGGTAGGCGAGCGAAGCGAGACTGCTTGCGGACTCGGAGTTTAAGCCGCCTTCGGCGGCCCCGCCCCTGACCCCTCCCTCCCAGGGAGGGGGAAAGTCAGATCAGCCGATCCAGCAGCGGAATCAGGGGCTCGTCGGCCGGGGGCATGGGCAGCCCCGCCATCTCCGCCGGCCGCACCCATTTGAGCGCCGCGGCATCCAGCGGGCGCGGCTCGCCCCGCCATTCCCGGCACAGATAGAGGAGCAGGAGCATGTGCCGGCCCTCATTGTCGGCGCTGGCGAATGCGGCGGGCGCGAGCGCCGCCGGATCGACGGCGATGCCGAGCTCCTCCTCGAGCTCGCGCACGAGAGCGGCCTCGGGGCGCTCCCCCGCCTCGACCTTGCCGCCGGGGAATTCCCAAAGGCCCGCCATCGCCCGTCCCGGTGCCCGCTGCTGAAGGAGAATTCGGCGGTCGCCGTCCACCAGAGCCGCCGCCACCACCGTGAGTGTCGGAATTTTTTGCAGATTCGAAGCCAGCGGAAGGACTCCGTTAACGCAACTCACTTATCCAGCATGGATGGGCGAAATGCCGGGCGTGGGAAACAGGCCGATGCGACTCTTCATTGCAAAGCTGCTTCGCGACATCAAGGCCGCCAGCGCCGTCGAATATGCGCTGATCTGCGCCCTCATCGTCCTGGCGATGATCGCCGGCCTCAACGCCGTCGCCGGCAAGACCATCACGATGTGGGACAATGTGTCCGAAACCGTCACCGAGTCGTCCAGCTGAGGCCGAAAAGACCGGCTGGCGATAACCTTTTGGAAACTTCCTTCGAATAAATCAGGCACAGTCCGCCCAAATGGACAAGGGGGGGCCGGAAGTGTGGACTTCCAAAGCTTTGGAACAGGAGACCGGAAAATGAAATTCATTCGCAAAATGTTCAAGAACGAAGAGGGTGCCACCGCCATCGAGTATGGCCTGATTGCCGCCCTGATCGCCGTTGCCGCCATTGCCGCCATGCAGAACATCGGCACCGAGCTCGGCAACACCTTCAACCAGGTCGCCGACAACATGGCGGTCGCGTAATCGCTTAATCCGCGATTTCGAGAATCGAGGCGGCGGGACGCAGGTCCCGCCGCCTCTTTCTTTTGGATCAGGCGCGGGTGCCGAAGACGACGATCTTGACCTTCTGTCCGATCCTGGGCGAGGCTCCGGCGGCGAGGCCGTTCAGGACCCGGAAGCGCTCCTCCTTATAGTCGTTATAGGCCATCCGCGACGCCAGCGTGGCCACGGTGTCGCGCGGGCCGACGGTCACCACGTCGATGACCCGCGGCCTTATCGCCGCCGCCTCCGAAGCGCTGATCCGGTTCAGCGACCCGACCATCGACTCGAACGGGCCGAGGCCGCTTCCCGCCGGAGTGATCATCGCGAAATGATAGGCGGTATTCGAATCCCAGCGATAGGCGACGACGCTGAGATCGACCGCCCCCGACTGGGTGTTGACCCGGGCTGTCGAATAAGCGGCGGGGATGCCGTTGATCGTCGTCGCGCGCGGCTGGACGTAGCCGATCTGCGACTGCTGCCCGGCGATCGCCTGGAAGACCTGGCCGATATAGCCGCCGAGGTCGCCGCTGAAGCGGCCGCCGCCGAACTGCGCCTGTCCGCTCTGCCCGACGATGCTGACCGCTCGGGCGCCGTTCTGCATGCCGTAGCCGTTCGGCACGGCGAAGCGCAGCCTAAGGTCCGGATGGGTGAAGGTGCGGCCGTCGATCACGCCCTGCCTCGGATCGTCGTCGACCATGATTCCGTCGAGCCTGGCGAGGAAGGTGTCGCGGTTGCGCAGGCCCTTCCCGGCCCGGCCGGTCGCCTGAGCGGTCTTGGTCGCTCGCGAGACCCGGTCGGCGCTGAGCGGGTGGGTGCGCGCCCAGCTCGGAGTCGAGCGCTCGTCGTCGCGGCCGACCGCCCGGGCCTGCAGCGAGGTGGCGGCGCCGAGCGAATAGAGGAAGCTGGCCGAGGCCGTCGGATCGTAGCCCGCGGCGGCGATGTAGCGGACTCCGAGATCGTCGGCTTCCAGCTCCTGCTTGCGGCTGTAGCTGAGCACGACGCCCTGTGTGATCTGGCCGGCGAGGTTGCCGAGCTGGCTCGATCCGGTGACCACGCCGAGGCCGACGGCCAGGATCTGGCTGAAGATTCCGGCGCGCTTGCGCTCGGAGCTGTGGCGCGCCGCAATGTGCCCGGCCTCGTGGCCGAGCACCGAGGCGAGCTCGGCCTCGTCATTTGCCAGCCCGACCAGCTGGCGGGTGACGTAGAGATAGCCGCCCGGCACGGCGAAGGCGTTCATCACCGGCGAGTTCAGCATCGTGATCCGGAAGGCGCTGGCGCCGCCGGCGATATTGGTCTGCGCCGCGACCTTGGCTCCGACCTGCTTGATATAGGCGCTTCGGGCGCTGTTCTCCTCCCCGCCGAATTCCTCGACGATCTGGGGGTGCTGCTTGGCGGCGGTGGCGGCCGTGCTCTGGGAAATGCTGCGGGTCTTGCTCTGCGCCAGGGCCGGAGCGTCGGCGGCGACTGAGGCGATTGCGGCGAGCGAGACGGACAGCGCGAAAAGCGCCTTCACCTTCATGCGGATACTCCTCACACAGGACGATTCGTCGCCGTAAGGAACACGGCAAGGGGGGATGAGGTTCCTGCCGTGTGGATCAGGCGATCGCGAGATATTTCCGGCGGCGGTCCGTTCTCACCTCGGCGCGGGACAGCGCCGCCAGCGCGTCCAGCTCGTCGCCGATCGCCTGGCCCAGGGCGGCGATGGCATGGGCGGGGCTTCGGTGAGCACCGCCGACCGGCTCCGGGACGATCCGGTCGATGACCCCCAGCGCTTTCAGATCCTGGGCCGTCACCCGCATCGCCTCGGCGGCGTCGGCGGCCTTTTCGGCGGTTCGCCAGAGGATCGAGGCGCAGCCTTCGGGGGAGATGACCGCGTAGACGCTGTGCTCGAGCATCAGCACGCGGTTGGCGGTGGCAATGGCGATGGCGCCTCCGGAGCCCCCTTCCCCGACGATCGCCGCGACCATCGGAACGCCGAGCGCGAGACAGGCCTCGGTCGAGCGGGCGATCGCCTCGGCCTGGCCGCGCTCCTCGGCCTGGACCCCGGGGAAGGCGCCGGGCGTGTCGACGAGGGTAACGACGGGCAGCCCGAAGCGGTCGGCGAGCTCCATCAGGCGGATCGCCTTGCGATAGCCTTCGGGCTTGGCCATTCCGAAATTGTGGGTGAGACGGCTGGCGGTGTCGTCGCCCTTCTCCTGGCCGATCAGAACCACCTTGCGGCCGCCGAGCCGGCCGAGGCCGCCCATGATCGCCGGATCCTCGCCGAAATTGCGATCGCCGGCGAGCGGGATGAAATCGTCGGCGAGCGCCGCGACATAATCCTTGAAGTGCGGCCGGTCAGGATGACGGGCGACCTGGGTCTTCTGCCAGGGGGTAAGCCGGGCGTAGGTCTCGCGAAGCATCCGCTCGGACTTGGCCTCCAGCCGTCCGATCTCGGCATCGATGTTGAGGTCGGAGCCTTCGGCGGTCTCGCGCAGCTCCTCGATGCGGTTGTCGAGCTCGGCGATCGCTTTTTCGAAATCGAGGAAGGTCGGCATGGTCGGGCGCGGGGTTAGGCGCAGAGGGGCATTGCGTCAACGCGGCCGTCATTCCGGCGAAAGCCGGAATCCATGAACACCGGCGTGAGACTTCTCCACCGACCGCGTTCGTGGATCCCGGGTCAAGTCCGGGATGACGGTGGCCGCCGCCCGGCGTCGGACAGGGGGTGGCGGCTGTTCACCAGGTCGATCAGGCGCCGGCTGTCGACATGGGTGTAGATCTGGGTGGTGGCGATGTCGGCGTGGCCGAGCAGCATCTGGAGGGCGCGAAGGTCGGCTCCGCCTTCTAGCAAATGGGTGGCGAAGGCGTGGCGAAGGACGTGCGGGCTGACCCGTTCCGGCGGCACTCCGGCGGCGGCGGCGAGCTGTTTGAGCAGCTGGTGGAGGCGGACCCGGCTGAGGTGGCTTTTGCCGGACGGAAAGAGCCAGAGGCTGTCGCGCGGGACCAGCGCCGCCCATTCGGCGACGGCGGTGCGGGCGCGGTCGGAGATCGGCACCAGCCGCTCCTTGGCGCCCTTCCCGCGCAGGATGAGGAAAGGCTTGTCCGGGTGGACGGCGTGGCGGGGCAGCGAGACCAGTTCGGTCGCGCGCATGCCCGAGCCGTAGAGCAGTTCGACCAATGCCGCGAGCCTCAGGGCGGCGGCGCCCGGTTCCTCCCGGCGGCGGCGGTCGAGCTCCGCGAACAGCGCGCCGACGGCGTCGTGGCCGAGGACCTTGGGCAGCGGCCGGCCGCCGGCCGGTCGGGGCAGAGCGGTCGAAGGATCGTCGCCGCGCAGGCCCTCGTCATGAAGAAAACCGTAGAAACGGCGCAGCGCCGCCGCCTTGCGCGCCACCGTCGTCCGCTTCAGCGGCAGCCATGCTTCGGACAGGCGCTTCAATTCCTCCTGCGATGCGCCGGAGAGACTGCCGCCGAGCAGCTCGGAGGCGCCGCGCAGGTCGCGCTCATAGGCCAAGCGGGTGTTGAGGGCGGCGCCGGCTTCCGCGGCCAGCATCTCGAGGAAGGCGGCGATCAGCTGCCCGTCCTCGCGAACGGCGCTCACAGCCGGATCATCGCCTCGGCCGCGATCATCCGCGCCTCATGCTCCAGCCCGACGTCCCTCAGCGCCTTGACGATCTGGTAGAGATGCTCGGGCGGAACGCCGCGCCAGCTCGCGGTCTGCATGCCCACTCCGGCAAGCAGGGCGACGGTGCCGGGCTGGTCCGCCCTGGCGGCGGCGGCGATGATATTGGCCCAGCGGCTGCGCGGGGCGGTGCTGACCCCGTAAGGGAGCGGATCGTCGAGGCGGCCGAGGCCGGCCAGAGCGGCGACCAGCATCCTGCCGCGATGGCCGCCGGCGCTTTCGGTGAAGTCCTCGATCCGGCTTGCGCTGAGATCGACCACCGGCCGCGGCGCCCCGACGGCGAGGATGGACCAGGCGCGATGGCCGTCGTCCCCTTCCATGGCGTCCGCCACGCCGCCCCATCCGGCGGCGAAGCGGTCGTAGCCCGAGCTCATCATCGAGGCGATGAGATCGTCGGCGCGGTTGCCGTAATCGGTTGAGGGCGGAATTCGCGCCGCGGCGGCGGCGGTGAGGATCAAGCGGCCGTAACGGTCGTCGCCCTCCCCCCACAGGTCGCGCATCGCGTCGATCCGATCGCCGACCGAACCGCCGGCATAGGCCTTGCGCAGCCGCCCTCCGATGCTCGCCTCGATCTCGGACGGATCGGTTCGGTCGGCGAGCAGGCTGTGCATTTCCACCAGCGAGGCATTTGAGAAGACGCCCAGGGTCGCCGCCCGCTCGGCTGCCGCGATGCGCTGCTCGAGCGGGATCATCGGCGCCCGCGCCTGCCAGGCCCAGACGGCCGAGCCCGCGCGGTTGAGCAGCGGGCCGGGAATTTCGAGGCCGGTGGCGCTGGCCAGGCCGAAGCGCCAGCTGCTCAGCTCGTCCACCCCTTCCCACTCGATGGTGACCGCGCCGCGCGTGTTGGTCCCTGCGCCGATCACCTTCTGGGCGAGCAGGGTGTCGATGCCGCCGCCGGTGCGGCGGCGCGCCTGCTCGATGAGGGTGCTGGCGCGCGCGGCATCACCCTCGAGCGAGGCGCACATGGCGTCCGCCAGCGGCCAGACCGGCTGGTCGGAGACGTTGCGGCCGGGGCCGACGAGCGGGCACAAAGCCGCCGGATCGGCGGTGGCCAGAGCGGTCTGCACCGCGACGCTGAACATGCGCGGCGTGAAGCGATCGACGTCGACGGCCTGGACCAGCATCCTGGCGCTGTCCGCCTCGCCCATCCGAAGCAGCAGCCAGGCCCGTTCGGCGACCCAGTCGACCTCGTTGACCTGGGGCGGCGCCGCGGCTTCCGAGAGCAGGGCGCGGCGCAGAAGGATCGACGTCCAGCGCGACGGCAGCGGAGCGTTCAACCGGCCCATCAGTCCGGCCAGGAAGCGGCCGTTGGCGGTTCCGAAGGCGTCGAGGCCGAGGCCCCAATTGCCGGGCCGAAGCACCCCCACCGGGTTGGTCGGGCGGCGCGAGCCTTCGGGGATTTCGATCGGCGGCGGCAGCGCCTGCAGGGCCAGCGCCTCCAGATCTTCGGCCGCGGCGTCCTCGATCCGAAGCGGGTCGGCCGGCGGGGGCGCCGCGGGCGAGGGCAGGGCGGGCGCGGGAGAGGCCGGCGACGGCGTCGCCGGCGAGTCCGAAGGCGGCGCCTTGGGCGCGGGCGGGGGCGGCTCGCCGAAGCCGGGCGGCAGCAGCGATTCCGGCCCCTTCTCGCCCTGGCCCATCGCCGGTATGGCGAAGGCCAGGGCCGCGCCGCCGGCCAGGAGGAGGAGGAGTTTAGCCCGCAAGGGCTTCATTGGTGACGTCCTGCTCGATCTTCTGGATCGGGACCTCGTTGCTCTGGAAGCCGAGCCAGATCAGCCAGCCCAGGAAGAGGAGAAGGAGGGCGATGAGCAGCTTCGGGACGATGGACTTGCGCCGGCGCTGCAGGGGTTGGATACGCATGGCCGGCCTTTTGCCCCACGAGCCGCCCCCCTGTATAGCCCCTGCCGCCATGGTTGCTCCACTTCCCGCGCCCGAATTGTCGCCCGACCGGCCGATCGTCCTCGTCGGCATGATGGGGGTGGGCAAATCGACCGTCGGCCGCCGGCTGGCGCGAAGGCTCGCCCTCGCCTTCGTCGATTCGGACGAGGAGATAGAGCGCGCGGCCGATCACGAGATTAAGGAGATATTCGACCGGTTCGGCGAGGCCAGCTTCCGGGACGGCGAACGCCGGGTGCTCCGGCGCCTGATCTCGGGAGAGCCCAAGGTGATCGCGACCGGCGGCGGCGCCTTCATGGATGAGGAGACGCGGGCGCTGATTCTCGAGCGCTGCATAGCGATATGGCTGGAAGCCGATGCGGAGACCCTGGCGGCGCGGGTGGCCCGGCGGGGGCACCGGCCGCTGCTGGCCGGCAAGGACCCCCTTCCCTTCCTCAGCGCGCTCGCGGCGGCCCGGAACCCGATCTATGCCGAGGCGCATCTGCGCGTGCCGAGCGGGCATGGGCCGCACGAGCAGACCGTCGACCGGATCGTCCGGGCCTTGGCGGAGCGGGCGCGATGAAGCGGATCGAGGTCCGGCTCGGCGAGCGGAGCTACTGGATAACGATCGGCGCGGGCCTGCTCGACCGGGCCGCCGAGCTGCTGGCGCCGCATGCTCGGAGCGGGCGGATCGTCGCCGTGTCGGACACGAACGTGTGGGCGGCGCAGGGGGCGAGGCTCGAGGCGTCCGGGCTCGATATCGTGCCGGTGCTGGTGCCCCCGGGCGAAGGCAGCAAGAGCTGGGCGAGGCTCGAGGCGCTGACCGAACGGCTGCTCGAGCTGGGGGTCGAGCGCGGCGATGCGATCCTGGCCTTCGGCGGCGGCATGGTCGGCGATCTCGCCGGTTTCGCGGCGGCCATCCTCAAGCGCGGCTGCGCCTATGTTCAGGTGCCGACGACCTTGCTCGCCCAGACCGATTCGTCGGTCGGCGGCAAGACCGCGATCAACTCCACGGCCGGCAAGAATCTGGTCGGCGCCTTCCACCAGCCGGCGGCGGTGCTGATCGACCCGTCGACACTCGACACCCTGCCCGAGCGCGAGCTGCGCGCGGGCTATGCCGAGGTGGTGAAATACGGCCTGATCGGCGACCCCGCCTTCTTCGCCTGGTGCGAGGCCAACGCCGCGGCGCTGCTGGCGGGAGAGGAAGCGGCGCGGCTCCATACGATCGCAACCTGCGTCAGCGCCAAGGGGGCGATCGTCGCGGCGGACGAGCGCGAGACGACCGGACGCCGGGCCCTGCTCAATTTCGGCCATACCTTCGCCCATGCGCTGGAGAAGGAGAGCGGCTTCGGCATGCTTCACGGCGAGGCGGTGGCGATCGGCATGGTCCTCGCCTTCCGCTTCTCCGCCGAGCGCGGGCTGTGCGGTCCGGCGGAGGCGGAGCGGGTGGCGGCGCATCTCGAGGCGGCGGGGCTGCCGGTGCGCCTGCCCGGGATGGACTCGGAGCGGCTCGTGCAGCGTATGGCCGCCGACAAGAAAGCGAGTGGCGGGCGGGTGCCCTTTGTGCTGACTCGGGGAATCGGGCAGGTATTCGTCGACCACTCGGTGGAGCTGAGCGAGGTGGAGGCGTTCCTCAGCCGGGCGATGGCGACCTAGTCGATTCTTCGCCATCGGCCGCCGCTGCGCCGGACGGAGCGGCGAGCGGATTTTCCGGGCTGAACATATTTTCCTTCAGCGCATGGATATCGCCCGACGCGGTCTGGCTGTCGAGGCGGCGGCGGTCGCGCTCGCGATATTCCTGCTCGACCCGGTCCACTTCCCCGCCGTCGACGCAGAAGAGGGCGAGCGCCTCGCGGCCCATCATCACCGCCGATTCGAATACCTCCCGGATCGTGCATTCGATGTCGAGCGGGGCCAGCTCCATCAGGTGCAGGCGGTCGAAGGCGCGGACGAACACCGCCGCCTGAGGAAAGGCCTTGAGGATCGGCTCCAGCCGGTGCGCCGTCGGGGAGCGTCCGTCGAGGCAGAAGAGAATGGCCTTGGCGTCGGCGCCGCCCGCCAGGCGGAGCAGATCGAGCCTGGTGCCGTCGCCATAATAGACCTTGGAGCCGAACGCGCCGCTAGTCTCGATCTGGCTGGGCTTGGAGTCGATGAGGGTGACGGTGATCCCCTTGGCCATCAGCATCTGAGCGACGGTCTGGCCGAAGCGGCCGTAGCCGACGACGATGGCCTGGGTCGGCCCCGACATTTCAGGGCCCTCGAGCCCGTCGCCTTCGCGGCGGCTGGCTCGGCGGTCCAGCCAGTCGTTGACCATCATCAGGAAAGGCGTCGAGGCCATCGAGACGGTGACGATCGCCCCGAACAGGCTCGCCGCCGCCGGCTCGATGATCAATGCGCTCTGAGCCGCGGCGAACAGCACAAAGGCGAACTCCCCCCCCTGGCTGAGCAGCAGGCCGAGCTTGAGGGCGCGGCGCGGCTTCATCCCGAACAGCCGGGCGAGGCCGAATATGACACCGGCCTTGAGCGTGATCAGGGCCGCGGCCATGCCGATCACGAAGAAGGGCTGCGCGGTGATCACCCGCAGATCGAGCATCATCCCGATGGCGACGAAGAACAGCCCGAGCAGGATCGACCGGAACGGGTCGACATCGGCCTCGAGCTCGTGGCGGTAGGGCGAATCCGCGAGCATGACCCCGGCGATGAAGGCGCCCAGTGCGGTCGAGAGGTGAAGGGTCTCCATCACCGCGGCGCTCGCCAGCACGATGAACAGGCCGGCGACGACGAACAATTCGCGCTCGCTGATCCGGCCGACGAGCCGGAAGAGCGGGTTGATCAGGAATCGGCCGGCGAGGACGAGGCCGGCGATCGCGGCCACGGTATAGAGGCCGAGCTGCCAGCCCGGAGGGGCGAGCGGATCGGCGGGCGCTCTCGACATGGCCGCGATGATCGTGATCAGCGGGACGATCGACAGGTCCTGGAAGAGCAGGATCGAAAAGGCCCGCTCCCCGGCCGGAGTGTTGATCGAGCCGTCGGCGCGGAGGCTCGGAAGCACCTGCGCGGTCGAGGAGAGGGCCAGCGGCAGGCCGATGGCCAGCGAGGCCGCGACGCTGAAGTTCGTAGCGATGTTGACCAGTGCGGCGATGGCGATGCCGCTCACCGCGACCTGGAGCAGCCCCAGCCCGAATATGTCCTGCTTCAGGCGCCAGAGTCGGCTGGGATGGAGCTCGAGCCCGACCAGGAAGAGGAGGAGGACAATCCCGAAATCGGCGATGTGGAGGATTTCTTCGGGCGCGTTGACCAGCCCGATCCCGTGCGGGCCGACGAGGGCCCCGGCGACGAGATAGCCGAGCACGGCGCCGAGGCCGAGGCGGCGGAACAGCATGACGAACACCATCGCCGCGCCGAGGATGATCACGCCGTCGCGCAGCAACAGGCTGGCGGCCTGGGCGCCGGCTCCGCCCTCCTCCATCAGCCCGCTCGAGCCCGCGCCGCGGCCTCGGCGGCGGCGTCGAAGGCGAGGAGGATGGAGGCGTGGCGGGCCGGCACGCGCCGAGCCTCGGCGAAGACTTCGAGGCCGGGCCAGTCGCCGGGCCGATCCGACCGGCCGGCGAGATAGTCGGCGAGCGAGTCGCGGGCCCCTTCGAGGTCGGCGCCGGTGCGACCGACCGCGTGAGCGCCCATCAACGCCGCCGAGGCCTGGCCGAGGGCGCAGGCCCTCACCTGCTGGCCGAGCGCGGCAACCCTGCCCTCGCCGTCGAGCGCGATGTCGACCGCGACCCGGCTGCCGCAGACAGGCGAGCTCTTCTCGACGCTGGCCTGCGGGTGCTCGAGCCGGCCGAGATGCGGGATCGACGAGGCGAGACGCAGGATGTCCCGGGTGTAGATGGCGCTGGACACCGGGGGCCTATAGATCGACGTTAACGCAAGCGCCATTCCCCTCCCTGCAAGGGAGGGGCCAGGGGCGGGTTCGCCGAAGGCGGCCGGAACTCCGGGGCCGCCCCCTGCAAGAGAGCGGCGTCAGGTCCGCCGCCAGGTCGTACCCTGCGGACCGTCTTCCAGAACTATTCCCTGCGCCGCCAGGTCGGCCCGTATCCGGTCGGCCTCGCCGAAATCGCGGGCCTTCTTCGCCTCGGCGCGGCGGTCGATACGGAGCTGGATCTCGTCGGCGCCGAGCCCGAAGCGACCGGATTCCTCCCTCAGGCGGGGGTCGACCCGGTCCGACGTCGGCGGCTCGCTGCCCTGGAACCACTCGACCGGGTCCTGCTGGAGGAGGCCAAGCAACCTTGCGGCAGCTACAGCTTCCCAAGCGGCAGGCGCGCCGAGGAGAGCCATCGCGCCCGGTGTCTGCGGCCCGCTACTCAAACCCTTGGAAATTTCGCTTAGCGCAAGCGGAGTATTCAAATCGTCCTCCAGAGCTGCCAGCACGGCCGGACTTGGCTTCGCCGGTAGCTCACGCTCAGAATCCACGCCGCGGATTCGTTCCAATCGTCGATACCACCTGTCCAGCGTCGCTTTGGACTGGGCGACGAGCTGCGGCGACCATTCGAGCGGCTGCCGGTAATGGGCGGAAAGCAGGGCCAGGCGGAGGGTCTCGCCCTTATGGCCCTCGTCGAGAAGCTCTCCCACCGTGACGAAATTGCCGAGGCTCTTCGACATCTTCTCGCCGCCGGCCATGGCGAGAAAGCCGTTATGGACCCAGTAGCGGGCGAGCGGAGCGCCGTCATGGGCGCATCGGCTCTGGGCCATCTCGTTCTCGTGATGTGGAAAGATGAGGTCGAGCCCGCCGCCGTGAATGTCGATGGTGGTGCCGAGGTGGCGCTCGATCATGGCCGAGCATTCGATGTGCCAGCCCGGCCGGCCGCGGCCCCACGGGCTGTCCCAGCCGATCACGTCGTCCGCCGACGGCTTCCAAAGGACGAAATCGGCCGGATCCTTCTTGTAGGAGGCGACCTCGACCCGGGCGCCGGCGATCATCGCCTCGCGATCGCGACGGCCGAGCTCGCCGTAACCGGCGTCGGAGGGGACGTGGAAGAGGACATGGCCGTCCGCTTCGTAGGCGTGGCCGGTCTCGATCAGGCGCTCGATCATCGCGATCATCTCGCTCACCGTCTCGGTCGCCTTGGGGGCGAGATCGGGCGGGCGCACTCCGAGCGCGTCCATGTCGGCCACGTAGAAATCCTCGTAGCGGCGGGTGACCGTCGCCGGGTCGACGCCGTCCGCCCGGGCGGCCTCGATGATCTTGTCGTCGACGTCGGTGACGTTGCGCGCGTAGACGACCTTGTCCGCGCCATAGGTGTGGCGAAGCAGCCCGGCGAGGACGTCGAACACCACCGCCGGCCGCGCATTGCCGATATGGGCGCGGTTGTAGACCGTCGGCCCGCAGACGTAGAGCGTCACCCGCTGCGGATCGCCGGGCTCGAAGTCGCGCTTCTCCCGCGCCCTGGTGTCGTAAAGTCGGATCATGAGGCGTTGGCCGTTTCGGGGTCCCTGCGGGGCGGAGCCTGGCGGTAGCGCGGCTCGGCGGGGGCGCCGCGCCGCCACTCGACGAAATCGACGATGGCCCGGCCGCTGGCGTAGAGCAGAGGATAGGTGCGCGAATTGGCCATCCAGTCCGGCCGCTCGGCCTGCGCCCCCCAGATCGTGTCGTAGACGAGGTTGGCGCCGAGATAGAGCAAGGTGGCGAGGATGATGCCCTTCAGCACGCCGAAGCCGGCGCCGAGCACCCGGTCGACCGGCCCGACGACCGAACGGCGGACCCCGCCGCCGACCTGGCGGGCGACCAGCTTGCCGGCCAGGAAGACCAGCCCGAAGACCAGAGCGAAGGCGAGCACGGCGGCGCCGGAGCGGGTGCCGACGGCGCCTTCGAGCGCGTTCGTCACCGGCGTGTGGAGCAGCTTGAGAAAGACGATCGCGACGATCCAGGCGGCGAGGCTCAGAACCTCACCGACAAATCCTTTCATCGCGCCGCGCACAAGATTCCAGCCAACGAGAAGCAGCACGATGATGTCGAGCGCGGTCATGCTGCGGTTGCTAACGGAGGTTTGCGGCGAGGGAAAGGCGGTCCTTGCCTCCCCTCCCTGGAAGGGAGGGGCCGGGGGTGGGTCCGCCGAAGGCGGTCGAAACTCCGAGTCCGCGAAAGTCTCGCTACGCTCGCCTACCCACCCCTAGCCCCTCCCTTCCAGGGAGGGGAAGGCGGAGTAGCCCCTCCCTTCCAGGGAGGGGGGATCAGCGCCCCAGCACATGATCGACCAGGTCCCTGAGCGTCCGGAATCCGCTCAGCCTCATGCCGCCCTCGCCTTTCACCGAGGCCGGGACCAGCGCCCGCTCGAAGCCGAGCTTGGCCGACTCCTTCAGACGCAGCGGCCCGTGCGCGACCGGGCGGAGCTCGCCCGACAAGGCGACTTCGCCGAAGGCCACGGCTTCCGGCGGAACCGGCCGCTCGGCAAGCGCCGACACCAGCGCCGCCGCCACCGCCAGATCGGCCGCGGGATCGCTGAGCCGGTACCCGCCGGCGACGTTGAGATAGACTTCGGCCGTCGAGAAGCTGAGGCCGCAGCGAGCCTCGAGCACCGCCAGGATCATCGCCAGCCGGCCCGAATCCCAGCCGACCACGGCCCGGCGCGGGGTGGCGCCGCTGGCGAGGCGGACGGTGAGAGCCTGGATCTCGACCAGGACCGGCCGGGTTCCTTCCAGCGCGGGAAAGACGACTGCGCCGGAAACCGCCTCGCCGCGGTGGGTGAGGAAGAGGGCGCTGGGATTGCCGACCTCCTCCAGCCCGCCCTCGGCCATGGCGAAGACCCCGATCTCGTCGGTGCCGCCAAAGCGGTTCTTGGTGGCCCGCAGGATTCGATATTGATGGCTTCGCTCGCCCTCGAAGGCGAGCACCGTGTCGACCATATGCTCGAGCACGCGCGGGCCGGCGATGGCGCCGTCCTTCGTGACATGGCCGACCAGGACGACGGCGGCGCCCGATTCCTTGGCATAGCGGATGAGCTCGCCGGCCGAGGCGCGCACCTGGCTGACGGTGCCGGGAGCGCCCTCGATCAGGTCCGAATACATGGTCTGGATCGAATCGATGACGAGCAGGGCGGGCGGCGCGCCGTCTTCCAGCGTGGTCAGCACGTCGCGGACCGAGGTCGCGGCGGCGAGCTGGACCGGATCGCCGCCGAGGCCGAGCCGGCGGGCGCGCAGCCGCACCTGGTCGGTCGCCTCCTCGCCCGAAATATAGGCGACCGGGAGGCCGGCCCTGGCCATCAAGGCCGCGGCCTGGAGGAGCAAGGTCGATTTGCCGATTCCGGGATCGCCGCCGATCAGGGTGGCGGAGCCGGCGACCAGGCCGCCGCCTATGGCCCGGTCGAACTCGCGGATTCCGGTCGACATGCGCTCCGGCAGCGCCACCTCGCGGTCGAGCCCGACCAGCTCGATCGCCCGCCCGCCGCCGCGCAGATTGTGGCGGGCCGAAAAGGGCGTCACCACCGCCCCGGCATCCTCGACCAGGGTATTCCACTCGGTGCAGTCCGGGCATTGGCCCATCCACCGGTTCTGGACCGAGCCGCAGGCCTGGCAGACGTAGCGCTTCCTGGGTTTCGCCATGGGCGGAGAGTAGCGGGGAAACGAGGAGGACGGAAGGGGAACATCGTCTTGCCTCCCCATGCGCGGCATGGGGAGGCAAAAATATCGGAACCCCCTCCCCTCCCGGGCATTCGACTCCATGCCAGCAATGGAGAGTGTCTTGTTCATCCAGATCCACGCCGACAACCAGATTGACAGCGACAGCGAGCGCGACAGCCGCCTCGAGGAGCAGATCCGCCAGCGCCTCGCCCGCTTCGAAGGGCGGATCACCGACGTCGAGGTCCATGTCTCGGACGTCAACGGGCCGCGCGGCGGCAATGCCGATTTGCGCGCCTCGATCGAGGCGCGGGTGAACGGCATCGCGCCGGTCGCCGCGATCGACGAGGGCGACACGGTCGACCGCGCCGTGATCGGCGCCGCCAAGAAGGTGGTGCGCGCCCTCGACCACCAGCTCGGCAAGCTCAACGACCGGCATCGGGGCCACTGAGCCATCCTCCCGGTTGCGCGTGAGCGGACCCGCCGCCTAGAGGAGCGGCGATGATCCGCGTCGCCAGCTACAATATGAGAAAGGCGATCGGCACCGACCGGCGCAGGCGGCCTGAGCGGACTCTCGAAGTGCTCAACGAGCTCGATGCCGACGTCGTCGCACTGCAGGAGGCGGACCGGCGCTTCGGCACCCGAGCGAGCGCCATCCCGCTGCACATGATCGAGGAGCATAGCGACTACAAGCCTGTCGCCTTCGATGCCCGCGACGGCAGCATCGGCTGGCACGGCAACGCACTGCTGGTGAGGAAGAATGTCGACGTGCTCGACAAGGAGCTGCTCCACCTCCCCTCGCTTGAGCCGCGCGGCGCCGTGATGGCCGACATTTGCCTCAACGGCGAGGAGCTGCGGGTGGTCGGGATGCATCTCGATCTTTCGGGGCTGTGGCGGCGGCGGCAGGCCCATTCCATCCTCCACCATCTCCAGACCCGCGAGACCGCGATGCCGGCGGTGCTGATGGGCGATCTCAACGAGTGGAGCGTGCGCGGCGGCTGCCTTCGCGACTTCGCCCATCATCTGACCTTCGCCGATTGCGGCCGGAGCTTTCATGTCCGCAGGCCGGTGGCCCGGCTCGACCGGATCATGGTGACCGAGGGGCTCGGCATCGACGAGGCCGGAGTCCACCTCAGCGCCGCGGCGAGGAAGGCGAGCGACCACTACCCCGTCTGGGCCAAGCTCCGGCGCCTTTAGCTCCCCTCCCTGGAAGGGAGGGGCTGGGGGCGGGTAGGCGAGCGAAGTGAGACTGCTTGCGGGCTCGGAGGTTCGGCCGCCTTCGACGGACCCACCCCTAGCCCCTCCCTTTCAGCGAGGCGGATCCGGGGCCGTCGTCCACCGAGCTGTTAGCGCCTTCCGGCTCCGCCGGCGCCGCTCCCGGCTTCTGGTCCAGCTGCAGCCAGTCCCTCGGCTCCAGGCGGTAGAACATGTCCATCACCTCGAACTCGAGCCCCCAGGGCTGGCCGCTCGAGCCGTTCCACAGCGCCACCACGCCGGACTTGAGCGCCGGATCGAACATGATCAGCGAGCGATAGCCCCTAACCCCGCCATGATGGCCGACGACCCGGTGGCCCGCATAATCATAGACCCGCCAGCCGAGGCCGTAGGCGGCGGTCCGAACCCGCTCGCGAAACTTGCGCATCCTGCCGAGCTCGCCGGGAGTGCTCGCCCGAGCGGCCTGGGCGGACTCCAGCACCCGGGGCGAGAGGACGGCGGCTTTCAGGCCCATCTGCGCCTGCATCCAGATGGCGAGGTCCTTGATGGTCGAGTTGACCCCGCCCGCCGCGGGCACCCGGTAATAAGGCTCGGCGACTTCGACCGGTCTCGAATTCTTGCCTCCGACATGGGGCCGCGCCCAGCGTTTCGAGCTGACGAGCGCCTCCCGGGTCATGCTCGCGCTGACCATCCCGAGCGGTCCGAAGAGGCGGTCGCGGACGGCGTCGGCATAGCTCTGGCCGGTCACCTTCTCGACGATCTCGGTCGCGGCGTCATAGGCGACATTCTGATAGGCCCAGCAGGTGCCGGGGGAGCAGATCGAGTTGAGCTGGGCGAGGCTGGCGCGAAGGAAACGCGGGTCCATTCCGTCCTCGAGCTTGGAATCGTTGGCGTGGCTGAACAGGCCGAGGCGGTGGGAGAGGAGGTCGGCGACCGTCGCCTTCTGCTCGTTGCCGCCGGGGAGGCGCAGCGAGGCCGAATATTTGGCGACCGGCTCGTAGAGCGACAGCTTGCCCTGGTCGGCGAGCAGGGCGACCATGTCGCCGGCGACGCCCTTGGACAGGGAGGCCCAGCGGAACACGGTGTCGGTGGTGACGGCCTCGCCGCTGCCGGCGACGGTCTCGCCATAGCCCTTGAGGAATCGGATCTCGCCATTCTCGACCACTCCGACGGCAAGGCCGATCATCCGGTCGTTCCGCATCAGCGCCTGCAGGCGCTGGTCGAGGCGCCTGTAGTCGGCGACGCTGCCGGGCGCGCTCTGGCGCTCCTCGATCGTGGCCAGCTGCTGGTTGGAGATGCCGAGCTCGGGCTGCGCCGGAGCGCCGCCGAAGCTGATATGGGTCGCGGCCCAGTAGAGAAGAACGAGGAGGAGACCGGCGACGGGCAGGTACAAAAACGGCCGCTTCAGCACTACTCTCCCGCCCGACTCACGGCCGGGCCGGCGACGACGCGCCGGCCCGGTACCTGAGCTGCTCTACCAGATCCTGATACGCTGTTCAGGCGGCAAATAAAGCTTTCCGTCGCGAACGTCGAACGCCTTGTACCAGGCGTCGAAGTTGCGCACGACGAGCGGGCGGATCGTTCCGGGCGAGTGGCTGTCGACGGTCAGCAGCTGCTGGAGCAAGGCGTCGCGATATTTGGTCCGCCAGACCTGGCCGAAGCCGAGGAAGAATCGCTGGTCGCCGGTATAGCCGCCGATCACCGGCGCCGGCTTGCCGTTCAGCGACATCCGGTAGGCGTCGTAGGCGATGGCGAGGCCGGCGAGATCGGCGATATTCTCGCCCAGCGTCAGCTGGCCGTTGATCCTGGCGCCCGGCAGCGCCTCGTAGGCGCCATATTGGGCGACCATCCGGTCGGTCAGCTTCTTGAACTCGGCGATATCCTTCTCCGTCCACCAGTCGGCGAGATTGCCCTTCGCGTCGAACTTGCGGCCCTGGTCGTCGAAATGATGGCTGATCTCGTGGCCGATCACCGCGCCGATTCCGCCGTAATTGACCGCATCGTCGGCATTGGGATCGAAGAAGGGCGGCTGCAGGATCGCCGCCGGGAAGACGATCTCGTTCAGCAGCGGATTGGCGTAGGCATTGACCGTCTGCGGCGACATCCCCCATTCGTCGCGGTCGATCGGCCGGCCGATCTTGCCCATGTTGCGGCGATATTCGAACCGCCTGGCGCGCGAGGCGTTGCCCAGCGCGTCGCCCGGCCGGATCTCCAGCGCCGAATAATCGCGCCACTTGTCCGGATATCCGATCTTCGGGGTGAAGGCCGCGAGCTTGGCCCTTGCCTTGACCTTGGTCTCCGGAGCCATCCAGGTCAGCCCCTGGAGCCTGACGTCCATCGCCTTGATGAGGTTGCGCACGAGCTCGTCGGCCTTGGCCTTGGCTTCCGGGGGGAAATAGCGGGCGACGTAGAGCTGGCCCACGGCCTCGCCCATGCCGGCCCCGACCAGGTCCGAGCCGCGCTTCCAGCGCTCGCGCAGCTGCGGAGTGCCGGAGAGGACCTTGCCGTTGAAGGCGAAATTCTCGTCGACGAAGGCCTTGGGAAGGAAGGGCGCGGCGGACTGGATCGTCCGGAAAGCCAGATAATCCTTCCAGCTCTCGATCGGTTCGGAGCCGACGAGCCGGGCGGCGCCGGTGAGCGCGCTCGGCTGAGCGACGATCACCCGGTCGAGGCCGCCGAGATCGGCCGCGGCGAGATAGGCGTTCCAGTCGAAGCCGGGCATCCTGGCGGCGAGCTCGGCCCTCGTCATCGGATTGTAGAGATTCTGGATCTGGCGGCGCTGGACCCGGGTCCAGTGCGATCGCGCGATCTTCGTCTCGAGCGCGAGGATGCGCTCGGCGCGTGCATCGGCCTCGCCGATGCCGGCGAGGCGCAGCATGTTGGCGATGTGGATCTTGTACCTGGCCTTGGCGTCGGCGAACTTGGCGTTCGAGGCATCGAGATAATAATCGCGATCGGGCAGGCCGAGACCGCCCTGGCCGACATAGGCGGAATAACGCGTATTGTCCCTGAGATCCTGGTCGACCTCGACGTCGAAGGGCGAGTCGACCCCGATCTGGCCGAACTCGCCGAAGGCCGTGGCGAGGTCGGAGGCGGTGCGGATCGAGGCGACCCGGTCGAGTGCCGGCTTGAGCGGAGCGACGCCCTTCGCCTCAATCGCCGCCTCGTCCATGAAGCTGGCATAGAAGTCGCCGACCTTGCGCTCGACGCTGCCGGCGGGCGCGTTCGCCTTGGCGGCCTCTTCGATGATCGTGCGGGTGCGCTGGGTGGAGAGCTCGTCGAGCTCGACGAACCCGCCCCAGAGCGGCTTGTCGGCCGGGATTTCGGTGGTCTTCGACCAGGTGCCGTTGGCGTAATCGAAGAAATTGTCGCCCGGATTGACGGCTCGGTCCATGCCGGCGGAGTCATAGCCCCAATCGCCCAGCTTCGGCTTGGCGGTCTGGGCATGGCCCCGATGCTGCTGAGCGACCGCGACCGGCGCGGCGACCGCCGAAAGGGCGAGCGCGGCCACGCCGCAAAGAGCTATGTGCTTGATCATATTGGTAAATCCCCACCCGATATGGGATGGGCGGGCCATAACCTCGGGGCTGCGATTTGGGAAGGAGTTTCCTTCCAACCCACGGCGCGGGACGACGAACGGCTCACCCGTTCGCCGTCATGCCGAACTGTTTCAGATGACGTCCCGGCTTCGCCGGGATGACGATTGTCAGGTGGTCGGGACGAGTTCGAGGCGCACCTGGGCGGTGCCGGAGCGGACCATCTCGATCTCCCGGGCGGCGCCCAGCGATACGTCGATCAGGCGCTTGCCGACGAAAGGTCCGCGGTCGTTGACCCGGACGATGACGCTGCGGCCGTTGGCGACGTTGGTCACCCGCAGCTTCGTACCCAGCGGCAGGGTGCGGTGGGCGGCGGTGAGGCCGTTGGGGTTGAAGCGCTCGCCGCTGGCGGTGCGGTTGCCGGCGAGCTCGCGGCCGTAATAGCTTGCCGTGCCCTGGCCGACCGCCTTCCAGACCTTCTCCTCGGCGGCGACCGGGTCGGCGACCGGAAGGCTTTCGTCGAGGGCGGTGACGACTTCGCTGAGACTTTCGATTCGCTCGACGGCCGGAGCCTCCGCCGCGTGGACCGGGACCGAGCTGAGCAGTCCGGCAAGCGCAAGCGTGACGGCAGAGTGCGTGCCGCGGCGGTTCGAGCGCATAAACAACATAAGCTTTGAAGCCCCTCAGCCTCCGATGGGGTGGGGCTACCGGGCTAATCTGAATGAGTCCCGGTCGTTACGGCGGCGTGAAACGATTCCGGGATGAATCGAGCCTTGTTCCTCGCGTCTCGACAACTCGCCGCTCGCCTGCCACGGTTCGTCGGGTGCGTGAAAAGGAATTACGGCTGGCCCTGATCTGCTACGGCGGAATCAGCCTCGCCGTTTACATGCACGGCATCACCAAGGAGGTCTGGCGCTTGGCCCGCGCCAGCCGCGCCTTTCATGCCGGCGAGGACGCCGATCCGGGCAGCGAGGCCGTCTACCGGCGTCTGATCGAGGCGATCGCCCGCGAATGCGAGCTCGACGTCCGGGTGCTGGTGGACATTCTCGCCGGCGCCAGCGCCGGCGGGATCAACGCCATCTTTCTCGCCGAAGCGATCGCCGGCGGCCGCTCGCTCGAGCCGCTCACCGATTTGTGGCTGGAGACCGCCGACGTCGACCGGCTGATCGATCCGTCGATGAGCCGGATGTCGCGGCTGGCCAAGGCGGCGGCGGTGCCGATCGCCTGGGCCTGGTCGTCGCGGCGCGGAGCGCTCGAGCAGACGGTGGAGGCCGAGCATCGCGAGGAGATTCGCTCGAAGCTCGCCAATTTCATCCGGGCGCGCTGGTTCGCGCCGCCGTTCAGCGGCCCCGGCTTCACCCGCCTGCTGCTGGGCGCGTTCGACGCCATGGCCAGCGGCCCCGAAGGCGCCCCGCTCCTTCCGAGCTACCATCCGCTCGACCTGTTCGTCACCGTCACCGACTTTTACGGCTATCCCGAGCGGCTCCGGCTCAACTCGCCGCCGGAGGTGATCGAGCAGGAGCACCGGCTGATCCTGTCCTTCCGCCGGGCCGGCCCCGGCCGCCTCGCCGACCCCGCCGAGCTCGCCTTCGCGGCGCGGGCGACGGCGAGCTTCCCCGGCGCCTTCCCGCCCTTCCAGGTGGCGGAGCTCGACTCCGTGCTCGAGGAGCGCGGCGCCCACTGGCCGGGGCGCGCCGACTTCCTCACCCGCGCACTGCCGCGGCAATCGGCGCTGGGCACGGCCGAGGCCGCAGTGCTGATCGACGGCTCGGTGCTCGCCAACGCGCCGTTCCGGCCGGCGATCAAGGCGCTTCAGAGCCGGCCGGCCCACCGCGAGGTGGACCGCCGCTTCGTCTACATCGATCCCAAGCCGGGCATGCGCTCGGTCCGGCTCGCGGCGAGCGAAAGCGACGAGGCTCCGGGCTTCTTCGCGACCATCTTCGGCGCCCTTTCCGATATTCCGCGCGAGCAGCCGATCCGCGACAATCTCGAGGCGATCGACCACCGTTCGTCCACCATCCGCAGGCTCAGGCGAATCGTGGAGGCGATGCGGCCCGAGGTCGAGGCGGCGATCGAGCGGGCGTTCGGTTCCACCTTCCTTTTGATGCGGCCGACGGCGAAGCGGCTCGCCGCCTGGCGCGCGCGGGCGCAGATCGTCGCGGCGCGCGAGGCCGGCTATGCCTATGCCGCCTATGGCCATTTCAAGGTCGCCGGAGTGGCGGAGGAGGTCGCGGAGCGCATCTTCCAGCTCGGCGGCGGCGGCGACCGCGGCCGCCAGGAGCGGGTCCGGCAGGCGATCTGGAGCGAGATCAGGCGCCGCGGCCTCGCCGATCAGGAGGCGATGACCTCGTCCGGCGCTCGGCCCCAAGTCGTGCTCTTCCTGAGGAGCTTCGACTCCGCCTTCCGCACCCGGCGGCTGCGCTTCCTGGTCCGCCGGCTCGGCCAGATCGAGGAGCAGCCCGATCCGCCCCGCGACGCGATCGCCGCCGCCCGGGGCGAGATCTACCGGCTCATCGGCCGCTATTCCGAGGAGACCGCCGAGGCCGGGGCGGAGGTGTATCGCGCCGCCGAGGCGCACCCGGGCGCAGCGCTGGACGCGCTCGCGGCGGCCTGGTCGCTCAGGGCCGACGACGACGAGGCCGACGCCCGGCTGACCGAAGCGCTCGCCGCTTTCCCGAAGCCGGAGCGGCGCTCGCTGATCCTCGCCTATCTCGGCTTCCCCTTCTACGACATCGCCACCCTGCCCATGCTCCAGGGCGAGGGCCTGGACGAATATGACGAGGTCAAGGTCGACCGGATCTCGCCGGAAGACGCGACCGCGATCCGCGCGGGTGGAGTCGGCGCCACGCTCAAGGGCATCCAGTTCAACAGCTTCGGCGCCTTCTTCAGCCGCGCCTATCGCGAGAACGACTATCTGTGGGGCCGGCTGCACGGCGCGGACCGGCTGATCGACATCACCGTGTCCACCCTTCCCGAGGGCCTCCATCTGCCCGAGGGCCTCACCGCGCGGCTTAAGCGCGAGGCGTTCCGCGCCATAATCGCGGAGGAAAGGCCGCGGCTGCTGGAGATCCAGCCTTTGTTCGACTCGCTCGACCAGGAGATCGGATAGGCCCGAGTGACCATTGCGCCACGCCCCGCGCCGCCATAGAGCTAGGGCGAACTCCGGAGGGCGCGAATGCAATTCCTGAAAACCCTCTTCTGGATCGCTCTGACCGTGGTCCTCGTCCTGTTCGCCAAGGCGAATTGGAACGCCGTGACTCTGAAGCTTTGGGGCGGCCTCGAGGCGGACGTGAAGCTGCCCGTCCTCGTCCTCGCCGCCTTTCTGCTCGGCTTCGTCCCGACCTTCATCATCTACCGCGCGCGGCTGTGGGGGATGAAGCGCCGCCTGGAGCCGGCGGAGCGGCACGTAAGCCCGGTCCCCGCGCCGGTGACTCCCGCCCCCGTTGCGGTCGACAATGGCGAGGGCGAGCGGGTGGCGACCGACAGCAAGGCCTGGCCGGCCGCATGAGGAGCCCGATCTTCGTCGCCATCGACACGCCCGATCTCGATCGGGCGAAGGCGATCGCGACTCGGGTCAGGAATCATGTCGGCGGGATCAAGCTCGGTCTGGAATTCTTCTGCGCCAACGGCCGCCACGGCGTCCGCGAAATGGCCGAGCTTCACCTGCCCATCTTCCTCGACCTCAAGTTCCACGACATCCCCAATACGGTCGGCAAGGCCATCCAGGCGCTTCGCCCGCTCGAGCCGGCGGTGCTCACCGTCCACGCCGCCGGCGGTCGCTCGATGATGGAGGATGCCAAGGCGGCGGCGCCGACGGGCACGAAGGTGGTCGCGGTGACGGTGCTGACCAGCCTCGACGGCAGCGACCTCGGCTCGATCGGCCTCGCCGACGATCCGCACGCCCAGGTCGAGCGGCTGACCGCTCTGGCCCGGGAGGCGGGGCTGGACGGGGTCGTCTGCTCCGGCAACGAGGTGGCGGCGGCCAAGAGATTGTGGCCCGGCGGCTTCTTCGTCGTGCCCGGCGTTCGCCCGCCCGACAGCCATGCCGGCGACCAGAAGCGGGTGATGACTCCGAGAAAGGCGCTCGACGCGGGGGCCTCGATCCTCGTCGTCGGCCGCCCGATCACCCAGGCCGAGGATCCGGACCAGGCGGCCCGCGCGATCGAGGCGACCCTCTGACCTGCCTCCCCATCGAAGATGGGGAGGGGGACCACCGGAGGTGGTGGAGGGGTGACCTGACGAGGCCTCTCCGATTCACCCCTCCACCAGGCTTCGCCTGGTCCCCCTCCCCATGCTGCGCATGGGGAGGCAAAGTGTAGACAAGCCCTCCCCCACGCTCCTATCGGCGCCCTCCAGGAGACTTGCCCATGAGCTGGCTGAACCGAGTCCGCAATTCCATCCCGTTCCTGCCGAAGCGGGAGACGCCGGAGAATCTCTGGCACAAGTGCCGGCAGTGCAACGCGATGATCTTCACCAAGGAATGGGAGGAGAACGATTCGGTCTGCCCGCGCTGCGACCATCACGGCCGGATCGGCCCCAGGGCCCGGTTCGAGCACCTCTTCGACCCGGGCTATTCGATGCTTCCTCAGCCGCAGGTGCGCGAGGATCCGCTCAAGTTCCGCGATTCCAAGCGCTACAGCGACCGGCTGAAGGCGGCCCGCGCGGCGACCGGAGAGAGCGACGCCCTGATCAACGCCCGAGGCACGATGGAGGGGCGGCGGGCCGTCGTCGGAGTCCAGGATTTCGCCTTCATGGGCGGATCGATGGGAATGGCCGTCGGCGCCGCCTTCCTCGACGGCGCCCGAGCCGCCATCGGCGACCGCTGCCCCTACATCATCTTCACCGCCGCCGGCGGAGCGCGGATGCAGGAGGGCATATTGTCCCTCATGCAGATGCCCAAGACGACGGTGGCCATCGCCGAGCTCAAGGAAGCGGGCCTGCCCTATATCGTCGTCCTCACCGACCCGACGACCGGCGGAGTCACCGCCTCCTACGCCATGCTGGGCGACGTCCAGATCGCCGAGCCGGGGGCGCTTATCGGCTTCGCCGGGCAGCGCGTGATCGAGTCGACCATCCGCGAGAAGCTCCCCGAGGGCTTCCAGCGCGCCGAATATCTGCTCGCCCACGGAATGATCGACATGGTCGTGCACCGGAAGGACCTGCGCGGCACGCTGGCTCGCCTGATCGGCTATCTGACCCCGGAAGAGAAGGTCGCGGCGTGATTTGCCTCCCCATCGCCAGATGGGGAGGGGGACCATGCGAAGCATGGTGGAGGGGTGACCTGTCGGCGAAGCCGGGGATCTAGCGCTCGATGGCGAAAGCCCTGTTCGGTCACCCCTCCACCACACTTCGTGTGGTCCCCCTCCCCATCGCTCCGCGATAGGGAGACAGGATGGACCGCGCCGTCTCCTCCGACCCCGCCGTCCAGCGCCAGCTCGACCGGCTCGCGTCCCTCTCGCCGGGCGCCGACACACTCGGCCTCGAGCGCGTCTCGGAGCTGCTCGCCCGCCTCGGCAATCCGGAACGGCTGCTGCCGCCCGTCTTCCACGTCGCCGGAACCAATGGGAAGGGCTCGACCTGCGCCTTCCTTCGAGCGGCGATCGAGGCGGCGGGGCTGACCGCCCATGTCTATACGAGCCCGCACCTCGTCCGGTTCAACGAGCGCATCCGCCTCGCCGGGCAGCTGATAAGCGACGAGGCGCTCGCATCCCTGCTCGAGGAGGCTCTCGACGCCGCGGGCGGCATGGAGATCAGCTTCTTCGAGGCCACCACCGCCGCCGCCTTTCTCGCTTTCTCGAGGCGTCCGGCGGACGCCTGCATCGTCGAGGTCGGGCTCGGCGGGCGGCTCGACGCCACCAACGTGATCCCGGCGCCCGCCGCCTGCGCCATCGCGCAGCTCGGACTCGACCATCAGCAATTCCTCGGCGACGGCATCGAAGGCATCGCGGCGGAGAAAGCGGGGATCGCCAAGCAGGGTGTGCCACTTGTCACTCAACATTATCCCGAACCGCTGGCCGCCCGGATCGGCGAGGCGGCGGCGGCGGCCGGGGCGATTTGGATGCCGCGCGGAGAGCGGTGGGACGCGATCGTCTACCGCCAGAAGCTCCATTACCGGGACGACCGCGGCAAGCTGCAGCTCCCCCTCCCCCGCCTCCATGGCGCCCATCAGGCGATGAACGCCGCCCTGGCGGTGGCGATGCTGCGCTGCCAGCAAAAGGTGCCGTTGCGCGAGCCGGCGCTCCGGGCGGCGATGGGCTGGGCGGACTGGCCGGCCCGGCTCCAGCGGCTCGCGCCGGGGCCGCTCGCCGGGATGCTTCCGCAGGGGTCGGAGCTCTGGCTCGACGGCGGCCACAATCCGGCGGCGGCCCGCGCCATCGCCGATTTCTTCCGCGCCCACGTGCCGAGCGACCGCCCCTTCCACATCGTCCTCGGCCTGCTCGCCAACAAGGACGCGCCCGGAGTGCTCAAGCCCTTCGCCAACCGCGCCGCCACCCTGCACTCGGTTCCGGTCGCGGGCCACGCGCACCACCGGCCGGCCGATCTCGCCGCCGCCGCGCGCTCGGCCGGACTGACCGCTCTGGCCGCCGCGGACGTCGAAGCGGCGATGGGCTGGATCGCCCGCCACGCCGACCGCGCCCGGCCGCCGATCGTGCTGGTGATGGGCTCGCTCTATCTGGCCGGCGAAGTGCTCAGGGCGAACGGCCAGCCGCCGGTTTGATTATCCTCCCCATGCACAGCATGGGGAGGATTAAATACCCCTCAGCTCCGCCAGCGTGCGCGCGGCCCAGTCGTACATCTCCGCCTCTTTCCTGCGTTCCATCTTGTCGAGGCGGCGGGCCCGGCGCTCGGCTTCCTCGAGCAGCGGGACGGCGTCGCCGCGGCGGCCGCCGCCGATCAGCAAGGCGGCCTGCCGGCATTGCGCCTCGGCCCCCGGCATGCGTTCGCCCAGCTCGGCGTAGAGCGCGATCGCGCGGTCCGTCTCGCCCAGCTCTTCCAGGCTTCGGGCGAGCAGCAGGGCGGCCCGGTCGTTCTCGGACGGCGAAGCCGATTCGGGCAGTTCCTCGAGCAGCCGCCGCGCCTCGGCGGTGTTGCCGGCCTCCAGGCAGGCGCGGGCGAGCTTGAAGCGGACGGTGCGGTCCTTCCCCGGGGTCTTGGCGACGGCCTCGCGATAGTGGCGGACGGCCTCGCCCCATTTGCCGCTCTCGGCCAGCGCGTCGGCGAGCGCGGTGCGGGTGGCGGCGGTGTCGGCGACGTCGACCGCCTCGCGCGCCGCCCGAAGGTCGCGCTCGGGATCGAGCCGCCTGACCGCCGCCGCCTGCACCGCCCGCACCTCGCGGCTGCGGAACAGGCCGGGAAGGATCTCGACCACGACATAGGCGGCCGAGCCGGCGATCGGCAGCAGGATGATCGCCCACAGCCACAGGCCGGGCCGCCCGTTCTTGATCAGGTGGACCACGCAGGCGATCTGGACGAGGACGGTGCCGACGACGAAGATCATCGCGCCGGTTCCGGTTCCTGCGGAGCGTCGCGGCGGGCGTCCCCCTCCCCTTCCTTGCCGGCGGTGCCGATCGAGGCGTCGATCAGGCCCGCGCGCATCATCAGCCAGAAGAGGACGATCCCGGGAACCGCGGCGGCCGTCGTCAGCCAGTAGAAGTTGACGTAGCCCACGCTCTCGACCACGGCGCCGGCGCTGGTTCCGGTCAGGACCCGCCCGACGATGCTCGCCGCCGCCGAGATCAGCGCATATTGGGACGCCGTGAACCTGAGGTCGGTCAGCGCGGAGAAGTAGGCGACCACGACCACGCCGCCGATGCCGCTCGCGAAATTCTCGAAGCCCTGGGTGAAGGCGAGGCCGATGTTGCTGTGGCCATAGGCGGCGAGCACGGCGTAGCTGCCGTTGGAGACTCCCATCAGGATGAGGGCGAGGAGCACCGACCGCTTCATTCCAAGCTTGGAATAGAGGATCCCGCCGACGAAGATTCCGATCAGATAGGTCCAGAAGCCGACCCCGACGTCCCAGATCGCGATCTCGTCGTTCGAATAGCCCATGTCGTCGAGCAGCAGTCGGAGCACGAGCTGGCCCAGCGTGTCGCCGATCTTGTGGAGGAGGATGAACAGCAGGACGAGCAGCGCGCCCTTGCGCATGAAGAATTCCGCGAACGGCCCCCAGATGGCCGCGACCGACTGGGCAAGGCCCTTGCGGCCGGTCGGCTCGCGGTGACGCCTGGGCTCGCCGACGATCAGTCCCGTCAGCATCGCCGGGAGGGCGAAGACGGCGCAGGCGAGATAGGCCGCTTCCCAGCCGACACGGGCGGCGAGGACGAGCGCCAGCGCTCCGGCCGAGACCGAGCCTATACGCCACCCATATTGCGACATGCCCGAGCCGACGCCGAGCTGGCGCGGCTCGAGAAGCTCGATCCGGTAGGCGTCGATGACGATGTCGTAGGTCGCCCCTGCGACGCCGACCAGAATGGCGGCGATCGCGGTCTGGTAGATGTTGGCCGAGGGATCCTGAAGGGCGAGGTTGGCGACCGCTGCGATGACGAAGGTCCCCGCCACCAGAAGCCAGGAGACGCGCTGGCCGAGCCGCCCGAGCAGCGGGATCCGAACGCCGTCGACGATCCACGCCCACAGGAACTTCAGATTGTAGACGAGGAAGGCCAGAGCGAAGGTCGTCACCGTCGATTTGGTGATCCCCTCCTGCGCCAGCCTGGTGGTGAGCGTCGCCCCGATCATCGCGAAGGGAAAGCCCGAGGAGACTCCGACGAAGAAGGCGGCGATAGGGGCTTTCTCGGTATAGGGACGGACTCCCTCGGGCAGGCGGGCGCGCCACCCTTCGGGCGCGATGTCGGGGGCGGTGCTCATGACGCCTTTGTAACGTGTCATGGCCTCCGGGCCAGACCCTAGATGAAGCTTGCGTTCCGGCCGGGCCGGACGCAGTTTCATCCGCCATGGACATGCCCGCAAGCCTGCGCCCGACCGGAGGCCAGCTCGCTCTGGCGGCGGTGATCGCGCGCGGCGAGAGCACGCACGGCGAGTCGATCACCACCGTCCCCGCCTCCGCCTATACCGATCCCGCCCATTTCGAGTTCGAGCAGGCTCGGCTGTTCCACCGGCTGCCGCAGGTCATCGCCCCTTCGGCGTTGCTGCCTCGCCGCAACATGGCGGTGCCGCACGACGGCTTCGGCCTGCCCCTCCTCCTCGCGCGCGACAAGGCCGGCGAGGCGCATGTCTTCTACAATGTCTGCCGGCACCGCGGCACGAGGCTGATCGAGGGCGGCGAGGCGCATTGCGCGCCGCGCATCGTCTGCCCCTATCACGCCTGGTCCTATGCGCTCGACGGGACACTGGCCGGGATGCCGCGCCCGGACACCTTCCCCGGCCTCGACAAGAGCCGCTACGGCCTCGTCGAGCTTCCGTCCCGCGAAGCGGGCGGCCTGATCTGGTTCGCCCGCGAGGACGCCGACTTCTCCGATGCCGTCGGCCTGGCGCCGGAGTTCGACGCCTTCGGGCTGGCCGGCCACCACCTCTACCGCCGCCGAATTCACGACGTCGCGTCCAACTGGAAGCTGATCATGGACGCCTTCCTCGAAAGCTACCACGTCCAGCGCCTGCACGCTCCGACCATCGCCAAGTTCTTCACCGACGGAGTGACCGCCGCCGACGTGCTCGGCCGGCACCAGCGCTCGGCGGTCGGCCGGATCGACCATATGGCCGGGATCGATCACGGGGACTGGTCCGCCCTTCGGGCGGTGATCACCTTCGCCTACCAGCTCTTCCCGGCGACGATCATGATCATGAGCCCCGATTACGTGAACCTGATGGTTCTGATGCCGCGGTCGGTGGGCCGAACCCTGGTCGAGGATTTCATGCTGATCCCCGGGCCGCCCTCGACTCCGGAAGAGGAGGACCATTGGGCGCGGAGCTGGGCGCTGCTCGACGAGGGCGTGTTCGGCGGCGAGGATTACCGGGCGGCGGCGCTCGGCCAGGAAGGGCTCGCGACGGGGGCGGTGAAGGAGCTGACTCTCGGCACGCTGGAGACGGGCATCAGACACTTCCACGACCAGGTAACGGCGGCTTTATCTGCCTCCCCATCGTAAGATGGGGAGGGGGACCATGCGAAGCATGGTGGAGGGGTGACGTGGCTGAGAAGCCGAGGATCCAGAGCTAGAGGGCGAAATCCTCGCCAGGTCACCCCTCCACCGCCTTCGGCGGCCCCCCTCCCCAGCTAACGCCGGGGCGACGGTTACGCCTCCTCGTACAGGCTCAGGCCGGCCGGCAGCCGCTTCACTTTCTGGCCCTGGACCTTGCGGTCCACAGCCTCGAGCGCGTTCTTCAGGATCTTGTCGGTATAAGGCTTGGCGAGGCAGCCGATGCCGAGGCTTCGCGCCTCGATCGGGCAATTGGCGGTGACGAACAGGACCGGCACCTGCTTGGCCGCGGCGGCGCGGGCGACGTCCATGCCGTCGCCGTCGCCGTTCAGCTGGATGTCGCTGAGGACCAGGTCGACCTCCTCCTCGCCGAGCACTCGCACCGCCTCGGCCAGGGTGTCGACGGTGGCGACGACCTCGTAGCCGCATTCGCGAAGCAGATGCTCGTTGTCGAAGGCGACGAGCGGCTCGTCCTCGACGATGAGGATCCGCCGGATCGCCCTTTCGCGTTTGCCGAACAACATCTAATGCGCGCCCTTGCCCACCGGGTATCGGTTTCTCATGCGTAACGAGCGCGGGGGCCATCGGTGCCTGCCGGGCGGATCGACTGAGCGCATAATAACGACCGTCCGGCTACTCATGAGGAGGACAAGCTGCCCCCGCCCCGCCCACCGTCCAAGGATCCGCCCCGCGACGCCCAGCGCATCGCCAAGCTGCTCGCCCGCGCCGGAATCGCCTCGCGCCGCGAGATCGAACGGATGATCGCGGAAGGACGGATCGCGATCGGCGGCAAGACCGTCGAAACTCCGGCGACCCTGCTCACCTCGCTCCATGGGGTCACCGTCGACGGCAGGCCGGTCAAGGCGCCGGCTCCCGCGCGCCTGTTCCGCTACCACAAGCCGGCGGGGCTGCTGACCACCGAGCGCGATCCGAAGGGCCGCCCCACCATCTACGACCGGCTGCCCGCCGGCCTGCCCAGGGTGATGCCGGTCGGCCGTCTCGACCTCAACACCGAGGGGCTCCTGCTCCTCACCACCGACGGCGAGCTGAAGCGCCAGCTCGAGCTCCCTTCCTCGGGAGTCGAGCGCACCTACCGGGCCCGGGTGTTCGGCGAGATCAGCCAGGAGCGGCTCGAGGAGCTCATCCAGGGCGTCGAGATAGACGGTATCCGCTACGGCTCGATCGACGCCAATCTCGAGCGTCGGACCGGGCGCAACGCCTGGATCGAGCTCAGGCTCACCGAAGGCAAGAATCGCGAGGTCCGCCGGGTGCTCGAGCATCTCGGCCTCCAGGTCTCCCGCCTGCTGCGCACCGCCTACGGCCCCTTCCCGCTCGCCGACCTCCCGGTCGGGGCGGTGGACGAGGTGCGCCAGCACGACCTGGTGGCGTTCCGGAAAGGACTGAAGGGCCGCCCTGGAAACTCCGTTCGCCCTCAACCTGTCGAAGGGCGTTCCTTTTCGCGTTCGCGGCCGAACGACAAGAACAGGCCTTCGACAGGCTCGGGGCGAACGGGTCGGGGCGGGCCCCGGTGAGGATCATCGCCGGCCAGTGGCGCGGCCGCCCTCTGGTCACTCCCCAGGGCCAGGACACCCGTCCGACCGCCGACCGCGTCCGCGAGGCGCTCTTTTCGATGCTCGCCAGCCGCATCGGCAGCTTCGAGGGCCTGCGGGCGGCGGACCTGTTCGCGGGCTCCGGAGCGCTCGGTCTCGAAGCCTTGTCGCGGGGCGCCGCGCATTGCGTCTTCGTCGAGAACGACCGCCGCGCGGTCGAGGCGATCCGGGCCAACATCGCCGCACTCGGCGCATCGGGCGAGGTGCTGGCGAGAAGCGCCGAGCATGCCGCCCTCCCCGCCCCCGTCGACCTCGCCTTTCTTGACCCGCCTTACGGCAGCGGCCTCGCTCCGGCGGTGCTGGCGAAGCTTCACGTCGCCGAGGGCGGCTGGGTGAGCGTCGAAACGGGCCGGTCCGAGTCCGTCGCCGCCACGGGCTATGAGGTCGATGCTGAACGCCGCTACGGCAAGGCACGGATCACCCTGCTCCGCCGCCTCGCGCCCGCCGCCGGCGCGGCGGCATGACTGAAGCCGGCGGCGCGGACGAGGCCGCCCGGGCGCGGCGGATGGAGGCGGCGGCCCGGCATGAGCAGGCCGGCCGCCCGACCGAAGCCCTGCGCGAAGCCTTCGCGGCGCTCGATCCCGGCTCCGGCGGCGCCGAGGCGAAAGCGATGATCGCCCGGATCTTGCGCCACTATCCGGGATCGGCCCCGGCCGAGAGGCGCGAGGGCCTCGAGCGCCTGATCGTCGATCCCGCGGTCGAGCCGGCGGTCGTGGCCCGGGCGGCCTGGCACCTCCTGCTCGCCGCGGGCCAGCCGCTGGCCGCGCTGGGGTCCGACGCGGAGGCGCTGGCCCGCTGGGCCGAGGCCGACGGCTTCGCGATCCGGCTGCTCGAGGAGAGCCCGGTCACCGTCCTCGAAGCGGAGCGGGCGCTGACCCGGGTCCGGCGCTGGATGCTGCTGTCGCGGCGCTGGCCGGACTTTCCCCGGCTGACTTCAGCCCTCGCCGCCCAGGCGGCCTGGACCGGCGGCGCCTGGCTGATCGAGCCGGACGAGCGGGCGCGGCTCGATGACGAGCCCGGCGCGCCGATTGCCGCCGCCTATTTCGCCCCGGCCGCGCCGCCGCACGCGGCCGCCAGGTTCGGCGATCCGGTGACCGAGGCGGTGGCCGGCCAATATGAGGAATGGCCCTACCCGCCCTGGTCCCGGATCACGGCGCCGCTGCCGTGTACCGTGCCGGATGCCGTCGAGAAGCTCGACCGAATGCGCCCCTCCGGACTGCCCGTCGAAGCCGAGCTGCTCGTCGCCGGCTGCGGGACCGGCCGTGAGGCCGCCTTGTGGGCGCTCCGCTTCCCCGACGCCCGGGTTGCCGCGATCGACCTCAGCGCGGCCTCGCTCGATTATGCCCGGGCACGCTGCCGGGCGCTCGGCCTCGGCCGAATCCGCTTCAGGCAGCTCGACCTCCACGACGTCGCCGAGCTCGGCCGGAGCTTCGATTTCATCGCCTGCAGCGGAGTGCTTCACCATCTTCCCGATCCGGAGGCCGGCTGGGCGGCGCTGGCGGCGGCGCTGAAGCCCGGCGGGGCGATGCGGGTAATGGTCTACAGCAAGATCGCCCGGCTCAAGGTCCGCGCCGCCCAGCGCCACCTCGCCGACCTGCGGGGCCGGGCCGCCGACGCCGATCTGCTGCGGGAGGCGCGGCGCCGGCTGATCGAGCGGTCGCCGGACCTGCTCGCCTCATGGCCCGATTTCTATACCCTCGCGGGAGTCCACGACCTGCTGCTGCACCGCCACGAGGATTCGTTCGACGTGCCGCGCATCGCCCGCGCGATCGGCCGGCTCGGCCTCGAATTGCTCGCCTTCGAGCTGCCGACGCCCGCCCACCGCGCCCGCTACCGGCAGGAGCATCCCGGCGATCCCGACTTCCGGGATGTCGGGGCGTGGGCGGCGCTGGAGCGGAGCGATCCTTTCCTCTTCCAGGCAATGTACAGCTTCTACTGCCGCCGGCCGGCGAGCTGAGTCGGCGAGCGGCCCTTGGCGGGCCGTTCAGCCGGGATAACGCTCGAAGGCCGGCAATTCGTGCGCCCGGGCCATCCAGCCGATCCGCTCCGCAAGCTGGATCTGCGCCGAGGGGGGGATGGCGTCGGGATCGTCCAGGGTGCAGATCTGGACGTCGATCGTGCCGGGGAAGATCACCGCGTTGGTGTAGAAGAGCGCGGTGCCGCAGGCCGGGCAGAAATGCCGCCGGCCATGCTCGGACGAAGCGTAGATCTTCGTCTCGCCCCGAACCTTCAGCCGGTCCTGGGGAACCAGGCCCCACGCCACCGCCGGCGCTCCGGCATGGCGCCGGCAATCGGTGCAATGGCACAAGGCCTGGTGAATGGCTTCCGAGGGCATCTCATAGCGCACCGCGCCGCAATGGCAGCCGCCTTCAGGCATGTTCGACCTCCCTTTGTTCCGACCCGGCTAGCGCGGAGCGAGGGCCCGTGCAAGCGGGATGCGGCACTGTCCCCGAGTCCGTCATCCCGGCTCGACCCGGGATCCATGAACACCGCTGCATCGGTTTTCCAGCGGCGGCGTTCATGGATTCCGGCTTTCGCCGGAATGACGGAGGTGGCCGGACGTCTGCATGACCAAAGCGAGCGCCTTCCACTCCGACTTCGCTTGCCCCTGCCCCGTGCGTTGCCTACCTGTTCGGGTGTGACTCTCCCGCAATCCCAGACGCCCGAGCCCCCCTATCTGCGCGGGCTCAACGCGCCCCAGCGCGAAGCGGTGCTGACCACGGAGGGGCCGGTGCTGGTGCTCGCCGGCGCGGGCACCGGCAAGACCGCCGCTCTGACCGCCCGCCTCGCCCATCTCGTCTACACCCGCCTCGCCTGGCCGTCCGAGATCCTCGCCGTCACCTTCACCAACAAGGCGGCTCGCGAGATGAAGGAGCGGGTCGGCCGGATCGTCGGCGACGCCGTCGAGGGCATGCCCTGGCTCGGCACCTTCCACTCGGTCGCGGCGAGGATGCTGAGGCGCCACGCCGAGCTGGTGGGCCTTCAGCCCAACTTCACCATCCTCGACACCGACGACCAGCTCCGGCTGCTCAAGCAGCTCATCTCCGCCAACGACATTGACGAGAAACGCTGGCCGGCTCGGATGCTCGGCGGGCTCATCGACCGCTGGAAGAATCGCGGCTGGACCCCGCGGCAGATCGACGCCGCCGAGAGCGAGACCTATGCCAACGGCAAGGGCGCCGAGCTCTACGCCCGCTACCAGGAGCGGCTGAAGGCCCTGAACGCCTGCGACTTCGGCGACCTGCTGCTCCACATGCTGGTCATCCTCAAGGAGCATCGCGACGTGCTGGACCACTACCAGCAGCGTTTCAAATACATCCTCGTCGACGAATATCAGGACACCAACCAGAGCCAGTATCTCTGGCTCCGGCTGCTTGCCCAGGAGCGCAGGAACATCTGCTGCGTCGGCGACGACGACCAGAGCATCTATTCCTGGCGCGGCGCCGAGATCGCCAACATCCTTCGCTTCGAGAAGGACTTCCCCGGCGCCAGGATCGTCCGGCTCGAGCAGAATTACCGCTCGACCCCGCACATCCTCGCCGCCGCCTCCGGACTCATCGCCCATAATGGCGGCCGCCTCGGCAAGACCTTGTGGACCGAGCATGACGGCGGCGACAAGGTGCGGGTCGTCGGCGTCTGGGACGGTCCCGAGGAGGCGCGGCGGATCGGCGAGGAGATCGAGTCCGTCCAGCGCCGCGGCGGCCGGATCGATCAGGCCGCGATCCTCGTCCGAGCCCAGTTCCAGACCCGCGAGTTCGAGGACCGCTTCATCGCCATCGGCCTGCCCTACCGGATCGTCGGCGGCTTCCGATTCTACGAGCGCGCCGAGATTCGCGACGCCCTCGCCTACCTGCGGATCATCGCCCAACCGTCCGACGACCTCGCTTTCGAACGCATCGTCAACACCCCCAAGCGCGGCCTCGGCGACAAGGCGGTGGCCAAGATCCATTCGCTCGCCCGGGCGCAGGGCGTGCCTTTGCTGATGGCCGCGGCGCAGATCCTCGACACGGACGAGCTGACCCCGCAGGCCCGCCGCCAGCTCGGCAACCTCGTCGGCGACTTCGCCCGCTGGCGCGCGCGCCTCGCCGAGCTTCCGCACCCCGAGCTCGCCCGCCTCGTCCTCGACGAGAGCGGCTACACCGGGATGCTTCAGGCCGACCGCGGCGCGGAAAGCGCCGGCCGCCTCGAGAACCTCGCCGAGCTGACCCGGGCGATGGAGGAATATGAGACTCTCGGCGCCTTCCTCGAACATGTCAGCCTCGTCATGGAGAATGACGCCGACCGGGATGCGGCCAAGGTCACGATCATGACCATTCAAGCTGCCAAGGGTCTCGAATTCGACACCGTGTTCCTGCCGGGGTGGGAAGAAGGCGTGTTCCCGTCGCAGCGCGCGCTCGACGAAGGCGGCATGGCAAGCCTCGAGGAAGAGCGCCGTCTCGCTTACGTTGCTATCACAAGAGCCAGGCGCAAGTGCTTCATATTGCACGCTGCCAATCGTAGGATCTACG
>DASPJA010000015.1:0-24222 GCA_035628835.1 Allosphingosinicella sp.
CAAAGGCCGCCCCCACAAACAAGCCCTCGTCGCCTGCGCCCGCAAGCTCCTCATCTTCGTCAACACCGTCCTCGCCAGAGGATCAGCCTGGCAAAAACAAACCTCGCCCAGCTAATGGTTGCTGAACTTGTTTCAGGGTCCGGTTCTGCGCCCGCGAGGCGGATCGACCCTGGATGCTGAAACAAGTTCAGCATGACGCCTGTGGCTAAGGCGCGGACCGCTCCGGCTCCGCCCTCGCCAGCACCAGGGCGAAGCGCGCCTCCTCGTCCGTCCATTCCTCCACCGGCGTCCAGCCGCCCGCGAGCAGCAGCAGCCTGGCGTCGCGTTCGCCATATTTGTGGCTGTTCTCGCTGTGGATGGTCTCGCCCGCGCTCATCGAGAAATGGCGGCCGGCGACCTCGAAGGCGACGTCGCGAACCGCCTGGAGATGCATCTCGATCCGGCTCAGCCGGTCGTTCCAGATGGCCCGGTGGCGGAAGGCTTCCACCGGAATGTCGCCGCCGAGCTCGCGGTTGATGCGGGTGAGGAGGTTGAGGTTGAACTCGGCGGTGACCCCGGCCGGGTCGTCATAGGCGCGGAGCAATTCGCCCGGATCCTTGACCCGGTCGAATCCGATGAACAGCCAGGCGCCGGTGCCGAGCGTCTGGCGCATCGCCCGGAGCAGGTCGACTCCGGTGGCGGGTATCATGTTGCCGATGGTCGAGCCCGGGAAGAAGCCGAGCTTCGGCGCCGTCTCGAGCGCCGCCGGAAGCCGGATGGGACGGGTAAAATCCGCCTCGATCGGATGGACCGGGAGGCTTGGAAAGTCGTCGCCCAGCGAGGCGGCGGCCTCGCGCAGGAAGTCGCCGCTGATGTCGATTGGGACGTAGGCGGAAGGGGCGGCGGCGGCGAGCAGGATCCGGGTCTTGACCGAGGCGCCCGACCCGAACTCGACCACCGCCTGGCCGGGGCCGGCGATCCGGGCGACGTCCGGGCTTCGGCGCTCGAGCAAGGCGGTCTCGGTGCGGGTGAGATAATATTCGGGCAGCCGGGTGATCGCCTCGAACAGCTCGGAGCCGCGACGGTCGTAGAACCAGCGGGCGGGGACGGCGCGGACCGGCGCGGCAAGGCCGGCGAGGACGTCGTCGCGGAAAGCCGGGTCGACGATGGGGGCGCGGGGGATGTCCATCAGACCTGTCCTGGCATTGCTTGTGTCTCCCGCCCCGTTCGGGCTGAGCCTGTCGAAGCCCCTGCCTTCCTGTTCGCGCGGGATTGGGGAGGAGAGGGCTTCGACAAGCTCAGCCCGAACGGTTTCTCCAAGTCTGCCGAACGCATTCTACAAATCCCGGGCCAGGCGAAGCCCGGAGAACATCCAGCGCTGGTGGGGGTAGAAGAAGTTGCGGTAGCTGGCGCGCAGGTGGCCGCGCGGCGTGGCGCAGCTGCCGCCCCTCAGCACGAACTGGTTGCACATGAACTTGCCGTTATATTCGCCGACCGTCCCTCCCTGCGGACGGAAGCCGGGCCAGGGGGCGTAGGCGCTCATCGTCCATTCCCAAAGGTCGCCGAACATCTGGCGCAGCCCGGTTCCGGAAGCGGGCCGCGGCCGCACCGGCCCCGCGCCGTCGAGCTGGTTGCCGCCCGCCGCGTCCATTCCCGCCGCGGCGGCCTCCCATTCCTCCTCGCGCGGCAGGCGGGCGCCGGCCCAGCGCGCGAAGGCGTCGGCTTCATACCAGCTGATGTGGCAGACCGGCTCGGAAGGAGCGAGCGGCCGCATTCCGTCGAGCGCGAAGCGGCGCCAGCCGCCGTCCGCGCGCGACCAGTAGAGCGGGGCCTCGATCCGGTTCTCCATGGCCCAGGCCCAGCCGTCGGCCATCCAATATTCCGGGCGGGCGTAGCCGCCCTCCCCGATGAAGGCGAGCCATTCGGCGTTGGTGACGAGCCGGTCGGCGAGGGCGTGCGGATGGAGCAATGCCCGGTGGCGCGGCCCCTCGCAGTCGAAGGCGAAGCCCGAGCCGCCATGGCCGATCGCGGCGAGGCCGGCGCGCCCCCCCACCCACTCCATGCCGGACGCGAGCGGGGCGGGGGCGGGAGCCGTGCCGGGCCAGAGCGGGGGGTGGAGCGGATTTTCGGCGAGGGCCGCGGTCAGGTCCATCAGCATCAGCTCCTGGTGCTGCTGCTCATGGTTGAGGCCGAGCTCGACGAGGGTCAGCGCCGCTTCCGCGAGCCCGGGCATCGCCTCGGCCATCGCCGAGTCCACATAGGCGCGCCAGGCGAGGATCTCGCCGAGGCTCGGCCGGCTCAGCATTCCGCGCCGAGCCCGCGGGTGGCGCTCGCCCTCGCCTTCGTAATAGGAATTGAACAGATAGGCCCAGCTCTCGTCGTAGAGGCGGTGGCCCGGAACGTGGTCGCGCAGCACGAAGGTCTCGAAGAACCAGCTGGTATGGGCGAGGTGCCATTTCGCCGGGGACGCGTCGGGCATCGGCTGGAGCGTCGCGTCGGCATCGGAGAGCGGAGCGGCGATCGCCTCGCTCAGGGCCCGCACCGAGCGATACCGCCCGGCCAGGGCCTGCGCCCGGGACATGTCTGCCTGAGTGGCCATTTCCCGGCTCCCTACACCAAATTCATGATCGAGGTTAGCCGCGCGTCGCGCCCGGCTGCCACAGCGTTTCGCCGCCTTCGCCCGCCGCGGCGAGGCGGGCCATCACGAAGAGGTGGTCGGAGAGCCGGTTGAGATAGATGAGGGCGAGCGGGTTGAGCGGCGCCGAATCCGCCGCGGCGACGGCGGAGCGTTCGGCCCGGCGCACGATGGCGCGGGCGACGTGGATCGCCGCCGCGCCGCCGCCTCCGCCCGGCAGGATGAAGCTTCGCAGCGGCTCGAGCGCCTCGTTCATCGCGTCGATCTCGCGCTCCAGCCGGTCGATCTGCGGCTGGACGATTCGGAGAGTCATCTCAGAAGGCGCGAAATCCTCGCCCGGCGTGGCGAGGTCGGCGCCGAGATCGAACAATTCATTCTGAACGGCCGTGAGCATTCGCCGCCGAGCCTCGTCCGCGACCGCGAGGATGGCCAGGCCGATGGCGCTGTTGGCTTCGTCGACGTCGCCGATCGCGGCGAAGAGCGGGTCGGCCTTCGACCGGCGGGAGCCGTCGGTGAGGCCGGACGAGCCGGAATCGCCGGTTCGCGTGTAGATCTTGTTGAGCCGGACCAGGGCTCAGCTCTTTCCGCTGGCGACGAGCAGGAAGAGAATGACGAGAACGATGGCGATCGCCTGGAAGAACACCCGCTTGCGCATCAGATCCTGCGAGCGCTGGCCGGTAATGTCCTTGCCGGACGCCATCCCGATCACGCCTTTGGCGAGGACGAAGAGGGTCGCTCCGGCGGCGAGTACGATCAGGATGAGGAGAAAGATGTCCATGGCGCCTATCTAGGTGGCCTCGGCCGAATATCCATACGGCATTTGTCCCGTCAGCAGGCCGGCCGCCAGCAGCCGGGGATCGACGCCCTCCTCCCGCAGCTCCCGCAGGCTCGGCGCGCCGTGGCGCTTGGCGAGGCGGCGGCCGTCGGCGCCGAGCAGCAGGGGATGGTGGTGGTAGAGCGGGGTCGGCAGGCCGAGCAGGGCCTGGAGCAGGCGGTGGACGTCGGTCGCGGCGTAGAGGTCGCGGCCGCGGACCACGTCGGTGACCCCCTGGGCGGCGTCGTCCACCGTAACCGCGAGATGATAGCTGACGGGAGCGTCCTTGCGGGCGAGGACGACGTCCCCGAACGCCTGGGGCTCGGCCTGCACCTCCGTGTCGCCGTCACGCCAGTAGAGCGGGCCGGCCAGGGCCGAGGCTCTGGCGACGTCGAGGCGCCAGGCGTGGGGCTGAGCCGCCATTCCGCGCTCCCGTTCCGTCTCCGCCAGGCCGCGGCACGTGCCCGGGTAGAGCGGCCCGTCGGGGCCGTGCGGAGCGGCCGCGCTGGCGGCGATCTCCGCGGCGATGGCGGAGCGGGTGCAGAAGCAGGGATAGACGAGCCCCGCCGACTTCAGCCGGCCGAGCGCCTCGCGGTAGAGGTCCAGCCGCTCGGACTGGAAGAGGATCTCGCCGTCCCATTCGATCCCCAGCCAGGCGAGGTCCTCGATGATCGCGTCGACATGCTCCGGGCGCGAGCGGCCGGGATCGATGTCCTCGATCCTGAGAAGGAAGGCGCCGCCGCGGCTGCGCGCATAGTCATGCGCGAGCAGGGCCGAGAAAGCGTGGCCCAAATGCAACCGCCCGGTCGGGCTCGGCGCGAAACGGGTGACGAGCTTCATCTGGACTCTTGACCGGGAGACTCGCGCCATGCTGTCATGGCGCCGTCACTCTCGAATGGGAGGGGGCTTGGACAGGGGAGGGGCTCCCCCGTCCTGGGTGCGACAGGCCGGGCGTCTTTCCTCGCAGGAACGAGGATTCGCGCGGCGCATGTACCATCCCGACCTCCTTCGCCATCCGGACGCCTGCCCCGCTCTCGTGCTCAACGCCGATTACACGCCCTTGAGCTATTATCCGCTCAGCCTGTGGCCGTGGCAGACCGCGGTCAAGGCGGTGTTCCTCGAGCGGGTCGACATCGTCGCCCAATATGTCCGCGAGGTGCACAGCCCGACGCGCACACTGCAACTGCCCTCCGTCATCGCGCTGAGGCAATATGTGAAGCCGAGCGAGCATCCCGCCTTCACCCGGTTCAACCTGTTCCTCCGCGACCGCTTCGAATGCCAATATTGCGCGTCGCCGGCCGAGCTCACCTTCGACCATGTCGTTCCCCGCGCCCAGGGCGGCCGGACGACCTGGGAGAATGTCGCCACCGCCTGCGCGCCCTGCAACCTGAAGAAGGGCGGCCGCACGCCCCTTCAGGCGCATATGAACCTCAACCGCCGCCCCTACCGGCCGACCAGTTGGCAGCTCCAGGAAAATGGCAGGAGCTTCCCGCCAAACTATCTGCACGAGAGCTGGCGCGACTATCTCTACTGGGACATCGAGCTGGAGGCTTAGGGGGAGCCCGAGGACTGGAAGAACCCGTTCGGGCTGAGCCTGCCGAAGCCCTTCCCTTCCTCCGCGGCTGAAGAAGCAGGCCCTTCGACAGGCTCAGGGCGAACGCGGAGGGAGGCAACGGCCTTCGCACGAAATCGTTACGCCCGCGATGCGCGACTTCTCACAGCTGCTCGACGGTCTCGTCTACACGCGCTCGCGCAACGGCAAGCTGAAGCTGATCGGCGACTATCTGAAGCGAACGCCCGATCCCGACCGCGGCTACGCCCTGGCGGCGCTGACCGGTGAGATGGACCTGCCCGGGGTCAAGCCGGCCGCGATCAGGGCGATCGTCGAGGAGCGGATCGATCCCGTCCTCTTCCGGATGAGCTGGGACTATGTCGGGGACATGGCCGAGACGGTGTCGCTGCTCTGGCCCAAGCGCCTGGACCAGCCGTCCGAGATCGACGACGGTTCGCTGCGCATCGCCAGCGTCGTCGAGCGGCTGCAGACGCTCGGCCGCGCCGAGGCGCCGGGCGCGCTGGCGAGGATGCTCGACCATCTCGACGCCAGCGGCCGCTACGCCTTGCTGAAGCTGGCCACGGGCGAGCTCAGGATCGGAGTCTCCGCCCGGCTCGCCAAGACGGCGCTGGCGCAGGCATTCGGGCTCGAGGTCGACGCGGTCGAGGAGGTCTGGCACGGCATCGGCCCGCCCTATCTGCCGCTGTTCGACTGGGCGGAAGGACGCCGGGCGCAGCCGACGGCGGAGAACGTTCCGGTCTTCCGGCCCTTCATGCTCGCTCATCCGCTCGAGGCGCTGCGGGTGTCGCTGGACGATTATGCGGCCGAGTGGAAATGGGACGGAATCCGCGTCCAGATCGTCCGCGCCGGCGGCGAGACAAGGCTCTACAGCCGGGCGGGCGACGATATCAGCCGGAGCTTTCCCGAAATCGCCGAGAGCTTCGCCGTCGACGGCGCCGTCGACGGCGAATTGCTGGTCAAGGGCGAGTTCCAGGGGGCGGACGCCCATGGCGGCGCCGCGGCGAGCTTCAACGCGCTCCAGCAGAGGCTGGGGCGCAAGCTGGTCTCGGCGAAGATGCTGAAGGAGTTTCCGGCCTTCGTCCGGCTCTACGACATCCTCTTCGAGGGGGCCGAGGACCTGCGCGCCTTGCCCTGGCAGGAGCGCCGGGGGCGGCTCGCCGGCTTCGTGCCGAAGCTCGATCCGGACCGGTTCGACCTGTCGGCGCTGATCGACGCCGCCGACTTCGAGGCGCTGGAGGAGATTCGCGCCGGCGCCCGCGACTCCGCGATCGAGGGCGTGATGCTGAAGCGGCGCGACAGTCCCTATGTCGGCGGCCGCCGGGTCGGCCTCTGGTACAAGTGGAAGCGGGACCCGCTCACCGCCGACTGCGTGCTGATGTACGCCCAGCGGGGAAGCGGCAAGCGCTCCTCTTATTATTCGGATTTCACGTTCGGCTGCCGGACTCCGGAGGGCGAGCTGCTCCCGGTCGGCAAGGCCTATTTCGGCTTTACCGACGAGGAGCTGCTGTGGCTCGACCGCTTCGTCCGAAACCACACGATCCAGCGCTTCGGCCCCGTCCGCGAGGTCGAGAAGAGCCTCGTCCTCGAAGTCGCCTTCGATTCGATCCATGCCAGCAAGCGCCACAAATCCGGCCTCGCCATGCGCTTTCCCCGGATCGCGCGAATCCGGACCGACAAGCCGGCGGCGGAGGCCGACACGATCGAGGCGCTGATGAAGCTGGTGTCCTGACCGCCCTAGAAGGTTCTCATCTGGACGTCGCCGTAGGTTGTGGCCTGGTCGTCGAGGAGGGTGCGGATCAATTCGTCTTCCTCGGCGCTGGACTCCGTGATCGTCACGACTTCGGCCTGGCTCCGCGAAGCGCGCACCCGGTCGAGCAGCGCCGGTGCCGCTTCGCCGAGCTTTTCGAGAAAGGCGGCCTTCGCCCCCGCGGACGCAAATCGAACCAGAAAGCTCATGGCCGCATCATATCCTCGACCGGTCAGGTTTGTCTTCCCTCGTCAGGCGAGCTGCACCGCCGCGAGGCAATCGATCAGGCCCGCTCCGACGCACTCACGCGGGGCTTGCAGCGGAACGCACGATCTGCGGATGATCTCCGCGACCTCATGCGGTCTCAGGCGGGGGTTTCTCGCCAGGATCAGCGCGCCCAGCCCGGCCACCTGCGGGCAGGCGCCGCTGGTCCCCCACCAGTCCATGAAGCGGTAGCCGCATCCCCAGGCAACCACTCCGTAGGTGGGAGCGACGCAATCCGGCTTGGGGAAGTCGCTCGCCCACTGGCCGGGGCCCCGGCTGGAATTGGCATGGGGCGTGGAACCGTCCCGGTTGGAATTGTTGCGATTGACGGTGCCGACGGACATCACCCGGTCGTGCGAGTTCACCCCCCAGATCGTGTTGGGAGACGCGGCGGCCGGATCGTTGTTGCAGAGCACGTCATAATGGTTGTTGCCGGCCGCGAACACGACGAAGGCGCCTTCGTCGATCGCCGTCAGCACCACTTCCAGATAAGGGTGGTCGCCCGGCAGCCCGGCGGGCGCCGTGCAGGTGTAGAGGCCGTAGCTGTTGCTGATCACCAGCGGGCCCGCAATCGCTCCCTGCCGCTTGAGGTCGATCAGCTCGTCGAAGATCAGGAAGAGGTCGGTGCTCATCAAGGTGGTTCGCGCGGAGATCACCGTCGCGTCCGGCGCGACGCCGTCGAACCGGCCGCCGGCCGATTTGTTGCCGGCCGCAATCACCGCGCACATCGATCCGTGGCCCTTGACGTCCGTCCAGTGCTGCCCGCGGAAGGCGGAAGGCAGATCGACGGGCGAAGGGCTGGAAAACTGGGAGAGGGACGCGCAAATGCCGGTGTCCACGATCGCGATCGTGGCGCCGCCGCCGCGGCTATACGCCCAGGCTTCCGGCGCCTTGATGTGCGCCAGCACGTCGTCGAGCGAAGCCTGATCGACCAGGGGGACATTGTCCTCCCGGCTCAGCGCGTAGTCGGCGACGCGGGCGCCGCCGAGATCCTCGAGCGGCGGGAGCGGGGCGAACTGGACGTCCTCCCACAGTTTCGCGCCCTGGTCCTGGAGCACGACAATATCGTGGTCGTCGAGCTCCGCGATAAGCAGGTCCGGCTGGGTGCGCGGCCGAGCTACGGCCTGCGGACCCCGCGATTCCGTCAGAAAGCTGGCTGCTTCGCCGGCCACGCCGGCGGACGGCATTTGCACGAAATATTTCATCGCCATGTCCTCCTCGGCCTTCCTTCTAACGCGGCAGCGGAGAGCGCCGCGTGACGGCGGTCACGCGGGTGGGGGGTCGGGAGAAAAAAGCGTGGGGCGCCGGGATTAACCTTCAAGCCGCCCGCGTCCCCGTTTGGAACGGCGGATTTTGGGGGGCTGACATCGCCGCCGGAGCGCCGCAGGGGCAGGCTCGGGGGAGCGCCCCTGTCGCGCTCCGCCCCTTTGAAGGGATAGGGCCATGGCCAGTTTCAGTCTCGACATCCAGGAAGAGAGTTTCGCTCACGACCCGCAGCATCGCGGCTACCTGGTCGCGTATCGCGAGAACGAGGTGAACCACTGCCCCGGCTGCGGCCGCACCCACTGGTATGTCGGGCGGGTCTCGGCCGAATGCGGCTTCTGCGCGACCGCCTTGCCTTTGGTCGCCGCCACCAGCCGCGGCGCCGGCACCCACAGCCGGGGTCACCGGTCCCTGGTGCTGAGCGAGGCGGCTTAGATCCTCCCCATCTCCGACGGGGAGGCTTCAGAACGGCAGCCAGCGGCTCTTCTGGCTGAAGCGCATGTAGCCGGCGTTGATTCCGAGACGCGCGCCGACGCCGAGGCGGATGGGGATGAGGACGACGTCGCCGCGCCGCAAATAGCTCGCGGTGAAGCCGCCGACCACATAGGCCTTGCCCTCTCCCGCCGGAAAGCGGCGGAACAGCCGCTCGCTGTCGTGGAGATTGTAGACCAGGACGAACACCTTGTCGGCATTGGCTCCGAAATCGAAGCCCAGCGAGGGCCCGGTCCAGTGGACCTTGCGGTCGCCCTCGACCTGGTGGTGGAGCATGCCCGAGCCGTAGCGCACCCCGGCGATGAAGGCTCCGCCCGCCTCGCGTCCGGTGATGTAGCCGGTGGGATCGCCGCGCTCGCGGAGCACGTCCTCGATGAGGTCCGCCAGCCCTTCGGCGCCCTTGCCGAACACGCCCTCGGCGGCGCCGAGCACCTTCTTGATGCCGATGGTCTCGCCCCTGGCGGCCTGGCTGGCGCGCTGGCTCGCATTGCCGGCGGGGGCGGCGGCCGTTTCCGCGGGCGCGGCCGGTTCCTCGAAGCCGGGCTCGGCGGCGGCATCCTGCTCGCCGGCCTCGACGGGCTGATATTCGGGTTCCTCGGCGGCCCAGGGCTCCTCGGCGGCGGCGGCGGGCGCCTCTTCCTCGAGGGCGGTGTTGGGATCGATGCTGGAGACCTGGGCCGGCGCGGCGGCGGCACCCACAACCAGAAAGGCGGCGGCCGCCAGCCGAAGGAAAACGGGCCTCAGCATGTCCTAAACTCCCCCTTGCGCTCCTGCGCGGGAGTAAATGCCTGTGAGGCTTTCGCCGCAATGAACGGGCGACGAGACGAGTCGATATCGCGCCGGAACGGTTCGACGGGCCTCCTTTTTCGGGCCAAGCTTCGGAATTGCCGTAGGACTCCGGCCCGGCGCCCTGCGGAAACCACGGTCGGGCGGCCCGCGCCGGCAATTCCCCGCCGAGCTTGGTTGAACGATCGGATCGCGGCCTATATAGGCCCTGCTTCGGCGCGCCTGGAGACGTGGGTGAGTGGCTGAAACCAGCGGTTTGCTAAACCGCCGTAGGGGGATTACTCCTACCGAGGGTTCGAATCCCTCCGTCTCCGCCAGCCTCGTCGGTCGGGCATGACTGCCCGCCGCCCGCGTCACCATATTGCAACAGCGCGGCGCTAGGCGATTTCCGGGAAGGAGAGCCGCCATGCACGATCGCCGTCAGCCCGTGGACCCCGCGGCCGGCCGCCCGATCGAGGAAAGCCGCGGCGGATGGGCCCTGTTCGGCCGGCTTCTGACCTGGTCGATGCGCAACAACGGCCATCGGCGCTGATCGCGCCCCCGGCCGGCCCGGCGGAGCCTAGTCCGGCGGCCTCTTCGCCAGATCGTCGAGCAAGGGAGAGTCGGCGCCGCCGCCCTGGCCGCCATCGTCCATTTCGCTGGCCGGCCCGGAAGTGCCGCCGCCGCCTTTGTCGATGATGGTCTCGCCGCCGCGCCATTTGGAGCGGGCCATCGCTTCGTCATGGAGCGGCAGGGCGCGATCGTCTTCTTCAGCCATGATTTCCTCCGACCGCGGCTGAACGCGCGCGCCGCGCCGGCGATCCGACTCCGCCGATTCTCCGCACGGTGCCATAAAAGATTCCCAAAACTGTCACGCAGGTGTAATGTTCGCGATCGTGTCGACGGTGGCGGAGAGACGAGCATGAGGACTTCCCTGTTGGCCGCTACGGCGGCGATCGCCCTTTCCGCCTGCGCGACCGGCGATCGCGGGCTGCTGGTGGAGCAGGGATATGAGCGCGGCGCGCTGGGAGTCGCGGCCATCGACCGCGGCGACTGGGCGGCGGCGGAAGCTCGGCTGAGCGAGAGGCGGGGTGTCCGGTCCGACGATCCCGCGAGGCTGATCAACCTCGGCAAGGTCTATGCGGAAACGGGACGGACGAGCGATGCCGTTGCCGCCTGGCGGCTGGCGCTCGCTTCGAAGCGCCACTTCGAGGTGGTGACGGCGCAGGGCCGGGTGGTGTCGACGGACCAGCTCGCGCGCGAGGCGCTCGCCGGAGTCCGGCCCTCGGTTCGGACCGCCGCCCGCTAGGAGAGGTGGCTGTCATGAGCGTGTCATCTTGATGCGCTCTAAGGGCCCGCAGCCTTTCAGCGGGATGACATGCGCGTGGCCGGTCGCCGGTGATCCAGACCCAGGAAGTCGAGCTGAAGCTGGAGATCCCGCCGGGCGAGATCGAGGCGTTGCGAGCCACGCCTCTGCTGGGGGATCCGAGGCGGCGCCCGGACACTCAGCGGACCGTCTATTTCGATACGCTCAGGGGCGATCTGCGCAAGGCCGGCTATTCGCTTCGGCTGAGGCAGAACGGGCGGAGCTTCGTGCAGACGGTGAAGCACAGGGGCTCGGATTCGGGCGGCTTCTCCAGCCGGGCCGAATGGGAGAAGAAGAATGACGGGGCGGCGCTCGATTTCGAGGCGCTGAAGGCGACCCCGGTCGGCAAGCTGCTGTCGAAGCGCGACATGAGGAAGCGGCTTCAGCCGGTATCGGAAACGCGGGTGCGGCGCACGACCTGGCTCGTCCGCCGCGAGGAGAGCGCGGTCGAGCTGATCCTCGACGAAGGGAAGATCGTCAGCAACGGCCGCGAGGAGCAAATCTCCGAGGTCGAGCTCGAGCTCAAGCAAGGGCCGCGCTCCGAGCTGTTCAAGCTCTCGCGCGAGCTGGGACGGGATCTGACGCTCAGGATGGGCGTGATGAGCAAGTCCGAGCGCGGGTTCCGGCTGCTCGAAGGCCGCACCGCGCGGGCGCGCAAGGCCGAGAAGGTCAGGCTTTCCCCCGCCCTGACCGTCGGCGAGGCCTTTGCCGTCATCGTGCAGTCCTGCCTGCGTCACTTCCGCCTCAACGAGCCGCTCTTCACGCAGAAGGCCAACGCCCGCGCCCTCCACCAGGCGCGAGTCGCCGTGCGGCGCCTGCGCTCGGCTTTGACGCTGTTCAAGCCGGCCTTGATCGATGCCGAGGCGGCGCACCTTCGGGCGGAGCTGCGCTGGTTCGCCGCTCTGCTCGGCGAAGCCAGGAACCTCGACGTCCTCCTCGCGACGAAGACGGCGGAGGGGCGCACCCCCGACCGGGTCACCCGCGAGCAGTTGCGGGACGCGCGCAAGGAGGCTTACGCCCGCGTCCAGGCCGCTCTCGCCGAGCGGCGGCTGCCGGCCGCCATTCTGGAGCTCGTCGCCTGGAGCGAGGCCGGCGCGTGGCGCGGCGGCGATCTCGCCGGCGAGCCGATAAGCGGCTTCGCGACCGGCCGGCTCGAGCGCGGCTGGAAGCGGGTTCGAAGGCAGGCGAAGGCGATGGGGGCCCTGGAGCCGGAGGCGCGCCACCGCCTGCGGATCGACCTGAAGAAGCTGCGCTATTCGGCCGAGTTCTTCGTCGCCCTCGCGCCGAAGGGACGAAGGCGCCGGCAGAAGCATTTCATCGCCCAGCTGCAGCGCCTGCAGGACCTGCTCGGGCAACTCAACGACATCGAGACCCGGCGGCAGCTGGCGCCCGGTCTGTTCGAAGGCGCCGCGGCGGAGGAAGCGGAAGTGGCGGCGCTGGTCGCGGAGTCGGAGCGGGCCTGGAAAGCCCTCGCCGACACCGGGCCCTATTGGCGCTGAGCGCCTCTCAGCAGCCTGAGCGCCTCTTCCGCGTCGATCTGGCCGGTCATGGCGAGCGTCCGGGCCGTCGCGGCGAGGTTGGGCCAGCTCCTGAAGGCGTGGCCGGCGATCGCCGCTTCCTCCGCCCCGCACACGATCAGCCGGCCGATCGTGGCATCGACCGGCAGGGTCTCGAACGCCGCGGCGGGCGCCGCCGACCCGCTGCCGCCGCATTCGGAGCAGCCGGGGGCCTGATAGACAACTCCGCCAGGATCCAGGCCGAGAGGGGCCGTCACCGCATTGCCCGGCTGGACCGGTTCGCGGCACGACTGGCACAGACGCCGCACCCGGCGCTGCGCGAGGACGAGGCGAAGGGCGAAAGCGATGGCGAACGGGTCGAGCCTCATCGCCGCCAGGCGGCCGATGGCGCCGATCGCGTCGCGCGAGTCCATCGTCGCCAGCACCAGGCGCCGTCGCGCGGCAACGAGCGCCTCCTCGGCGGTCTCCCGGCTCACGAGCTCGCCGGCCACTTCGGCGTCGGGCCGGCAGGCGGCCAGCGCCCGCAGCGTGTCGCCTCTTCCGGAACCCTGCGGGCCGGCGACCAGGATCAGCCCGATCTTTTCCTCGAGGGCAAGCCCCAGCGCTCTCCGCACCGCTTCCGTCGATGCCGGCAGATCCGGGCCGCCGCCATCCGTCGCGGCGGGCGCGGCGACCGCAGCCGGGACCGCGTCGGCAGGTGGGATCTGGAGGTGCATGGACTCTTCCTAGGCCGCGAAGATGACAGGCGTGTGGAAGATTTGTGACAGTATTTCCGCGGGATGGGACTAGAAGGTCATGCTCAGGCCGACGCTGAGGGTGCGGCCGACCTTGTAGCTGTTGATGTCGATCCGGTTGTCGCCCGATTCCTGATATTCCTCATAATCCTGGCCCAGCAGATTGCGCGCCTCCAGCTTGATCTCCGCCTCCGTGCCGAGGAAGCGGATCGCCTCGCGCGCGACGAAATCGAGCCGGAGCCCGGGCTTCTCGATGATGTCGGGCTGCCGCGCGCTGCCCTGAATCGGGCCGCGCTCGGTGACCCGCTCGCTCGCGTAGGTGAGGAGGAAGGTCGCCTGGGAGAGGCGGTCGGTATTCTCGATTCCGAACTGGACGTTGGCGAGATGGTCGGATTGCCCGGTCAGCGGGGCGCCGTCCTCGAACAGAAGGTTCGCCGCCACCGGCTGCAGGTCGGGGCCGATGACCAAAGTATCGTCCGATTTCACCTTCGAGCTTGTGTAGGTGTAATTGCCGATGAAGAGCAGCCGCTGGTTGGCGAAGCGGTCGCCGAGCCCGGACAGCGGCAGGTAGGTCTGCAGCTCGGCCTCGACTCCGTACAAAGTCGCCTGCGGCGCGTTGGCGAAGCCGGTGCGGAGCTGGCCGCCGCCGGCGAAGAAGGCGGCGGATTCGATCGGATTGTCGATCTTCTTGTAGAAGCCGGCCAGGCTGAACCGCTCGCCGCGGCGGAAATAATATTCGTAGCGAGCCTCGGCGTTGGTCAGCCGGCTGTCGGTCAGGAAGGGATTGCCGGTGAATTCCCGGTCGGATTCGAAATCCTGGTAGATTTGCGGCGCGAGCTCGCGAAACTGGGGGCGGGCGATGGTCCTGGAAGCGTGCAGGCGTAGCTGCATGTTGTCGGCGAAGTTCCAGGTGACCGTCGCCGCCGGCAGCCAGTAATCGTTGGCGATCCGGGTCGCGGCGGCGCCGGCGGCGCTGGTCAGGACCGTCTCGACGGCGTCCTCGTAGCGGATTCCGAACTGCGCCCTCAGCGCGGCGCTCGGGATCTCGATCTCGCCCTGGGCGTAGCCGGCGTGGATTCGAAGCCCCGCTTCATAGGCGGCGGCGCCTTCCGCGCCGGAAATGTCGCGCAGCTGGATGTTGAAATTGTAGATGTTGAAGTCGGACAGCAGATAGTCCGGCCGCTCCTGCGCCACCGCGATCGGGAGCGCGCCCTCGGGGCGGAAATACTGGAACTGGAAGCGCGAGGAATCGCGCCGGCTCTTCGTATAGGCGTAGCCGGCCGAGAGCGTCGTCGGAAGCGCGCCGCGCAGGCGGTAGGCGAGGTCGATGCCGCCCGCATAAATGTCCTCGCCGAGGTCGTTGAAGGCGATGGTGGCCGACTGGCCGCCCGAGGTCAGGTTGTTGACATAATCGTCGACGTCGCTCGCGCTCTTCGTCGCCGGGTTGCCGTCGCCCAGATACGTGTAGCTGATGTCGCGCTCATAGGGGGATTCGCGCTGCGAATTGGCATAGGTGCCGCGCAGGTCCACGCTGAAATCCCCGAACTTCAGCTCGCCGACGAACTGGGTGTCGATCAGCTGACGCTCGAACCAGTAGGTGTTCTGCTCGATGATCGAAGGGGGCAGGTTGGGATCCTGGTCCTGCACGCTTCGGTTGAAGCCGGCGGCGAGGCGGCCCTGCTTCAAAGTGTCGCGGATGAAGAGGTTCGTCCACCTGAGCTTGTGCTCGCCTATCTCGGCGCCGAGGCCGAGCATGGCGTTGACGAGCACCCTGTTGTCGGTGGTGACCCGACGGAAGCTCGACTGGGGCGTGCCGGCAAGCTCCGGGTCGAGCGAGATCTGCTGGATCGCGTCGCGCGTGCGCCAGCTGTTGCTGTAGCCGACGGCCCCCAGAACGCCGATCCGGGCGCCGAGCCAATCGAAGGCGGTGCCGGCGCTGACATTGCCGCCCAGATTCGGAGCGATGTTGTTGACGCGCTGGAGCAGGGTCGTCGGAGCGTTGACCAGGGCCGCAGCGAAGTCGCGGCGCTGGGCGGCGGTGGTGTCGCCGTTGAAGGCGCCGCCGGCGACGGCGCTCCCGAGGCCGGCCGGCATGTCGCGGGTGCCGTCGTCGAAGCCGAGAGGATCGAGGTCGCTGCCGTAATAGGAATAGCCGAAATGCCCCGTCGTCTCCCCGTCCAGCTCGGTCGAGGCGCCGACGGTGAGGAAGGTCTCGTCCGGAATGGAGGTGGTGGTGAGGTTGATGACTCCGCCGCCGAACTCGCCCGGATAATTGACGGAGTAGCTCTTCTGGACGACCGAGCTGGCGATGAGGCCGGTCGGGAAGATGTCGAGCGGAACGACGCGCCGAAGCGGCTCCGGGCTGGGCAGCGGCGAGCCGTTGAGCAGGGCCAGCGAATAGCGGTCGCCGAGGCCGCGGACGAAGACGAAGCCGCTGCCGACGACGGACAGGCCGGTGACACGCTGTAATGCCCCGGCGATGTCGCCCTCGCCGGTGCGGGCGATGTCCTCGCTCGAAAGGACCGAGACCACTTCGGGGGTGTTGCGCAGGACGTTGGGAATGTTGCGCCCGGTGACCACGATATCCCCGGTCTGCTCGCCCTCAGCGCCGGGCGCGGAAACCTCGATATCGTCGTCGGGTGAGGGCTCCGCCGGAGCAGCGGTCGCCGCTTCCGGTGCGGGCGCGTCCTCGACCGGAGGAGTCTCCTGCGCAAAAGCGGCTGTGGCGGTGAGAGCCGTGGAGAGCAGCAGCAGGCTCGCCAGGCGGATGGGCTTCAACATCGTCAAATCTACCCCCGGTAGGTCAAAGAGCGGGGGCGGCGGATGAGCCGCCGCCCCGAAGCAGGCGCCTGAATCAGGAGGTGGGAATGGCCGTGCAATTGCCGCTGCCGCTGCCGAAGTTCACGTAGCCGGCATTGCAGGTCCAGTTGGCGTACCAGCTGTCCGACGCGTTGCGGACGGCGCCGATCCAGGAGACCGTTTCGAGCCGGTTCGGAGCCCCGGCATTGGCCGTCGCGAACTGGTCGTTGTTGAACGGGGTCGGATCGGTCGCCGCCACGCCGGTCTCGCCCGCGCCGTTGATGAAGACGTTGGTCAGGCTCGACGTGAAGGCCGAATTGTTGCCGTTCGAGCCGGAGCCGAAGATCGCCTGGATCTCCGCGACCGTGACGTTGCCGTCGTCGCGGAACGGGGTCGGGCAGGAGAGGACGACCGAGCGGAAGACCGGCGGTCCGACATCCTGAAGGGCGGCGTCCGTCGCGCGGACGGTGGTGCCGCCGGTGGCGTCGATGTCGAGGCAGGCCTGGGTGCCGACGACGACGCTGTTGAGCAGCGCATAATCGGTGCCGCCGCGAAGCAGGATCGTGTTGCCGCCCTGGACGGTGCTGCGCTGGACGAAGGTGGCGTTGGAGACCCGCGTATATTGGCGCGGCAGCGCGTCCTCGTTGCCGTTGGAATCGGCCTCGATCATCGAATCGCCGTTCTGGGCGTCGCGCTGCACTCCGATGACGAACTGGATCGTGCCACGATAGCCGAGGTCGGTGTCGAGCCCGTCGTCGTCGGCGCCGGTGACGACGATATGCTTGGCGTTCACCCGCCCGCCGAAAATCTCGATGCCGTCGTCGGAGCTGTTGTGGATCTGGATGTGGTCGATCGTCGTGTTGCTTCCGACGCCGCCCATGGTGAGGCCCTGAAGCTCGTTGCCCGGAGCGATGGCGAAGCCGGAATAACGGATCTGGACGTAGCGCATCGTGCCCGAATTGTCGGTCGCCACGTTGCCGCCGTAGAAGGAGCCGGTCGTCCCCTCGATCACCTGCTGGCAACTGGCCGAGCCGCCCGGAACCGCGGTGTTGCAGTCGCTGATCGGAGCCCGGCCGAGCAGGATGACCCCGCCCCACAGGCCCTGGGTCGAATCGGTCGCCGTGCCCTCCACATTGCCGCGGGCGGTGAAGACGATCGGCTGGGTCGCGCTGCCCACCGCATTGATCCGCGAGCCGCGGTTGATGACCAGATAGTCGTTGCCGGACGAGCCGAAGATGGTGACTCCGGCCTGGATGGTGAGGGTCACGGCGTCGCCGCCCGCCAGCGAGCCGTCGCCGCCGACGTCGGTGCCGACGTTGACCGGCCCGGCGAGCGAATAGATCACGCCGGGAAGCTTCTGGAGCGTGTAGTCGTCGCTGATCCGGCCGGATATCTCGCAATTCCGCCACGCCGTCGCGATCACCCCGCGATCGACGGTGCCCTGCGGGCAGCCGGCGGCCGGAGTGCCGTTGCCGGGAGGCGGCGGCGGAGGGGGCGGGGCGGGCGTACCCGGGGTCGGGACGACGATCACCCCTTCGCCGGGCGAGGAGACACTGCCGGGGCCGCAGGCGGCCAGCGGGATCAGGGTCGAGAGCAGCAGAATCGAGCGAAGACGAAGCATCGAAAACCCCCTTTAAGGTGTCCAGGCAGCCCGCTTCTGGTGCGAGTCTGTTCCTGGGCCGGCGCTACGGGGATTCTGTGATAGTCATGTGACAGAATCGAAATGCATGGATAGATTCTGTGGGTAAAGTTCTGTCACAGTCTGTAATTGACGTGACTTAATTCTGTAACAGTATTTCACGGAACTACAGGCTCGCGCGCATTTTCCTGCCGTCTCTTATGAAGATGAACTCGGTCCTGGAGGCGTTGCGCATCTCCCAGGCAAGCTCGCCCATCCTTTCCTCGTCGAGCTGGCTGCCGTTCACGCTGAGGATGACGTCGCCCGCCCGAAGCCCCGCCTTGTGCAGCCGCGGCAGGCTTTCGCCGCCCTTGAGCGCGTAGCCGCCGATCCGGCCGTTCGAGACCACCGGCTTGAGAATGTGGCGCAGCACCGCGGCCTCGATGCCTTGGTCCCTGTCCGGGTCGCTCCGCTTCGGAGCGGCTTCGGCCGGGGCTTCGCCGAAGCGCCTGAGCTCGAGCCGGGCGCTCTGGCCGCCGGTGACCAGGACCGCATGGTCCCGCCCGACCTCCACGAGCCTGAGGCCGGGCCGGAAATCCTTTCCCACCCGGACGAGGCGCTGCCCTCCGGCGGTCGTCCCGATGATCGCCGCGAGGCCGGCCGAGCCGCCGCCGCTCACGCCGTAGAGGATGAGGCCGAGCGCCGAGCCGGGAATCGGGGCCGGTGCGGGCGTCGCTTCAGGCGCCGGCGCGGCAGCGGCGGGCACGGGGAGCGGGTCGGGCCGGCGGGGCTGCGGCACCGTCGCCGCCGGCGAGGCGGCGAGCCAGGCGTAAGCGCCGGCCAGGGCGACGGCCAATCCCGCCAGCCGTCCGGCGGTCGCGGCCATCAGCTTTCGCTGTCCAGCGCGTAGCCCGCGGCCCGAACCGTGCGTATGAGGTCCCGCCGGCCGCCCGCATTGATCGCCCGCCGAAGCCGCCGCACGTAGACGTCGACGGTTCGGATCTCGATGTCGCTGTCGCGCCCCCAGACCGCGTCGAGGAGGCGCTCGCGGGAGAAGACCCGCTCCTGATTCTCGAGCAGATGGCGAAGCAGCTTGAACTCGGTCGGCCCGAGGGCGACCGTCTCCCCGCCGCGCCGCACCTTGTGGGTGGCCATGTCGAGCTCGAGATCGTCGAAGCTGAGCACCATTCCGGCAAGCGCCGGCCGAACCCGCCGAAGCACCGCTCGGACCCGGGCGATGAGTTCGGGGGGGCTGAAGGGCTTGGTGACGTAGTCGTCCGCGCCGGTCTCGAGTCCGCGGACGCGGTCGGATTCCTCGCCGCGGGCGGTGAGCATGATGACCGGAATATTGGCCGTTTCCGGGTTGCGGCGCAGCCGCCGGCAGACTTCGATCCCGGACAGCTCTTCGAGCATCCAGTCCAGCACGATCAGGTCCGGGCCGGATTCCACGGCGAGCAGCAGCGCCTCCTCGCCGCTCGGAGTCTGGACCACCTCGAAGCCCTGCTTCTCGAACGTCCAGCGCAGCAGCTCGACCATCGCCGGATCGTCCTCGGCGAGGAGCAGTCGGACATTAGCCATGGGCGCGGATCCTGTCGGGGGCGGCGAGCTGGGCCCGGGCCGGCCGTTCGCCCGTCGCGGCGAAGTGGACGAGCCCGGCGATGGCGGCCGAGTGCGCCGCCACCTGAGCCAGGCTCTGGGCGGCGAAGAGCAGGTTGGTGGCGGCGGCGCTGCCCTCGGGATCGGCGATCATCGTCGCCATCGACGAGCGATAGAGGGAATCATAGGCCGCCTCGGCCTGGCCGCTGGCGGCGTGGATCGGGCCGTGGGCTTCGGGGTCCCGGGCGGCGAAGGCGTCGAGGGCGCAGCGAAGAGACTCGACGGCGGTCGCGGCGAGGCGGGTCAGAGTCGCCGGCATCACCACCCGGCGCTGCGCCGCCACCGCCGGCAGGCGCCGGGCGATGTTGCGGGCATGGCCGCCCGAGCGCTGGATCAGGTCGGAAATCTTCAGCGCCGCGACGACCTCGCGCAGATCGTCGGCCATCGGCGCGCGCAGGGCGATCAGGCAGATCCCCCGCCGCTCGACTTCCTCGCCCAGAGCCCCGATGCGGACGTCGAGCGCCACCGCCTCCGCCGCCGCCTCCGCCTCGAACCGGCACAGCGCCCGGATCGCCGCCGCGATCGCCGCCTCCGCCCAGCCGCCGAGCTCGGCCACCGTCGCTCGCAATTGCTCGAGATCCTCGTCGAAGGCCTTGACCGTATGCGTCGAGGGCTGGGCCGTCATGAGCGGCCGCCCGTTCCCGGCGTCCGCCTACGCTCCATTGCCGTCGGTCCTGCCCTCGTCCTCATAAGGCGGACGAGTGCGCCACTTTCATGACAGGCGTGTGAAAGCGCTCTCCCCGATGGCCGGGCATCCCCATGAGGCTGCGCAGGATTGGCTTCGCGCCGATTGGGCGCTAGGCGCCGCGGATGCTCAGCCTAAGCTTCGTCCGAGAGAATCGGGAGACCGTCGAGAAGGCGGTCCGAGACAAGAACGCCGCTCTGGACGTCGACCGGCTGCTCGCGCTCGACGGCGAGGTCCGAATTCTCAAGACCCGGATCGACGAGCTGCGCAGGCAGCGCAACGAGATCAGCGCCAGCTTCAAGACCGCCGATCCGGCCGAGCGCCCGGGGCTCGGCGCCAAGGCCAAGGCGCTCGGCGCCGAGGCCAGCGAGGCCGAAGCCGCGCTCGCCGAGAAATCGGGCGAGCTCGAGGCGCTGATGCTCCGGCTGCCCAACATCCCCTGGGAGGGCGCGCCGATCGGGCCCGACGAGAGCTTCAACACCGTGGTGCGCGCCCATGGCGAGCCGCCGAGCTTCGATTTCGAGCCGCGCGACCATGTCGCCTTGGTCGAGATGAACGACTGGGCGGATCTGTCGCGAATCACCCAGGTGGCCGGCTCGCGAATGTACGCGCTGAAGGGGCGCCTCGCCCTGCTCGAACAGGCGCTGATGTTCTGGGCGCAACGGATCATCGCGGAGGACGGCTTCACCCTGATGACGGTGCCGGCGCTGGCCAAGCCGCAGGCCTTCGTCGCCACCGGCCATTTCCCGGGGCACGAGGAGGAAGCGTATGAGATGCCCAAGGACGGGCTCTACCTCGCAGGCACCGGCGAGATCGCGCTGACGTCGCTCCATTCGGGCGAGATCATCGAGGCGGGCCGGCTGCCGATCCTCTATGCCGGCTATTCGCCCTGCTTCCGCCGCGAGGCGGGCAGCGCCGGGCGGGACGTGCGCGGGCTGCTCAGGGTCCACCAATTCTACAAGCTCGAGCAATATGTCATCTGCGCCGACGAGGAGGAGGAGAGCGCCCGCTGGCACGCCCGGCTGCTCGCCAATGCGGAGAAGCTGCTCCAGGCGCTCGAAATCCCGTACCAGGTGGTCGAGACCTCGACGGGCGACATGGGCCTCGGCAAGTATAGGATGAACGACATCGAGAGCTGGGTGCCCAGCCTCGGCAAATATCGCGAGACCCACAGCTGCTCGACCCTGCACGACTGGCAGGCGCGCCGCGCCAACCTCAGATGGCGCGACGGCGACCGCAAGGTCCGCTTCGTCCACACTCTCAACAACACGGCGCTGGCGAGCCCGCGAATCCTGGTGCCGCTGCTCGAGAACCACCAGCAGGCGGACGGGCGGGTGCGGCTTCCGGAGGCGCTCCGGGGTCTGATGGGTGGCGAATATCTCTGACGAAAGACGGCCGCCGTTTCGGCTGCTGATCCGCGAGGTGGCGATGATCGCCTCGCGTGCCTGGCGCTTCTTCGGCCGGGTCGGGGAGCGCGGCCCGGCCGACGGGCCGCCGCTGATGGTCATCCCCGGCTTCCTGGCGAGCGACCGAAGCACCCTGGGGCTGCAGCGGGCGCTCGCCGAGGCGGGCTACCGGGTCACCGGCTGGGGTCTCGGAGCCAATCGCGGCGCCCGTCCCGACATATTGGAGCGGATCGCGGCGCAGGTCGAAAGCCATGGGCGGGGCCGGCCGGTGACCCTGGTCGGCTGGAGCCTCGGCGGCATCTTCGCGCGGGAAGTTGCCAAGACCAGGCCGGAGCTGGTCGCGACGGTCGTCACTTTGGGAACGCCTTTTTCCGGGGACCGGCATGCCAACAATGCCTGGCGCCTCTACGAGCTTGTCGCCCGCCACAAGGTCGACTCGCCTCCGGTCGCCGTCAACCCGGCCGAGAAGCCGCCGGTGCCGACGCTCGCCTTATGGTCCCGGAGCGACGGCGTGGTGGCGCCCGCCTGCGCTCGCGGCGGCGAGGGCGAGAGCGACCGGCAGGTGGAGATCGACTGCAGCCATATGGGCTTCGGAGTCAGCGCCCGCGCCTATCCCCAGATCGTCAGGGCGATCGGCGACTTCACGGGCATCTGAGCCCTTCCCACCGGCCCCTCCTCTGATAATGTCCGCGGCAGGGGGATTTCATGAACTATATTCTCGCTCCGGAGTGGAGCCACCTCGGCCTTGCGAGCGCGGCCGCCTTCATCCTGGGCTATGCGCTGTGCTGGAGCATGGACAAGCTCTTCCTCAGGAAGCTGGTCGACGACCGCATCGCCGGGATCGCGCTGAGCTGCGGCCTCGCCTTCGTGGTGATCATGGTCCTGGCCTCGGTGGGCCTGACATGGTTCGTCCGGTCGCAGCCCTACATCGCCGGCCGTCCGATCGTCATTCCCCCTTTCCCCTATGCCCTCAGCCTCATCTTCGGCCTCGCGGTCGTCGGGGTGATCCGGACGATCCTCTACGGCCGCGAATATGAGGAGGGCGACGAGGAGCTCGTCTTCGATCCGGACATCTACGACCAGGCGCAATATGACGAGGAGGTGCTCGCCTGGGACGAGAAGCACGGCCACAAGAATTACTTCCAGCGGCACTGGGCCGGCCATCTGTCGCTGCCGGTTTCCTACTGGGTCAACAACGCTTTGCTGTCGGCGCTGATCGCGGCCGGGGTGGAATATGCCGCCCACCGGATCAGGGAGAGCGGGGGCAGCCTGAGCGGCCTCGCGATGATCGCCCTCGGCTATCTCGCCTTCTCGGTACTGTTCTGGGTGTGGAGTTCGGTCGGCATCTGGCGCTCGGCCTATTGGCACAGGCGGCGAGGCGGCACTCCGGGGTGGGGGCTGGCCGCCCGCACCCTGGTGGTGCTCAGCGCCGTCGCGATCCTGTTCCGCTCGGGCGACATCGCCCTCCAGACGGCGGAGCTTGGAACGCTCGCCGCCGGCCGGGATTCGATCGGCGCGATCGCGGAGATGAAGGTGTCGCCGGACGGCCGCGAGCTCGCCGTGCGCGGCAATCTCGCCAACGGCGCGGCGGCGCGGTTCGGCACCCTGCTCGCGGCGAGCCCCGCAGTCCGCACCGTCGTTCTGACCTCGCCGGGGGGGCGGATGCTCGAGGCGGAGCGAATGGCCGCGCTGATCCGCGACCGCCGCCTCGACACAAGGGTCGACCAATATTGCATGTCGGCCTGCACCAGCCTGCTCCTCGCCGGGCGCGAGCGGACCGCGCCGGAGCAGGCGAGGATCGGCTTCCACCAGCCCAGCTTCCCCGGCATGGACGCCTATGAGATGGGCGACGCGATCGAACGGACCCGCGCCGAATATCTCGCGGCCGGGGTGGACTCCGGCTTCGTCGCCCGGGCCCTCGCCACGCCGGCCCAGAGCATGTGGTTCCCGGAGCCCGACCAGCTCATCGAAGCGAAGGTGCTGACCGGCTCGGACGTGTTCGTCACGACCCGCGGCGGCGAGCGCCGGCGCGAGACCCTGACCGAGATGCGCTTGCGCCGCCAGCTGCAGGCGATCGCGGCCCAGATCAATGCGAGGGGCGCGGTCCGGGTGAACGATATCACCACCATGGAACGCGCCTCCGTGTCGGGCACGACGCTCACCGAGCATTACAAGATCGAGAGCGCCAATCTCGATGTCGCGGGTAGCCGGGCCAATCTCACGCGCAGCTATCGTCAGGAGATCTGCTCCAACGTGCAAACCGCCTTGATGGTCCGCGACGGCGCGCGGTTCGTCCTCTCCTACGAGGACGGCAGGGGCAGGCCGGTCCTCGATGTGAGGATCGAGAAATGCACGGCGTAACGAAATCCTCCCAAGCTCGCTTGGGGAGGGGGCCATGCGCAGCATGGTGGAGGGGTAATCGCACAGGCTTCCGCCAGCTGCGCCTCCACCACCCTAAGGGTGGTCCCCCTCCCCATCGCCGCGCGACGGGGAGGATAGAAACGGTTCCGCCACCGCCTTGGGCACTCGCAGCGGCCGCCCGCTCGCTTTGTCGAGAATGGCCCAGGTCGTCCGGGCCCGCACCCGCGGCTTGCCGTCCTCGCCGATGAAGTCGACATGGCGGTCGAAGCGGGCGCCCCTCGGCGCTTCGCCGACCCAGGTGCGGCCGGTGACGGTCTCGCCGGGGAGGACGGCGCGGAGGTAGTCGATCTCGTGCCGGACGACGACCCAGACATAGGCGTCGACATGGGCCGGATCGGCGGCCGCGCGCCAATGGTCGGTCGCCATGTCCTGGATCCAGCGCACCCACACCGCATTGTTGACGTGGCCGAGCTCGTCGATGTCCGCCTCGGTCGCGGTGATGCGGCGCTCGAAGACCTTCATTGCAGGCGCAGCGCTCCCGCTTCGTT
>DASPJA010000016.1:0-23523 GCA_035628835.1 Allosphingosinicella sp.
CGCCGCTTCGTTCATCGGCGGTGCAGCGGCGGCTGGTAAGGCCGCCGCTTCACCTCGCGGAGAGACGATGACCCCGATCCTGCTCGCGCTGGCCGCCCAGGCCGCCGGCCCCGTCGACACCCCGCAGAATCGCTATCGCGACTGCCTCGCCCTCACCCGCACCGCCCCCGCCCGAGCCGTCGGCCAGGCGCAGGCGTGGCTCGGCTCGGGCGGCGGCATCATGGCCGCGCAATGCCTTGGCCTCGCCCTGGCCGCCCAGGAGAAATGGCCCGAGGCGGCCGCCGCCTTCGAAGCCGCGGCCAGGGATGCGGAAGCCCGCCAGGACCGCCGCCGCGGCGACCTCTGGGTCGAGGCCGGCAATGCCCGACTCGCCGCCGGCGATGCCGCCGCCGCGCGCAAGGCCTTCGATTCCGCCCTCGCCACCGGCCAGCTCATCCCCCAGCTCGAGGGCGAGGTCCATCTCGACCTCGGCCGGACCGCGGTCGCGCAGGGCGATCCGGCCGGGGCGCGGCTTCACATCGACAAGGGGCTGGCCCTCGTCCCCAAGGATCCTTTCGGCTGGTATCTGTCGGCCGCGCTCGCCCGCCAGCAGAACGACCTGGCGCTCGCCCGCGACCATATCGCCAGGGCCGTGTCGCTCGCCCCGGACGATGCGTCGATCCTGCTCGAGGCGGGCAACATCGCCGGACTCTCGGGCGAAAAGGACGCCGCGCTCGGCCTCTACGCCCGCGCCGCCCGCACCGCTCCGCAATCCGAAGCGGGCAAGGCGGCGCGCGCCGCGATCGCCGCCAACGAGGCGCCTCCGCGCTGAGCCGCCGCCGCCGCCGCGGCCGTCATTCCTCCTGCATCAGAAGCGCGGTCCGCTTCCGGGTCAGCCAGGCGGCGAGCTCGTCGCGCGGGACCCGGGGGAATTTGATCGCGGCGAAGGCCAGGAAGGCGTCGCGGTAGCGCAGCCAAGCGCGCTCCGCGTCGCGCACCCCCTGGCGGGTCACGGCGCCCGGATAGTGTTCGCCCGACGTCTCGCCGAGGCGCTTGCGGTAGGCGGCGTTGAGCGCCGAGTCCTCCGCCGGAAGCCGTGCCGCCGGAGTCGGCAGCGCCCGCCCGGAGCGAAGCCGCTCGAGCACCTCGACCAGCTCTTCGCGGAGCGCCTCCTCGGCGCCGATCACCATCGCGCCGCGCGCCGTGCCGGTGAGATCGACCTCGCCCGACCCATGCGCCTCGACATAGGCGTCGTGCGCCGCTCGAAGCCGGGCTGCTTCTCGGCCGGGGTCCAGCCGGCGCTCATCGCCGCCAGCGCCTTTTCCCGGAGCGCCCGGGCCATGGTCGCCGAGTGGCTCGCGCAATAGCCCATGGCGAGGCCGCTGGTGATGTCGTCGCAATAATGGAAATCCCGGCCCTTCCAACCCTTCGCCTTGAGCTCGGCGAGATGGGCCACCCGGCCATGCGACTCCATCGGCGCGCCCTCTATCCCGCAGGCGAGGTGGATGGCGACGTCGAGGTCGCGCTTCGCGCCCTCGCCGTTGGCGTAGATGGTCATCAGCATCGCCCGGCCGGAGAAGGCCCAGCCCTCGTCCCCCTCCGCCTCGAGGAAGGCGCATTGCCGGGCCCGCACCGGATCGGCCGGCATTCCGATCCCGTAATAGAGCGCTTCCGAGTTGCAGCCCTTGAGGGACCGGGCGGCGGCCCGGTCCGGCCGGTCGGCTGGCGGCGGCTCGCGGCCCCGAAGCTTCCGGCACAAGGCCCTGGAGGATTCGAATTCCGGCGAGCTGTTCCATTCGTCCCTGGTGTCGCCCCAGTCCCAGGGCGCCTCCGCGGCGGCGACGAGCGCGACGGCGGCGAGAGCGACGATCCATCTCATATTGATCCCCTGCGACGGTGGAACCGAGGCTCCCGATTCCCTATATGCCCCGCGAAGGGTCGCCTATGAAATATCTGCACACCATGATCCGGGTCTCCGATCCGGACTCCACGCTCCGCTTCTTCGATCTGCTCGGGCTGAAGGAGATACGCCGCTTCGACAACGAGCAGGGCCGCTTCACCTTGATCTTCCTCGCCGCGCCCGGCGACGAGGAGGCGCAGGTCGAGCTCACCCACAATTGGGACGAGAAAGGCTATTCGGAAGGGCGCAACTTCGGCCACCTCGCCTATCGGGTCGACAATATCTACGAGAGCTGCCGCAAATTGATGGAAGGCGGAGTCACGATCAACCGCCCGCCCCGCGACGGCCGGATGGCCTTCGTCCGCAGCCCCGACAACATATCGATCGAGCTGCTCCAGGCCGGCGAGGCGCTGCCCCCCGCCGAGCCCTGGTCGTCGATGCCAAACACCGGCCACTGGTAGGCAAGATGGGCGGCCTGCTCCTCAACATCGACGTTCCCGACATGGAGCAGGGGATCGCCTTCTACACCGCGGCCTTCGGACTGGAGGTCGGGCGCCGCTTCGATTCGGACTTCGTCGAGCTGACCGGACTCGACGTGCCGATCTACCTGCTGCGCAAGGACGCCGGCACGTCGATCGGCCCGGCCGGAGGCGACGCCAGACGCTACGGGCGCCACTGGAGCCCGGTCCATGCCGACTTCGTCGTCGACGATATCGACTCGGCCATCGCCCGGGCGACCGCCGCCGGCGCGGTCCAGGAGGGCGGGACCCGCGACGCGGCTTATGGCCGCCTCGCCATGTTCGCGGATCCGTTCGGCCACGGCTTCTGCCTGATCGAGTTCAACGCGGCAGGCTATGATTCCATCGCCACCTGAGCCGGCCTGGCCGGACCGCCGCTTCGCCGGCCTGCTCGGCAGCCGTCATCCGATCCTGCTCGCGCCCATGGCCGGGGCCGGCGGAGTCGAGCTGGCGGCGGGCGCGATGGCGGGCGGCGCGGCAGGCTCGCTTCCCTGCGCGATGCTCACCCCGGACGAGGCGCGCGCGCAGGCGGCGCAGCTGCGCGCCCGGGCCGCCGGGCCGGTCAACCTCAACTTCTTCTGCCACCCCATGCCCGCCGGCGCCGACGAGGGCGCGTGGCGGGCCCTGCTCGCGCCTTTCTACCAGCGTTATGGTACCGCCGCCGGGCGGGAGTCGGGGCCGGTCCGCCGCCCGTTCGACGCCGCCATGTGCGAGGCCGTCGAGTCGGTTCGGCCGGAGCTGGTCAGCTTCCATTTCGGCCTTCCGGAGGAGGCGCTGGCCGATCGCGTGCGCGCCGCGGGCTCGAAAATCATCGCCACCGCCACCACGGTCGAGGAGGCGCGCCGGCTCGCCGGGCGCGGAGTCGACGCCATAATCGCCCAGGGCTGGGAGGCGGGAGGCCATGCCGGCCGCTTCCTCGGCGGCCGGCCCGACGAGCAGATGGGCCTTTTCGCTCTGCTTCCCCAGATCGTCGACTCGGTCGAGGTCCCGGTGATCGCGGCGGGGGGAATCGCCGACGGCCGAGGAATCGCCGCGGCCCTCATCCTCGGCGCCGCCGCGGTCCAGATCGGCACCGCCTATCTCCATTGCCCCGAAAGCCTGATCGCGCCCGCCCACCGCGCCGCTCTCCAGTCGGAGGCGGCGGAGCACAGCGTCTTCACCAACCTGTTCAGCGGAGGCCTCGCCCGCGGCCTCTGGACCCCGCCGATGACGGAGCTCGGACCGGTGCGCGAGGAGGCGCCGCCCTTCCCGCTGGCGACGGCGGCGCTGATGCCGCTCGCCGGGGCCGCGGCGGAGCGGGGCGAGGCGGGCTTCCGGCCGATGTGGGCAGGTCAGGCGGCGAGGCTGGGCCGGCCGCTTCCGGCGCTCGAGCTGACCGGGCGCCTCGCCGCCGACGCGCTGGCGCGGATCGGCGCGATGGCCTAGGGTCGGGCCATGCTCGACATCGTCCGAATCCCGGTCCTTTCCGACAATTACGTCTGGCTGGTCCACGAGCCCGGCTCCGGCGAGACCGCCGTCGTCGATCCGGCGGTGGCGGCGCCGGTGCTGGCCGAGGCGGAAGCGCGCGGATGGCGGATCACCCAGATCTGGAACACGCACTGGCACCCCGACCACACCGGCGGAAACCCGGCGATCAAGGCCGCGACCGGCGCCTTCGTGACCGGGCCGGCCGCCGAGGCGGCGCGGATCCCGACTCTCGACCGCCAGGTTCGGGAGGGGGACCGGGTGACGCTCGGACCGGTCGAGGCCCGGGTGCTCGAAGTCCCCGCCCACACCGCCGGCCACATCGCCTATCACCTGCCGTCGGAAGAGGCGGTGTTCGTCGGCGACACCCTGTTCGCCATGGGCTGCGGCCGCCTGTTCGAGGGCACGGCGGAGCAGATGCACTCCAACCTGCAGCGGCTGGCGGCGCTTCCGCCCGCGACCCGCGCTTATTGCGCCCACGAATATACGCTCTCGAACGGCCGCTTCGCGGTGACGGTCGAGCCCGGCAACCGGGCCCTTGCCGAGCGCATGATCGAGGTGGAGTCGGCCCGCGCCGCGGGCGAGGCGACGGTGCCGACGACGATCGCGCTCGAGCTCGCGACCAACCCGTTCATGCGCGCTTCATCGGCGGCGGAGCTTGCTGAACGGCGCCGGGCCAAGGATAATTTCCGCGCATAGGGGACCGCCCGGAGCTTCGGGCGTTCTAGCCCCCAGGAGGCCAGGGATGAAATATCTGCTCTTGTTCGCGTCTGCCTGCCTCGCCGCAGGCTGCACCACCGATACCGAAGATCGAGTCGACATGGCGGCCAATGACGAGGCCACGCTCGCCGCTCAGCTGCGCGGCTTCGAGCCCGCCGGACCGCCCGTCCAATGCGTCAGCACCCGCGACCTGCAGGGCAACCGCTCCGCCGGCGAGACCGCGATCGTCTTCTCCGGCACCGGCGGCAGGAAATGGGTCAACCGCCCCGCCGCGGGCTGCCCCGATCTCGGCTTCAGCCGCGCGCTGAAGACCCGCACGCCCAGCACCCGGCTGTGCCGCGGCGACATCGCCACCGTCTTCGATCCGGTCGCCCGGATCGACTATGGCGGCTGCTCTCTCGGCGAGTTCGAGCCGTACCGGCGGGCCCGCGGCTGACGTCATCCCGGCGAAGCCGGGATGACGGTCATTTCTTGTAAAGCGCGTCCAGCCGCTCGCCATAGGCGGCGCGGATGACGTGGCGGCGAATCTTGATCGAAGGGGTGAGCTGCTCGTTCTCGGTCGAGAAGGGCGCGTCGGCGAGGATGAAGCGACGCACCTTCTCGATCACCGAAAGGTCGGCATTGACCCGGTCCACCGCCGCCGACAGCGCCCGCAGATAGTCCGGATCGGCGCGCAGCGCCTCGCCTCTGGCCCTGCCGTTCGCCGCCGCCCATTCCGCCGTCCATTCCGCATCGGGCACGATGACTCCGACCAGATAGGGCCGGCGGTCCCCGACCACCATCGCCTGCAATATTTCCGGCTGAAGGGTCAGCATTCCCTCGACCTTCTGCGGCGAGACGTTGTCGCCCTTGTCGTTGACGATGAGGTCCTTCTTGCGGTCGGTGATGACGATCCGCCCCGACTCGTCGATATGGCCGACGTCGCCGGTGTGCAGCCAGCCGTCCTGAAGCGCATTCTCGGTCTGTGCCGGATTGCGCCAATAGCCCTTCATGACCAGCTCGCCGCGCACCAGTATCTCGCCGTCATCGGCGATCTTGACCTCGGTATTCTTCAGAGGCGGCCCGACCGTGTCCATCTTGATGCCCGCCTTGGGGCGGTTGCAGCTGATCACCGGCCCCGCCTCGGTCTGGCCGTAGCCCTGGAGGACGGTGAGGCCGATCGAGTGGAAGAAGATGCCGACGTCAGGATTGAGCGGCGCTCCGCCCGAGACCATCGCCTTCACCCGGCCGCCGAAGCGGGCGCTGATCTTGGGCCGGAACAGCCGGTCGAGCAGGAGATCCATCGGCCGGTCCCACAGGCTTTTCGAGCCCGCATAGTCCTTCGCGCCGATCTCGAGCGCCCGCTTCATCATGTAGTTGGGGAGCCTGCCCTGCTTCTCGACGGCCTTGAGGATTCGCTGCCTCAGAACCTCGAACAGCCTCGGCACCACGATCATCAGGGTCGGCCGCACCTCCTCGATGTTGGAGGCGAGCTTCTCCAGCCCTTCCGAATAATAGATCTGGCCGCCGATCCCGATCGGGAAGAACTGGCCGCCGCTATGCTCATAGGCATGGCTGGGCGGGAGGAAGGAGAGGAACACTTCCTCGTCCACTCCGAAATCCTCGGCGATGACGGCGACGCAGCCTTCGACATTGTGGAGGATGGCGCCGTGATGCTGCATCACTCCGCGCGGGGCGCCGCCGGTGCCCGACGTGTAGATCAGGCAGGCGAGGTCCTCGCGGGTCACGGCGGCGGCGGCCTCGGTGCAGGCGGCGACGTCGGGCGGATGGGCCGCGATCAGGGTCTTCCAGTCGTGGAAGCCGACATTTCCGGACTGCCCCCCGGGCAGCGCCTCGATGCCGATGACGTGCTCGCAATTGTTGGACCGGATCGCGGCCGGCAGCAGCAGCCGGGCCAGCTTCTGGGTCGAGACGATGACGGCTCGGGCGCCGCTGTCGTCGAGGATATGCTGATGGTCGCGCTCGGTATTGGTCGTGTAGGCCGGGACGGTGACGCAGCCGGCCGCCATGATGGCGAGATCGGCGATGCACCATTCCGGCCGGTTCTCCGACACCAGCATGACCATCTCGCCGGGCCTGAGCCCGATCGCCTTCAGCCCCGCGGCGAGGGAGCAGACCTGCTCGGCCGCCTCGCGCCAGCCGATCGGCCGCCACGCCCCCTCCCTTTTCGCCCACAGGAAGGGCGAATCGCCCTTCTCGCGGGCGCGCGCGAAGAACATGGCGACGAGGTTGGGAAAATGTTCGAGCTCGCGCATCGGCCCTCCCGTTCCGGTCATTGCGCGAGCGCCACGCCCTCGCTGCGCGGATCGGCGCCCCCGCGCCACCCGCCGTTCACCCATTCGATCGCATTGGCCTTGAAGCCGGGGTTCATCGGCGCCGCCTTGTTGCCGAGCGCCTGGAGCGCCGGGATCATCGCCTCGAGGCTGGTGCCGCGCTCGACCAGCAATGTGTCGCCGGGCGCGAAGATGGTCGGCAGCGCGATGGCCTCCTGGGCGCTGAGGTCCCAGTCGATGACGGCGATGATCGCCTTGGCGACCTGGGCGATGATCGTCGGCCCGCCCGCCGCTCCGACGGCGAGCCGGACCTTGCCGTCGGGCCCGTAGACGATGGTCGGCGACATCGAGCTTCGCGGCCGCTTGCCGCCCTCGACCCGGTTGGCGACCGGCGCGCCGTCGAGTTCGGGGACGATGCTGAAGTCGGTCAGCTCGTTGTTGAGGAACATGCCGTTGACGGTCAGGCCCGAACCCCAGGGCCCTTCGATGGTCGAGGTCACCGAGGCGACGTTGCCGGCGCCGTCGGCCGCGGCCATGTGCGAGGTCGAGGGCACCTCGGCGGCGGCCGCGGGCGTCCTTCGCGGCGCTCCGGGCGGGGTGCCGGCCACGGCCTCGCCGATCGCCCGGTCGGGCGACAGGAGCCTCGAACGCGACGCGAGATAGGCGGGATCGATCAGCCCGGCGACCGGCACGCGGACGAAATCCGGATCGGCGAGATAGGCGTCGCGGTCGGCGAAGGCGAGCCGCATCGAGTTGCCGATCAGGTGCCAGGCGACCGGGCTGTCCTTGCCGAGGGCGCGAAGATCGAAGCGCTCGATCTGCTTCAGCGTCGCATAGACGGTCGTCGCCCCCGACGAGGGCGGCCCCATTCCGCAGATACGGTAGCCGCGATATTTGGCGCAGACCGGCGGCCGCTCCTTCGCCTCGTAGGCGGCGAGGTCGCCCGCCACCATCGCCGACGGATTGCGCGGGGCGCCGCGGACGGTTCGCACCAGCGCCTCGGCGGCCGGGCCGACATAGAAATAATCGGGGCCGCGCGTCGCGACATTTTCGAGCAGTCGCGCAAGCTCCGGATTGCGCAGGACGGTTCCGACCGCCTTGGGCTCGCCGTCCGCACCGAACAGGTTGGCGCGTCCCCAGTCGCTCAGCCCGGCGAGGTCGCGATTGTTGGCGATCGCGTTGCGGCCTCGCGGAGTCAAGGCGAAGCCGTCGCGGGCGAGGCGGATCGCCGGCTCGAACAATCTGGCCCAGGGCAGCTTGCCGTGGCGGCCATGGGCGAGCGCCATCAGGCGGATGTTGCCCGGCACTCCGACGCTCTTTCCCCCCGGAATCGCCTGCCGATAGGGCAGAGGCTTTCCGTCAGGGCCGAAGAACCAGGTCGGGGAGGCGGCGTCCGGCGCCTTTTCGCGCCCGTCATAGGTGAAGACCCGCCCTTTCGCGGCGTCGTGATAGACGAAGAACCCGCCTCCGCCGATCCCGGAGGATTGCGGCTCGACGACGGTGAGGGCGATCTGGATGGCGATGGCGGCGTCGGCGGCATTGCCGCCGGCGTTGAGCATCTCCCGTCCCGCCTCCGCCGCCCGCGGATCGGCGGCCGAAACCATGCCCCGGACCTGGGCCGCCGCCTGGGGAGGGGCGGCGGGGGCGGTGGCGCAGGAAGCGAGAAGGAGAAGAAGCGGAAGGAAAAGCCGGCTGAGCATCGGCGGCGACACTAGTCGCATGCGCCCGCGCCGCAAGCGCTAAGACGCGCCGACCGCCTCCGAAAGCGTCGCGAAGCCATCGCGGTTGAGCAGGGTCCTCAACTCGCCGGTTATGGCCCGGGCGACTCCCGGCCCCTGATAGACCAGCGCGGTGTAGAGCTGGACGAGGCTCGCCCCGGCCCGGATACGCGCATAGGCGTCGACTCCGTTCTCGATCCCGCCGGCCGCGATGAGCGGCATCGCGCCGCCGGTGGCCGTCCGGAAATCCTTCAGCCGCTGAAGCGCGAGCGCCTTGAGCGGCGCGCCGGAAAGGCCGCCCGCCTCATCCCCATGCCTCGAGCGCAAGGGCGGCCTCGACACCGTCGTGTTGGCGACGATCAGCGCATCGACTTTCGCCTCGATCGCGGCGCGGGCGACATCCTCGATCGCGCCTGACTCAAGATCGGGCGCGACCTTGAGAAAGACCGGGACGTCGGTGCTGCGCGCCTCGCCGATCGCCGCGAGCAGCTCCGCCAGCGCCCCCTTGTCCTGAAGGCCGCGCAGTCCGGGCGTGTTGGGCGAGGAGATGTTGACGGTGAGATAGTCGGCCAGCGGCGCCATCTCGCGCACTCCGGCCGTGTAATCGCCGATCCGGTCGACGCTGTCCTTGTTCGCCCCGATATTGACCCCGACCAGTCCCCGCCGGCGGCCCTCCAGCCGCGCGCCGGCGGCCTCGAAGCCGCCATTGTTGAAGCCCATCCGGTTGATCACCGCCCGGTCCTCGGCGAGCCGGAACAGCCGCGGCCGGGCATTGCCCGCCTGCGGCCGGGGGGTCAGCGTCCCCACCTCGACGAAGCCGAAGCCGAAGCCCAGCATCTGCCGGTGAACCTCGGCGTCCTTGTCGAAGCCGGCGGCGAGCCCGACCGGGTTTGGGAAGTCGAGACCGGCGAACCGGATGGCGAGCTGCCTGTCCTCGCTGGGCGGCTCGCCGGCGGGAACCGCCTTTAGCGCACGGAGGGTCAGCCGATGCGCCCGCTCCGCGTCGAGCGCGAAGACGAGGGGCCTGACCAGGGGGTAGAGCGCCATGGCCGGGCCTATGGCACAGCCACCCGTCATGCTGAACTCGTTTCAACTATCCGGTCCGTTACCGCTCCGACCGCCCGTGCGGCTGGATCGGAGGGTGGAAAGCGGATCGTTGATGGGTATGAGTGACGCTGAAGAGGCGCTGCAACATGGTAGGTAGGATGTGGGAGGGCCCGCCCTTCAGCGGAGCCAAGGTCGCCCTGCTCTGCGACACCCGGATCGTTGCCTATCTGAGGGACGACAAAGCCGGCATCCCCTTTCCCGCGCTCTGGGACCTGCCCGGCGGCGGACGCGAGCCTGGCGAGAGCCCGGTCGCCTGTGCGCTCCGCGAGGTGGAAGAAGAGTTCGGAATCGCGATCGCGGAGGATCGGGTTCGCTCGCTTCGGCGCTATGAGAGCAGTATCGCGGGCGGCCTCGACACCTACTTCTGCGTCGTGGATGTCGCTCCCTCGGAAGTCGAGCGGATCAGGTTCGGCGGCGAAGGCCAGCATTGGCGATTGATGGAAGCTGCTGAATTCGCCAGCCTGGCCGATGCCGTTCCGCACCTGAAGGACCGCCTGAAGCACTATCTGAAAGCCAGGACGTGAAATTCGCAAGCAGCCTCGCCGCTTTCGCGGCATTCGCCCTGGCCGCGACGCCGGGCTCCGCCGCGGCCCGGGAGCAGGCGCGGCCCGCCGCCCCGGTCTACGCCCAGCTCGATCCGATCTTCGCCGATTACCAGCGCGAAAAGAACATCCCCGGCCTGGTCTACGGGATCGTCGTCGACGGCCGGCTGGCGCATGTCCGGAGCTTCGGGGTCCAGGACCTGGAGGCGCGGCGGCCGGTGACGCCCGACAGCCTGTTCCGGATCGCGTCGATGACCAAGGCCTTCACCGCGCTCGCCCTGCTTTCGCTGCGCGACCGCGGCCTCCTCTCGCTCGACGCGCCCGCCGAGGATTATGTGCCCGAGCTCAAAGGCTGGCGCTATCCGACCGCGGATTCGCCCCGGATCCGGGTGCGCGACCTGCTCCACCACAATGCCGGCTTCGTCACGGACGATCCCTGGGGCGACCGGCAGACGCCGATGCCCGAAGCCGAGTTCACCCGGCTGCTGAGCGCCGGAGTGCCGTTCTCGCGGCCACCGGGCCTCCGGATGGAATATAGCAATTTCGGTTACGCCTTGCTCGGCCGGGTGATCGCGAACGTCTCGGGCCTGCCCTACCGCGCCTATGTGGAGCGGACCCTGCTCGAGCCGCTCGAAATGCGCTCGAGCGGGTTCGAGGTCGGCGAGTGGCCGCTCGAACGCCGGGCGATCGGCTATCGCTGGGAGAATGGCCGCTGGAGCGAGGAGCCAAGCATGGCCCACGGCGCCTTCGGGGCGATGGGCGGGCTCCAGACCAGCGCCAGCGACTATGCGCGCTACGTCGCCTGGCTGCTCTCCGCCTGGCCGCCGCGCGACGGGGCGGATGCCGGCCCGGTGAAGCGGGCGACGGTGCGCGAGCTCGTTCAGGGCTCGAATTTCGCCGAGCAGCGGGAGCGCCTGGTCGACGGACGCCCCTGCCCGCAGAGCGTGACCTACGGAATGGGCATGCGGGTGTTCGCCGACTGCGAGCTGGGGACGGTGCTCAACCATGGCGGCGGCTATCCCGGCTATGGCTCGGGCGTGCTGCTTCTGCCCGATCGCGGAGTCGGCCTGTTCGTGTTCGGCAACCGCACCTATGGCGGCGGCGGCGAGGCCTTGTGGCGGGCGGCCTCGATGTTGAACGAGGCCGGCCTCCTCCCCGAACGTCCGCGGCCGGTGAGCGCGGCCCTGGCCGACGCCCTCGCCGCCGCCCGGCTGGCCTATCGCCGGGGGGATGTGCTCGCGGTCCGCCGGAAGCTGGCGATGAACTTCCTGATGGACCGCTCGCCGGCCGACTGGAATCGCGACCTGGCGAGCATCAGGAGCCAGGTCGGCGCCTGCGAGCGCGACATGCCGGTCGAGGCCCGCGGCGCGATGGCGGCGAACTTCCGCTGGCACTGCGAACGCGGCACGGTGGACGGCGAGATCCTGCTCGCGCCGACCACCCCGGCGACGATCCAGAAGCTTCTATTGACGGTGGCCCCGCCGCGGCGGGCATCCTGAAGATTCCGGCCTTCGCGGAATCACGACGGGCCGGGCATCTGCATGGCCTTAGCGCTTGATTTCCGCCGCCGCGCCCGCCACATGCAATCGGAACGAATTGGTCCGATTAGCTCATGCGCCTGACTTCCCTTGCCGATTATGCCGTCGTCGTCATGGCCGCGGCCGCCCGCCGTCCGGCGGGCGCCCGGCTTTCCGCCGGCCTGCTCGCCGAGGAGACGGGGGTGCCGCTGCCGACGGCTCAGAAGGTGATGGGGCGGCTCGCCGCCGCCGGCCTGCTCGAATCGGCGCGAGGAAGCGGCGGCGGCTTCAGGCTCGCCCGGGCGGCGGCCGGGATCAGCCTCGCCGACATCATCGAGGCGGTCGAGGGCCCGATCGCGATGACCAATTGCATAGAGGGGTCGATCCACGATTGCGCGCTCGAGGGCAGCTGCCGGGTCAAGCCGCACCTCAACGCCGCCAACGACGCGGTGCGCGGCGCCCTTCAGGGCGTTTCACTCGCCACCCTCGCCTCCGCCCCCTCCGTTCGCCCTGAGCCTGTCGAAGGGCTTTCCTTTGTTACGGCTCAAGAGAAGGGAAGGGCTTCGACAAGCTCAACCCGAACGGATGCTGGGAACAACCTGCGATGACCGACATCCGCAACCGCGAGGCGCAGGAGGCGGTCGACCGGGCCTCGAGCTACGAATGGGGCTTCACCTCCGACATCGAGCAGGATTTCGCGCCCAAGGGCCTTAACGAGGATACGGTCCGCTTCATCTCCGCCAAGAAGAACGAGCCGGAGTGGATGCTCGAATGGCGGCTCAAGGCCTATCGCGCCTGGCTGACCATGGAGGAGGTCACCTGGGCCAAGCTCGACATCCCGCCGATCGATTTCCAGGACGCTTATTATTACGCCGAGCCGAGGCAGAAGCCGACCATCGCGTCGCTGGACGAGCTCGACCCGGAGATCCGCCGCACCTACGAGAAGCTCGGAATCCCGATCGAGGAGCAGAAGGTGCTGGCCGGGGTCGAGGGCGCGCGCAAGGTCGCCGTCGACGCCGTGTTCGACTCCGTCTCCGTCGCCACCACCTTCCGCGAGGAGCTGAAGCGCGCCGGGGTCATCTTCCTCTCCATCTCCGAGGCGGTGCGCGAATATCCCGATCTGGTCCGCAAGTATCTCGGCTCGGTGGTCCCCCAGCGCGACAATTACTTCGCCTGCCTGAACAGCGCGGTCTTCTCCGACGGCACCTTCGTCTACATCCCGGAAGGGGTGCGCTGCCCGATGGAGCTCTCCACCTATTTCCGGATCAACGCCGCCAACACCGGCCAGTTCGAGCGCACCCTGATCGTCGCCGACAAGGGCAGCTACGTCTCCTATCTCGAAGGCTGCACCGCGCCGATGCGCGACGAGAACCAGCTCCACGCCGCCGTCGTCGAGCTGGTCGCCCTCGACGACGCCGAGATCAAATATTCCACGGTGCAGAACTGGTACCCCGGCGATGCCGAGGGCAAGGGCGGCATCTACAATTTCGTCACCAAGCGCGGCGCCTGCCGCGGCGCCCGCTCGAAGATCAGCTGGACCCAGGTCGAGACCGGCTCCGCCATCACCTGGAAATATCCCTCCTGCATCCTTCAGGGCGAGGAGAGCGTCGGCGAATTCTATTCGGTCGCCTTGACCAACAACCGCCAGCAGGCCGACACCGGCACCAAGATGATCCACATCGGCAAGGGCAGCCGGTCGACCATCGTCTCCAAGGGCATCAGCGCCGGCCGCTCGAACAACACCTATCGGGGCCTCGTCCGGGTCCTCGCGGGCGCGGAGAACGTCCGCAACTTCACCCAGTGCGACTCTCTGCTCCTCGGCGACCAGTGCGGCGCCCACACCGTCCCCTATATCGAGGTCCGAAACCCCACCGCCCAGATCGAGCACGAGGCGACGACGTCGAAGATCAGCGACGACCAGCTCTTCTACGCCATGCAGCGCGGCCTCTCCCAGGAGGACGCCGTCGCCCTCATCGTCAACGGCTTCGCCCGCGAGGTGCTGAAGCAGCTGCCGATGGAGTTCGCGGTCGAGGCCCAGAAGCTGCTCGGAATCAGCCTGGAGGGGAGCGTCGGATGATTCGTGGTCTCGCCCCGTTGACGGCAATGCTGACTCTGCCCGCCGGCGCTTCGGCCACGCTCGCCGAGGCGCGCTGCCTGGCCGGGGAATATCGCCTGCCCGCAAGTATCGGCGAGGAGATTCGGCCCTATCTCGTCTGCGGAATCATGCAGGGCGACGGCCATCATGGCACGCGCATCAATGGCCGGGAAGTCAGCCGGCGCGGCCCGGGCCTGGAGGCGTGCGGAACGATCAGGTCGTCGGCAGTCCAGGCGTCGGAGCGCCGCCTGGCCTCGACGATGCCGGACCCCGCGGAGCGCCGGCGGTTCGTCGAACGCGAGTTCGCGAATGCCGACCGCTTCCTGGCGGCGGCCGCCCGCTCCGAGGATCTCGCCGTGGGCGAGGAACCGTCCGCACCGCCGTGCAGGAACGCCCATGCCGGGAATTGAGCAACTCCGCGCGAAGCGTCGGATGATCCTCTCCTGTGCCGGAAAGGGGCCCGGATGCTGAGCCTGATCGCCGCTTTGCTTATGCAGCCCGCCTTCGTGAAGGGACCGCTGGACGTGGAAGTCCCGAACGCGATCCTCGACCTCCACAACAAATACGGACTTTGCTGGGACAGCAGGTTCGACGTCGCTCGGGTGCGGAGCAGGGAGGATTTCAAGAAGGAGACCGAGCGCGCCATCGCGGCCTGCGCCGGGGAAAAGGCGGCCCTGAAGCTGGAAGCCGAGGCGAGGCTCGCCAGGACCTCCGATTATGCCGATGCCGAGCGGCGTCGGGCGGCGATCGCCGAGGCCTTCGACGGTTTCGACCGCCTGCGCCGGGCGATGGCCGCGGGCCAGGGGACCGGCACCCGATGATCGCGGTCCTGCTCCTGCTCGCCGCCCAGCCCGCCCAGGCGGCGGGCCTCCGGCTGCCGACCGAGCAGGAGATCGTCGTCACCGGCCGGCGGATGAACCGGGTCCAGATCGCGGCCGGGCCGAGCAGGGATAAGTCGGATGGGGGCGCCCAATGATTCGGACATCGCGGGCATATGATCGGGGGATGCCCTTCGTCGGGGCCGGGCCGGTGCTCGCCTTCGCTCTGCCGCTGGCGGCCTGTTCGGGCGAGCCGCAAGCCGATGCGGCGGCCGCGCCCGAGCTCAGCTGCAGCGAGGTCAGGAGCGAGCACCGCCAGGCGCGCGAGCAATTGGTTCGGCGCGTCGACGAAATCCGGGCGGCCGAAGCGGCGGCCGGGACGGCAGGCAAACCCGCCATCGGCCGCAACCGGGAAATCCAGCAATTGATGGCCGATATCGAACGAGCCGAGGCCCGCTTCGCTGCGCGGAGCAGGAAATGCGTCGGAGAGTGAAATGCTGAAGATCGAAAACCTCCACGCGACCGTCGCCGGCAAGCCGATCCTGAAGGGCCTCACGCTCGCCGTGAACGCGGGCGAGGTGCACGCCATCATGGGGCCGAACGGCGCCGGCAAGTCGACTCTGGCCTACGTACTCGGCGGACGGCCCGGCTACGAGGTGACCGAAGGCTCCGTGCGGCTCAACGCCAAATCCGTTCGGGCTGAGCCTGTCGAAGCCCTCCCCCTCTCTTCCGCCGCGGAAGTGGGAGAGGAAGGCCCTTCGACAAGCTCAGGACAAACGGAGGAGGAGTGGATCGACCTGCTCGAACTGGCGCCGGACGAGCGCGCCGCCGCGGGCCTCTTCCTCGGCTTCCAATATCCGGTCGAGATTCCGGGCGTGTCCAACGTCCAGTTCCTCCGCACCGCGCTCAACGCCCAACGCCGCGCCCGCGGCGAGGCGGAGATTTCGGCGGGCGATTTCCTTCGCCTGACCCGCGAGCAGGGGGATGCCCTCGGGGTGTCGATGGACATGATGAAGCGCAACGTGAACGTCGGCTTCTCGGGCGGCGAGAAGAAGCGCAACGAGATGGTCCAGATGGGAATCATCGACCCGCGCCTCGCGGTGCTCGACGAAACCGATTCCGGGCTCGACATCGATGCGCTCCGGATCGTCGCCGACGGCATCAACCGGATCATGCGCCGGCCCGACAAGGCGGTGCTGCTCATCACCCATTACCAGCGCCTGCTCGACCTCGTCGTCCCGGACTTCGTCCACGTGCTGGCCGACGGGCGGATCGTCCGTTCGGGCGGTCCGGAGCTGGCCCGCCAGCTGGAGCGCGAAGGCTATGCGGAGGTGGCGGCGTGACGAGCCCCTCGCGCGCGCGCGCGATCCCCCCTGACTTTCCTGACCTTTCGAGCATTCTGCCGTCGCCCGGAACCGAGGGTTGGCGGTGGAGCGACCTGTCGGCCTTGCCGGGGCTCGCTTCTCGCGAGCCGTCGCGTTCCGTCCCGGCGGAATTGCCGTGGCTCGACTGTGAGCGGGAGGGCGCGCGGCTGCTGTTCGTCGACGGGGTCCTCGCCGCCGAGCGAAGCCGCCTCGGACCAGTCGAGATCGGCGCGGTCGACCGCCACGAGGAGGAGCACGCGCTCGCACGGCTCGTCGGGCGCGAAGGCTGGGTGCTTCGCCTCGGCCGCGACCGGGCACCGGCGGGCTTGATCCAGATCGTCCACGTTTCGACAGGCGCCGCTGACCATCTCCCCGCCCGGATCGAGCTCGACGTCGACGCCCAAGCCTCGATCGTCGAGACCTTCGTCGGCGACGGCTGGATCAACCGCCTGGCCAGCATCACCCTCGCCAGGAGCGCCCGTCTCATGCTGTCGCGCCGGCTGATCGGAAACGGCGGCTATGTCAGCCTCGCCGACCGCGCGGTCGTGGCCGAGGGGGCCAGCCTGATCGTCACAGCCCTTGCCGCCGGAGAGGCCGACACCCGGCTCGACGGCGCGATCCTGCTCGCCGGCGAAGGCGCCTACGCCGAGGCGGGCGGGGCTCTGCTGGCGCGCGGGCGGCAGCGTCATGACGCCAATCTCGTCGTCCGCCACGCCATGCCGGGCGGAACCAGCCGCCAGGTCTGGCGCTCGGTCGCCGACGATCGCGCCACCTGCTCGGTGGCAGCCCGTGTCGAGGTCGCCCGCGACGCCCAGAAGACCGACGGCGAGCAGTCCTTGAAGGGCATCATGCTCTCCCGCTCCGCGACGATCAACGCCAAGCCCGAGCTCGAGATCTTCGCCGACGACGTCAAATGCGCCCACGGCGCAACCGTCGGCGAGCTCGACCGCGACGCGCTCTTCTACATGGCGAGCCGGGGCGTGCCCGAAACCGAGGCCAGGGCGCTCCTCACCCGAGCCTTCGTCGCCGACGCCATCGACAGGATCGGCGAGGAAGCGGTGCGCGAGGCTTTCCACTCGGACGCTCAGGGCTGGCTCGCCTGATGGACATCGCCGTTTCCGCCCGCCCGCTCGACCATGTCGCCGATTTCCCGGCGATCCCCGACGGCTGGTCCTATCTCGACACCGCCGCCACCGCTCAGAAGCCGCAGGGGGTGATCGACGCGATCGCGCGCGGCTATGCCGAGACCTATGCGACCGTTCATCGCGGCGTCTATCAGCGCTCGTCGGAAATGACACTCGCCTTCGAAGCGGCGCGGCGGCGGGTCGCCGGCTTCATCGGCGCCCCCTCCCCCGACGAGGTGGTGTTCGTGCGGGGCGCCACCGAGGGGATCAACCTCGTCGCTCAGAGCTGGGGCGGGGCCAATCTCAAGCCCGGCGACCGGATCATGCTGTCGGTGCTGGAGCATCATTCGAACATCGTGCCCTGGCAGATGATCGCCGGGCGGACCGGGGCGGAGATCGACGTCGCTCCGCTCACCGGGGACGGCCGGATCGACCTCGACGCCATGGCCGCCATGCTGACCGAACGGCACAGGATCGTCGCCCTCGCCCATGTCTCCAACGTGCTCGGCTCCGTCCTCGACGCGCGACGCGCCGCCGATCTGGCCCACGGGGCCGGCGCTCTGCTCCTGCTCGACGGCTGCCAGGCGGTGCCGCGGATGCCGGTCGACGTGGCGGCGATCGGCTGCGACTTCTATGTCTTCTCCGGCCACAAGCTTTACGGTCCGACCGGAATCGGCGTGCTTTGGGGCCGCACCGAATTGCTCGCCGCCATGCCCCCGTGGCAGGGCGGCGGGGCGATGATCGACAAGGTGAGCTTCGAGCGCACCACCTACGCTCCGCCGCCGGCGCGGTTCGAGGCCGGTACTCCGCATGTCGTCGGGGTTCTCGGCCTGGAGGCGGCGGTCGGCTATGTCGAGCGGATCGGGCTCGAGGCGATCGGCGCCCATGAAGCCGCTCTCGTTCGCGAGGCCCGGGACGCCTTGTCGTCGCTCAACAGCGTCCGGCTGTTCGGCCCCGACGACAGCGCCGGAATCGTCAGCTTCGCTCTGGAAGGGGTGCATCCGCACGACATCGGCACCATATTGGACGAGAGCCGGGTGGCGATCCGCGCGGGCCACCATTGCGCCCAGCCGCTGATGGCGCATCTCGGAGTCGATGCGACCGCTCGGGCGAGCTTCGGAGTCTATAACGGCCCGCGCGACATCGAGGCGCTGGTACGCGGGCTGGATCGGGTGAGAAGGATTTTCGGGTGAACGAGGAGCGCAGGATCGAGGTCGAGGAGGTGGACGCAGTGGAGTCCCCGCCCAGGGCGCGAGTCTCGGACGCGTTCGAGCGCAAGCGCGACTATCTCGAAGGCTTCCTCTCGCAGCAGAAGCCGGCCGAGCCCGGCGGCGACCTCTACGAGGACGTGATCGAGGCGCTGAAGGACATTTACGACCCCGAAATCCCGGTCAACATCTACGATCTCGGCCTCATCTACGACGTCGAGATCACCCCGGAAAACCACGCGCTCATCAAGATGACGCTGACGACGCCGCACTGCCCCGTCGCGGAATCCATGCCGGGCGAGGTCGAGCTTCGGGTCGGCTCGGTGCCCGGGGTAGGCCATGCCGAGGTCGAGCTGGTCTGGGACCCGCCCTGGGACCCGCAGAAGATGAGCGACGAAGCCAAGCTCGAGCTGGGAATGCTATGACGACGACCGCCACCGCCCCCCGCCGCGCCCGCCGCGCCGCGCTCACCCTCACTCCCGCCGCCGAGGCGCGGATCGCGGCGCTGATGGCACGCGCTCCCGACGGAACGATCGGAGTCAAGCTGTCGACCCCGCGCCGCGGCTGCTCGGGCCTCGCCTACAGCGTGGATTATGTCGCCGAGGCCAATCCGCTCGACGAGCGGATCGAGACCCCGGCCGGGCCCTTCTTCGTCGACGGCGCGTCGGTCCTCTACCTGATCGGCTCGGTGATGGACTGGCAGGAGGACGATTTCACCGCCGGCTTCGTCTTCCAGAACCCCAATGCCAAGGGCCAGTGCGGCTGCGGCGAGAGCTTCACCGTCTGAGCCGGCAAACTGATCCGGAAGCGGAACGAGTTTCGGCTTCCGGCGTATTTTCCGCTCCCGGCCCGCGAGGAGTGAGATTCGGATGATCATGGTTAGCGTGTCGTTAAGCATGTTCGGCTATGCTGCCCCCGATAAGGTTCGGAGGGCGCGATGAACGACCGCGATTTTCTGCTCCAGGTCCAGGGCTACGGCCTGATGACGGCCGAGGTCGCTTACTACATGCCGGACCATCCCAAGCTCATCCAGCTCTTCGTCTGGCAGCAATATGACGTCGCTCCGCGCTTCCCGGTGCTCCACCGCTTCCTCGACCATTGGCGAACCGACGTCGAAGCGGTGCTCCACTCCGTCCGGGTCGCGCACCAGCACCTCATCCGCCCGGCCGAGTGGCGGGCGGTGGACGGCGTGATCTCGATCAACTGACCCGCCTCCCGTCGCGTTGCGATGGGGAGGTGGACCGTGCGAAGCAGGATGGAGGGGTCCTTCGATACGGGCCTTCGCCAGGCTCGGCCGGCGAGGAGGCCAGGAAGGCGCGCGATGAAACGATTCTACATTCTCCTTCTCGCCCTCGCGGCTCCGGCCGCGGCCAATGACAGCACCGCCGAGCATGAAGCGGGGGGCCTGGTGCTCACCCGCAGCGCCGACATCGACATGCTGTCCGAGGATCTGTTCATCTCGGCCGATCAGGTGCGGGTCCGCTACGTCTTCCGCAACCGGTCGCCGCGCGACATCCGCACCGTCGTCGCCTTCCCGATGCCGGACCGGGACCTGCGCCAGGAACGGGACATGGACGTCGCCTACCCCTCACGTTTCGAGACCCGGGTGGACGGCCGACGGGTGACGATGAAGGTGGAGCGCAAGGCGATGCTGGACGGCGCCGACCGCACCTCCCTGCTCGCCGGGCTCGGCCTCGCCCCCGAGTCGGACGGCGAGGCGCTGGACCGGATGAAGCCGGCCGACAAGGCAAGGCTGGTGAAGGCGGGGCTCGCCGAGCCCGACGAATATGATGCCGGCCGGGGCTGGGAGCGGCACCTCGCCCCGGCCTGGACGGTGAAGGAGAGCTGGTATTGGGAGCAGGTCTTCCCGGCCGGCCGCGACCTGATGATCGAGCACAGCTACGCCCCGGGCACCGGAGGCAGCGTCGACGCCGCGCTCGCCATTCCCGAGGTCCGCGCCTCCCCGGAAGGCCGAGCGATGATCCGCGACTATTGCGTCGAGCCGGCCTTCCTCGCCGGCCTCGACCGGCTTCGCCGCCGGAGCGCGGCGACTCCCGAGCAGAGGATCGGCTACATCCTCACGACCGGCGGCAACTGGCGCTCGCCGATCGGCGACTTCCGCCTGGTGATCGACAAGGGCGCGCCGGCCAACCTGGTCAGCTTCTGCGGCGAGGGCGTCCGCAAGATCTCGCCCACCCGCTTCGAGATGCGCAGGCGGAACTGGCGCCCGGACCGGGACCTCAGGATCCTCATCGTCCAGGCCCCACCGGCGGGAGAATGACCATGGTTGGAACGGCCGAGCACCCCGACGCCCTCACCCGGCTGATGGAGCCGGTCGCGACCGGGCTGGAAATATTCGGGGTCTTCGTCATCGTCGCCGGAATCGTCTGGGCCACCGCACGCTTCCTCCTGCGCGACCTGCGCGGCGGCGACGCGGTCAAGGCCTATGAGCGCTACCGCGCCAATCTCGGCCGGGGCATATTGCTCGGGCTGGAGATACTGGTCGGCGCGGACATCGTCGCCACGGTGACCGCGCCGCTGACCTTCCGAAGCGTCGGCCTGCTCGGACTCATCGTTCTGATCCGGACCTTCCTCAGCTTCTCGCTGGAGACCGAGATCGAAGGCCGCTGGCCCTGGCGCCGCCGCGGCACGCCCGGCGAGGCTGACTCGCGCTGAGGCTCAGAAACCGAGCGAGAACCGGACCGCCGCCCCGATATCCATCGCCGGGAGTGGCCGGGATGGCGGCGGGCAAAGGCGTTGGCGCCCGGATGCCCGGCACCGTCGACCAGGTCGAAGCCAGAAGCGGCCTCGAGGTCGATCTCGCGCCCGGCGGGGGCGAGGTTGAAGAAGCGATATTCATAGCCGGCGCTCAGCGTCTCGTAGCTGTAGGAGACGGGAACGCTGAGATCCACGCCGCCCGAGCGCACCCTCAGCGGCTGAATCCGCCGAAGCGCGAAACGGTGGCCGGCGAGGCCCGCGTCCGGCTGCCGCTCAGCTTGCGGTCGACGGTGATCGAAACGGCTATCCCGCGGGCGCCGGCTGTGGCGGTGCTGGGGCCCGGCTGAAGCGCCCGGCCGAGCGGCCGATCCTGCTCGGCTCGCTGCAAGACGGAGGCGAGATTCATTGCATAGGCCCGATCATCCCGGCCACGTTCGACTTGGCGTCGCCCATTGCCGTCGACGCCGTGCTGCCCGTCGCGGCCGGATCGACTGCCTTGCCGTCCGGGAGGCTGAGCGTGCCCTGGGGCTGAAAGGCGAGGGCGATGTTGAGGATTCCGCGGCCGAAGATAGCATCGGTGCCCGCGGCGCCGGCATCGTTGGTCGGGGGCGACCCTGCGATGCTTTCAATTTGCTGAAGGGCTGATGCGCCCTATGAGGCCGCCATGATTCCTGCCCCGCTCTCAGCGATCGACTGCTGGATCTTCGACCTCGACAACAGCCTCTATCCGGCCTCCGCGAACCTGTTCGAGCTGATCGACATCCGAATGGGCGAGTATATCGCCAACCGGCTGGGCTGCACCCTGGCCGAGGCCAGGGCCATCCAGAAGGGCTTCTTCCGCGATCACGGCACGACCCTGGCGGGGCTGATGAAGGAGCATGGCGTCGAGCCCCGCGATTTTCTCGATTACGTCCACGACATCGATTTCGCCCGCTTGACCGCCGATCCGCGCGTGGTGGCGGCGCTGGACCGGCTGCCGGGCCGCAAGTTCGTCTTCACCAACGGCGACGAGAGCTATGCGCGGCGGGTGCTCGACCGGCTCGGCCTCGCCAACGCTTTCGACGGCGTCCACGACATCCACGCCATGGACTACGTCCCCAAGCCCGATCCTCGCGCTTATGCCGCGATGTGCGAACGCCACTCGATCGCGCCGGAACGCGCGCTCTTCGCGGAGGACATGGCGAGGAACCTCGTCCCCGCCAAGCGGCTCGGCATGACCACGGTCTGGGTCGATAACGGCTCGGAGCAGGCAAGCCACGACGCCGATCCCGCCTTTATCGATTACCGCATTACCGATATCGGCGACTGGCTGACCGAGATTACCGGAGGGGACGCGGCATGAGCGAGAAGCTGAGGGCCGTTATCGAGGAGGCCTGGGAACGGCGCGAGGCGCTCGGGGCGGACGAGGCGGAGGTGAAGCAGGCGGTCGAGGATTCCATCCTGCTGCTCGATTCGGGCGAAGCGCGGGTCGCCGAGAAGGGCGGGGAGGGCTGGACGGTCAACCAGTGGCTCAAGAAGGCGGTGCTCCTCTCCTTCCGGCTCACCCCGATGGAGGCGATCGAAGGCGGCCCCGGCGGCGCCCATTGGTGGGACAAGGTCCCCTCGAAATTCGAGGGATGGGGGCCGAACCGCTTCGCCGGCGCCGGCTTCCGTGCCGTCCCCGGAGCGATCGTCCGCCGCGGCGCCTTCGTCGGCAAGGGCGCGGTGCTGATGCCGAGCTTCGTCAATATCGGCGCCTATGTGGGCGAAGGCACGATGGTCGACACCTGGGCGACGGTCGGCAGCTGTGCCCAGATCGGCCGGAACGTCCATATTTCCGGGGGAACCGGCATCGGCGGGGTGCTCGAGCCGCTCCAGGCCGGGCCGGTGATCGTCGAGGACGATTGCTTCATCGGCGCCCGCTCGGAGGTCGCGGAAGGCGTGATCGTCGAGCAGGGCGCGGTCCTCTCGATGGGTGTCTTCATCGGCGCGTCCACCAAGATCGTCGACCGCGACAGCGGCGAAGTCCATATGGGCCGGGTCCCGGCTTATTCGGTGGTCGTCCCAGGTACCCTCCCCGGCCGCGACGGCGGCCCCGGCCTCGCCTGCGCGGTCATCGTCAAGCGGGTCGACGCGCGCACCCGCTCCAAGACCAGCATCAACGAGCTGCTCCGGGACTAGCGCAGGCGCTTCAGCCGGAACCTCGGGACCAGAAGGTACGGCGGATCTCCCGGAGATCCCGGCCTTCGCCGGGATGACGGGTAGGCCGCTACTTCCGCTCTAGCCCTTCCTTGAGGAGCAAGGCCGCGCGCCCGCTCTCCCAATCCTCCATCCCGGTCACCCGCCACAGCTCGCGCCCGTCCGCATCGTAATAGATGGTCGTCGGCAGGATCGTGATCTTCAGCTCGGACATCATCGCCATCCGGGGGTCGAGCCAGGTCTCCAGGTTGCGATAGCCCTGTCGGGCGAAGAAGGCCTC
>DASPJA010000017.1:0-58546 GCA_035628835.1 Allosphingosinicella sp.
CGTCTGGTCGACGATCCTCGAGCGCGGCGGCTCGGTCCAGCATCTCGACTTCCTCACGGCCGAGGAAAAGGACGTGTTCAAGACCAGCTTCGAGATCGACCAGCGCTGGCTGATCGAGCTCGCCGCCGACCGCACGCCCTATATCGACCAGGCGACGTCGCTGAACCTGTTCATCCCGGCCGACGTCGACAAATGGGACCTTCTGATGCTCCACTACCGCGCCTGGGAGCTGGGCATCAAAAGCCTCTATTATTTGCGCTCCAAGTCGGTCCAGCGCGCCGGCTTCGCGGGCGGGGTCGAGGCCGACAACACGATCGACCCCAAGCAGATCGAGCTCGCCGCGACGACGGATTACGACGAGTGCCTGGCGTGCCAGTGACGCTTCCCGTCGCCCCAGCGAAGGCTGGGGCCCCAGTGGGTGAAAGGCTCCCGCGCACTTCACCCCACGGGATCCCGGCCTTCGCCGCGATGACGAGCTCTTTCTCTCCCCGCGCGGGGGGAGAAAGCCGCGCCTGGCTCCCTTCGGCGCGGCGCCTGGCGGGGGAGGGCGAGGCTGCGATGGCGCTTCCGCATGCGCTGCGTTCGGCGCCCGCTTCCCCCGCCTTTTACAGGAAGGACCTTGCCTGATGCCGGAGACGATCACCCTGGGCCACCTCCTGATGCTGCTCGGCCTCGTCGCCCTGCTCTACGCGCTCTGGCAGGCCTCGATCTTCCTCAAGCATGCCAGCGCCGGCCGCGGCACGCCGCAATATGCCCGCCGCCGCGACGGCCGCCGCTACGCGGTGTGGGGCCTGCTCGCCGCCCTGCTCCTGTTCGCGCTCGGCTGCCTGACGCCGCTAGGCGAGATGGCGATCGCGTGAGCGGCCGGCTCTTCCTCCAAACCCCCGGTGGCGGGGCATGAGCGCGGCAGTGCCACGCCGCCCCTGGCGCTCGCGGCTCATCTCCTTCCTGGTGCTCGTCGGATCTCTGGCCGCGTTTCATTTGATCTCCCGGGCGACCGGCTTCGGTGACTGGCTGAACGGCACGCCGGTCGCGATCCAGGTGGTCCGGGTGCTCGCGATCCTGTTCTTCGGCTTCTGCGGCCTCGCTCTCCTGTTCCTCCGCGACGAGGAGGATGGGCCGCGCCGGATCCGCGACTGGCTCTACGGCGGATTCGCCATCGCAATGGCCCTCCTCAACGCAATGCTGCTGATCGGCGGCGAAGACACAATCTCATTTTCCCGGGAGTAACCCTCATGCCCCTTCTCGAAGCCCGCAAGCAGTACAAGCCGTTCGAATATCCCTGGGCGTTCGAATTCTGGAAGCGCCAGCAGCAGATCCACTGGATGCCGGAGGAAGTGCCGCTCGGCGAGGATTGCCGCGACTGGGCGCAGAAGCTGACCGACCACGAGCGCTCTTTGCTCACCCAGATCTTCCGCTTCTTCACCCAGGCCGACGTCGAGGTTCAGGATTGCTACCACGACAAATATGGCCGCGTGTTCAAGCCGACCGAAGTGAAGATGATGCTGACCGCGTTCAGCAACATGGAGACCGTCCACATCGCCGCCTACTCGCACCTGCTCGACACGATCGGAATGCCGGAGAGCGAGTACTCCATGTTCCTCCAGTACAAGGAGATGAAGGACAAGCACGATTATCTCGCCACCTTCGGGGTCGACACGGACGAGGACATCGCCAAGACGCTCGCCATGTTCGGCGGCTTCACCGAGGGGCTTCAGCTCTTCGCCAGCTTCGCGATGCTGATGAACTTCCCGCGCTTCAACAAGATGAAGGGCATGGGCCAGATCGTCAGCTGGAGCGTCCGCGACGAGAGCCTCCACTGCGAGGGCATCACCCGCCTCTTCCACGCCTTCGTCAAGGAGCGGGATTGCTACACGCCCCAGGTCAAGAAGGAGATTCGCGAGGTCTGCCACCACACGGTCGAGCTCGAGGACGCCTTCATCGACCTCGCCTTCGAGATGGGCCCCGTGCCGGGCATGAGCCCCAAGGAGATCAAGCAGTACATCCGCTACATCGCCGACTGGCGCCTCAGCCAGCTCGGCCTCAAACCCATGTTCATGATCGACGACCACCCGCTGCCGTGGCTGGCGCCGCTCCTCAACGGCGTGGAGCACGCCAACTTCTTCGAGACGAGAGCGACGGAATATTCCAAGGCCGCGACGCGGGGAAACTGGGGCGAGGTGTGGGACAATTTCGACCGGCGGAAGTCGGCGAAGGCGGCGAACGACGGCGCCGGCGCTGCGGCGGCAGAAGGCGGGGACGACATGTTCACGCGGGCCGGGGTGGCGGCGGAGTAGATGTGCGCAAGATAGCCGCTGAAGAAGTTGAACGCCGGGGCGGTCACTGCGCTGGCTGCGGCCATGATCCCGGGACGGTAGATCGTCAGGGCTCATGGGTGGAGTGGGGCGGCCGTCTGTGGTGCCGTCAATGTGCTGAGGATGAAGGGCTCGAATAGGCCCTCCCCTTCAGGGGACGGGCTGGGGTGGGGGAGGTCTGGAGCAGATGCCCGTCGTCTTCCGCTGGAACGGCTGCCGCTTCCACTTCTTCTCGAACGAAGGCGATCCGCTCGAGCCGGTTCACGTCCACGTCTCCCGTGCCGGCGCGAAGGCCAAGTTCTGGCTGTCTCGGAAGTCGAACTCGCCTACAATCGCGGCTTCGACGCGCGCACGATCAAGCGCTTGCAGGATATCGTCGAGGAGCGCCGCCCGGAGCTTGAGGAAGCATGGAATGAGTTTTTCGCCTAGCCCCACCGCCGTCCGCTTCGACGATGCGCAAATGTGGGTCGAGCTCGATGACGGCCGCACCCTCGGCATCCCGCTCGTCTGGTTCCCCCGCCTGCTGCACGGATCGGCCGAGCAGCGCGAGACCTTCTTTCTCAGTCCGGACGGAATCCACTGGGAGGAGCTCGATGAGGACATCTCGATCGCCGGCCTCCTCGAAGGGCGGGGCGACATGACCCGGACGCGAGAGCGCGGGGCGTGACGGGGGAACTGGGCGAGGTCTGGGACAGTATAGGCACGGGTAATCAGTGACGGGGTAAACAGTGACAGTATACATTTACCCATCGCCTCCTGGCTCTGCTCGACCTGGCCTGTATCCGATTTTGGCGGACGCCTGACGCCCGGCTAGATCGGCACGATGCCGGCCGGTTCGACTACTGTCCTCAGGACCGCCGAATTCCGCCGCTGGCTGGCCTCGCTTCGGGACGAGCGCGCTCGGGCGCGCCTCCTCGCAAGCATCGATCGCCTATCCTTGGGCCATTTCGGTAACACCAAGTCGGTCGGCGGCGGAATTAGCGAGCTTCGGGTGGACTATGGCCCCGGCTACCGAGTCTATTTCGCCCGCAGTGGGGCACACCTGATCCTGCTGGCTTACGGCGGTGACAAATCGCGGCAGAAAGCCGATATTGCGCGTGCGCGTGAAATTGCCGCGCGATGGGAGCCCGAAAATGGGGATTGAGACGAGCCGCTGGGACACGGCCGAGTTTCTTGCCAGCCGCGAGGCGATTCTCGCTTATCTCGAAGCCGTATTCGAGGACGGCGATCCCGAGCTGATCGCGCTGGCGCTCAACAACGTGGCCCGGGCCAAGGGCCTCGCTCAGGACGTGCTGACGGCACAGAGCAATATCGCCTCGGTGATCGCTACTCTGAAGGCCCTCGGGCTCGAGCTCACTGCCAAAACGGCGTGAGCCTTGTTGGAGAGCATCGGCACTCGATGCTGGAGGCGTGGCATGAATATTTCGGCTAAGGTGGGCGACGAGCGCGTTGCCGACGTGCGCTTCGACTCCGAGCGGCTGATCGTCGACCTCGCCGACGGCCGCACGATCGCCGTCCCGCTCGCCTGGTATCCGCGCCTGCTCGACGCGACGCCGGCCCAGCGCTCGAACTGGACGAAAGCGGGCGGCGGCTTCGGAATCCATTGGCCGGACATCGACGAGGATCTGAGCGTCGCCGGCCTCCTGAGCGGAACGCCCGCGCCCGAGCCGAGGCGGCGCGCGGGGTCCTGACGGGCTGGCCGAACGGGCTGAAACTGTCGGCAGACGGTCTGCACCGGCCTCTGGCCGAAGCCGGAACGCTTGTGCGCGAAGCCGCCTGAGCGGGCGTGAGCTTCATCACGCTCGTGTCTCGCTCGACCCGCTAGGTTATGATCGTCCAGGCGCCGTGGGCGGTTCGCGTTCGGCCCGGCATTGATACGGCAGGAGAGCTGAGATGGAAATCGAAAGCACCAGGAACGAGACAGCCATGCTGCTCGGCGAGAAGGCTGGAGACGCTTCATACATTACCGACGAGTTGATCGGCGAGTTCGAGGGCGATTCAACCGAAGCCGACGTTGACGAAAGCGGAGTCCTCGGCAACCATGTCGTCCGGCGTCGGCAGACCGTGTACTGGAAGTCGGGTGAGCCCGGCTCCCCGGACTATGGCTGTCAAACGACGAGGCGGTGGCAGGCGTCCGCCTCGCGGGTCAGCGTGGAATATGAAGGTAACTGCAGCACAACGAACTACACCTACTGGCGCATTCGGAGAATCTGATCGCGATCGGCGGAAGGTGACCGCGCATCTGCTGCAGAAAAAGGGGCGATCCAGCCCAATCGCGCAATCGCCACTTGGACGGTCAGTATGTTTGACCGCGCAGGGCAAGCGTTAGCTCGGCGGCAGGGCGGCACGCCGGCTCCCGAAGTGAGGCGCCGCGCCTCTTCGTAATAGGAAATCGGACGGTAGTTTAGTTCCGCCTCTTATTCGGAGCCCGCCGCCGGCTGAGCCCACTCCCTCGCCGTCGCCTCCGTGCTTTCCGAAATTGCGGAGGGCGTGACGTCCTCCGGCTGGGCGCGGGCGCCTGAGAGCTTCGGAGCGGGCGCCTGCCAGGCGCGCAGATGCTGGCCGACCGTCTCGTAGAAGACCGGCACCGCCTTCTCGAGCTCGTCGATGAAGGTCTTGCGCTGGTCGAAGCGCCGGCCGAGGTCGGCGACCAGAAGCACCTCGAAGGCGACGACCTTGAGGCTTCCCTTGCCTTCCTCGATCTTCGACGGGTCCTCGCGCAGCTCGGCGAGGCGGAACTGAGTGGAGGGAGACGTCTTCGGCCACTGGCAGCGTATGTGCAGATTGCCCTCGGCGGCTTCCGGAATCTGCCGAAGCAGCCAGGTCAGGCGCGCCCGGCTCGACACTCGGTCCTCCGGCGCCCGCATCTTCATCGAGACCAGGACGCTCCGGCGCTGCAGGTCGACCCGCACGGCGATCGGGGCCGCGGCGTTCGGAACGTCGAACGTGGTGGTCAGGCAGTGATCTCCGCACAGCCCGGCGACATCGTCCTGGAACCGCACCTGGGGATCGGCGAGCGCGGCCCTCGTCAGCCGCTGGCCGACCTGCCTGCGCAGCTGGCGGCTGAGGATGAGGCAAAGGTCGCGGGATTCCTGCACCCACGCCTCGGCGACGTCCGCAATCTCCTTCGACGGCTGGAGCCTCCCGGCTGCCTGCACCTTGGTCACCACCTCGGGCCATGCCGCCGGCATCTGGGTGAAGCCCTGCACGCCCGCGCTCTCGTGGCTGATGAAGCGCAGGAACTCGCTGAGGATATAGGCCTGATCGTCATCGTCGACGTCGCGATTGACCGTCAGAAGATCGGCTTCGGTGAGGATGTGCATCCATGAGAAATGGAAGAGCTGCACGCCTTTATATTTCGCCATGTTGATGCGCAGTGGATGGTGCTGCGGGACCACCGAGAATTGGTTGGAAATGGTGATGACGGCATCGATCCGGTTCTGCTTGGCGAGATCGAGATAGCGTTCGAGCTGCTCCTGGGAGATTTCGACCTTGCCGACTTTCGCCTCGACCAGGGCTGTCCAGCGTCGCCCCCATGTATCCAGCACGAGCAGGCCGTCGGGCCGGCCCAAATCCGGTTGCCCTTTGGCGCATTTGAAGACGACTTCGGTGTAGGTGCGCAGTTGAGCCGTGGTGCCGACTTTCTGGCCGATGCTGGCCAGCAGGTTCGTACGAAGCTCCCGTACCGAAGCCAGCGTCGCCAGAAAGATAGAGAGCGTTCGCCCCTCCTTCGAAGTCTCCGCCAGGATGGGGAACAGGCGCGCCCGGTCGGCGCGTTCGATGCAATCTGGAAGGTTCGACATTGCAGCCCCCGGAAGGTCGTCTCGCGAGGCTTCAATATTATTTGCGAAACTTCAAGAAGATACGTGTTGGCGGGCGCGGGGGTGCGGAGCAGGCGCTTCAGGGCGGTGCCGCGGATGTTGCCGAGAGTGTTGAGGCCCTCGAAGGGTATCGCCAGCCAAAGTGCAGATACCCGCCGCGGCCCGTTGTCGGCTCATGCCAGATAGAGAGAAGCGCTTGTCTTGCCCGGTCCCCTCTCAGGACCGTCCACCTACGATTGTGATCTTGCCGCCGGCGACACCCGGAGCGGCGGCGGAACGACGGCGCCGGCGTCGGGACCCTCGTCCAGGAATCGTAGCCCCGCCGCCTCGTAGGCGCGGCGCAGGGCCTGGATCAGCTCGGGCGTCACGTCGCGGTGGTAGCGCTCGAATCGCAGCGCGGTCCGGCGGCTGACTCCGGCGGCGGCGGCGGCGTCCTCGAGCGACCATTCCAGAGCCGCCCGCGCCATCCGCGACTGGTCGGGCCGAAGCGCGGGACGTTCCAGTTCAACCCCCTTGAACATTGTGTTGGACGGTCAGTTACATTGACCGTCCAAAGCAAATCACCTACGCGGTGGCAGCACCTTCAGCGGGGGCGGGACAATTCCGCCTTTGTCCTCACCGGCATCGAGGAACCGTACGCCCGCCGCCTCGAGCGCCCGCCGGATCGCCACCATCTTCTCCACCTGCACGTCTCGCTGCTCGTTCTCCAGGCGGAAGATCGTCCGGTAGCTCACGCCGGCCGCCTTGGCCGTTTCGTCGAGCGACCATTGCAGCGCCGCCCGCGCCATCCGGCATTGAGCGGGCGTGAGCGTGTCGGCGGTCAGAACTTTCCCCCTTGACGAACTTCTTTGCGGTCAATATTCTTGACCGTCCAGAAGGAGACCCTCAGGCATGGCTGCCGGGACGCATAACCTGTCGCGCCGGGCGTTGCTAGGCGTGGGTGTCGGCGCTTGCGCTGTCGCCGGGAGCGGTCGTGGGGCGGCCGTCCCGCTTGCGCCTGTCTCGAGCCCGACCGGCAGCTCGTACGGTCGAAGCTGGGACCGCGCCGTTGCCGCCCTGCGGCGGGCGGAGGCTCGGGTCGCGGCTTTCGAGGCGGAGGAGGCGCTCCTGCCCTCGGAGCGGCGGGCGCTGGCGGGCGAGGCCTTGGAGGAAAGGTTCGAGCACCTCGACAAGCTCCCGCCTCGCGGCCGTTCGGCGGCTGCTCCGGCTTCCCGCCGCCGACCTGCCGGCCCTCGCGCTGAAGCTCGATATCGCCATCGCGGAGCAGGCTTGGGAGGACAGCGGGTCGGAGGACTGCCTGGAGCGCCTCAGGGACGATGCGAGGAGGCTGGCCGATGGCGGTTGATTATGTCTGCGAGAGCTGCGGCGGCGGCACGGTCACCCGGGATGCCTGGGCCGATTGGGACAGCGCGGCTCAGGACTGGGGGCTTGGCGCCGTCTTCGACCAGGCTTTCTGCCACGATTGCGAGGAGGAGACGAATCTGGTCGAGGTCGACCTAGTGACCCGCGAACCGACCGGCGGCTAGTACGCCTCGCCCTCACCGGATTCGCCATCTGGCTCGACCGCCAAGGCCGCCCGGCGCCTCGGCAGCCGCCCCTCCGCGATTGGAATAAGGCGGTCGCGCAGCGAATCGAGATGGTAATGGAAGCCCTGCCATCCTGCCCGCTTCGCACTTTCGCTCAGCGGCTTGCGCTGCAGGAAGAGCTCGGGAGTCTGGAGATCGGCGGAGAGATAGTGGATCGAGAAATGCTCGCCGGTCCGGGCGACGAGCACGAGGAAAAGCGGGAAGTAGATGCCCGACTCCATCCGCTCCCGCTGCGGCCCCCAGGCCGCACCGAGCAGCTTGGCGGGAGGGGTCCGCCCGTCCGCGCAGGTGTGAGCCTTCACCTGGGCGAGGTAGCCGCAGAAGTCGCAGATCACGTCCGCGCATTTGAAGTTCGTCGGAAGCGTCCTGAGAGTCGCGGACCGTTTGCACTTCGGGCAGGCGCAATGCCGGACGACCAGCCGTTCGCCCAGCGCCCCGAGGTCCTGCTTCGCCGTCGCCATCCGGTCGGTTGTAGAACGACCGGCGGGTCGGGCAGCCGTCGAAGAGAATGAATCGAAATATGCCGATCACCGATTTGCGCGGAGTATCGACGACCGGATCAATCCGACTGCCTCTGCATTTCCGGTGCCGGCACGTCAGGCACCCAGTGCTCACGCCCGAGCGGCGGCCCTTCTACGTCGTGCCTTCGCGCCTTCGTGCCTTCCCTTGAAATCGGGTGCCGGGGCCGCGGGCCGGAAGGCGACTACGGCCGCCCGAGCGCGAGGCGTCTCCGGCAGGGTTGCGCCGCCTGCCTTCGACCGGCCAGAAACCCCCGTTTCGGCGCTTTTTCCTCTGTCCTACAGCCCTCCGTCCGTTATACATGTTCCTGCTCCGTTCTTCTCGACCAGGAGCCGAGCATGACCGACCATGCCTCATTCCCGCCGCCCGGCGATCCACCGGACGAGCCCTCCGGCGAACGCGCGCCGCCCCTCCCCGCAATCCCCTTCGACCCGGTTCCGGTCCAGCCCCGCCGCGACGGCTGGACGGCGGCGAAGCAGCGGCGGTTCATCGAGGTGCTGGCCGAGACCGGGATCGTCCGGGTCGCGGCGGCGGCGGTGGGGATGAGCGAGGCTTCCGCGCACCGGCTCGCCCGCCGCCCGGACGCCGGCGCCTTCTGCACCGCCTGGGACGCGGCGCTTCGGATGGCGGCCCGTCCGGCGGCGGCCAAGCTCTACGAATATGCCCTCGACGGAATGACCGAGACGGTCTGGCGCGACGGCGAGATCGTCTACCGGCGGCGGCGGCCGTCGGAGAAGGCGCTGATCTTCCTCCTCTCCCGGCTCGATCCCGTGCATTTCGGCCGGCCGCCTCCCGCGACGGTGTGGGCCGACGGCGCCGGCGAGCTGATCGACACGGTCGCCGAGACGGCCGAGCTGTTCGACGGCTATCTCGAAAATCTGCGCGACCTGCCGCCGGACGAGCCGGAGGAAAAGGAATGCGAGGCCGGTCCGGAGCCGGACGATGGCTGATCCCTCGCGCGCGCGCGCGAATCCGGCTGACTTTCCTGACCTTCGTCCGGATCCGGACGGTCGCTCAGAACTTCAGCCTCAGCCCCACCATCGCCCGCTTGCTGATCTGGCCGCCGGGCATTCCGACGCTTTCCCCATAGGCCCGGATGACGGTGCCGGGGCCGATCCCCTTTTCGGCGAGAAGCGGGCGGGTCCGGAACTCGCGCTCCCATTTCGTGAAGTCGAAGACCCCGCCGGGGCGGCGGCCGCAGACGACGATGTCGGAGGCGCCGGCGGCGCCGGTCCGGCACGGGTCGGCGGGCTTCACCTCGGCGAGGTCGAAGTCGACCGGAAGCAGCCGCGGCCCGGGCGCCGGGGGAGCGGGCTGGAGGGCAAGAAGCAGGGCCAGGCTCATCTCACGCTCCTCTTTTCGGACCGCACCGCCATCCTCCCCGCTCATGAAGGCAAAGATAAGGCAGACGGCGCGGCGGCCCGGCGCGGGGCGGCGCCTTGGAACGGTCTGTGGCCGAGCCATCATCCGGGCGGATCTTGCCGTCGCCGCTTGAACGCGGCCGTGGCCGGCCTCTAGGGAGCGCCATGACCGATTTCTACCGCATCCGCCGCCTGCCGCCCTACGTCTTCGCCGAGGTCAACGCGATGAAGGCGGCGGCGCGGGCGCGGGGCGAGGACGTGGTCGATCTCGGCATGGGCAATCCGGACGGGGCGCCGCCGGCGCATGTCGTCGACAAGCTGGCCGAGGTGGCGCGCGATCCCAGGGCGCATCGTTATTCCGCATCGCGCGGAATCGCCGGGCTGAGGAAGGCGCAGGCGGCTTATTATCAGCGGCGGTTCGGGGTCGAGGCCGATCCGGAGCGGGAGGTGATCGTCACCCTGGGCTCGAAGGAGGGGCTGGCCAATCTCGCCCAGGCGATCACCGCCCCGGGCGACGTCGTGCTCGCGCCCAATCCGTCCTACCCGATCCACCAGTTCGGCTTCATCATCGCCGGCGCCTCGATCCGCTCGATTCCGGCGGCGCCGGGGCCGGACTTCTTCGACAGCCTCGAGCGGGCGGTGCGCTACACCGTGCCCAAGCCCAAATTGCTGGTGATCGGCTATCCGTCCAACCCGACCGCCTATACGGCGGACCTGGCCTTTTACGAGAGGGTCGTGGCTTTCGCGCGAGAGCATGATCTGTGGGTGATCAGCGACCTCGCTTATGCCGAAATCTATTTCGGCGACGCTCCGACGCCGTCCATCCTGCAGGTGCCCGGAGCGAAGGCGGTGGCGATCGAGTTCACCTCGATGTCGAAGACCTATTCGATGGCGGGCTGGCGGATGGGGTTCGCGGTCGGCAACCAAGAGCTGGTGGCGGCGCTGGGGCGGGTCAAATCCTATCTCGATTATGGCGCGTTCACGCCGATCCAGGCGGCGGCGACGGCGGCGCTCAACGGGCCCCAGGACATCGTCGAGGCCAACCGCCGGCTCTACAGGGCGAGGCGCGACTGCCTGGTCGAGAGCTTCGGCCGCGCGGGGTGGGAGATCCCGCCGCCGGAGGCGAGCATGTTCGCCTGGGCTCCGATCCCGGACGCCTTCCGGGCGCTCGGCTCGATGGAATTCGCCAAGCGGCTGCTCGCCGAGGCGCAGGTCGCGGTCAGCCCCGGAGTCGGCTTCGGCGAGGAAGGGGAGGGCTTCGTGAGGATCGCGCTCGTCGAGAACGAGCAGCGGATCCGGCAGGCGGCGCGGGGGGTGAAAAGGTTTCTGGGATAGCTTGCCTCGCCGTCTGGCGATGGGGAGGCAAGGCGTCCCCCTCAGTCGTTCGACGCCAGGACCGTGGAGACTCCGCGGTAGAGGGCGGTCGAGGTCAGCGCCCGAAGCGACTGCAGGTCGACGGTGAATTTCTCGTCAGCGGCGGTGCAGGGGCCGACGGCGGACTCGAGCCGGCCGACCGCCTCCGTCTCCGCCTGGCTGCCCGGCTCGCTCAGCGCGAGATCGCGGGCGGCGGCGGGGTTGCGGGCGACCACGCAGAGGGCGAAATCCTCGGACGTGTTGAGCGGCTCCAGCTTCGACAGCGCCGCCGCCAGCCGGCGGGCATCGGCGCGCTTCAGGTCGGACTGCAGATAATGTTCGGCGAGGCTCCCGACCACGCCGGAATATCGAAGGTCGATCTCCAGGCCGCGCATGCAGCTGCCGCTGTCGCTGACCCCGGCCATGGCGGATCGCATCTGCGCCTGGCTGAGATAGGGCAGCGCCAGAGTCTTGCGGGCCCAGTCGGGCCGCCTTTCGGCGAGGCAGGTGGAGAGCTTGCGAAGGTCGATCCGCTCCCTGACGCTATCGGGGCTCGGCTGGACCGGCGACGCCTGCGCCGGAACGGACGCGGCGCCGAGGGCGAGCAAAGCGATCACGTAATGCCTGGCCATAAGTCAATCTCCCGCTTCGATTTTTTCCGGAGCATGATGCGCGGTTTGGGGGTGAAACGAAAGAGCAAATCAGGCCGCCGGCTCCCCGGCCGCGGCCACGCGGGTGCCGTCCGCCTCGGGCGTGAACATCGAGCGATCGGAGAGCCAGCCCGCCGCCTGGTCGGAGAACATCCCGGAGAGGATGCCGATGCCGCCATAGGCGATCAGGTTCTGGGCGCTGCCCGAGGCGTTGGGGCCCGAGAGGACGGCGACTCCGCTGAACATCAGGACGAAGACTCCGAGCGCGATGAGGCCGCCGAGCAGGATCCGGCCGAAATAGGATGTGGTGCGGGTGAACCTGTAGCGGTTGTCGGGGTAGACGAAGAGGATGAGGGTGATGAGCAGGGCCCCGAACAGGCCGGAGACCGAGGCGAGGATGATCCCTGTCAAGGCGGGCGGAACGTAGACGAGCTGCCTGGCGAGCGGCCACCGGCTGTCCTCGAACACCTTCAGGACGGCGATGATGTCGCCCGAGCGGGCGGCGGCTTCGGTCTGCTTGTCGATGGCGTTGCGCTCGGCCTGGAGGAGGTCGAGGCGATCCTGGACGTCGTCGGCGTCGCGCTTCAGGCCGGCGACGTCGTCCAGCGATTTCTGGACGGCGCGCTGGCCGGCGAGGACGTCGGCGGCGACGGGCGGGATGGCGGGGTTCGCCTCGCCGCGCTCGGCCGCGCAATGCTGGGTCGCCACCGCCATGCTGACCAGCTCGGCCGGCGTGGGCGGAGTTTCCGGGGCGGGCGGCGCCGGGCAGCCGGCGGCGGTGAGGCGCGCCAGATCCTCGCCGAGGTCGGCCGCCTCGGCGGCGAGGTTGCGGTTGGCCGACTGCAGGCGGTCGTTGGCGGCGCGCAGCTGGGCCGTCGACTGCTTGATCGCCTCGCTATTCTCGCCGACGAGGTGCTTCAGATTGTCGCGGCCGAAATAATAGCGGACGGCGACGCTGTAATCGTAGCCGACCGCTTCCTTGGTGAGGGCGTCGTCGACCTTCTGCTGGGCGGTGGCGACGAGCAGGACGACGATGAAGGCGTAGGTGACGAGGATCGCGACGACGGTCTGGGCGGTCCAGTGCGCGACCTTCTTCGCCATCGTCGGAGGGTATTCGGGCGCTGCCTGCGCGGTGGCCATGTTTCTTCTCCCCCCGGAGCTTCGGCCATAAGCCTAAATCGCTTACGAAGGATTGTCGCCCCGTCATTGCGAGCGGAGCTTCGTCGCTGCGCTCCTCGCAAAGACGGCGGCCTAATCGTCCTTGCCGAGGATGTGGCGGACGATCTTCGTGCCGACGATCACGGTCCGGATGACGTCGACCCTGAAGCCGGTGGGCTGGCAGCCGACGACGCAGGTGCTGAAGCCCGCCTCGGCGCGCGGCATCTCGCCGGGGAGGAGGTTCTCGCGCTCGCCGGGCAGCCGCTCGACCGGGAGAGGGAGGCGGTCTGCGCCGCGGCGGCCGCAGACGACGATGTCGCCATTCTCCCGGTCGCGCGGGCAGGGCGCGGTGCCGACCGCCTCGCGCACGCCCCGCTGCTGAATGTCGATCGCCTTCTCGGCGGTGAGCGCCGGCTCCGGCGCAAGCGCGAAAGCGGGCGCGGCCGTTCCGAGCGGGAGGGCGGCGAGCAGCCGGAAGACATGGATCCGGGTCATTCCTCCTCCATCGCCGCCTTGACCGCGGTGTGGACCAGAAACAGCGCGATGCCGAGGATCGGCAGGCCGCCGCTGCATTGCTGGTTCGGGCCGACCGTGGTGCATTTCTGGTTGGTGAGGGCGAGGGACGCCTTGGGGTCGGAGGGCTCGCCGGCGACGCGGGCGCCCGGCTCGGGCTCGACCGGCAAGGGAAGGCGGTTGGGATCGGGGCCCTGGCGGCCGCAGACGACGATCTCGCCGGCGTCGCGGTCGCAGCCGAGGCTCAGGCTGGAGCGGAGCGAGGCCTGCTGGCGGGCGAGCGCTTCCTCCGCGGTCGCCGGAGGCGCGGCGGGCGCCTGGGCGGAAGCCAGAGCGATGGCCGCGGCCATCGCCAGTGAGAGCTTCGCCATAGCCTCGCCTCGTCATCGCCGCGCTCGCCGGCAAGCTGTTGGAGGAAAACGGCTTAATTATGACCTCGGAGGGGGCGTTGGCGCCGCGGCTCGACACGGCCGCGGCGCTCGCCTATCGCGCCGCTTTCTCAAGGAGGATGAGCGACAGATGGTGAGCGCAAGCCACGTTCTCGACCGGGTGCTGGTGCTGGAGATGGTGCGGGTGACCGAAGCCGCGGCGGTCGCCGCCTCGAAGCTGATCGGCCGCGGCGACGAGAAGGCGGCCGACCATGCCGCCGTCGAGGCGATGCGCGCGGCCCTCAACACGCTGGAGATGGACGGCACCGTCGTCATCGGCGAGGGCGAGCGCGACGAGGCGCCGATGCTCTATATCGGCGAGAAGGTCGGGGGGGCGCAGGGCAGCGGCCCGAAGATCGACATCGCGCTCGATCCGCTCGAAGGAACGACGATCACCGCCAAGGGGGCGCCCAATGCGCTCGCGGTCCTGGCCATCGCCGAGGAAGGCGGCCTGCTCAACGCGCCCGACGTCTATATGGAGAAGCTGGCGGTAGGGCCCGGCTATGCGGAAGGGGTGATCGACCTCAGCCGGTCGCCGACCGAGAATATCCGCTCGATCGCCGCCGCCAAGGGCGTCGATCCGTCCGAGATCATCGTCTGCGTGCTCGACCGGGAGCGGCACCTCGATCTGATCGCCGAGCTTCGCGGGCTGGGCTGCGGAATCGTCCTCATCCCCGACGGCGACGTCGCGGGGGTGATCGCGGTCACCGATCCGGACACGACGATCGACGTCTATATGGGCTCCGGCGGAGCGCCGGAGGGAGTGCTGGCGGCGGCGGCCCTGCGCTGCGTCGGCGGCCAGTTCCAGGGCCGGCTGATCTTCCGCAACGACGACGAGCGTGCCCGCGCCGACAAATGGGGGGTGACCGACCTCGACCGCATCTACAAGCTCGAGGACCTCGCCAAGGGCGACTGCATCTTCGCCGCGACCGGGGTGACGGACGGCTCGCTGCTCGAAGGGGTGAAAAGGCGCCGGAACGCGATCACGACCGAGAGCGTGGTGATGCGAGCGTCGACAGGCACGGTGCGCTGGGTGAGGGGCGAGCACCGGCACGAGCCGGGGATGAAGGCCTAGCCGTCTTCGCCGGAATGACGGATCAGCACAGGCTCAGCGGCGTCTCGTGCAGCGCGATGCTTGCCGGCAGGGTGCAGATCAAATCCCCGTCGGCCTGAACCGGCAGAGGCTCGTCCGCTTCGGCGGTCAAGGCCGTGCAGCTGAAGGCGGTCACCCCCGGCAGATCGTCCACCGGCCGGCCGCGCAACAAGGCGAAGGCGAAGCGGGCGAAGTCGCGGCGGCGGGCGGTGGCGAGCGCGACGACGTGGAGCAGGGGCTCGGCGCTGCTGGCGGCGGGGGCGAAGCTCCACGGGCCGGCGAAATAGCGGCCCTTGGCGACGTAGACGGCTTCGCAGGCGAGTGTTCCGCCGTCCCAGGTCAGCCGGATCGGTACACGGCGCCAGTCGAAAAGGTTGCGGGCGAACGCCCAGGCATAAGCGACCTTGCCCAAGCGCGCCTTGAGCGGAAGCGAGACCTCCGCGACGGCACGGCTGTCCGGCCCGACGCTGGCACAGGCGAGGAACACCGTGTCGTTGAGCGAGGCCGGGTGGAGAAGAGCGCCCTTGTCCTCGCCCAGCAGGCGCAGCGCATGGCTCGCCGGCTCGAGCGGGAAGAGCCGCTCGCGGTGGAGGAGGTTGACCGTCCCGGCCGGATAGACGCTGAACGGCAGCGCCCGGCCGCACCGGGCCAGTGCCAGCGCGACATGGCGGGCGGTGCCGTCGCCGCCGACCACGCAGACGTGGCTGGCGTCGCTCCCGATCTCGATGGCATGGCCGGGCCCGCATTCGGAAAGGATCACCGCCGCGCCCCGCGCCTCGAAGCCGGCCCTGAGCGCGGCGAGACGGCGCGGGCAGTGGCCGCCGGACGTGCGGTTGTAGAAGAGCTGGACGGTCGGGCTCGCCATTGCGCGCCTGTAGCATGGGAGGGCTAAGGGGCTATTAAGCACGGCGATGAGCGCCGCGGTCTTCTTCGCCGTCCTGTTCGCCGCCGCCCTCCACGCCGGCTGGAACGCCCTGGTCAAGACCGGCCTCGACCGTTTCTCGTCGATCCTGTTCCTCGGTATCGTGCAGGGCGGATTCGCGCTTCTGCTTCTCCCCTTCTTCGGGCTTCCGGCCCAGGCCGCCTGGCCGTGGGTGCTGGCGGGATCGGCGCTCCACAGCGGCTACAAGCTCGCGCTCATCCGCGCCTACGGCCATGGCGACCTCAGCCAGATCTATCCCCTTTCCCGGGGCACCGCGCCGCTCATAGTCGCCGTCGCGGGCGCGCTGTTCCTCGGCGAGACGATGGACCCGGCGAGTACCGCGGCGGTGATCGCGATCGGGGCGGGAATCATGCTGATGGCGGGCCGAGGCGGGCTCGGCAGGGCGGGCCTCTTCTGGGCGCTGGTCACGGCCGGCTTCACCGCCGCCTACACGCTGGCGGACGGAGTCGGCGCCAGGGTCGCCGGGTCCGCTTCCGCCTTCATCCTGACCATGATCTTCCTCGACGGCCTGATCATGCTCGCCTGGGGCCTCGCCGCCCGCGGGCGCGCCGGAATCGCGGCGATGCTTCCGGCGTGGCGGCCCGGAGCGGCGGCGGGCGCGATGTCGCTCGGGGCATACTGGATCGCGGTCTGGGCCTTCACGAAGGCGCCGCTGGCGACCGTCGCCGCGTTGCGCGAGACCAGCGTCCTGTTCGCGATGCTGATCGCCGTCTTCTTCCTGAAGGAGAGGGCGACCGCGCGGCGCTGGGCGGCGGCCGCACTCGTCCTGGCGGGCGTAGTGCTGATGCGGGTGTAGGGCCGCCCCGCCCCTTTGGGGCAGAGCGGCGGCGGCCCATCCCGCGCGCAGCGTTCAGCGCGGGAGCGAGACGGCGTCGGTGACGTGGATGACGCCATTGGACTGGAAGACGTCGGCCTGGGTGACGGTGGCGCGGCCGCCCTTGGCGTCGGTCAGGACCACCTTGCCGCCCATCAGCCGGGCGGTCAGCGTCTCGCCCTGGACGGTGGTGAGCTTCGCCATGCCGCGGCCGGCCTTGATCCTGCCGATCAGCTGCGCGGCGCTGACCCGGCCGGGAACGACATGATAGGTGAGCACCGACTGAAGCATCGGCTTGTTCTCCGGCTTGAGCAGAGTGTCGACCGTGCCGGCCGGTAGCCTCGCGAAGGCGGCGTTGGTGGGAGCGAAGACGGTGAACGGGCCGGCGCCGGAAAGCGTCTCGGCGAGGCCGGCCGCCTGGACGGCGGCGACGAGCGTGGTGTGCGCCTTCGACTGGGCGGCATTCTCGACGATAGTGCGCGACGGGTACATGGCGGCCCCGCCGACCATCGGCGTCTTGGCCGCGGCGAGAGTGGATGGCGCGGCGGCCAGGGCGAGGAGGGCGGCGGCGACGGGGGTGAAGCGGGGCATGGGGAGACCTCTTTGACACTGGGGAGGTCCAGCGAACTAGGCGCGGCCGGGCTCGGCGGCGATACGGACCTAGTGCCGTAGCCTCCCCGGCCTCGCCGCGGAGACGCGGTGGGGAAGGGGACCATGCGAAGCATGGTGGAGGGTCCTTCGATACGCCGCTTCGACTTCGCTCAGCGGCTACTCAGGATGAGCGGAGAGCATGATCCCAACCGCTCATCCTGAGTAGGGACTGAGCCTGGCGAAGGCCCGTATCGAAGGACCCCTCCACAACCCTTCGCCTGGTCCCCCTCCCGTTCCAAGGCAGGGGGGATTTTTAGAGGCCGGCCTCGACCGCCAGCCTGATGGCGTCGGCGGTAGTTTTCACGCCGAGCTTTTCGAGCAGAAGGGCTCGGTGCATCTTTATCGTCTTTTCGGATAGGCCGAGGTGCCAGGCGATCTGCTTGTTGCGCTGACCCGCGGCCATTTCCTTCAGCACCTCGCGCTGGCGCCGCGGGAGGGTCGCGGCGAGGTGGGAGGCGCGCTGCTGGCGAAGGGCCAGCGGCGCTCCCGCTCCGGAATCGGCTTCGACCTGCGAGCCAAGGAACCAGGCGACCTCGCCGTCGGCGCCGAACAGGGGCGCGATCAGGACGGCGTTGCGGAAGGGGGTGCCGTCCTTCCTGTAGTTGAGCAGTTCGGTGATTGACGGGCGCAGGCTCCGCAAGGCCTCGCGGATCCGCTCGGTAAGCCAGGGCTCGGTGTTCGGACCGGCGAGGAAGCGGCAATTGCGGCCGACAATCTCCCGCTCCTCATAGCCGGTGAGCGCGCAGAAGGCGGCGTTGGCGGCGACGATCGGATTGTCCGGAAGCCTCGGGTTGCTGAGCACGGTGGCGATCGGGCTCAGGCGGATCGAATCTGCCAGCGCCTGCTCTTCCCGTGCCGTTTCGTCGCCTGTCATGGCGCCAGGATAGCGAAATCAGATGTGGATAGAAGCGAGAAGGGCGATTCACGCCGGACTCGCAATGGTCTAGGGTGCGGCCCACGATGCTCACCCCCGCTCATGTCTGCGGAGTCTCGCGCTCCATCCTTGGCCAGCCCTGGCGCTGGCGGGGGTCGGCGGCGGACGGGCATGACGAAGCCTTCCAGCCCGACGATCTGATCGACCAGCTGCTGATGGCCCGGGGGGTCGCGCGCGAGGCGCTGGAGCGCCATCGGCTGCCGACCCTGCGCGGCTTCATGCCCAATCCGTCGCTGTTCCGCGACATGGACAAGGCGGCGGAGCGGCTCGCGGACGCGGTTCAGGCGGGCGAGGCGGTGACCGTGTTCGGCGATTACGACGTCGACGGAGCGACTTCGGCCGCCTTGCTGGTGCGGCTGCTGCGCGGTCTCGGATCGGAGCCCCGGGCCTATATCCCGGACCGGCTGATGGAGGGCTACGGGCCTTCGGGCGAGGCCCTGGTGCGCCTCGCCGAAGAAGGCGCCCGGCTGATCGTCACCGTCGATTGCGGCGCCCAGGCGTTCGAGGCGCTGGCGATGGCGCGCTCGGCCGGAGTCGACGTCATCGTCGTCGACCATCATAAATGCTCGAGCGCGCTCCCCCTGGCGCTGGCGCTGGTCAACCCGAACCGGCTCGACGAGGCGGCGGAGGCGGCGGCGCACGGCCATCTCGCCGCGGTCGGAGTCTGCTTCCTGCTCGGAGCGGCGACCCTGCGCGTGCTTCGCGGCCGCGGCTTCTTCGCCGGGCGGGAGGAGCCGAAGCTGATCGAGCTGCTGGATCTGGTGGCGCTGGGAACGGTGGCCGATGTCGCGCAGTTGAAGGGCCTCAATCGCGCCTTCGTCACCCAGGGGCTGAAGGTGATGGCGCAGCGGCGCAATGCCGGCCTCGCCGCCTTGATCGGCGCGGCGCGGCTGACCCGGGCGCCGACCTGCACCGATCTCGGCTGGGCGCTGGGCCCGCGCATCAACGCCGGCGGCCGGGTCGGCAAATCGGACCTCGGGGTTCGGCTGCTCACCACCGACGACCCGGTGGAGGCGCAGGCTATCGCCGTGGAGCTCGACCGGCTCAACGAGGAGCGGCGGGCGATCGAGTCGATCGTCTGCGAGGCCGCCGAAAGCCTGTGCGGCAGCCAGGGGAATCGCGCCGTGATCGTCGCCTCCGGCGAAGGCTGGCATCCGGGGGTGATCGGCATCGTCTCCGGCCGGCTGAAGGAGAAATTCGGCCGGCCGGCGATCGTCGTCGCTCTGGGCGAGGACGGGCTCGGCAAGGGATCGGGACGCTCGATCGGCGGAGTCGATCTCGGTGCGGCCGTGATGGCGGCCAGGGATCTCGGACTGCTCGTCGCCGGCGGCGGCCATGCCATGGCGGCGGGGCTCACCGTCGAGCGCGGCAAGATCGAGGCGCTGGGCGAATTCCTCGACGAAAGGCTCTCGGCCGACGTCGCCAGAAGCCGCGACGACCGAGCCCTGCTGCTCGACGCGGTGCTGGCGCCGGGCGGGGTCTGCCCCGATCTGTGCGACGCGCTGGAGGCGGGCGGACCCTATGGCGCGGGCTGGCCGGCGCCGCGGGTGGCGGCGGGGCCGGTCCGGGTGATCAAGGCGGACGTGGTCGGCAGCGGTCATTTGCGGCTGATCGTCGCCGGCGACGACGGCCGGCGGATCAAGGCGATCGCCTTCCGGATGGCCGACGGGCCATTGGGCGAAGCGATGCTCGCCGCGCCGCCGCACCGGAAGCTGTGGGTCGCCGGCCGAGTCAAGAAGGACGAATGGGGCGATCGAATCGCCGCCGAGCTTCACCTCGATGACGCCGCCTGGGCCGATTGACTCGAAGCCGGAAGGCGAGCGCTCGGACGCGCGGCGCCCCGCCTCTGCCTAGCCCAGCTCGATCTCGATGACGGGTCCGTCTTCTGCCGTCGTATCTATGCCCCACGCGCCCATGATCTGCTGGACCTTGTCGTAAAGGCTCTGACGGTCAGCGAGCTCGATGTTCATGAACCAGGAATCCCGCTCGCGACGGGCGGGCGCCGTGAACGAGGAGGTCGTCACGACGATGCCCAGTCGGGCACCGAAGCGCGGCATCACGCCGGCAAGCTCCCGCAGCGGTCTTGCCGAGATGGTGTTGCCCGAAGCCTTGCATTGAATGGCTGTGCGAACCTCCCCGTTCGATGGCGACTTCGAGATCGCAATGAGGTCGACTCCTCCATCCTGCTCGTTCCATCTTCCCATCGATTCAACAGAGAATCCGAGGTTTCGATAAATCGACTTGACGGCTCCCTCGAACTGCCGGGGATTCAGCTGCCTGATCGTGTCGGAGGAGATGGACAGATAATCGATGAGCTCGCGTTCTCCGCTCCGCAGCGGGAACTCCACGATCCGACGGTCGTCCTCGGTGATTCCCGCCGGCTCCGGAAGCGCGATGACCTTTCGGGTCCGCTCAGGGAGATGTTAATGTCGTCAAGGGGAACCCAGTTGACAATGCTCCCGTCCGCCGACGCCAGGAGATAGGCCCAATTCTCACACCTTTCCGAAGCGCCGCCGACATATTCGGCCGACAGGATGACGCCGTCCCTGTCGTAGAATCCCGAGTTGCGCCCGCCCACGATCGTGGAGCCCGGCCGCAACGGATGGGCCACGGCACTCCCAAGGCCGCGCAATTTTACTTACTTCATCCTGGCCGAGGGGTCTGTGACCCGCTTCGGCGCCAAAAGCACGTAGCCGCTCGCGATGATCGTCCCGGCGACCGACACCCCTACGATCGGACGACGGTCTCCCTCATCGGGCGAAGGGCCCAGGGTCAACAGGCTGCCGCGGCGAAGCGCCGCTTCGGTCGCCTGATCGACCTCGTTCAGCACCAGAAAATAAGGGTCATGTGCGCCCAGTCGAAGCGGGCTGCGGGACCTCATGATCCGTAACCCATCCTTCGATTTCGTCGGCCATCGCGACCTCGACATGATCGGGGCCAGGCAAATGCCCCTTCGGCTTTGATCCCCTACCTGGCGCAGGTTTTCAGGGCGGTCTCCCGGCCAGGGCCGAGAGAAGCGCCGCCGCTCAGGCCCACGCCGATTGACGCGGCGCACGGCGCCACTTAAGGCCCGGCGCTGCCGCCCATGGCCCCATCGTCTAGCGGTCTAGGACGTCGCCCTTTCACGGCGAAAACACGGGTTCGAGTCCCGTTGGGGTCACCACGGCGCCGAAAAGCCAAGGCTTTCAGAAAGCTGGCCGGAAATCAGTAGCTTCCATGATTCAGCATGAGCGCACAGCGCGGCAGGATTTCCGCGAAATCCACGTACGGGGCGGTCTCTACATTGGCTGTCCGAGCGAGCGTCGAGGCGACAGCAGGCGCTTGAACGCATAGCGGCTCTCGACGTCCTCGATGTCGCCCCAGCAGGTGGTCACGATCAGCCCGGTGAGCGCTCCCGGCGAATCGGCCGGACCGGCCATCCGCAGCGCCTCGGCGCTCACCCGCAGCGCCATCCGCGCGGCGCGCGCGAAGCGGGCGGACAGCGAAGAGTTGAGCGCGTAGGCGTTCTTGCCGTGCGGCGCGCTTCCGTCAGGTATGGTTCCAAGCGCTTGGCGTCCCGCGGGGAGAAGGCGAAGGAGCTCGGGATAGTCGGCCGCGACCGAACAGCTCACCCCATTCCACAAATGGCCACCGGGCGGCGGGTGGTCAGGCAGAAACAAGGTTCACACCATTTCCTCAAACGGCCGGACGGCCGCCCCCCGCCCGGGTCCAGCAGCAGGGCGGAAACGTCAAGGCCCGCGGCATGGCGAAAAGCCGGCCGCGGGCCACTCAGTCTGTCCTCGAAGTGCGGCGATGCAAGGCCGAGTGGTCTGCCCGGCCGAGCACGCCCCAGAAGCTACTTGCCTTTAGTGCTAGTGCTTTTGTTATTTTTAGCGAGCCCGAGGAACGCGCTGATCACTCGAGCGACCTGATTGTCGTGGTCCATGAGGAAGTGGTCGGCACCGGGAATCCAGACCATCGACGCATTGGGAATGGACCTCGCGGTCCGGGCCACGTTCGACGCCAAATTGCTCTTCGTGCCGCCGATGACGAGCGTGGGAACGCGAATCTCGCCGAGACGTGCTTCGGTGAGGTCCGAATTGGCGCGCGCCCTGAACTCGCCGAGGAGAGAAGCCGGATTATTGCCGTAATAATCCATGGCGACCTTCACGCCCCGGCTAAGCTGCTGCTCGGAGATTTTCGGATTGGCGAATTTGAAAGTCATGCGCAGAGCGCCTTCCATATCGCCCTGCTCCAGGGCGCGGATGCGACGCTCATAGACTTCCTTGTCGATGAAGAAGGCCGGTTCGACGAGGATCAGCGCCGACACGCGCGAGGGCTCGGAAAGAGCCGCCTGGGCCGCGACTGCGGCAAAGTGCGAATAGCCGAGCAATGTCGGGTTTGTGGCGCCAATCGATTCGGCGACGCTGAACATGTCCTGGGTGTAGGAACCGATGGTATACTGCTGAACGTCATCGGGCTTGTCGCTGCCGCCAGTGCCACGCAGATCAACGAGCACTGCCGAAGTTCCCATCGACGGATCGCCAAGCGCCATCATAAACTCGGTTTCCGCACCGCATGCCGCCGCGATCATTGCCGAGTCGACGGAGGACGCGGCCAGTTGCGTTCCAACGCTTCTATAGGCGATCGAAATGTCGTTTGTCTTGGCAAACTGCGCTTTTGTGCGGGGCATCGGACTCTCCACTTTCAAATTACCACGATAATTTTCATTCGCTCACTCACCCCGAGTCGTAACCGGGGTGTCAAGCTAGTAAGCGACAGTATCATAGCTTGATCATAGCTTGCGTTGGTACGCCAACCGCAAATAGCACTTTCTTCGAGCCAAGGAAACTACTGGGCATCCACAGTTCGACATGCTGTCGACACGGTCTGTCCTGTCCTTAATCCCCAAGGGGATAGTCCGCTGTAGCTAAACCGCGATGAACAGAGTAAGATAAGCCTTGGCGATTGGGAAAGACGTTATCTTTGAAACGCATAAAGCTCCTCTTCATCATAGACGGCGCCCCCTTCGACCTCGTCCAGTCGTTGATGATCGGGGTAAGCTGCCCAGCCTGAAGTCGCTGGCGAATCGGGGCACGTTCGGCTCGCTTCGATCCACCGTGCCGCCGCACACGGCGCCCGCTGGACTTCGATCTTCACCGGAGTGACGCCCGGCACCCATGGCATCTACCAGTTCTGGCAGCTAGAGGCCGAGCTGCCTGCCGATGCGCGGGTCGAGGACGTCGGCGGCACTCTGCTCGCGCTGGCCGGCGCGCCGCTTTCGCACGACATCGAGGGCCGGGTCCTCGGCGGCATCGCCGAGACGCTGCCGCGGGTCGCGACGCGGCGGATCGCCCGCGACGAGCGCCCGCGCCGCCGGGGATTTCGCCGTCGTTGCCGAACGCCACCTGGCCTCGCTCGGCTATCTGTAAGGGAGCGAAGGGAAGATAATTGGGGTCACGGTCCCCGCGCTCCTCGCCGCCTGCCCGCCGGTGCCGGGCGTCACGGTCGGTGAAGCCGCGTGGCCGAGCATGTCGTCACTCGCCGGAGCCCTGTGCGCGGCCGACGAGGGAATGGCCGGCGAGGATCTGGGCCGGGCGCTCGGCGACGCCGCCCGAATCCTCGATCGGAGCTGAGGAGCGGACTTCCAGCCGCTTCGAGCGGTCCATTCGAACGATCGCGTCGGCGGTCCTCAGGCACAGAGCGACGATCGTCAGGGTCGGATTGGCGGTGGCGATCGTCGGGAAAGTGCTGCTCCCGACGAGGAAGAGGTTCGGATGGTCCCAGCTTCGCTGCAGGCCGTCCACCACCGACGTTGCCGGCCCGTCGCCCATCCGGCAGGTACCCGCAATGTGGCCCGCGCCGAAATAGCGGATCGTCCGCGAACCGCCGTCGGGCAGCGGGACGCTGGTCGAAGTCGGGCAGGATTCGGCGTGGCGGGTGAACTGCCGCGCTCCCAGATGCTCGAAGATGCGGTCCGCGACCGCCACGGCGGCGCCGAAGCCCGCCCGAGTGTAGGTGCAGAAATCATAGCGGATTTCGGGCCGCGGCAGGCCGAACCGGTCGGTGGCCCGCGCGAGCGTGACCCGGTTTTCCGAATTGGGGGCCTGTTCGAGCTCCAGGCTGAAATGGAACTGGCGGGTCAGCACGTCCCGGAGCTTCGCCGCCAGAGCCTCCCCGGAGAGCGCCATCCGCTCGGGGTTCAGGCCGGTGACGTTGGATCCGGTGACGAAGTCGACGGTGGTGGTGTCCGGATCCCCCATCGGGAAGTTCCAGCCGACATTGCCCATTTCGATCCGGAAGGCGGCGCGTTCGCGCCGGAAGGGGCCGTCGCGGAACGTCTCTATTCCGGACGTCGCCAGCGGCCCGCGATAGGGATAGATGCGCTTCGGCATCAGCCCCCAGGTGACGAACATCGGGTGATCCATCAGATTGCGCCCGACGAGACCGCTCGAATTGGCGACTCCTTCATCGGGATTGCCGTCGCCGCGCGACAGGAGGAGCAGCCGAGCCGTTTCGACCGCGTTCGCGGCGACGATGACGTAGCGGGCACGGACCTCGCCGCGGCGGACGGGCTGGCCGTCGCCCGCGGCATATTGATGGTAATGAACGGCCGCGACATGCCCCGCCTCGTCAAGCGCGAGGCGCGAGGCGACGGTCCGGGTCCACAAGGACACGGCGCCGGTGGCGAGCGCCTCCTCGAGGGTCCGCAGCGGATCGTAGCGGGAGCGGGAGGGGCAGATGGGAATGCAGCTCGTGCTTCCCCGGCACGGATTGCGGTCGAACCAGGGTTGCGACGCCTGCGCCGAGGGAGTGCGGGTCACCGTGACCCGGCGGCCTTCGATCTCGAGCCCGCGAAGGCCGTCGGCGATCACCCCGTCGGCGAAGGAGGCGGGCAGGGGAGGCATCGGATAGCGGTAGCCCTCGCTAAACCGGAGGCCGTGATAGCTTTGTTGGCCGACGTCGGCGGAGACGCCGATCGTCTGCTCGGCCAAATCGTACCAGGGGCTGAGATCGTCATAGCGGATCGGCCAGTCGACCAGCCGCCCATAGGTCTGGCGCATCGTGAAATCGGACGGGAGCATGCGCAGCGAAATTCCCATCCACGAGCGGGCGGTGCCGCCCTTTACCCGCTCATAGCAGCTGGCGAAGGGCAGGCGCCCGCTCTGGACGTAATAGCTGCGTTCGGGATCGCGCCAGGTCCCCTCCGCCAGGCAGGAAATGACGGGACGGGGCGCGAAAGCCTGGGCCGGATCCGAGAGTCGGCCTTCCGAGTCCTCGAAGGCCGGCGCGAAGAGCGCCGAGGGGATTCGGAGCGTCGCCCGATGGTAGATATCGACCGCCTCCTCATTCGATTCCAGGGCGTCCTCGCCCGCCTCGAGGATCAGCACCTTGAGGCCGGCGCGGCCGAGCTGCCGCGCGATCACCGCCCCGGAAATGCCGGAGCCGACGACCACGGCGTCGTACCGGGTGCCGCCTTCCTCCGCGCCGTTCGTCATTCGGGAGGCAGCGGGAGCGGCTCCCGATCCCATCCGAAGGGCTCCGGCGCCGGCACCCCCATCGGGGTGGCGCCGATCATCGGCCACACCAGTGACCCGCGATACGCCTCGGCGCTGATCACGACCGAACGCGGTGGCGCTCCGTCGCTCGCGGCGCGCAGCGCGGCGGGCTCGAACCACCGGCCGAGCAGCCAGGCGAGCGCGATCGACCGGCCAAGCCACTGCGCCTCCTCAGGAAGACGACGCAGCCGGCCCTCGAACTCGCCGGCCGATGCACTCGCCGTCGCGGCCTCGGTGAGCATCGCCAGCGGGCCGGCCCCCGCCCGGCGCGCCCAATCCAGATAGGTGGCTGCGAGGCCGGCGCTGTCGCCCTGGTCCGGAAGGAGGGAGCGGTCGGCGCCCACCAACAGGCGCGAGAGCCCGGCGAACGCCTCGATCTCCGCGAGGCTGGGTGGCACCGCGGTCACGGCAGCACGCCGTCCGCCGGCAGGGCGCCGATGGCTTGCGGGAAATCGAACAGCCGGCACGGGTCCCAGCGCGTCTTCACCTCGACGAGGCGCGGGTAATTGGCGCCATAATAAGCGCGCTGCCAATCCGTGAGCAGGGGATCGAGATAGTTCACATAGGCACCGCTGAAATGGGGTCGAAGCGCCTCGAAGAAATCATAGGCCCAGCCTATCATCGCCTCATCGTCCTCCTCCTCCCGCCAGACCGCCTTCACCTCGAGCACGTAGGCGGCGTCGCGGTGGGCGAAAGCCGTCGCGGCGCCGGGCGTGCACGCGACGCGGCCGCCGGAATGAGTCCATACGACGAAACTGTCGGCCGACGGGGAGCGGGAGAGATGATCGGCGATCACCGCCGCGACCTCCGCCGTGAAGCCGCCCGCCCGCATCGTGCCGGAGCGAATATAGGCACGGGCGCCGTTGAGCGCCGTCCGGCCGCCCATGCGCGCCTGGTTGCGCGCCAGGGTCGATTCGCGAATGTCGATCCCGCTACAGCCCAGCGCCCGGAGCGGCTTCAGGCAGGCGTCCAGGCCGGCGCGCCTGCCATTATGGACGATCGTGATCAGCAGCGCCTGCCCCGTGGCTTCCCCGTCCGGGCCTCGCGCCCCCGCATTCCAGCGGCCGTAGGCCGCGGTGGCCGCGGGGAGTGAGCAAGCCCATGAGTCGTACAATTCCATCATCGCGGCGATCGCCGGGCCTTCGAACTGGACGTCGGCGAACGAGAGCAAATCCTCGTACGGCCGATGGAGCCTGACGGTCGCCTCGGTGACGATGCCGAAATTACCGCCGCCGCCGCCCCGGCACGCCCAGAACAGATCGGCGTTCCTGGTCTCGGATGCCGAAACCTCCTCCCCGTCGCAGTCGATCATGGTGAGCGATTCGAGGCTGTCGGCGCCCAGGCCGTAGGACCGTGAAAGGAAGCTGAAGCCGCCCCCCAGCAGGAAGCCGACCACTCCGACATCGCTGCACGCCCCGCCGACCGGAACGTAGGGGCTGCCGGCCTCCTCGAGCGCCCTGTAGACATGGCTCCAGCGGGCACCGCCGCCGATGCTGAGGCGGGACCCGTCGCCGAGCGGCCGCACCCAGTCGAACGACGACATGTCCAGAACGATCTCGCCCGCGGTCACGCAATGGCCGGCGGCGCCGTGACCGCCGCCCCTGACGGCTATCCGGCAGCCGGCCCGCTTCGCCATCCCGACAGCCAGCTTCACGTCGAGCAGGGTCGAGGGCACAAGCAACTGCCGCGGCTCGGCCGAGACCCGGCCGTTGTCGATCCGCAGCCGGTCGGCATATCCCGCGTCGCCGGGGCGCAGCGACAGGCCGCTGAAGCCCGAATCGACGGGCATGGCCTCCCGAACCCTCCGGACGCCGCGGCCCGAAACGTCGGGCTCTTCTCTATACGCAACGCCCGACACGGGGCCCTCCTATTCGTCGAAGCCCTTGTTGATTTCCAGGAGCGTGCCGACCGGGTCCCGATATTGGGCTGCGCGAACGCCCCACTCCTCCCGATCGGTCGGAGGGATGATCGCGGTGACGGCGAGGCGCTCATCCTCCTTGTCGACCGATTCGTCGGCCTTCAGGATCAGCATGAAGGAATCGCTGGGGCCGGCTTCGCCCCCTTCTTCCTCGAGCAGCGACATCATCAGCTCATTCTGGAACAACGAGATCGTGACGCCCTCCGCCGCTGCGAAGTCGGCATAGGGTCCATGCTCGTCGCCCCACAGAACCTTGAAGCCGAGCACGTCGCGATAGAAAGCGAAGGCGGCGGGGTAATCCGACACAAGCAAGCGGATCGATCTAAGTGTCGCCATCGTCATCCTTTCCGGCGGTGGGGGTGGTGGCGCTCATGCGGCGAGCCTCCGCGACTCCAGTACCTCTCCGACGCAGGCGGCGAGCGCATCGAGCACCTCCGGCTCGGCCAGAAGGACCGAGTGGTGGAACCAGATGACGTGGGTCGACGCCCGGTCCGCGACGGGCATCTTCACTCTGGAATAATCCGGGAAGGAGAGGTCGGAGCGGCCTTGCACGGCCTTCAGCTGATCCGGCGTGAACATTCCGGTCTTGTGGACCGGAGGGAAGCATCTGAAGGCGGGAATGCCCAGGCCGCGCAGCTCCGCCGCGCAGGCGCCGGCATCGAACGGACGGCCGCTGGAGCGGTCGATCCAGTACATCGCCATGTAATGGGAATGGAGCGTCGTTCGCGGATCGCGCCGGAGGGGGACGATGTCGCCCTGCCGTGCCATCGCCGAGTCGAGCCTCGCGGCGCCCGCCTCGCGCCGCTCGAGCTGCCCGGGAAGGCGGGCGAGCTGCGCCCGAAGCAGGGCCGCGGAGAATTCGGTCGGCCGCCAGTTGCCGGCGATCTCGCGATGCTCATAGTCGGTGTCGCCCTCGGGGCGGCCGCAGGAATGAAGCAGGAAGGTGCGGGCTGCGAGATCGTCGCGGTTGGTCACGACGGCGCCGCCTTCGCCCGACGTCATCAGCTTTCCGTTCTGGAAGCTGAAGATCGCAACGTCGCCAAAGCCGCCGAGCGGCCGGCCGCGCCAGCGGGCGCCGTGCGCGTGGGCGGCATCCTCGATCACGAACAGGCCGTGCCGCCTCGAGATTTCGAGCACCGAATCGAGATCGCAAGCCTGGCCCGCCATGTGGACGGGGACCACCGCCTTCGTCCGGCGGGTGATCTTCGCCTCCATGTCCGCGGGATCGATGCAGAGCGTCTCGGCGGTGACGTCGACGGGAATCGGGCAGCCGCCGAGCCGGAGCACGGCCGAGGCGGTGGCTATGAACGTGCAGGCGGGCACCAGCACTTCGTCCCCCGGAAGAATTCCACCGAGCTGCAGCGCTATTTCCAAAGCGCCGGCTCCGCTCGAAGTCAGTCGAACGTGCGAAACTCCCAGGAACTCAGCGAATTCCGACTCGAAACTGTTACTCTCTTGTCCGCTTCCGCGCCACCAGCTTTGGCTCGACAGCGCCCGCTGAAGCCCCTCCATCTCCGTATGATCGTAAACCGGCCATTTCGGAAGTAGCGTTCGGAAGTCTAGATCATTGTGCATTTCTCAGATCCACGTCAATCACTCCCCAGGCCTTGAGATCATATCTTCGTCAACCCTGGCCGGCGTCAGGTCTGAGATAGCTTGGGTTGTAACTTGCAAAAAATGCGCTGCAAAGCGAATTTCGACTTCCCTTGCCGCCACGGGCATCTCTTCCAGGTCGCGGGCAAATTCCTCAAGCAACCGGCCAAATGCCTCGATCTGCAAGTCCGGACCGATCGGAAACCGGGCCTCCTCGACCACCCGCCCGTCCAGATCAGCCAGCCGGCAGGAGCAGCACGAGCGAAGGGCCGCGCCGGAGAAGCCGAACAGCCCTTCGAGGCTGAGCGTCCCACTCTCACCCTCGACGACGATCCCGGTCCGGTCCCCGGACCCGTCGCCACTCCAGGCCACGTCCAGATCCACCCGGGTCCCGCCGACGCGGGCGGCAAGCACGACTTCGCTGGGGACGGCGCATCGCAAGGCATCATCGCCGCCATACCAGTCTGCGGCCGCGCCCTGGGCCGTGGCCGCGCGGGCCTGCTCGACCCGGCATTCGCCCTCGGGAAAGCCGAGGATCGCCCCGGCCAGATCGATCATATGATAGCCCAGATCGGGAAGAACGCCGGTCCACCCGCCGGACGGGAGAAGATGCCAGGCCTTGGCGGGGATGCCGCGGGCCCGCCGCCACACGAGCCGGATTCGCCGGACGGCGCCCAGGCGGGGGACCCGCTGCAGCAGCCAGAGCGTGTCGGCGCGGTGGCGGCACACGGCTCCGGATTTGAGGAGGATCCCGGTGGCGCGGCTGGCGCGGCAAAGCGCTTCGGCCTGATCGACGGCGATGCAGACCGGCTTTTCCACGAGGCAGTGGCGGCCGAGAGCGCTGAGCCGCAAGGCGAGATCGAGGTGGCTCGAATTCGGCGTCGCGACCAGCACGGCGTCGCTCTCGCTCGCAAGCCGGTCCAGCCCGTCCACCGCCCATCCCCCCGTCGCGGCCGCGTAGTCGTGAGCCAGATTCCGGTCCAGATCCAGGCAGGGGCCGGGGAGGAAGGCGCCGTCGAGGTCCGCTCCGAGATGGGGCGCATAGCCGTTGCGGGCTACCCAGCCGCACCCCGCAACCCCCAATCGTGGGCGCGCGGCGCGGCTCAAGGGGCTTGCTTGCGACCCTTGCGCGGCTTCGCCGGCTGGGCCCGACAATAAGCGATGCTTCGCTGCAGCCACATCCGCAGGTCCGCATCTTCGGGGCCGAACTCGCGCTCCGGCAATATCGTATAGCTCTTGCTCGGAGGATCGCCGGGCTCGTAGCGCAGCGGCCATCCCCGGCCGCCGTCGATCAGCGCCTGTCGGTCGGCGGGATCCAGCTTCAGCGCGATTCCGGCATTGGACAGGGACGCGAAGGGCCGGCCGCTCGTGTAGCACATCACTCCGCCGAACATCGCCTTGAAGGTGATGTCGTCATCCTCCGTCGCCAGGATCATCGCCTGCTCGATCCGTGCCCTCAGGGCCTTCGGATCGCTTTTCCACTCGTCCTCACCCGCCATAAGCCGCCCTCGCGGTCGCGAACGCCAGCGACGGGCTGACGCCCAGACGCGCGAGAACGAGCGCCGACGCCTCGGCGGCCGTTGCCGCCGTCTCGGCGGCGGGCAGCGGCTTCTCGCAATAGCCCCAGCCGGCGAGTATGAACGGGATCCCGGCATTGGCCGCGGCTTCCAGATCGGCGAGGGCGTCCCCGATCATCAGCGCGCTTTCGGCTCCGACGCCGATCCGCTCCATGGCTGAGTAGAGCATGTCGGGCGCCGGCTTGCCGTTGGCGACGTCGTCGCTGCCGACGACAAGGTCGAAATACTCCGTCAGGGCGAAATGATCGAGGACGAAGCGGGCCCGGGCGGCCTGCTTGCCGGTGGCGACGGCCATGTTCAGGCCGAGCGCCCGAAAGCCGGCCAGCATCTCGCGAACGCCCTCGTAGAGCCGCGAGCGGTGGATCTGTTCCCGGCTTTCCGTGACGAATACGGGCTGCATCTCCGGCGGAAGGGAAAGCGACTCCAGGATCGTGGCCAGCGGCTGGCCCTGCATGGCGAGCAGCCCCTCGCACGGGGCCCTGCCCACGCCGCCGACGGCCCGATACGCCGTCTCGAACGCCGCGAACATGGTTGCCCGGCTGTCAACCAGCGTACCGTCCAAGTCGAACAGCACAAGTTGCAAGTTGGAGCCGCGGCCAGTCACCAAGCAATCGCCTCCGCCGAACATCGAACGCCCGCGCCGCGGTGAAGACGCTTCGGGAATCATGGATTCCTGTCAGAGTGCTCCCCGGCCGAACAGTGACGATACCTCACGCAGACCAGATAAGCCAGAAGGAACTCCGGATTTGTCGGATAAGCCCTGGTCGACGGTCGCATTTGCTTCGCCAGTCGATGTAGCATTGGTTGCACCGATCGCGCAAAATAGCGACCCAGCGTGAATGAGCAGGGCTATCGCGGTTCTCAACGGTCCCAACTTGAACTTGCCTGGCGAGCGCGAGCCGGCAATTTAAAATGGTCGAATGGATCCAGGCGCTGCGCAACGATTGCGCGGGGATGGTGATCAACCCCGCCGCCTTCACCTATAGCGGTTACGTCCGATTGGCCACCGGCGTTCCGCCCTGCTCGGAGGCTCGCGAACAAGCCGGGTCCTGAGCGCGATATCCTCGGTCATCAGCGCACCGTGAAGAGACTCCGGTCGAGCACCTTGCCGTCCGCCGCGACGAGAGCCAGGCGGTGGGAGCCGGGGCTCGGGAGGATCATCGGCCCCTCGGCGGCGGCGCCGACGTCGCGGTTGTCGAGCAGCAGCCTTTCGCCTCCCGAGGCGCCGGTGGCGACCAGCCGGATGCGCTGCCGCGGCAGCGGGATGTCCGGATCGAGCGCGTAGACGGTGCCCGAGACCGGATTGGCGATGCGCGGCCGGCGCGCCGCCGGCGGCGCGCTTTCGACGAGGGACTGGGCGGTGCCGCGAAGGAAATATTCCTGCCGCGGAGGCTCGATCCCGTCGGCGAAGGCGATGGTGCGCGAATCGACTTCGGGCGGGCGCGGAGGGGCCCGGCCGGGCCGGTCGCGGTGCAGGGCCAGCATCAGGTCGCGCCAGACCGGCGCCGCGCCGCTGGTGCCGGAAACCCGGCTCATCGAATCGCCTTCGGAATTGCCGATCCAGACGGCGACCGTGTAGCGGTCCGAAAAGCCGATGCACCAATTGTCGCGCATCCCCTTCGAGGTGCCGGTCTTGGCCGCCGCCCAGAAAGGCAGGCGAAGCGCGGAATCGATCCCGAAGGTGACGGCGCGGGCATCGGGATCCGCCATCATGTCCGCGACGATCCAGGCGGCGGCCGGATCGGCGACCGCCTTCGCCTCGACGAAGGGATCGGCCGAGCGCAGGCGCAGCGGACGGTAGCGGCCGCCGTCGGCGAGGGCGCGATAGGCGGCGGCCTGCTGGAGCAGGGTCACTTCGGCCGATCCGAGGGCGAGGCTGTAGCCATAATATTCGCCGCCCTCGGTGAGGCCGCGATAGCCCAGGTCCCAGAGGCGGTCGCGAAACTCCTCGACGCCGTCGAGCAGCAAGGCGCGCACCGCCGGCACGTTCAGGGATCCGGCGAGCGCGGTGCGAACGCTGACCGGGCCCTTGAAATTCTTGTCATAGTCCCTCGGAACATAGAGGCCCGAGGCGGTGTCGAGCTGCACCGGGCTGTCGTCGAGGATCGAGGCGGCGGTGATGAAGCCGCGCTCGATCGCCTGGCCGTAGAGGAACGGCTTCAGGGTCGAGCCGGCCTGGCGCAGGGAATAGGCGTTGTCGACCGCCGGAGCGGTCGAGGCGCCGCCCACTCCCCCGACATAAGCGAGCACCTCGGCGGTCCTGTTGTCGACCACGATCACGGCACCGTCGCGGGCGCGCTCGCGGCCGAGGCCGATCAACTGGCGGCGGAGCGCGGCGGCGGCGAGCGCCTGGGCCTGCGGATCGAGCGTGGTCGTCACGGTCTCGCCGGGCTTCTTGAGCAGGCGGTAGGCGAGGTGCGGAGCGAGGCCGGGATCGTCCGCGAGGCGGCGGCCCGGCCCGGTCATGGCTTGCACCAGCCCGGCCATCATCGCGCAGTCGGCGATCCGTCCGATCCGGCACGCCCGGCGGGCGACCGCGTCCGGCGGCGCCTGCGGGGCCGGGAGCAAGGCCGCGAGCAGCAGCGAATCCTCGCGGCTGAGGGCGTCCGGGGCCCGGCCGAACAAGGCGCGGGCGGCGGCGCCGATGCCCTGGGTCTCGCCGCGGAAGCTGGCCAGGTTGAGATAGGCTTCGAGTATCTCCTCCTTGCTCCACTCGGCCTCGAGGGCGCGGGCGGCGCGGGCCTGGCGAAGCTTGGCGCCGAACGAGCGCGCGCCCGGCCCGCCGAGCTCGGGTGCGAGGAAGCCCGCGACCTGCATGCTGATCGTGCTCGCCCCGCGCGCGCGGCGGCCGTGAAGCGCCGCCCAGGCCGATCCGGCGAAGGCGCTCCAGTCGACTCCGCCGTGGGTTGCGAAATGCCGGTCCTCCGAAGCGACCACCGCCTCGCGCAGCGACGGCGCGATCCGGCCGAGCGGCACCCAGTCGAGGCGGCGCACGGCGAAGTCGATGCGGACGGTCTGGAGCAGGCGCCCGTCGCGGCCGCGCAGCCAGGCCTCGCTCGCCCGCCACCCGCTTCGGGTCTGTTCGTAGCCGGGCAAATCGGGCGGACGGGTCCAGGCGGAGAGGCTGGCGAAGGCGAGCAGCGGAACGAGGAGGCAGAGGATCGGGCGGCGACGGAGCCATCGGAGGGCGGCGCGCACCTAATCCTCCCTGCCGCGAAGCGGTGGGGAGGGAGACCACACGAAGTGTGGTGGAGGGGTAATTGGCAAAAGCCTGCGCCAGCTACCCCTCCACCATGCTTCGCATGGTCCCCCTCCCCATCTGCGATGGGGAGGATTCATGGCTCGACGACCAGTGGGCGGTTGGGGAGGGCGGCGTGGATTTCCGGCGAATACATCGCCTCGACCCGCGTCGGCGGCAGCTGGAAGCGGCCGGCGCCGTTGATCCGGAGCGCATATTCGACGGTCGTCCGGCCCTTCGGCAGCCATCCGAAATAGCCGCGCCAGGCATCGTTGCCGCGTTCGATATAGCTGGGCCAGCCGTCGCCGCCGCTCGCCTGGGCGGCGAGCAAGGCGGACTGGCCACCGCCCCCGCTGATGATCGACGCTCCGGCGGGGACCGGATCCTCGATCACCACCCAGGTGCGGTCGACCGGCGCCTCGACGGTGATCCGCACCTTGAGCACATCGCCGGCGCTGAGCCGGTCCGGCCGTTTGCGCTCGAGGAAGGCGATCTGGCGGCTGACCCTGTAGCCGGCGAAGGCGGGGGCGCTGAGCGGAACCGCGGCCCGAACCGACACCGTCGCCCAAGGCGCGGGCTGGGTGCTGTGCGAGAGCAGCAGGGGTGCCGACCGAGCCGGCAGCGGGAAGCTCATCTGCGCTGGAGGCGGCGACCTGCCGCCGAGCGGCGGCCGCACCCAGGTTCCCGTCAGGGTCCTGCCGAGCAGCCGCCCGGTGGTGGTGCCGGCGGCGGCGCTCGGATAGGCGGCCTCGAAACGCCTGACGGCGATCGTCCCCCAGGCATTGGCGGGCGTCGTATCCCAGTGGCCGCGCTTCTGGCGCAGGGCGACGCCGATCATCATCCGCGGCGCGTCGGCGGCCCAGCCGGAACGGCCGATCGTGGCGAGCAGCGCCTTCAGCGCCATCTCGTCGCCGCCGATCATCATCCACCAGGGAGCGGCGTTGCGGTCGACCAGATCGAGGCGGGTGCCTTCGTAGACGATCCGGCCGCGAAGCGCGGCTTCGGCGGCGGCGCGCCGTTTGGCGGCCACTCCGGGAACCTTGTCGAGGGTCATCAGCCAGTCGGCGAGGATCGCGGTCGGCATGTCGGCGACCGGAATCGCGGACTGACCGATCATCTCCGGCGTCGCGGCGCCGTTGCGCGCCAGCGCCGCGAGCGCGGCGAGGCGCAGCAGCCGCATGTCCGACGGACCCTCATTCTCGTCGTTCAGGCGCCCGTCGACGACGGCATTGAGCGCGTCGAGCAGCTTCTCGCGGCGCTCCTTCGGCCATTCGAACCCCGCCTCAGGGGTGATCGCCAGCGCGTAGGCGGTGAGCGCTACCGATCCGGGCATATAGTCTCCGGGCCAGTAGCGGAGCAGGCCGTTGCGGTCGGTGTAGGCGGGCAAATCGGCCATCATCGCGCTCCATGCGGCGCGATCGTCCAGCGCCACCGCCTTGGACAACCTCTGCTCGAAGCAGCCGTAAGGGTAGACGCGCATGTAGGCGCGAACGCCGGCCAGCGAGGGCGACGGCGAATCGCTCAGGGCGACGTCGATGCTGCCGCGGCCGGCCAGGGCGCCGAGCGGCGGCCCAACCGGGAAAGGCGCGGGGCCGACCCGGAGGAAGGTCGCCGCCCAGGTCTCGATCGGAACGGCGGGCACGACCTGCTCCTCCACCTGCACCCTGTCGGTCGAGCGGCCGTCGGAGGTCCGGGCCGTCACCGTCCAGCGCAGCGTGTCGACATTGTCGGGCGCGGTCAGGCGCCAGGTCACCGGGACCGCGCCGCCGGCGGGAATCGTCACCGTCTGCGGGCCGCCGGGCGCCGGCCCCGGCTCGAGCTCGGCGCTCGCGGTCACGTTCATCGGCTTGTCGGTGCCGTTCCTCAGCGTGAAGGTGGCTCCATATTCGTCGCCCGAGCGAACCAGAGGGGGCAGGCCCGGATAGATTGTGAGATCCTGGACCGTACGGATGGTGGCGCTGCCGGTGCCGAACAGGTCGCTGCCCGAGGTGGCGATGGCGACGAGCTTGTAGGCGGAAAGCGAGTCGGCGAGCGGTACGTCGAGCTCGGCGCGCCCCTGGGCGTCGAGCTTCACCCGCCCCTTCCAGAGCAGCACCGGCTTGAAGTCCGTTCGGACCAGATCGGTGAGGTCGCTGCCGCCGCCGCCGCCGGCGGGGAGCGCCTTGCGCCCGTAATGGCGCTTGCCGACCACCTGCATCGCCGCGGTCGACGTCACCACGGACAGCGGCCGCTCGCCCATCATCGCGTCGAGCAGGTTCCAGCTCTCGTTGGGCGACAGCTGGAGCAAGGCCTGGTCGACCGCCGCGAAGGCGATCTCGGCGGATTGCGGCGCCTTCCCGTCGGGGCCGAGCACCTGGACGGCGGCCCGGACATGCTCGCGGACCCGGTAGCGCTCGCGGTCGGGGCGGACGGCGACGGCGAGCCGGTGGCCCTCCCAGCCGACCTTCACCTTGGTGATGCCGATGCGGTAGGCGGGCTTTGCGAGATCGACGAGCGCGGTGGGATTGGCGATCCTGCCGACGACCGGGATTCTCCATCGCTGCGCGAACTCGGCAAGCCAGACGCGCCAGTTCGCGACCCGACCCCGGACCGCCATCACCGAGATGAAGACGTCGGGCGCGTAGGCGCCGGGCAGCTTCACCTTGACGACCGGGTCCTTGCCCGAGAGCTCGGTCACGAAGGACGAGAGCACGCCCTCGCGCTCGACCGTGACCAGCACCGTCGCCTTGCGGAACGGCATCCGCACCTGGACGTGGGCGGTGTCGCCGCTGCGATAGGCTTTGGCGTCGGCGATGATGTCCATGCGGTCGCCATTGTCGCCGCCGAACCACCATTCGCCGTCCCCGGCGAGGTAGAGGGAGGTGACGGCCCGCGCTTCCCTGCCGTCCCTGTCGCGGGTGGTCGCGACGGCGATCACCTCGCCCGACACGCCGGGATCGAGTCGGCATTCGGCGAGGCCGTGAGCGTCCGTCGAGGCGGTGCAGGCGGCCGCGATTCGAGTGGTCTTCACGACATTGTCGAAGGCGTAGAAACCGCCGATCAGGCGCCGCCGCGCCGAGATGATCTCGCGGGTATAGAGGGCGACCTCGACCGGCTGGCCGAGCGTCGCCCTGCCGTCGAGACCCAGAGCGGCGATCTTGAGACGCATGTCGCCTGAGCGCTGCACCCACCCGTCGGGCTTGAGGCCGAGGCGGATGGCGGAAGTGTAGACCGGGATTCGGGTCGAGGCGGTGAGAGTCTCGCCGTTGGCGTCGGCATAGTCCATCTCGACGATCAGCCGCGCATCGTCGTGAAGGGCAGGCATTTCGAGCGGCGTCCTCAGCGCGCCGTTGGCGTCGAGGGTCAGCGGAAGGGTCGAGGCGTCGGGCATCCGGGCCGTCCCGGAATCGTTGCCGTCCTCGTCCAGGGCGACCGTGCCCTCGCGAACCGCGGCGCCGCCGAACGACCAGTCCTCCCAGCCTTCGGGGCTCTCCGCGAGCAGCTCCCAGGCGGTGCGCAGCTTGACCGCCGCGCCGGCCGAGCCGCCGCCGGACAGATAGCCGACAAAGAGGTCGAGCGGCAGCTGCGCCGGCTTCACCGCGGGCGTTTTCGGGCCGCTGACCGACGCCCGCATCGTCGGCAGGCGGTATTCGTCCACCCGGAAGGACTGGTTGGTGTAGAGGGTGGGTCCGGCGCGAGCCTCTTCCTCCCCGGCGCCGTCCTTGCGCGGCTCGGCGCCCGGCTTGACCAATATGTCATACTCACCGGCCGGCGCGCCTTTGGGCGGCGTCCATTGGCTTTCGCCGATGCCGCCGTCGTCGAGCGCCAGCGGAAGCTCGAAGCTGGTCGGCGAGCCGCGATGCTGAAGCACCAGGGTGCCTGACATGGTGCCTCCGGAGCGGAAGCCGGTCGGGACCGGCGCCCGGTAGACATGCTTCATGTGGATCGTCTCGCCGCCGCGCAGCAGGGTGCGGTCGAGAATGGAATGGAAGACCGGCTCCGGCTCCGAGGAGCCGAAGGGCAGGTCGAAGTCGTAGGGCCTGATGCCGTCGCCCCAGTTGGTCAGGGTGAAGGAGAAATCGCCGCCTTTGCGCGCCGAGATCATCAGCGGCGGGGAATCCTCGCCGAGGTGGCGGCAATCGGATCGGGTGGAAGGCGGCGGCAGGCCGGCCCCCACCAGCAGCCGTCCATGCTTGTCGGTGGTTCCGGCGGCCAGCTCCCTGCCGGTGCAGCTGTCGGTGACCCGGACGGCGGCGCCCGAGACCGGCTTGCCCTTGTCGAGCGAAGTGACCCAGGCGAGCGAGGCGGCCCGGCCCCATTTGAAATGCACCGCCATGTCGGTGACCAGAGCGGCCGCGTTGACGTAGCGGGTGGCGGGGCGGCCGAGCAGGACCCGACCCAGCGTCGGGCTGGCGAGCTCGACGACATAGAAGCCGGGCTTGACCAGCGGAACGCCGACGACCTCGAATTCCTTGCCCTTGCCGGGGAGAGCGAGGCGCATCCGGCTGGCGCCCTCGGCCCCGGCGAGAAGCGCCCGGGTGCCGGTATAATTGACCTGGCGGGGCTTCTCGTCGGTGCCTTCGTCGCGGATGTCGTCCTGCTGCGCGTCATAGACCCGCCGCACCCAGTCCGCGATCCGGGCGTCGTCAGCCTCGATCCGAGCCGCCGCTCCGGCGATGGCGCTGACGCCCTGCTCCAGCTCCGGTTCGACTCCGCGCACGGTGACGGGGAGAACGCCGCCCTCCTTCGCCTCGAGGATGCCGAAGGGCGCGGCGAACTTGACCAGCGGCGGAGCCGAGGCGATCTCGAAGTCGAGCGGGAAGCGGCGGGCGTTGGCGAGCGGCCGGCCGCTTTCGTCCCTGATGCCCTCAGGGATGACGATGCTGGCGGTAATCGAGGGGGGAAGCGGCGCCTTGAACTCGACCTGAGAGAGGGTCGGCTCGCGCCCCTCTTCCACCGGCGAGAGCAGCCTGCCCCCGCCGACGCCGAGGCGCACGGCGAGCGCCTGCGCCCGAGGCACCGGCGCGCTGAACTCCACCTTGAGCGCCTCGAGCGGGTTGCAGCCGGACTGGACGTTGACCCGCGGGCAGCTGAGCCGGGCGGTGAACTCCTTTCGCACGGTGAAATCGTAGCGCCGGTCCTCGCCCGCCGTGCGCCCGGCGGGGGAGCGGATCGACTTGCCCCAGACCAGGCCCATGTCCCGCCCCGGCGGCAATGGCCGGCGGCATTTCAGGGCGACGACGTTCGCGAGCGCGGCGGCCCGGTCCGCCGCATCGTCAGGCAGGTCGCCGGGCAGCCCCGCCTGCTCGAGGAAGCCGCGGCGGGTCCAGCGGCCGCCCATCCCCTCGAGCACCCGGCCGGCCACGTCGCCCGGAAGCAGATCGACCGCGATCCGCTCGCCGATGCCGTCGACCGAGCAATAGGCGCCGCGGGCGATGGAGGCGCGGTCGACCGGGCCGTTCACCGCGACGATGAAGGTCTGCTCCTCCTCGATCCCGTCCCAGCTGTCGCGCGGAAGAACGGCCCTCGGATAAGGGCCGCCGCTGTCGATCACGAAGCTGCGCGTTCCCACCACCCTCTCGCCCTCGAGCGTCTCCAGCCGGTCCTTCAGCTCGGCCGTGCAGGAGATGCCGCCCGGCAGGGGCCTGGTGAATTCCCAGACGAAGGTGGCGGGATCGACCCAGCGGCCTTCGCCCTTTACGTCGCAGATCATGATGATGGGCGTGCCGCCGCGCCCGAGCGGCGCCATCGCCTCGGAAAAACGAAGCGTGAAGCGGGTGATGGCGGAGCCGTCCGTCCCGGGCGTGGCGGTGAGCACGGTCGGGCGCGTGTCGGCGGAAGCCGTGATCGGCACCAAGGCCAGCAAAGCCGCGACTCGATACAGCCAGCCACGCATACGGCACCTCCTGGATCGGGAGATGATGCCTCACTTGGGGAAAGCCGTCTAGCGGTGAAACGGTATTTTTTTACGACGAGTTGAACAGCTGTTGATCTTATGGACGAAAGCCTGCAGTGCGCCTCCCGTAGGGTAACCGGGAAACGCTTCTTTCCCTGCCCGGAATGAAGCGGGGAGCGCTCAGGAGCGTTTAGGGTTCGTGCCACGCTATTATTTCAATGTGTCCTGCAACGGCTACGAGTCCACCGACGTGGTGGGCGAATGCTGCGCCAACGACGTCGCCGCTCTGAGTGGGGCGATGCGGGTGGCGAGCGCGGTGCTTCAGAAAAGGCTCCTCGCGGAGGAGCTGTCGGACGACGGCTGGGTCGAGGTCGAGGACGAGCGTCACCGCCCGGTGCTGAGGCTGCCGCTGCGGGCGGCGGCTTATTGACCCGGCGAGCCGCCCTTGATCGGCCGCCCACATCGGCCCACATCCCATCCATGCTGATCCAGACCGAAAGCACGCCCAACCCCTCGACCCTGAAGTTCCTGCCGGGCCTTCGGGTGATGGAGGCGGGGACCCGGGATTTCGCCACTCCCGAGGATGCCGAAGCCTCGCCGCTCGCCGCGGCGATCTTCTCCACCGGAGAAGTGGAAGGCGTGTTCTTCGGCCGCGACTTCATCTCCGTAACCGCCGCTCCGGGAGTCGACTGGCGCCAACTGAAGCCCGACATATTGAGCGTGCTGCTCGATCATTTCTCCAGCGGCGCGCCGTTGTTCAGAGCCGCTTCCGCGGCCGGGATCGACGTGGCGGGCGACGAGGATTACGGAGAGGATCCGGCCGACGCTCCGCTCGTCGCCGAAATACGCGAGCTGATCGAGACGAGGGTGCGCCCGGCGGTGGCCCAGGACGGCGGCGACATCGTCTATCGCGGCTTTCGCAACGGGACGGTCTATCTCGCGCTTCACGGCGCCTGCTCGGGCTGCCCCTCCTCGACGATGACCCTGAAGCAGGGGATCGAGAGCCTGCTCAAACATTATGTGCCCGAGGTCGAGGCCGTCGAGGCGGTTTGACCGCCTCCGTCATGCCGAGCTTGTTTCAGCAGCCAGTCTCGAGCAGCGGTGCGGGTCGAGACCCGGACCCTGAGACAAGTTCAGGGTGACGGGGTGGCCCAATCATGATCCTCATCATCGACACCGCGACCGCCGCCTGCTCCGCGGCCCTGGCCGATGGCGAGACCCTGATCGAGGAATGCCATGAGCTGGTCGGCCGCGGCCATGCCGAGCGGCTGGTGCCGATGATCGAGACTCTGCTGGCCGGACGGCGGCCGGACTCCGTCCTGGTCGACTGCGGGCCCGGCAGCTTCACCGGAGTCCGGGTCGGACTCGCGGCGGCGCAGGGCCTCAGGATCGGCTGGGGCGTGCCTTTGTCCGGCTATTCCTCGATGGCGGCGATCGCGGCGGCGGCGGGCGGCGAGATCGCGGTTGCGCTCGAGGGCGGACACGGGCAGCTTTTCGTGCAGACTTTTGGCGAGGAAGACATGCGGCCGCTCGACACGCTCCGCTCCCTGCCGCCCGCCGCCGCGGCGGCGGCGATCCGCGCCCGCCGGGTCGCCGGTTCCGGAGCCGCCGGCCTGGTCGCCGAGCGCGGCTGGGGCGAAGCGATCGACGCGCTGCCGCGGGCGGCCGACGCCCGGCTCCTGCCCCCGGCCCTGCGATCGCTTCCGCCCCGCCCGATCTATGGCCGCGCTCCCGACGCGAAGCCGATGCCATGAGCGGATCTGTCGACATAAATGAGGGCGGCGCGGCGGATCTGGAATCCGTGATGCGGGTGATGGAGGACAGTTTCGACCCCGCTTTCGGCGAGGCCTGGACGAGCCCGCAATGCGCCGGGCTGCTGCCGATGGGGGGAGTTTGGCTTTCGCTGGCGCGCCAGGAGGGTGAGGTAATCGGTTTTGCGCTCGGGCGAATCGTCGCGAATGAAGCCGAGTTGCTGTTGCTTGCGGTTCGCCGCTCTTCGCAGGGCAAAGGTGTTGGCCAGATGCTCCTGGACCGCTTTGCCTCGGTTGCCGCCAGTAAAGGGGCCGAACAACTGCACCTCGAAGTGCGGCAGGGAAATCACGCGGTCTGCCTCTACAGCCGAAACGGCTATCGCGAGGTGGGACGCCGCAGGAATTATTATAACGGACGCGACGGCCAGCTTTTCGACGCTCTTACCCTCGCAAAATACCCGCCGCTATAAACGCATATTGTATTTGGCCTAAATTCTGCTTGTAAAACCGACCAAAACGGATCATTCGCGGCGCGGGGGCCAAGGTCGCAACAATCCGTGGGTAGAAAGTTTTGCAGGTTTAAGCATGGCTGAGAGCAACGAACTCACTGAGACCCTGATCACACTGACTGCCGACATCGTGTCTGCCCACGTCAGCAACAACAGCGTGGCGGTCAACGACCTGCCGCAGCTGATCGCGAACGTGCACAACGCGCTGAACGCGCTGGGCGCCAAGCCCGAGGAAGCTCCGGTGCGTCCGGAACCGGCCGTGTCGGTGCGCTCCTCGATCAAGCCCGACTATATCGTCTGCCTCGAAGACGGTAAGAAGCTGAAGATGCTGAAGCGGCATCTGATGACTCACTATCAGATGACTCCCGACGAATATCGGCAGAAATGGGGCCTCAACGGCGACTATCCGATGGTCGCCCCGAACTATGCCGAGCAGCGCCGGACCCTGGCCAAGAAGATCGGCCTCGGCACCAAGCGCCGCCGCACCGGCCGCGCCGCGAAATAAGTCAAAGTTCGCCGGGACCTCGGTCCCGGCGGCCTTTACCCTCGCGCCGATTCGGCTAAAGCGGGTAAGGCATGACCCGCCGGATCGACATCGAAGCGCTGTGCGCGGAGAAGGGGCTGCGCATCACCGAGCAGCGCCGGATCATCGCCCGCGTCCTTTCCGAAGCCGAAGACCATCCCGACGTCGAGGCGCTTCACGCCCGCGCCTCGGCGATCGACGCCGGCATCTCGATCGCCACCGTCTACCGCACCGTGCGGCTGTTCGAGGAAGCGGGAATTCTCGAGCGCCACGATTTCGGCGACGGCCGCGCCCGCTACGAGGCCGCCGACGCTACCCATCACGACCATCTGATCGATGTGGAGACCGGCAAGGTCATCGAGTTCGTCGACGAGGAGCTCGAGGCGCTGCAGCGGCGAATCGCCGAGAAGCTCGGCTTCCGCCTAGTCGACCACCGGATGGAGCTTTACGGGGTGGCCATCGGCCGGAAGGAATAAGCTGCCCGTCATCGCGAGCCCTTCGACCCCGCCTGCGGCGGCGCTCAGGATAAACTGCCGCTGCGCGGCAGCGAAGCAATCCAGTGCGGCCTCGGAGGCTCACTGGATTGCCGCGTCGCTTCGCTCCTCGCAATGACGGCGGGGCTCAGCCGTAAAAGTCCATCGTGACTCCGCCGACCTGGAGGTTGTCGAGATAGATGTCGGCGGTGCCGTTGCCGGAGCCGAGAGCGATCGAATAGCCCAGGATTAGGCTGTTCTCGTCGAAGTGGAGGCCGCCCGCTGGCGTGAAGCCGTCGGCGTCGGCCCAGTCGCTAAACTCGGTCATGTTGACGATCTGGTCGCGATTGACCCCGAAGGAGCGCTGCCAGGCGGTCCAATCCTCGCCGACGAGGTCGACGCTCCGCCAGGCGTCCTGGGTCGTGTTGCCGAGGCCCTGATAGGCCCATTCAAAGACGAGCTCGCCCACATCGCCGGTCGTCGCCAGATCGCCGTCGGCGTCGATGATGAGGCGGATGACGGGGATTACGTCGGTCCGGGTGGAGCTCTCGATATAATAATCGAAGCTCAGCTCATCGAGCTCGCCCAGGGTCAGCATCTGGTCGGCGTCATTCTGGACGTTGACCCGCAACCGGCCGCTGTTGCTGTCAGTCACCAGGTGAAGCGACTCGCCGCCGCCCGGAGCGTCGTCGATCGTGATCGATCCGGCGCGAACCTCGGTGTTGAGCTTCGATCCGTCCGCGAGCGTCGTCTGCGGCGTCGCCTGGTCGACGGTGGTGGGGTTGTCATGCTCGATGCCGGCGACGCGGATCGTGTAGATGCCGTCGGCCATCGCGTCCTGGGCGTGCTTGAGATGGCCGAGGCCCTTCCCGTTGCCGTGCTGGGTATGACCCTTGCCTTTGCCGTGATGCTCTTCGACGATATAGCTTGTGACTGCCATTTCCGGCTCCTTTTCCTATTCCCAAATGCGCACGGACAGCGGACGCGCTTCCCCCCACAGGCTCGCGAGTCGCCGGGCGGGAAAATGGTCGGCTGTCCCCGAAATGTCCATTCCCGGGCGTACCAGCCCGTTCACATTCGGGACTCGAGCGCCATCATTCCCGCGAAAGCGGTAATCCAAGGAGCGGCAGGGAAGCGAAGACGGTCCGAATGCCCGCTTTCGGGGGAATGACGATCAGGGACGACGTTGGCGGCGGCGAGGGCTTGCTCTAGGCCGTCCTCATGTTCCGCCTCACCCTCCGAGCCCTGGCGATCGTGGCGGCCCTGCTGGTCTGCCTGCCGCTCCATTATCTGTGGAGGCTGGCACGACGCCCGTCGCCCTGGCCGAGGCGGTTCCTCGGCATGGTCGCCCGAGCGGCCGGAATGCGGGTGCGGGTGGTCGGAGTTCCGCTCAAGCGGGACGTGCTGTTCCTCGCCAATCACCTCAGCTGGCTCGACATCCTAGTCCTCGCCGGGGCGAGCGGAACGGCTTTCGTCTCCAAGGCGGAGGTGGCCGAGGTGCCGGTGGTCGGCTGGCTGGCCGGCCTCAACAACACCGTCTTCGTCGCACGATCGGAGCGCTCGGGGGTGCGCGGCCAGGCCGACGCGCTCCGCCGCGCGCTGGCCAGCGGTCAGCCGGTCGCACTGTTTCCCGAGGGGACGACCGACGGCGGCCCCGAAATCCTGCCGTTCCGGGCGAGCCTGCTCGCTTCGCTCTTCCCGCCGCTGCCGGGCGTCAGGGTTCAGCCGGTGGCGCTCGATTACGGCGCGGCGGCGAACGATCTCGCCTGGGTGGGCGACGAGCCGGGGCTGGACAATGTCAGGAAGGTCCTGGCGCGGCGCGGGACGGCCGAGGTGACCCTTCATTTCCTCGCTCCGGTCGATCCCGCCTCCGGCGACCGCAAGGCGCTGGCCCGCGCCGCCCGGGGCGAGATCGTCGAAGCCCTCGCCCCTTCCGGGGCCGGAGCGGATCGCCTATAGGCCGCGGGCGATGACCAGGTCCTCTCCAAAAACATTCCATATCAAGTCGTTCGGTTGCCAGATGAACGTCTATGACGGCGAGCGCATGGCCGGACTTCTCGAAGGACAAGGCATGGCTTCGGCCGCCTCGTCGATCGAGGCCGATCTCGTCGTCCTCAACACCTGCCACATACGCGAGAAGGCGGCGGAGAAGGTCTATTCCGAAATCGGTCGGCTGAAGCGCGAGGACGGCTCGCGGCCGATGATCGCCGTCGCCGGCTGCGTCGCCCAGGCGGAGGGCGCCGAGATTCCGCGCCGGGCGCCGACCGTGGACATCGTCGTCGGGCCGCAGGCGTATCACCGGCTGCCCGAGCTGATCGCGGGAGCGGGCCTCGGCCGGCGCGGGATCGACACCGACATGCCGCTCCTCTCGAAGTTCGGAGCCCTTCCGGCGCGGCGCCGGCCGGGGCCCACCGCCTTCCTGACCGTGCAGGAGGGCTGCGACAAATTCTGCACCTATTGCGTCGTCCCCTATACCCGCGGCGCGGAGATTTCCCGGCCATGGTCGGCCATCGTCGACGAAGCGCGGGCATTGGTGGACGCCGGCGCGAGGGAGATCACCCTGCTCGGCCAGAATGTGAACGCCTGGGAAGGCGAGGACGAAGCCGGCCGCGCCCAGGGCCTCGACGGACTGATCCGCGCCCTCGACCGTCTGCACGGCCTCGAGCGGATCCGCTACACGACCAGCCATCCCAACGACATGACCGAAGGCCTGATCCGCGCCCACGCCGAGATCGCGAGCCTGATGCCGTTCCTCCATCTGCCGGTGCAGTCGGGCAGCAGCCGGATCCTCAAGGCGATGAACCGAAGCCACACCGCCGACGGCTACCTCGCACTGATCGACCGGGTCCGCGCCGCCCGCCCCGACATCGCCGTCTCCGGCGACTTTATCGTCGGCTTTCCTGGGGAGACTGAGGCCGATTTCGAGGACACGCTGAAGATCGTCGGCGCGGTGAAATACGCTCAGGCTTACTCGTTCAAATATTCGCCGCGGCCGGGCACCCCCGCCGCCGGAATGGCCGGGCAGGTGCCGGCCGGGGCGATGGACGAACGGCTGCAGCGCCTGCAGGCCCTGCTCAACGAGCAGCAGCTCGCCTTCAACCGCGCGAGCGTGGGCCGCCGGACGGACGTGCTGCTGGAGCGGTCGGGCAAGAAGCCGGGGCAGAGGATCGGCAAGACGCCCTGGCTTCAGTCGGTCCATGTCGAGACGGAAGCGCCGATCGGCGAGATGATCCGGGTGGAGATCGTGTCGGCGGGGCCGAACAGCCTCGGAGCCACCGTCATCGCGTAAGCCGGGACCGCGGGACGGAAGGCCACGACGGCGCGGTCTCCCAGCCCCCTGCCGATCGGCTCCGTCCACAACGGATGATGTTGTTGCTGCGCCGAACCGATCCGCCGTCACAATGATCCGCGGCGCGGGCCTGGCTGGCAGGCTATCGCCACGTCCGGAGGGGGAATTCAATGGCTCTGATCAACGGCACCGCGTGGAACGACATTCTCTACGGCACGGCATCCGCCGACACGATCCAGGCGCAGGGCGGCGACGACACGGTCTATGCCGGCGCCGGCGGCGACTATGTCTCGGGCGGAACCGGCTCCGATTACCTCTACGGCGAGGACGGCAATGACGACCTGAGGGGCGGCAGCGAGAACGATTTCCTGATGGGCGGCTACGGCGCCGATTACATGTATGGCGACGACGGCAACGATTATATCGTCTCGGGCGTCGGCTCGTCATGGGACGGCCTCGTCGACACCATCTACGGCGGCGCCGGAATCGACATCTGGGAGGTCGATTTCTCCGGCTACGGCGCGGCGATCAACATCGCCATACCCGCCTCGTCGGCGACGATCGTCTACACCCCTTACGCGAACTTCACCGGCATCGAGGTGCTCGCCATCGGCGGCAGCAGCTACAACGACCTCATCTACGGCGGCGCGTACGGCGACCTGATGTACGGTTGGTACGGCGACGACGGCCTCACCGGTGGCGGCGGCGACGATCAGCTCTACGGCGAATATGGCGCCGACTCGCTGCTCGGTAACGACGGAGCCGACACCCTCTACGGCGGCGACGGCGGCGATTATCTGATCGGCGAGAACGGCAACGATCATCTCTACGGCGAGGCCGGCGCCGATACGATGCAGGGGATCAACGGCGCCGACCAGATGTGGGGCGGCGTCGGCAACGACGTCTATCTTTATTATTCGCTGGCCGACAGCAGCGTCGCCTCGGGCGGCCGCGACCGGATCAACGATTTCGCCGCGGGCGACGTGATCGACCTCTCGATGCTCGACGCCAACAGCTCCGTCGCCGGCAACCAGGCCTTCGCCTTCGCCGCCGGCGCCGCGGCGAACAGCGTCTGGGCGGTCACCGCGGGCGGCGTCACCAGCGTCTTCGCCGATGTCGACGGCAACGCCACCGCCGATTTCCAGATCGACCTTACCAACGGCTACGCGGCAGGCGCCGCCGATTTCATCCTCTGAAGGCGCCGCCCCGGACGATCCGAAACAGCTTCTGGTGCGTTGGGACGCGATGGCGCTGGCATTTCCCGGCGCCTCGCACCAAACAGGCAAAGTGAATCGCACCCGAAGAAAGGACCCGATGAGCCGTAAGCAAGCCGCCGAGCCCGCGCCGCAGCGCGCCCGGCTGGAGCTCGAGTTCGAGCAGCCGCACCTGCTCGGGCCCCTGTTCGGCGAGTTCGACCGTAACCTCGTCGCCATCGAGGACCGGCTCGGAGTCTATATCGCCGCGCGCGGTGCAAAGGTGCAGATCGAGGGCGAGCCGGAGGAAGCGGCGCGGGCTCGGGACGTCCTGCTTGGCCTCTACAACCGGCTCGACGAGGGCCAGGACATCGACGCCGGCATGGTCGACGCGATCATCGCCATGTCGGGCCAGCCCACGCTCGACGGGATCATCACCCCCGACGTCGCCGAGCCGCCCAAGGTGATGATCCGCACCCGCAAGAAGACGATCGTCCCGCGCTCCAAGATGCAGGCCGTCTACATGGAGGCGCTGGGCCGCGACGAGATGATCTTCGCGCTCGGACCCGCCGGCACCGGCAAGACCTATCTCGCCGTCGCGCAGGCGGTGCAGCAGCTGATCGGAGGCTCGGTCGACCGGCTGATCCTGTCGCGGCCGGCGGTCGAGGCGGGCGAGCGGCTGGGCTTCCTTCCCGGCGACATGAAGGAGAAGGTCGATCCCTATCTGAGGCCGCTCTACGACGCGCTCTACGACATGCTCCCGGCCGAGCAGGTCGAGCGGCGGATCGCGAGCGGAGAGATCGAGATCGCGCCGATCGCCTTCATGCGCGGGCGCACCCTGAACGACGCCTTCATCATCCTCGACGAGGCCCAGAATACGACGCCGGCGCAGATGAAGATGTTCCTCACCCGCTTCGGAATGCGGAGCCGGATGGTGATCTGCGGCGATCCGCTCCAAGTCGACCTCCCCGAGCCGGGCAAGTCGGGCCTGGCGGACGCGGTGAGCAAGGTCGAGGGCATCCCGAAGATCGCGACGGTGCGCTTCGGCTCCGGCGACGTGGTCCGGCATCCTCTCGTCGGGAAGATCGTCGAGGCCTATGAGGGCAAGACGTCGTGAGCGGTGCTTCGTCCCACCGTCACCCTGAACTTGTTTCAGGGTCGAGCTGGTCGTTCGCCGGGGAGGCGGAGGCTTGGATGCTGAAACAAGTTCAGCATGACGGCTGTGCCCTTGGAGGTGCAGAGTGATCGTCGTCGAAGCCGATGTCTCGGAAGAATGGGACAGTAGCACCGACTGGGCGCAGCTCGCCAAGGCGGCGGTCCGCGCGGCCGTCGCCCAAAGCGATTCGGCCGCACTCCTGGAAAGCGGCCTCGCCGCCGAAGTCTCGGTGCGGTTCACCTCCGACGGGGAGGTGAAGGGCCTCAACTCCGCCTGGCGCGGCAAGGACAAGGCGACCAACGTCCTCTCCTTCCCGATGGTCGACCCGGACAAGCTCGGGTCGCTCGCCAGCGCCGGGGACGGCGAGGCACTGCTCGGCGACATCGTCCTCGCTCGCGGCGTCTGCGCGGCGGAAGCGGCGGCCAAGGGGATCGCCGTCTGCACCCATGCGGCCCATCTGGTGGTTCATGGCGCGCTCCATTTGCTGGGCTACGACCACGAGCGCGGGGACGAGGATGCGCAGACGATGGAAGACGCCGAGCGGCGCTCGCTGGCGGGGCTCGGGATCGCCGATCCTTACGAGATCCAGCACTGATGGCTGACGAGGCCAACGGCGAGCGCAGCATCTGGCGCGGAATCCGGGCGATGCTGTTCGGCGACGACGGCGAGGCGACGCTGCGCGAGGAGATCGAGGAGGCGATCGAGAGCCACGAGGGCGAGGCACCGATCGTCGGCGACCTGTCGCCGATCGAGCGGCAGATGCTCCGCAACCTGCTCCACTTCGGCGAAAGCACCGTCGCCGACATCGCGGTGCCGCGCGGGGACATCATCGCGGTGCCCTCCACAATCCCGTTCGAGGGCCTGGTCGCCGCCTTCGCCGAGGCGGGGCACAGCCGGCTGCCGGTCTACGAGGAGAGCCTCGACAGCGTCATCGGCATGGCCCACATCAAGGACGTCTTTACCGTCGAGGTTTCGGGCGCCGAGCCTCCCGGGGACATCACCGGTCTGCTGCGCAAGCCGCTCTACGTGCCGGAATCGATGGGCGTGCTCGACCTCCTCGCCCGGATGCGCGCCGAGCGGGTCCATCTCGCCATCGTCGTCGACGAGTTCGGCGGCACCGAAGGGCTGGTGACGATCGAGGACGTGGTCGAGGAGATTGTCGGCGAGATCGAGGACGAGCATGACGAGGAAGCGCCCGGAATGCTGATCGCGCTCGAGGACGGTATCTGGGACGCCGATGCCCGGGCCGAGCTCGACGAGGTCGCCGAGACGATCGACGCCCGCCTCGGCACGGTCGAGGAGGATGTCGATACGCTCGGCGGCCTGGCGACGGTGCTGGCAGGCCATGTCCCGCAGGCCGGCGAGATCGTCGAGCATCCGTCGGGGTGGCGGCTCGAAGTGACCGAGAGCGACACCCGGCGGGTCACGCGCCTGAGGCTCCACGCGCCCGCGGAGGGCGCGCTTTCGGACTAGCCCAACCGTCATTGCGAGCGTAGCGAAGCAATCCAGCCGCGGGGGCAGCGAGAGTGGATTGCTTCGTCGCTTCGCTCCTCGCAATGACGGGGAGGGGCAATGGCCTTCGAACACATTCGGCTCGACCATAGCTCCGCCGCCGTCGCGACGATCACCATCGCGCGGCCTGACCGCCTCAACGCGCTTTCCAGCCAGACGCTGGAAGAGCTTCGCGCGGCGGTGGAGGAGAGCGGCCGTTCCGGTGCCCGCTGCCTTCTGCTGACCGGCGAGGGCAGGGGCTTTTCGAGCGGCGCCGATCTGGGCGGCGACGGCGGCGGCCTGCCGGACGACGCCGGCGAGGCGCTCGAGAAATATTACAACCCGCTGGTGGAGGCGATCTTCGCACTCCCCATCCCCGTCGTCGCGGCGGTGAACGGACCCGCCGCCGGCGCCGGCTGCTCGCTCGCCTTCGCCGCCGACATCGTGATCGCTTCGCGCTCGGCCTATTTCCTTCAGGCCTTCGTCAATATCGGCCTGATCCCCGATGCCGGGGCGACCTGGCTGCTGCCGCGCCTGGCCGGCCGCGCCCGCGCGATGGAGATGATGCTGCTCGGCGAGCGCGTGACGGCGGAGCAGGCGCTGGAATGGGGGATGATCTCGCGGGTGGTCGAGGACGAGCATCTCGCCTCGGAGGCGGTCCAGCTGGCGACCCGGCTCGCCCAGGGGCCGACGGTGGCGCTGGGGCTGATCCGGAGGCTGGCGCGGGAGGCGGAGCAGGTCTCGCTGAGCGAGGCGCTGGCGGCCGAGCGGGCGGCGCAGCGCGAGGCGGGGCAGACGCAGGACTTCCGGGGCGCGGTCGTGGCGTTCCTGCAGAAAAGGCAGCCCCGCTTCGAGGGTCGCTGATTCCCCTCCTGGAAGGGAGGGGCCAGGGGTGGGGCCGCCGAAGGCGGCCGAAACTCCGAGTCCGGGAAGTCTCGCTCGCGCTCGCCTACCCACCCCCGGCCCCTCCCTTCAAGGGAGGGGAGAATTGCCTCTTCCTTCAGCCCAGCCTAAGGAAATCGCCTCTGCAACATAGGGCCTTGCACTTCATGGCGACGACGATCGAGGAACTCGAGGCAAGGCGCCGGCGGGCCGAGCTGGGGGGCGGAGAGGTCCGGATCGAGGCACAGCACAAGAAGGGCCGGCTGACGGCGCGCGAGCGGCTGACCGTTCTGCTCGATCAGGGCAGCTTCGAAGAATATGACATGTTCGTCGAGCATAATTGCGCCGATTTCGGGATGGCCGAGCAGAAGGTGCCGGGAGACGGAGTCGTCACCGGCTCGGGAACGATCAACGGCCGCCTCGTCTTCGTCTTCGCCCAGGACTTCACGGTCTTCGGCGGCTCGCTCTCAGAGCGGCACGCGCAGAAGATCTGCAAGGTGATGGACATGGCGATGAAGGTGGGGGCGCCCGTCATCGGCCTGAACGACAGCGGCGGCGCCCGGATCCAGGAAGGTGTCGCGAGCCTCGCCGGCTATGCCGAGGTGTTCCAGAGGAACGTGCTCGCGTCGGGCGTGGTGCCGCAGCTCAGCCTGATCATGGGCCCGTGCGCGGGCGGCGCCGTCTATTCGCCGGCGATGACGGACTTCATCTTCATGGTGAAGGATTCGAGCTACATGTTCGTCACCGGGCCGGACGTGGTGAAGACGGTGACCAACGAGGTGGTGACGCAGGAGGAGCTGGGCGGCGCCGTCACCCACACGACCAAATCGGGAGTGGCCGACGTCGCCTTCGAAAACGACATCGAGGCTTTGCTGGCGACCCGCGACTTCTTCGACTTCCTGCCGCTTTCCAACCGCCACGACGGTCCGGAGCGGCCGACGGCGGACCCCTGGGACCGGAGCGAGCCAAGCCTGGACACGCTCATCCCCGACAGTGCCGCCAAGCCCTACGACATGCACGAGCTGATCCGCAAAGTGCTGGACGAGGGCGACTTCTTCGAGATCCAGCCGAACCACGCGGCCAACATCATCGTCGGCTTCGGCCGGGTGGAGGGGCGCACCGTCGGGGTCGTCGCCAACCAGCCGATGGTGCTCGCCGGAGTGCTCGACATCGCCAGCTCGAAGAAGGCCGGACGCTTCGTCCGCTTCTGCGATGCCTTCGACATCCCGATCCTGACCTTCGTCGACGTCCCCGGTTTCCTGCCCGGAGTCGCCCAGGAGCATGGCGGGATCATCAAGAACGGCGCCAAATTGCTCTTCGCCTATGCCGAGGCGACGGTGCCGAAGATCACCGTGATCACCCGCAAGGCCTATGGCGGCGCCTATGACGTCATGGCGTCCAAGCATCTGCGCGGCGACCTCAATTACGCCTGGCCGACCGCGGAGATCGCGGTGATGGGCGCCAAGGGCGCGGTCGAGATCATCTTCCGCAAGGACATCGGCGATCCGGAGAAGATCGCCGAACGCACCCGCGACTATGAGGCGCGGTTCGCCAACCCGTTCGTGGCGGCGAGCAAGGGCTTCATCGACGAGGTCATCATGCCGCATTCGACGAGGCGGCGGATCGCGCTGGGGCTGAGGAAGCTGCGCGACAAGCAGCTCGAAAATCCCTGGAAGAAGCATGACAACATCCCGCTGTAGCGTCATCCCGGCGAAAGCCGGGACCTCAAGACGAGAAGTCTCGGCGGGTCTCCCCGAGGTCCCGGCCTTCGCCGGGATGACCGGATGAGCTCGCGCTACGACGAGCTCGAGCGGCTGCAGCGGCTTCGAGAGAGCGGGGCGCTGACCGACGAGGAGTTCCAGCTCGAGAAGAGGCGGTTGCTCGGCCATGAGACTATCGCTCCGACGGAGGATATGGTCGCGGCGGAGCCGCGGGCGGGGTCGCGGCGCCGGCTCTGGATCGTCGGCGGCCTCGCGGCTTTGATCCTCGCCGTGATCGCGGGGCTGTATTTCGGACGGTCGTCGGGGGGCGATGACGGCATCATCGATCTGCCCATGCCGACGGACAATGTCGCGGAGGAGGCCAACCTGATTGAGGCCAAGGCCGCGCCCGACGTCCGTGCGCTGCCGGCCGAGGAGCAGCTCGCCCGCGCTTTCGAGGCCGCTTTCGGGAGCCGCGGCGAGGCGGTGCTGGCGGTCGCGGGCAACGGCTCGGACGAGGACGTTCGCTACGCGCCGGGGCGGCTGATCTGGCCGGCTTTCGGGCCGGTGCTGATCAGCGAGGGCAAGGTCCAGAACCCGGCCCATGTCAGCGCCGGCAGGATCGCGATCCATTATCTGAAGCCGGCGGGCGACCGGTTCGAGGTGGTTCGAGCCTTTCCCTCGGCAGTGGTGACCGGCTCCTCCGGCCAGGTCGCCCGGTGGAGCGTCAGCCCGCGATTCTCGAACTGGCCGGTGATCGTCGCGGAGGGCGGCGGCACCTGGCAGGGCTACACCTGCTCGTCGCTCACCCTGACTGAGCTGCGGCCGGGCGGGCCGGCGAAGGTCGCGGAGGTTCCGCTGGTCTACGACGATACCGGCGCCAAGGAGGATCCGGCGCAGGCGAGGTTGATCGAGGGCAAGATCCTCAACGTGGTTCCGGGGCAGTCGTTCGACGTCGTCTATTCGGGCGCGCGCGCGTTCAGCGAGCATTATGTGCGAGGGCCCGGCGGCTATGCCGTGGCCGGCGGCAAGTCGATCATGGAGACGTGCTGATGGGGCGGAGCGAGGACCTGCTGGTCGGGCTGATCGCCGTCGCCCTGCTGCCGATGATCGCCTGGCGGATCCGGCGTGGGTTGAGGGAGGGGCGGCTGCCGCTCTACCGGACCTATGTCGAGCGCGCGGAGGCCGGGAGCAAGTTCGGCCTGCTGCTCGCGCTGCATGCGCTGAGCTTCGTGATCGTGGCGGCGATCGCTGCGGACCTGCTTTTCCAGCTCGGCCTGAAGGAGGCATTTTGAAGCTCGGACGCCTCAACCATGTCGGTGTAGCGACCCCGTCGATCGAGACGTCGATCGCTTTCTATCGCGACGTCATGGGGGCGACGAAAATCCACGACCCGTTCGATCTGCCGGCGCAGGGGGTGAAAGTGTGCTTCGTTGACACGCCCAACACGCAGATCGAGCTGATCGAGCCGCTCGGCGAGGGGAGCCCGATCCACGGCTTCCTGGCGAAGAATCCGGCGGGGGGGCAGCATCACCTCTGCTACGAGGTGCCGGACATCCACGAGGCCAGAGCCTGGTTCGAGGGCAAGGGCGCCAGGGTGCTCGGCGAGCCGCGCATCGGGGCGCACGGGACTCCGATCTTCTTCGTCCATCCCAGGGATATGGGAGGGGTGCTGACGGAGATCATGGAGAGCCCGAAGGCGGCGGCATAACCGGATTTGGCGTTCGCTCGCCGACAGGAGTAGACCGGCGCGATGAGCGAAAAACTGACGATCGAGATCAGCGAAGCCGACATGGCCGAGCTCCGCGAATGGGCGCATAACAGCGAGGAGAGTGTCGACGCGCTCGTTCTACAGGCACTGCAACGGTATATGGCAGCCGTCCGAGAGGACGATGCGGACCTCGATCGACGCATGGAAGGCCCATTTCACGAGCACGAGGAAGCAATGGCTGTCCTCGGCGAGCGCCGCCGGCGGCGACGGTCAGAAGCTGCGGAGTAGTGCGTCTCACCTGGGCCGACGACGCCCTCGATGACCTTGAGCGCATATTCGATTTCAACACCTTGCGGTCCGAGACCTTGGATGACGCGTCGAGCGGCGGCTCATGGAATGTGCCTCAAGACTTATGCGCGAACCCGCGCCTTGGTCGGCCAACCCGGCGGCGGAACCGATTCAGGCTCTCAATCACTGACATCCGATATGTGATCGACTATGAGGCCGATGCCGGCGTTATCCGGATCCTGCGTATCCAGAGCACCAGAGAAATTTTGTGAGCAGCTTGGACAAACCCACCCGTTCCGACTGGCAGGCCGCCGCCTCGAAGGAGGTGAAGGGGAAGGACATCGTCTGGCATACGCCGGAGGGGATCGAGGTCAGGCCGCTCTACACCGGCGAGGATGTCGAGGGGATCGATCCCGGCCTGCCCGGCTTCGCGCCCTACACGCGCGGACCCTATGCCTCCATGTATACCGGCCGGCCGTGGACCGTCCGGCAATATGCCGGCTTCTCGACGGCCGAGGATTCGAATGCCTTCTACCGGCGCAACCTCGCCGCCGGGCAGAAGGGGCTGAGCGTCGCCTTCGACCTCGCCACCCATCGCGGCTATGATAGCGATCATCCGCGGGTGACAGGCGACGTCGGCAAGGCCGGAGTCGCGATCGACACGCTCGACGACATGAAGATCCTGTTCGACGGAATCCCGCTCGACACCATGTCGGTCTCGATGACCATGAACGGGGCGGTGCTGCCGGTCATGGCCTTCTACATCGTCGCCGCGGAGGAGCAGGGGGTCGCTCAGGAGCAGCTATCCGGCACCATCCAGAACGACATCCTCAAGGAGTTCGCGGTCCGCAACACCTACATCTACCCGCCCGCGCCCTCGATGCGGATCGTCGCCGACATCATCGCTTATACCTCGGAACACATGCCGCGGTTCAACTCGATCTCGATCAGCGGCTATCACATGCTCGAAGCGGGTGCGACGGCGGTGCAGGAGCTCGCCTACACCCTCGCCGACGGAATGGAATATGTGCGAGCCGCGCGGGCGAAGGGGCTCGACGTCGACGCCTTCGCGCCGCGCCTCTCCTTCTTCTTCGGCATCGGCATGAACTTCTTCATGGAGATCGCCAAGCTGCGCGCCGCGCGCACGCTCTGGCACCGGATCATGGAGGGGTTCGGAGCGAAGAATCCCAAGTCGCTGATGCTTCGCACCCATTGCCAGACGTCGGGAGTCTCGCTGACCGAGCAGGATCCCTACAACAACATCGTGCGCACGACGATCGAGGCGATGGCGGCGGTGCTGGGCGGTACCCAGTCGCTCCACACCAACAGCTTCGACGAGGCGATCGCGCTGCCGACCGATTTCTCCGCACGGATCGCCCGCAACACCCAGCTCATCCTCGCCGAGGAGAGCGGAATCACCCATGTCGCCGATCCGCTCGGCGGGTCCTATTTCATCGAGAGCCTGACCAAGGAGCTGGCCGACAAGGCCTGGGACCTGATCGAGGAGGTCGAGGCGATGGGCGGAATGACCGCCGCGGTCGCCGAGGGCCTGCCCAAGCGGCGGATCGAGGAGGCGGCGGCGGCGCGCGCCGCCCGGGCAGACCGGGGCGAGGACGTGATCGTCGGGGTCAACCGCTACCGCCTCGATGACGAGGCGCATCTCGACATCCTCCAGATCGACAACGACAAGGTCCGCTCCGGGCAGATCGCCCGCCTAGAGCGGGTGCGGGCGGAGCGCGACGAGGGTGCGGCCCGGGCGGCGCTGGCGGCCCTGCGGGAAGGCACGAAGGGGGATTCCAATCTCCTGGCTTTGTCGGTCGAGGCGGCGCGGGCCCGGGCTACCCTGGGCGAGATCAGCCAGGCCCTGGAAGATGCGTTCGGACGCTACGGCACCACTCCGGAGCCGGTGAAGGGGATTTACGGCGGCGCCTATGGCGAGGATCCGCGCTGGGCGCGGGCCGGAGCCGGAGTCGCGGCAATCGAGCGGCGGCTCGGCCGAAGGCCGCGGATGCTGGTCGCGAAGATGGGGCAGGACGGGCATGACCGCGGCGCGAACCTCGTCGCCTCCGCCTTTTCCGACCTCGGCTTCGAAGTGGTGCCGGGACCGCTGTTCCAGACTCCGGAAGAGAGCGCTCGGCTGGCGGTGGAAAGGATGGTCGACGTCGTCGGCGCCTCCAGCCTCGCGGCAGGGCACAAGACCCTGGTGCCGGAGCTGATCGGGCATTTGCGCGAGATGGGCCGCCCCGACATCAAGGTCGTCGTCGGCGGGGTCATACCGGCGCAGGATTACGACATGCTGCGCGAGGCGGGGGTGCAGGCGATCTTCGGCCCGGGCACCAATCTGGTTGACGCCGCGGGCGAAGTGCTCAAGCTCCTCGGCCACAACATGCCCCCGCTGGAGGAGGCCGCGGAATGACGCTGGGGCGTCGCCATCTCCTCTTCGCGCTGGCGTTCCTGGCCTGGGGAGCAGCCGTTCTCGGCGCGCTTGGAATCGTGGGGGCGATCCTGGCCCCGTGCGTCGATCCCGGATACGGTCATGGCTTGACCGGGTGCCGGAAGGATATCGAACTGGCGACATGGGCAGTCACTCTGGCTGTGTTGATCGGGGGCGCATGGCTCTTGAAGCGTCTCGCCATCCGGCTTGGGATCGACCTTGACCGGGTTGCGAAGCCAGATGACGAAGGTTCATGATGCTCCATGGCCCGAACATGCCCCCGCTGAAGGAAGCCGCCGGATGATCGAAGAGGAAGAGAGCCCGAAGCTTCCAGCCCCCGCGCCCGAGCATGACGGGGAGCTTTTGCTCTACGACTTCTTCAAGCATCTGACCGGGCTGGTCCTGCTCACCCTGGGCGGACTGCTCATCGTCATCAAGGACTTCGACCCCAAGGACGTGAAGCCGGTCTTCGTGACCGCGGCGATCATCCTCATCAGCGCGAGCGGGGTCCTGGCCTATGGCGGCTCCAGCGAGATCGTCCGGGCGCGCTACACTCGAACGCCCGCCCGGCGCTCGCTTCAGATCTCGCGCATCGTCGCGCCCGCGCTGCTTTCCTTCGGACTCGGCCTGTTCCTGGCCATGTTCATCGACAGCCTGAATTGATGGGCGAAGGCCGCGGCGCGACGGGGCTCCCCTCCCGTCATGCTGAACTTGTTTCAGCATCCAACTCGCCATGCGCCGCTCTGGTGGATAGATGGACCCTGAAACAAGTTCAGGGTGACGTGGTGCATGTTCTCTAAGATACTGATCGCCAATCGCGGCGAGATCGCCTGCCGGGTCATCCGCACCGCGCGGAAGATGGGTATCGCGACCGTCGCGGTCTATTCGGACGCGGACGCCCGGGCGCCCCATGTGAAGCTGGCCGACCAGTCGGTCAGGCTCGGCCCACCCCCGGCGAGCGAGAGCTATCTGAACGCCGAGCTGATCATCGACGCCTGCAAGGCGACCGGGGCGGAGGCCGTGCATCCCGGCTACGGCTTCCTGTCGGAGCGCGAGAGTTTCGCGCGGGCGCTGGAGTCGGCAAGCATCGCCTTCATCGGGCCTCCGCCCGGCGCGATCGCCGCGATGGGGGACAAGATCGAATCGAAGAAGCTGGCGCGCGAGGCCGGGGTCAGCGTGGTGCCGGGCTTCGTCGGCGAAATCGAGGATACCGAGCATGCGGTGAAGATCGCCGGCGAGATCGGCTATCCGGTGATGATGAAGGCCTC
>DASPJA010000018.1:0-62856 GCA_035628835.1 Allosphingosinicella sp.
TCAATCACCCGGTCACGAAGATCCTGAGAATAAGCTCGAGGCATAAGGGCCGGCCTCCTCACGCCAGCCCCCAGCTTGAATCACACTCAAACGACCTTGGGAATCCCCAAATCGATTCAAATTAAGCTCAGCACGCTCTAGACGGGGGGGAATGGCATGGCGGGACGGGGGCTCACGTTGCTCGCGCTGGCGGCGGCGGGATGCGCGTCGCCGCAGCACGGCCGCGTGGCCGCGGGCGCCGGCCATTCCTCCTGCGCCGCGGGCGCCACCCTGCAGTCGCGGCCGGGCAAGGCCTGGTGGGCGGAGAATCGCTGGCGCTACCCGTCGGACGCCGCGGCCGCGGCGGCCTATCGCCGGCTCGCCGAAGAGGCCTCGCCCTGGCCGGACTGGTACCGGCCCTACGAGACGGCCTTGCCGCCGGGGACGCGCTTCCAGATGGCGATCGGCGGGGCCCAGACGCCGGACCAGCCGGGCCGCTTCGGAACCTTCGACCGCATCGGAAGCGTCGCCGACGTCCGCGAGGACCTCGCCGTCAGGAGCGACTGGAAGCCCGAGGTCGACCGCGTCGTCACCTACGAGGTGGTGCGGGATCTGCCGGTGCGGATCGGTCCGATCGGGCCGCAGGTCGACGCGCGCCGATGCGCCCTGCTGCCCGGTCGCTGGTCGCAGTTCGAGGCGATGGTCGAAAAGGGCACTCTGCGCGGCTATTTGAAGGTGCTCGAAGTGCGGCCGATCCGCTAGCGCCGGGAAGAATGACGACACCCCCGATCACCCTCCGCCGCGCCGGCCCCGCCGACTGGGCCGCGATCGCCGCGATCCATGCCGCGAGCTGGCGGTCGGCCTATCGCGGCATCTATCCGGACTCCTACCTGGAGGAGCAGGCGCCGGCGGAGCGGCGGGCATTCTGGTGCGAGGCGTTCGGCGGGGGGGACCCGGAACTCGACGCCGTCTTCCTCGCCGAAGCGGACGGGAAAGCGGTCGGTTTCGCCTGCGTCCGGAGGAAGGCCGAAGCGGCGGGGCCGCTGCTCGACAATCTCCACGTGCTTCCCGAGCGGAAGGGCGAGGGTATCGGACGCAGGCTGATCGGCGCGGCGGCGGCATGGCTGGTCGACAGGGAGCCGGATTCGGCGCTGCAGCTCGTGGTGTGGGCGGACAATGCCGCCGCGCGGGCCTTCTACGCACGGTTGGGCGGCCGCGAGGCGGAGATTTTCGAAGCGCCGACGCCGGGCGGCGGAACGGCGCCGCAGGTGCGGGTGCGGTGGGAACAAGCGGCGGATCTCGCCGGCCAGGGCGCCGGCGGTTAAATCTCGATCGTCATGCCGCACCAGCTCGGGGATGACGAAGCGGTGCACATTCAGCGTCCGGCGCTCTAGGCGGCCGAGCGCCGGGCCCGCCACTGCGTCCGGCTCTGGCCCCAGATGTCGACCGGCTCGCTGTCGAACGGCGCGGGCAGATAGGCGCTTCCCCGCGGCGCGGAGCCGAGGCGCTCGGCGACGCGGGCGGAAGGACGGTTGGCGGGCGCGATGCAGTGGATGACGTCGTCCCAGCCGAGCGCGTTGAAGGCCCAGTCGATCGCCGCCTCGGCGCTTTCGGTGGCATAGCCCTTGCCCCAGGCGCCGCGTTCCAGCCCCCAGCCGACCTCCGAGCCCGGCCAGCCTTCCGGCTGCCAGGGGCCGACCCGGCCGACCCAGCGGCCGCTCGCTTTCTCGATCACCGAGAACATGCCGTAGCCCCTCAAGGCCCAGCTTCCCGCCATCGCCGCCATCCCGCGCCAGGCGCCCGAGCGCGGCTGCTGTCCGCCGACGAAGCGCGCCGCCTCCTCGTCGGCCATCATCGCGGCGAAGCCGTCGAGATCCTCCTCCCGGGGAGGACGAAGGATCAGGCGGGCGGTTTCAAGCGTGGGGCCGAGCATGGGTGAACCTATGCACTGGCGGACTCGGCTTGCAACCGTCATCCGGCAAAAGCCGGCATCTCGGGACAGCAAGGCTCGGCGGGTCCGCCACGAGGTCCCGGCTTTCGCCGGGATGACGTCACTGCCGGCCGCCGGCCGCCGGGGCGAAGCTGATGCGGCCAACCTCGCGGATCGTGCCGCCGGCGAGCTCGCCCTCGACCAGCTCGTAGCCCATCAGGGCGAAGGTCCGGCCGCCCCAGAAGATCGGCCGGGCATTGCCGTACCAGTCGGCGCAGCTCGCCTGGCAGTTATCGTCGGCCACGCCCTTGGCTTGCGCCTCCAGCTCGCCCGCGGGCGCGAGGCGGCGCTGCTCCCGCCGCAGGAAGACCATCGCCGCCGAGCTTCCGAAGAAGCGGGCGAGCGCCGGGTCGGCGCGCCTGGCGACCGGCAGTCCTACCGTCCCCGAGGCGCCGTCGGGCGAGTCGGGATCGGGGCTGAAGAAGAAAGCGTGGCTTCGGCTCTCGCCCTCGGCCGAATCGGGATGGACGTAGCGGTCGCCGAGGTCCGGTTCGGCGCCGTCGAGCTCGACCGTCGAGAAGCCGAGGCCGCGCCGGGTCCCGCCGATCACCATGGCGTCGCCGCCGAGCAGCTCGATCCGTCCGACCTCGTGGGGGAGGGGCAATTGAGTCGCCCGGCCGTCGAGCAGACGGGCGGCGACCAGCTTGGTGCGGGCCGGCTCGTCGTCGCCGAATTCGCTGGCGCCGTAGAGAATGTAGGCGCCGGCGAAGCGGTTGCGGAAGGAATAGCCCGGAACCGAGGGAAGGAAGCGGTAGCGGGAGCGGGGCACTTGCCGGGAGGCGTCGCCGAAATCGGAGAAGCGGACCCGCAGCAGGGCGACTCCGCCCCCGCCGCTCGCTTCCGGAGCGAACATCGCGTCGCCGCCGCCGTCGCTTCGGACCAGGACGTTCAAAATGCCCTCGGACGGATCCTCGCGGAAGGAGAATTGGTCGGCCGGGGCGCCGCGCACGGCGGTCGCGGACGGCCGCTCACGGCCGAAAGGCAGGCGGTAGAGATAGCTTTCCGGGCGGTCGGACTCCCAGGCGTCGGTCACCCACAGATAGACTCCCTGGGAGGAGACGTAGAAGGTCCGCGATTCGGGCCCCAGCACCGCCACCGCGGAGCAGCCGAGATCGGCGGCGGTGAGATCGCAGCTGGTGACGCTGTGCAGGGTGTCGACGACGGCATCGGCGGACTTGCGCATGGCCGGAGCGATGAAGATCCGGCGCGCGGGCGCGATTCGCCTGAACTTGCGTTTTTCGGCGTCCGGGCCGCCTTGCCAGCGCCGGACTCCCGGCAGCACGTCGAACAGGTCGGTCTCGTCGTCCCAGTAGAGCTCGAGCGGCGTGTAGAAGATCAGCCGGTTGCCGATCAGCCGCGAGGCATAGTTGCGGGACGAATAATAATCGTTCGACTTGAGGTGCCAGGCGTCCTCGAAGCGCAGCCGCCCGGCGGGATCGAGGCGGAAGCGGTTGATCTCGGTGCCGCCGCGGTCATAGCTGTAGCCGACGACGATGATCCGGTCGCCGGAGATGAGCATCTCGTCATACCAGTCCCCCTTGCCGCTCACTCCGGGCGGGAAGGCGTTGATCGAATCGACGGCACGCATCCGCCCGCCGGCGAGCGAGACGGTGAACAGGCGGCCGCGGCGAAGGATGACCAGAGTGTCGCCGCGCATCTTGACGATCCCGCCCTCGTCGACATTGGCTTCCTGGTTGTTGGTGATTCCGTCGGCCGCTTTCGCGGCATTCGTCTGTCTCAGTTGCGGAAGCTCGCTGAGGCTTTCCCCGGTGACGACGACGGGGCTCGAGGCCGGGGCGCCGGCCGAGGGCGGCGGAGCGGGCATGGGCGGCGGCGGCGGCGGCATGGGCGCCGGCACGGGGATGGGTATGGCCTGCGATTCCTCGCGCCTGAGGCGGCGCAGATAGGCGCGCAGCTCGGCATCGGATCGGAAGGCGGTGAGTCCGCTGCTCGGCCTGGCCGCCGCCGCTTCACGTCCCGCCGACCGCGCCAGCGCGGCGTCCGTGCAGGCGAGGGAGAGGACCGCCAGGCTGGCGAGGAGCAGGGGCGGACGCATGGTTTCTCCCTTATCTTATGTTCTGGTTACACCGTATCATCGCGGCGACGGCGGGCAAGAGGTCAAAAAATGCTGTGCATAAATGGCGCGAATCCCCTTCGCTTCGGCCGCCCCAGCCCCTAACCTCGCCGCCATGGGCGGGGACGAAAGCTTCGAGGAATTCGACTCGGCGGCGCCGGTGCGGGAGGCGGACCGGCTGACGCTGGACCTCGACGGATGGGAAGGGCCGCTCGACCTGCTGCTGACCCTGGCGCGTTCGCAGAAGGTCGATCTGGCGAAGATCTCGATCCTGGCCCTGGTCGAGCAATATCTCGCCTTCATCGCCGACGCCAAGAAGCTCAAGCTCGAGATCGCCGCCGATTATCTCGTCATGGCGGCCTGGCTGGCTTATCTCAAATCCTGCCTGCTCCTTCCTCGCGACCAGGAGGCCGATCCGAGCCCGGAGGAGCTGGCGATGCGGCTTCAGCTCAGGCTGCAGCGGCTGTCGGCGATGCGCGAGGCGGGGGCGCGGCTGCTCGGCCGCGACCGCCTAGGCCGCGACGTCTTCCTGCGCGGCGCTCCGGAGGGCCTTCGGGTCGTGCGCCGGTCGCTGTGGCGGGCCGAGCTTTACGACCTGATCGCCGCCTACGGCTCGGTCCGGGCGCGAAGCGAGCCGGCTTTCCACGTCGTCGCCCGGCGGCCGGTCATGACTCTCGAGGAGGCGCTGGCGCGGGTCGAGCGGATGATCGGGGCGAGGGTCGAATGGACCCGGATCGAAGCCTTCCTTCCCGACACCCAGGACGGCGAGTTCCGCAAGTCCGCTCTGGCCTCCAGCTTCGTCGCCGCTCTGGAGCTGGCGCGAAAGGGCCGGGTCGAGATCGAGCAGGAGGGCGCCTTCGAGCCCCTCTTCATCAGGGCGGCATGAGGGTGCGAGCGCCTTCACCGAATCTCCCCTCCCTGCAAGGGAGGGGCTGGGGGTGGGTCCGGCCGAAGGCCGGCCGAAACTCCGACGCCGCTAAAGTCTCGCTTCGCTCGCCTACCCACCCCCGACCCCTCCCTTTCAGGGAGGGGAGGTCATGATCGGGATGGACGACAGCCTGCGCGCGGTGGAGGCGGTGCTGTTCGCGGCGGAGGAGCCGATGACCGCCGACGATATCGCTGCCCATGTCGGGCCGGAGGTCGACGTCCAGGCGGCGCTGGCCGAGCTTGCGCGCCATTATGACGGCCGCGGCATCGAGCTGGTGGAGCGCGGCAGGCGCTGGCATTTCCAGACCGCGCCCGACCTCGCCTTCATCCTCAGGCGCGAGCGCGACGAGACCCGGCGGCTGTCGCGAGCCGCGGTCGAGACCCTGGCGATCGTCGCTTATCACGAGCCGGTCAGCCGGGCCGAGATCGAGGCGATTCGCGGAGTCCAGATTTCGAAGGGGACGCTGGACGTGCTGATGGAGGCGGGCTGGGTGCGCCCGGCGGGCCGCCGCGAAGCTCCGGGCCGGCCGCTCATCTACGCCACCACCCCGGCCTTCCTCGCCCATTTCGGGCTGGAGAGCCGGCGCGACCTGCCGGGCCTCGACGATCTCAAGGCGGCGGGCCTGCTCGACCCGATCGACGCGGCGATGGAGCAGCTCGGGCACGACTTACTGGAAAGTGAGGCCGAGGAGGACTAGGTACCCCCTCGCAAGCCATTGGAGATAAATCATGGGCGGGTTGAGCATTTGGCACTGGCTGGTGGTCGGCGTGATCATCCTGCTGCTGTTCGGCAAGGGCCGCTTCTCCGAGATGATGGGCGACGTCGCCAAGGGCCTGAAGAGCTTCAAGAAGGGAATGAGCGAGGATGAGGAGGCGGCCGCCGCCAAGACGGCCGAGCCGCCGCGCCGGCTCACCGACGAGGCGACGGTCGTGCCGCCGGCCGAGCGCAGCCGCGACGTCGATCTCGACAAGCGCCGCGAGCCGTAGGACGGACTCCTGGACCCCGCGCGAAGGGCGCGACTGATGTTCGACATCGGCTATACCGAGCTTCTCGTCATCGCGATCGTGGCCCTGATCGCGGTCGGCCCCAAGGACCTGCCGCAGCTGATGCGGACGGTCGGTCACTGGGTCGGCCGGGCCCGCGGCATGGCGCGCCATTTCCGCTCCGGAATCGACACGATGATGCGCGAGGCCGAGCTGGAGGAGATGGAGAAGAAATGGCGCGAGGAGAATGAGCGGATCCTCGCTGAGCATCCGTTCGCGGAGCCGCTGACGGATCCGGAGGCGCTTCAGGCTCCGGCCGAGCTTCCGCCGCCGGACGACGTCGCGGCTCCGGCCGGCGATGAAAAGCCCGCCTCCCCCGCCGCGGGCGGACCGCTGCCGTGAGCGAGATCGACGAGACCCGCGCTCCGCTGATGGAGCATCTGATCGAGCTCAGGCGGCGGCTGATCTGGTCGTTCCTCGCGCTCGGCGTCGCGTTCGCGGTGAGCTTCTATTTCGCCGGGCAGATATTCGGTTTCCTGGTCCAGCCGCTGATCGAAGGCTTTGGCGGCCCCGGCGAGGGGCGGCTGGTCTACACCAAGCTCTACGAGGCCTTCTTCACCGAGGTGCGGGTGGCCCTGTTTGCCGCCTTCTTCCTCGCTTTTCCGATTATCGCCATTCAGCTCTGGGCCTTCGTCGCGCCGGGCCTCTACGCGAAGGAGAAGCGCGCCTTCCTGCCTTTCCTGATCGCGACCCCGGTGCTGTTCGTCGGCGGCGGGGCGCTGGCCTATTACGTGGTGATGCCGCTCGCGATCCGCTTCTTCCTCGGCTACCAGGGCCAGATTCCGGGCATCCAGCAGGAAGCGCTGCCGGCGATGGGAGAATATCTCTCCTTCGTCATGCATTTCATCCTCGCCTTCGGAATCTCGTTCCTTCTGCCGATCCTTCTGATCCTGCTCGAGCGGGCGGGCCTGGTGACTCGCGACCAGCTCAAGAGCGGCCGGCGCTACGCCATCCTCGTCGCCTTCGTCATCGCCGCCGTGGCCACGCCGCCCGACATCATCTCCCAGTTCATGCTCGCGATCCCGCTCATCCTCCTCTACGAATTGTCGCTGGTCGCGATCTGGTTCACCGAGCGGAAGCGGGCGAAGGAGAAGGCGCTGGCGCCGCCAGCCTGAAAACTCCCCTCCCTGGAAGGGAGGGGCAGGGGGTGGGTCCGCCGAAGGCGGCCGAAACTCCGCCGTCGGAAAGGGGGCTTATCGTGCAGGCGTAACGCCTCGCCCCCGCAATCTTTCGTAAACCTTCTCTCTTAGGAATTTCTTAACCTTTCCGGGTGTTGAGTCGCCGGGAGCGGGGGCGAAGCAAAGGAGGCCGAGATGGCCGATCGCCGCAACTCCCTCCGTCCGGCTCCCGCCGAACGCACGCCCGAGCCCGGCCTTCCGCCGGCGGGCACGCGCCGCTGGGTCGCCCGCCGCAAGGCGCAGGTGGTCGAGGCGGTGCAGAGCGGGAAAATCAGGCTCGACGAGGCGCTCCGGCGCTACGAGCTCAGCATCGAGGAGTTCAGCGCGTGGAAGCGCCGCTTCTTCCGCTCCGGAGTGGACGGGCTGCGGATCAGCCGTGCCGCCCGCCATGACTGAGCCGCTCCTCCCCGAGCCGGCGGTCCGGCCGCTGCTTCGCCAGCCCGGCCCACGCCGCCGGCTGCTGCTGATCGACGACGAGCTTTCGGTCGCCCGCTTCATCGCCCACGCCGCCGAGGAATGCGGCTACGAGGCGATCATCACGGTCAGCGCCGAGAGCTTCCGGAGCCAGTATCGGGCCTGCGATCCCGACGTGGTCGTGCTCGACCTCGCCCTGCCTCGAAGCGACGGCGTCGAGCTGCTTCGCTTCCTGGCCGAGGAGAAATGCCAGGCCCTGGTCCTTCCGATCAGCGGCTTCGACCAGCGCGTGCTCGAAGCGGCGATGCGGCTCGGAACCGCGCTCGGCCTGCGCATGACCGGGCCTCTGCAGAAGCCGGTGCGGCTCCAGCAGCTGATGGACGCCATGCAGGGACGGGAGGCGCGGGATGCGGGCTGCATCGGTTTCTGAAGCGGAGCTCCTCACCGAGCTTCAGCTCGCCATCGAGCGCGACGAGCTTTCGCTCCTCTACCAGCCCAAGGTCGCGGTCGGGGACAACCGGCTGGTCGGGGTGGAGGCGCTGGCGCGCTGGCCGCACCGCTCGCTCGGCGTGGTCGATCCGTCGACCTTCGTCCCTCTCGCCGAGCGCTACGGCCTGATCGACGAGCTGACCGACTGGGTGCTCCGCCGCGGACTCAAGCAATGGGTGACCTGGAGCGAGCAGGGGCTTCGCACCAACATCGCCTTCAACGTCTCGGCGCTGAGCCTGCGCGACGTCTATTTTCCCGATTACCTCCACCGGCTGTGCCAGACCGAAGGGGTCCCGGCCGCGTGCCTGACGATCGAGGTCACCGAGGGCGCGACCCAGCATCTGGTCCGGCTGCTCGACACTTTGACCCGCTTCCGGCTGAAGGGGATGAGCCTCGCCCTCGACGATTTCGGTACGGGTTATTCCTCACTGCTGCAGCTTCGGCAGCTGCCCTATAACGAGCTCAAGGTCGATCGATGCTTCGTCGGCGAGGCGGTGCGCTCGCGCGAGTCGCGGCTGATCGTCAAGGCGGTGATCGACCTCGCCCACGGCCTCGGCCTCTCCGCCACCGCGGAAGGGGTGGAGGACGCCGGGACCCTGGCCCTGCTCGCCGAGCTGGGCTGCGACCATGCCCAGGGCTATTTCATCGCCCGGGCGATGGAAGGCTGGGAGCTGGCGCCGTGGCTGGTGGAGGCCGGCGGCGAGGGCGTGGTGCCGATCGCGGCGGGGCGGCGGACCGCCTGACCGCCGGGCGCCGGGTTTCGTAGGCGTCGCGTTTGAAGAATTGGGGAGGATCCGCGCGATGCTGCGGCTGAATCTGGTATGTTCCCTGGCCCTGCTCGGCGCCTCCGCGTGCCAGACGGTTCCGCCGCGCGCTTCGGGCGCTCCCCGGCCGGTCGTCGCCCTCGAAGAGGCGGAAGCGTGGCGAAGCGTCGCCTCGTCGCGCGACTCGGCCTCGCTCGACGGCCTGGCCGGCCACTGGGCGCGGGCGCTGGCGGCGGGGCGCGCGGCGAACCTGTCGCGGCGGATCGCGGCCGAAGGCGCGCTGCTGGCGCCGGACGCCCGCTTGCCGAGGGCCGCGCCGGCGCCGGGAACCTATCGTTGCCGCTACGTGCGCCCCGGCGGCCGCAAGTGGGTGAGCTCGGCTCAGGGCTTCTGCTATGTCGGGGTCGAGGCGGGGCAGCTCAGCCTGGCCACCGAAGTGCGAGGCCTGCGCCTCGGCGGCTATCTGTGGGAGCCCAAAGGCGGCGATCGGCTCGTCTTCCTGGGCTCGGCCGTACCCGCCGGGGCGAAGACGGCGGCGGCTTACGGCGAAAATCCGGAGCGCGACGCCGCGGGCCTGCTCGAGCGCATCGGAGAGTTCCGCTACCGGCTCACCCTTCCCGAGCCGTCGCCCGGCGCCGGGCTCACCATCGTCGAGCTGGTGGCGGCGCCGCGCACCTGACAAAAAAGGCCGCCCGGAGGCGGCCTTTTTCCGAAAAGCTGCGGCTCAGCAATTGCCGGGCTTGCCGTCGGCGCAATCGGTGGTCGATTCGACGTCTTCCGCGGCACCGTGAACGGTGTTGCAGGCGCTGAGGGTCAGGCCGGTGGCGACGAGAGCGGCGGTGATAAGCTTACGCATGGTCGGTCTCCTGAACTGCTCCGGCCGGACGGGGTCTCGCTCGGCCGTTGCAACGGAAAGGAGAATGCGACCGGGCAAGGATTGTTCCGGGGCCGTCATTCCGGCGGGCGCGGGATACCAGCGTGCCGCCGTGCGCCGCCGGACACATTCCCGCTTTGGCGGGAATGACGGAGGCGGAGGATGTAGATAAAATTTGAGCCCGGAGGCGCCACCGGGGGGGGGGGAGGTTGGCGCGTCCGGGCTCATGTCGTGGATAGCGAGAGCGGGGGGGCAAAAGGTCACTATCCGAACTGCATAACGTGGAGGCGGCGGAGGGGTTCCGCAGATTGGCAAAAAAAATGCACCCCGCGCAATTTTTTCGAAACCTGCCCCCGCGCCCGCCGGTTCAGGAGGGCGAAGAGGAGCCTGTCAGTGAGCCAGCCGCCGAAATCCACACCGCACAGCGACATAGACGGGGTCCACAGGGACGAGAAGCCCAATGTAGAGAGCGCCGTCGAGACCGGCGAGGGGACCGAGGATCTCGCCCGCGCCAGCGAGGAGACGGTCGCGAGGCCGGATTATTCCGAGGACGTGAAGAACCGCGACGACCGGAGCACTTAAATCCTCCCCGTGAGCGAAGCTCGTGGGGAGGATTTCCTTATCTCTCCGCCTTGTCGACGACGGCGATGGCGAGGGTGAGGCGGCCCGCTTCCGGGTCGCGGTCGATGGTCGAGCGGAGCTGGCGGGAGAGGCCGGTGACGATTCGCTCGAACCGCTCGGTCAGCAGCGCCTCGCGCGGAGCGCCCGGCCGAAGGCTGTCCGATTCGACGGCGAGCTGGGCGGTGCCGGCTCCGGCCCCCTCTCCGGTGAGGGCGATGCTGACCGCCGCGGCGCCGCACAGCATCGCATATTCGGCGATTTCGGTGACCAGGAAGGCGACCGAGACGGCGACGTCCTGGGTGACGTAATAAGGCTCCAGCGACAGGCGGATGCTCATGCCGAGGGCCGAGGCGGGCGCGGTGGCGCGCAGATTGGCGGCGAGCTCGGAAATGAGCGGCTTCAGTGCCACTCCGCGATTCTCCTCGAGCTCGGCGAAATGGTTGCGGTGGACGACGGCGAGGGCGTCGACGCGGCGCTGGATCGAGGCATAAGCGGCGGCGACCTGCTCATTGGGCGAGCCGCGCGAGTGGATGTTGAGCAGTGAGGCGACCACCTGAAGGTTGTTCTTCACCCGGTGGTGAACCTCGCGGACGAGCTTGGTCTGGCGTTCGACCGCGGCCTCGAGCTCGGCCTCGTGATGGGCGAGGGTCCGGACCGCCCGGTCGAAGGCTTCGCCCAGCTCCCTGATCTCCCGGGCCGGAGTCGCGACGCGGGGAAGGGCGAGCTCGCGGTCGCCGGGCCGATAGGCGGCGACGGCGCGCTGCATCCGGGTCAGCGGGCGAAGCAGAAGCCGGTTCAGGATCAGCCAGCCGATCAGGGTGGCGAATATCCACATCAGCACCGGAAGCATGATGAGCAGCATGTCCGCCACCGTGATCGGCATGGCGGAGAGCAGGATGTGCAGCTGGAGCTGGCGGCCGGCGACCGGTTCGTCTCCGGCCACCGTCTGCCGCCAGGCCCCGCCCTTGAACTCGGAGCGGAGCACCATCCGGCGGGTTCCGTCGCTGAGGTCGAGGTTGAAATCGGGGCGGGTGCCCGGGATGTAGCTCAGGTCGCGCAAGGCGTCGCGGCCATATTCGGCGACTCCCTCCAGCGCTCCGCCTTCCCCGAACACGAACAGGTTGAGCGCCGAGCCGTCGTCGCGGAGCCGGGCCACGGTGCCCGGGCGAGTCGCGCGGACCGGGCTGGCGACCGGCACGAAGCCTGCGCTGGCGCAGCGCAGGCTGCCGCCGCCCGCGTAAAGGGCGTAGCGGACCGGCACCGGGCCCTGCTCGAGCTGCCTCAACGTGGTCTCGCAGACCTGCGATCCCTCGGCGGTGAGGGCGATCGCGACGCTGGCCGTGTTGATGGTGAGGACGCTTCGCGAGAAAGCCGAGTTCAGCCTTTGCGCCTTGAGCTCGAGCCGGGCGAGGGTCTCCTCGGCGCGGTCGGCGCTTTTCTGCTCGGCGCTCTGGATCGAGACGAGGATCGCGACCAGCCCCAGCGGGAAGAGCGCCGCGCTGAAGATGAGCGCCATCTTGAGCCCGGTCGAAAGCCGGGCGAAACGGGATGCGAGCCAGCCTTTCGCTTCAGTCGCCACGCCGCTGCGCTACCGCCGACCGGCGGCCCCTAGGATCCGTAATCACGACCTGAGGCGGCCGGAATCAAACGAGCTTGCCCAGCAGGTCGAGCATCTCGGGCGGGATATTCTCGTCGACCGCGTCGCAATAGGCTTTGCGCAGTGCCTGGCCGATCTCGGCATTGGGACCCCGCTTCTTCCGGCTGGTGGGCATGCTTTCACTATCGGCCGGAGGGGAGGGATCGGTTTTGCGCCGGCGGTCGCTGTCGTTCTCGAAGCTCAAATCTTCTCACCCCTCGCGACGCCGGCGCCGCGCCCGCTGCATTTCAACTGGCGTCCGCCGCAGGCACGACCGAGATCGAAACCGGATGCGCAGGACCCACCCCGCGGCCAGATACTGGCCCGCAGTCGCCGTGGAAACAAAAAACTCGCTGAATGGTTCCAACGCCGCGTGAGGAGCGGGCCGGGCCGGAAATTCCTCTTGTTCGCGCACTTCGACCACTTCGGAAGGCGGGTTGCAAAGCGCGGGCACAACCTCAATAGGACCCGGAACGAACAGGAGTCGCAACGAACATGTCGCTTGGTCAGGATCTCGCGCCGCACCTTCCATTCCTGAGGCGCTACGCGCGCGCTCTCACCGGCACCCAAGGCCATGGGGACGCCTTCGTCAAGGCGACGCTGGAAGCGATCGTCGCCGCTCCGAACGAGTTTCCGCGCGACGTCGATCCCAGGCTCGGCCTCTACCGCACCTTCCACGCCATCTGGTCCTCGGCCAATATCGAGGACGATCCCGGCGAGATCGAAGCCGAGGATCCGGAAGGCATCGCCAAGGCGCGCCTCGCCCGGATCACGCCGCTGTCGCGCCAGGCGCTGCTGCTGACGGCGATGGAAGGCTTCACTCCGGAAGATGCCGGCTATCTGATCGGCGCCTCTCCCGACGACGTCGAAAGGCTGGTCGCGGAGGCGCTCGCCGAGATCGAGCGGCAGACCCGGGCGGAAGTGCTGATCATCGAGGACGAGCCGATCATCGCGATGGACATCGAGACCATCGTCCGCGATCTCGGCCACAGCGTCACCGGAGTCGCGGTCACCCGCGACGAGGCGGTGGCGCAGGCCATGGCCCGCCGCCCCGGCCTCGTGCTCGCCGACATCCAGCTCGCCGACGACAGTTCGGGAATCGACGCGGTCAAGGACATCCTCCAGGAATTCCAGGTGCCGGTCATCTTCATCACCGCTTTTCCCGAGCGCCTCCTGACCGGCGAGCGGCCCGAGCCGACCTTCCTCATCACCAAGCCGTTCCAGCGCTCGACGGTGAAGGCGGCGATCGCCCAGGCCCTGTTCTTCGACAGCGCCACCCTGCCGGCCTGAACGGACTCGACGGAACCCGCTCGGGCAGCGGGCGTTGCGCCCTCATAACGAGCGGAACCGAGGGATCATGGACGAGGGCGAACATATCGACACGACGAGCGCGCGCGCGGGTGCGACCCCGCATATGACGCGCTATATTCTGCCGATATCTCTTATACTTGTGGTCGCGGCCTTCGGGCTGTTGTTGCTACTCTGGAAGTAGAGGCCTACATCCTTGACCGAGCAGAGGGGGGCCGCGGCCCATCCAGACCGCATGACCGAATTAAGTAGCGCGTATCCAGACGGGGGCAGCTTGGGCCAGCAGCCGGAAGACGAAGACGACATCGAGACGCCGCGCTTCGAGCCGGTGCCGCTGCCGGACAACGAGTTCAAGGACCAGCTGGCGCAGGTCATCCCCCATCTGCGCGCCTTCGGGCGCTCGCTCTCGGGCAGCCGCGACCTCGCCGACGATCTGGTTCAGGAGACTCTCCTCAAGGCCTGGGCGGCGCGCAAGCGCTTCCAGGCCGGCACCAACATGCGCGCCTGGACCTTCATCATCCTGAGGAACCTGTTCCTCAGCCAGATGCGCCGGGCCCGCTTCAAGGGCGAGTGGGACGAGATCACCGCGTCGAAGATGCTCGCCGCCCCGGCGAGCCAGGACCGGCACGTCGAGCTGACCGACATGCAGCGGGCCCTGCTCCATCTCCCGCAGCCGCAGCGCGAGGCCCTGATCCTGGTCGGCGCCGGCGGCTTCGCCTACGAGGAGGCGGCCGAGATTTGCGGCTGCGCGGTCGGAACGATCAAGAGCCGGGTGGCGCGCGGCCGGGTCGCGCTCGAGGCCCTCCTGACCGACGGCAAGCTTCCCTCGCGCCGCGAGCATGAGAATGAAGGCGGCCGCTCGGCGCTTCAGAGCATCATGAGCGAGGTCGACGAGCTTAGCCGGGACCGCGATCCGGAGGATTGATTTTTCCCTCCCTGGAAGGGAGGGGAAGCGCCTCAGCACTCGTCGAGGCGGACGAGCAGCTCCTCGAACATGGCGAGCGAACGCACCTCACCGTCCATGGCGAACGCCTCTCGAAGGGCGTTGCCGACACCGGCATGCACCGTCGGCGGCGCCACCTTTACGAAGCGCCTGGAGGAAGCGTGAACCATGGCTTCTAATCTCGGATTCAGCGTATTCACGATCGCAAGAACGCGCCGGGAATGGTGGAGTTTCAACCGTTGCGCGTCCTCAACGTAACTAATCTCGGCTGTTGTATGAATGAAACACAGAGTGAAGAAGCGGTTAAGGACGCGCTTGCCAGAGGGCGGGCGCATTCGCCGTTCCTGAAGCTCCAGCTCGAACGCTTTCCCGAGGTCGCCTGGGAGCTTGAGGCAGGCCGGGCGGAGGAAGCGATGGCGCGCGCGGCCGCGGCGGGCGCCGGCGCCGAGACTCTCGCCGCCCGCCTCCGGCGCGAGCGGAGCGCCCTGGCGGCGGCGCTGGCGGTGGCGGACCTCGCCGGGGCGATCCCGCTGGAGCGGCTGATGGAGACTCTCGCGGCCCTCGCCGACCGGGCGCTTCGCGATGCCCTCGCCGCCATTTTCGAGGAGCGGACGCCCGGCGAGGCGCGGCGCGGCTTCGCCGTCATCGCGCTCGGCAAGCACGGCAGCCGCGAGCTCAATTATTCCTCCGACGTCGACCTCCTCTTCCTCTACGATCCGTCGACCCTGCCGCTGAAGCCGCGCGAGGAGCCGGGACAGGGGGCGCTCCGGATCGGCAACCGGCTCGTCGAGCTTCTCCAGAAACGCGATTCGGACGGCTATGTCTTCCGGGTCGATCTGCGGCTCAGGCCCTCGCCGGAAGCGACCCCGATCGCTCTGCCGGTGGACGCCGCCATCTCCTATTACGAATCCTCCGCCTTGCCCTGGGAGCGGGCGGCCTTCATCCGCGCCCGGCAGGTGGCGGGGGACGAGGAAGTGGGCCGCTATTTCCTCGACGCGCTTCACCCGTTCGTGTGGCGCCGCTCGCTCGATTTCGGAGCGATCGGGGAGGTCCAGGCGATCACCCGCCGGATCCGCGACCATTATTCGCAGGGGCAGACATTCGGCCCCGGCTTCGACGTCAAGCGCGGCCGCGGCGGAATCCGCGAGATCGAGTTCTTCGCCCAGATCCACCAGCTCATCCACGGCGGCCGCGAGCCGGCGCTGCGCGCTCCGGCGACTCTCGACGCGCTGGCGGCGCTGAAGGGGGCGGGGCGGATCCCCGCCGACGCGGCGGACGACCTCGCCGGCGCCTACCGGCTGCTGCGCACGGTCGAGCACCGGCTGCAGATGGTCGACGACCGGCAGACCCATGCCTTGCCCGCCGACCGCGACTCGCTCGACAACGTCGCCCGCCTGCACGGGGCCGCTTCGGCGGACGCGCTGCTCGGCCTGCTGGAGGCGCCGGTGAGCCGCTGCGGGTCGCTCTACGACGGCCTCGCCGGGCATGGCGAGGAGAGGGTGCCGCTCAATCCGGAAGCGCTGGAGTCGCATTTGCGCAACGCGGGTTTCGACGATCCGGTCTCGGCCCGGCTCCGGATCGACGGCTGGCGGGGCGGCAGGCCGCGATCGCTGCGTACCGCCGCCGCCAGCGAGGCGTTCGAGGCGATGCTGCCGGTGCTGATCGAAGCCTTCGGGCGGGCGCCCGATCCGATGCGGGCGATGAACCGGTTCGACGACGTCGTCACCCGGCTGCCGAGCGGGGTCAATTTCTACCGGCTGCTCGAGGCCCGGCCGGGGCTGACCGAGCATCTCGGCACCATCCTCAGCCACGCCCCCGCGCTGGCCGAGCAGCTCGGCCGGCGGCCGCAACTGCTCGACGGCCTGGTCGACGCCTCCGCTTTCGAGCCGGCGCCGGGCGTCGAGGCGCTGATCGAGGATTTCTCCCGCTCCGAGCGCGAGGGGGAGGATTATCAGCTCGTGCTCGACAGGGTGCGGCGGCGGGTCAACGAGCGCCGCTTCGCGCTGGGCGTGCAGCTGATCGTCGCCCACTCCGATCCGATCGAGGCCGCCGAAGGCTATTCGCGGATCGCCGAAGCCGCGATCAACGTCCTCGCCCGCGCCGCCGTCGCCGAGTTCGAGGCGCGGCACGGCCGGGTCGCCGGCTCGGAGCTTCTGGTCATGGGGCTGGGCCGCCTCGGCGGCGAGGCCCTGACCCACGCCTCCGACCTCGATCTCGTCTATATCTTCAGCGGCACCCACGAAGCCGAATCGGACGGTCCGCGGCCGCTTCGCGCGACCGATTATTTCAACCGCCTGGCGCCGCGGGTGACGGCCGCCCTGAGCGTCCCGACGGCGTCCGGGCCGCTCTACGAGGTCGACACCAGGCTTCGCCCCTCGGGGACGGACGGGATGCTGGCGGTGAGCCTGGAAAGCTTCGCCCGCTACCAGAGCGAGCAGGCCTGGACCTGGGAGCATATGGCGCTCACCCGCGCCCGCCCGGTCTTCGGTTCGGCCGTGGCGCGGGCGGCGCTTCAGTCGGTGATCGACTCCACCCTGGCCAGGAAGCGCGACCCGGCGCGGCTGGTCGCCGACGCGGTGGCGATGCGGACGGAGATGGCCTCGCACAAGCCGCCTCGGGGACGGTTCGACATCAAGCTCGGCCCGGGCGGTCTGGTCGACCTCGAATTCGCCGTCCACACGCTTCAGCTCAGGCACAATATCGGGCTCCACCCCCATCTCGAGGATGCGCTGGAGGAGCTGGCCGCGGCGGGCCTGGTGTCGGGCGAGATCGACCCGGCGCTGCGCCTGCTGACCCGGATGCTGGTCATGTTCCGCCTGGTCTCGCCGGCCTCGGACGAGCCGCCCGACGAGACCAGGCCCCTCGTCGCAGCCGCCTGCGGCCTGCCCGACTGGAACGCTTTGCTTGCGGCCCACGACGCGGCGCGGCAGAGGGTGGCGGAGCTGTGGCGCCGGGTGGCGTCGGGAGGATGAAATGCTGAGCGAAGGCGACAAGGTTCCGGACGTGAAGCTGGCCAGCATCGAGGGGAAGGCGATCAGCCCCGCCGATTTCGGCGGGCAGAAGCTGGTCGTCTATTTCTATCCCAAGGACGACACTTCGGGCTGCACCGCCGAGGCGCAGGCCTTCACGGCGCTGGCCGACGAGTTCAAGAATGCCGGCACCTGGATCCTCGGAGTGTCCAGGGACGACGCGAAAAAGCATGTGAAGTTCATCGAGAAGTTCGCCCTCAAGGTGCCCCTCGCGACCGACGCCGACGGCTCGGTCTGCGAGGCTTTCGGCACCTGGGTGGAAAAGTCGATGTACGGCCGCAAATATATGGGCATCGAGCGCGCCACCTTCCTCATCGACCGCGACGGCGTCGTGAAAAGGGTGTGGCGCAAGGTGAAGGTTCCCGGCCACGCCGAGGAAGTGCTCGAGGCGGCGCGCGAGCTGCCCTGACCGGGGGAAGGGCGCCGATGCGGCCGACGCTCCACCCGCGCCTCGTCAACGGGCGGTTCGGCGACCCCGGGCTGTTCGTCGAGCAGCTGCACCGCCGCCGCGCCTTCCTGTTCGACCTCGGCGACCTGTCGCCGCTGTCCGCCCGCGACCTGCTGCGCGTGTCGCACGTCTTCGTGACCCACACCCATATCGACCATTTCATCGGCTTCGACGCACTGCTTCGGATCAATGTCGGCCGCGACGCGACGATCGAGCTGGTCGGCCCGCCGGGCTTCGCCGATCAGGTCGGCCACAAGCTCCTGGGCTATCAATGGGACCTGGTCGACCGCTACGAGGCCGACCTGGTCTTCCGGGTCACCGAGCTCCACCCGCACGGCCGCACCCGCGCCGCGCGATTTCGCTTCAAGCGGGCATTCGCCCGCGAGGACCTGGGCGAAGGCGAGGCGGAGGCGGGGCTGGTCGCCCGAGTCGACGGGCTGGCGGTCCGGGCCGCCCTGCTCGAGCACCACGGGCCCTGCCTCGGCTTCGCCGTCGCCGAGCCGGCGCACGTCAACGTCTGGCCCAACCGGGTCGAGGCGCGGGGTCTTGCCGCCGGGCCGTGGCTTCAGGGCCTCAAGCAGGCGGTGCTGGAGGGGCGGCCGGACGACTGGCCGGTGGACCTGCCGGGCGGAGCCGTTCCGCTGGCCGAGCTGCGCGACCTGGTCAGCGTCGGGCCGGGGCAGAAGCTCGCCTATGTCACCGACGTCGCCGACACGCCCGCCAACCGGGAGGCGATCGCCGACCTCGCCCGCGGCGCCGACATCTTCTTCCTCGAATCCTGCTTCGCCGCCGAGGATCGGGCGCGGGCGCGGGCGCGGGCCCATCTCACCACGACGGCCGCGGGCGAGATCGGCCGCGCCGCCGCGGTCCGCCGGCTCGAGCCGTTCCACTTCTCGCCGCGCTACGAGACGCAGGAGGCGCGAATGCTGGCGGAGGTGGAGGCGGCGTTCATGGCGGGGTCACCGCCAAGTTGACAAACAGGCTTGCGTAGGTCAGCCTCCGAAGGATGAAGCCGATGAGCGCCACCGCCGCCCACAGACTCGCGACGATCTCCGCCGCGGCTTCCAGCTATTATTATTACGGAATCGCTCGGGCGGGACCGGAATAGCGCGCGCTTAACAAGCCTCAGCTTCAAACCGACCCCGTCCGGACCTCCGGGCGGGGTTTTTCACGTGGAGAGACCCAGATGTTCACCGACTTTACCGAGACCCTCCCTTCTCCGCCGCCGGCGCGCCCGCCGGGCACGGCGGAGGACTGGACCATCCCGCAAAACTGGGCGCATTTCACCGCCGAGGAGCATCGCGTCTGGGACATTCTCTACGCCCGCCAGCGCCGCAAGCTCGCCGGCCGCGCCGTCGCGACCTTCGAGAAGGGGCTCGACTCGCTGCTCCTGTCGCGCTCGGGAATTCCCAATTTCGACGATCTGAACGAGCGGCTGTTCCCGCGGTCGGGATGGACGGTGGTGCCGGTGCCGGGCCTGCTTCCCGACGAGATATTCTTCGCCCATCTCGCCCGCCGCCAGTTCCCGGCCGGCAATTTCATCCGGCCCGCCTCCAGCCTCGATTATCTGGAGGAGCCGGACGTCTTCCACGACGTGTTCGGCCATGTCCCGATGCTCGCGACACGCTGGTTCGCGGACTTCATGCAGCGGCTCGGCGAGGAGGGGCTGAAGGCGGTGGCGAAGAACCGGGTGGCGATCTTCTCGCGGCTCTACTGGTTCACCGTGGAATTCGGCGTGGCGCTGGAGGACGGGGCGCTCCGGCTCTACGGCGCGGGTCTCGCCTCCAGCTTCGGCGAAGCGGCCTATGCGCTCGACAGCGCCCGGCCCGAGCGTCTGCCCTTCGACCTGGAGCGGGTGATCCGGACCCCCTACCGGTCCGACACGTTCCAGCCGCGCTATTTCGTGGTGGACGGGCTCGACACGCTGCGCACCGGGATCGACCTCGACCGGCTGGAGGAAAGCCTGGACGCGCTTTGACTTCGCTCACCCGTTCGCCCTGAGCCTGTCGAAGGGCTTTCCTTCTCGCCCTGGGTGGAGAAGGGAGGGCTTCGACAAGCTCAGCCCGAACGGATGTGAGAATGCCGTCCAATTTCCCCTCCACCGTCGCCGGGGCCGCCCTCTCCGTCCTCCTCTGCGCCGATCCGCCGGCCAAGGTGCGCGCCGCCCGCGCTGCCGCCCGTGCCTGGCGCCGGGGCGAGCTCGAGCACGCCTTCGACGTGGCGATGCCCGATGCTCCGGCCCGGCCCGAACGGCCGGCGCTGCTGCCGCCCTCGCAAATGCCCAAGCGCGGGCGGGGCGGCTCGGAGCGGGGCCGGGCGGCGATGCTCCACGCTCTCGCCCATATCGAATTTTCCGCCATCGACCTCGCCTTCGATCTCGCCGGCCGCTTCGGCGCCGCCTTTCCGCCGGCCTTCGTCGACGACTGGTTCGCGGTCGGGGCCGACGAGGCGATGCATTTCGCGCTTCTCGACCGGCGGCTCAGGGCGCTGGGCTCCGGCTACGGCGAGCTTCCCGCGCATGACGGATTGTGGGAAGCGGCGGCGGCGACGGCGCGGGATCCGCTCGCCCGGCTGGCGGTCGTGCCGATGGTGCTGGAGGCGCGCGGGCTGGACGTCACGCCGGCGGCGGTGGCCCGCTTCGAGGCCGCCGGAGACCGCCGCTCGGCCGCCATCCTCGGGCGCATCTACCGCGACGAAATCCGGCACGTCGCGGCGGGCTCGCGCTGGTTCAGATGGGGCTGTGAATCGCAGGGAATCGAGCCTGTTTCGGAATGGAAACGTTTGGTCCGGGCCCACTTCCGGGGGGTTCTGAAGCCTCCGTTCAACGATTCGGCGCGCGACGAAGCCGGTCTGTCCCGGGATTACTACGCCGCACTTGCCGTGGCAGGAGATGTTTAACAGTCTCCGGGCACACGTCGCGGAGGGGGCAACTCCCTGACGTATCGAGGGGGCGGAAACGCCTTAGATTTAATGCTTTCGGTCGCGCCTTAATGCGTGGCCGCGCCCAGTAAGGGGCGGCCAGTCGGGGACGAGATTGTGCTGACTAAGACCAACAATGCGGGGCTCTTCGGAATGTTCCGCGCCATGTTCAAGCCGCGCGACATTTTCCTTCATGACGGCAAGGCCTTGCGGCGGGTCCGCGTCGGCTCCGGAGTGCAGGCCGCGGCCGCCTTCGCCCTCCTCGTCACGCTCTTCTGGTCGATCTTCGCCGCCGCTCAGCTCGCCAACGCGGCAAGCGCCCCCAGCCAGGCCGACGTCACCCGCATGGAGCGCGAGCTCGCCGCGATGCAGGCCGACGTCGCCGTCATCAAGGAAGCCGCTCAGCGCCGCTACCAGCTCACCGCGAGCGAAGTCCGCCGCCTCGGCCTCGACCCGCGCCGCCTGCAGTCGGGCGTCGGCGGTCCGTTCGAGCCGGTCGAGACGGTCCGCGCCGCAGATCCCAATTTCAAGGCCCTGTTCAACAGCTGGACCAGGCTCGACCAGCTCGAGCAGGGCACCGTCGCCATCCCGTCGACCGAGCCGGTCCGCGGCACCAACTTCACCTCCGGCTACGGAGTGCGCTCCGATCCGTTCCGCGGCCGCGCCGCGATGCACGCCGGGATCGACCTCGCCGGCCCGATCGGAACCCCGATCTACGCCACCGCCGACGCCGTCGTCGGCCGCTCCGAATATAATAGCGGCGGCTACGGCAATCTCGTCGAGCTCGAGCATGGCCACGGCATCCAGACCCGCTACGGCCACCTTTCCAAGTCGCTGGTCAGCGCCGGCCAGAAGGTGAAGCGCGGCGACGTGATCGGCCTGATGGGCTCGACCGGCCGCTCGACCGGAAGCCACCTCCATTACGAAGTCCGGATCGACGGCAAGGCGGTCAACCCGGTCCCCTTCCTGCAGTCGACCAGCTACCTGCAGTCGGTCCAGCAGCGCGCCGCCGCCGCCACCCGAATCGCCATCGGCGGCCCCGCCGCGGCCAACTGATCCAAGCCTAGGAGAGAGCCGAAAGGCCGCAGCCCCGCCGGAAAACGGCGGGGCTTTTTTTGCGCTCTCAGCGAGCCAAGTCCGTTTCGGATGGGACAGCCTTTGCAATGGCCGAATTTAGCTGTTCTACTGGTGTTCCAATGCCGAGTCGGGCGGGGCAGGGAGCCTCGCCGCTCACGCCGGCGTCGGAGCGGGGGGCAGATGCAGCAACGCGGTCACTATCTCCTGGCCTGCTCCGTCTTCGCCCTGGCGAGCGCCGCCGGCGCGAGCGAGACCGTCACCTACAGCTATGACGCTCTGGGGCGGCTCACCGCCACGACGAGCAGCGGCACGGTCAACAACGGAATTACCTCCTCGATCGGCTACGACGCGGCGGGCAACCGGTCGAGCTACAATGTGTCGGGCGCGGGCAGCGGGACTCCTCCTCCTCCTCCGCCGCCACCTCCGCCGCCGCCGTCGGTCCGGAGCCGCCCGGCGACTGCGGTCGACGATCTGACGGTCACCGCGGTCAGCGGCGACTCGGGCTTCTCCATCCTGTCGGCGACGACGATCCGCTACACCAATGGCGGCTCGGTCGTGCCATTCTCCACCACCTACACCGTCAGCGATAGGCGCCGGAGCCAGCGCGCCCGCGACGCTCTGCCTCGACGTACCAAGGGATCAGTGCCTGTGACCGCCGCCGCCGCGGCGCTCGCCGCTTTCCCGGCAGCCACCGAAACGGCAAGCGGATGATGTTCCAAAGGATCGGCCGCTTATTCGCCCTGCTCATGCTGCTGCTCGGCGCCGGTCAGGCGGCGGCGCAGGTCACGGACCAGGCGGCGCCCCAGCCGGAGGTTCGACTGATCGACGAAGCAGGCATCGATCTCTTGTCAGGCCGCCGCTCCGGGATAGAAAGCCAGATCAGCATAGGTGACGCCGCCTCCCCGGCGCTCCACGTCACCGAAGGATGGGACGGCGTGCGCGGAACCCCGCAATGGGGCTTCGCCTCTCTCCATTGCGATCCGAGTTATCCGGGGTGCGGAATGGCCTGGGAGGAGTTCGACCTGGGCGGCCGGGTCGAGCGGAACCGCTATGCCGGCGCGCCTCTGACGGACGGGTCCCGCCGCGGCGCCGGGTGGACCGTCCTCGACAAGGACGGGGCGCAATGGACCTTCGCCCCGACGAACAACCCACTCCCCGGCAACCCGCTGCAGGCGTATCTCACCTCGATCCAGTACGCGAACGGTGAGACGCTCACCTACCATTACTCCCAACCTCCTCTTGACGGCCGGAGCGACCGACTGAAGTCGATCATCAGCAGCGCCGGCTACCAGCTCCATTTCCAGTGGGGCGGCGGCTACCGGGAGCTGATCAAGGCGACCCTGATCAACCGCCGCCACCTCTATTGCGCCCCGCTCGCGGCGACATGCTCCGGCCCGGCGGTCAACTGGCCCAACATCGGCTCATCGACAGACGCCGCGGGCAGCCGCGTGGTGACGACGTCGGGTCTGCGCAGCGTCACCTATACACCGAAGCAACGGGGCCCCATCGTCCAGAGCTATGCGAATGAAAAGCCTGTCTATGAATGGTATTGGACGATCACGAGCGGGGCGGGCGTCTCGAATCTGTTCACCACCAGGGACATGGATTGGGGCACGCCGGGATTGGTGCCTCCCTGCCGCGACGGCACCCCCATCTGGAGGGTTCAGTCGCCCGCAGGCTCGTGGAATTACACCTATCCGACGACCCCATCCTACCCCTTCTTCGACAAATGCGTCGGCACCACGACTCGGCATAATCCTGCCGGCTCTCCGGCCTCGCTCTCCTACAGCGAGACCGTCGACTCGATGTCCGACATCTACATAACGCGGGTCATGAACGACGAGATCAACCGCGACACGAGCTATGTCTTCGACCGCAACTTCGGCAGCATGTACTTGAGCGGCCTCGGCAAGCTGACGCGCATCACCTATCCCGAAGGGAATTCGACGAAGTTCGTCTACGACAATACGGACGAGTTCAGCTCCCGGCTGAACCTGCAGAGCGCGACCCGCATGCCGAAGCCGGGCTCGGGCGAACCGGCACAGACCTGGACGTGGAGCTATCCGGCGAGCTGCTCTGCCACGACCTACCGGTGGTGCAACAAGCCGGCCTACGAGACCGACCCGGGGAGAAAGCGCACCGACTACACCTACGACCCGGTCCATGGCGGCGTCCTCACCACGACGCTGCCGGCGGATTGGAACGGAGTCGCGCCCCAGACCCGCTTCACCTATCAGCAGCTCTCCGCGAAGGCCCTCGACGCCTCGGGCGTGCTGGTGAGCGAGCCGCCGGTCTGGAAGCTGGTGTCGGCCTCGCAGTGCCGCACCCAGGCGAGCTGCGCCGGCACCGCCGACGAGGTGGTGACCAGCTACACCTATGACGACAATCTGCTCGTCGCCACGGAGACGGTCAGGGCGGGCGACAATTCGGCGAGCTCGACGGTCACCAGGAGCTACGACCCAATCGGCAATCTGGTGTCGGTCGACAGTCCGCTGGCCGGCAATGCCGATACCACCCGCTACGTCTACGATGCGCTGCGCCGGCTGGTGGCAACCCTGGGCCCCGATCCCGACGGCGCCGGCCCACTGCCGGTGCCGGCGACCCGCATCACCTATAATGGCGACAACCAGCCGACACAGGTCGAGACGGGAAGCGCCGCCGACCGGTCCGACGCCGCGCTCGCCGGGATGATCGTCGACCGCAAGGTCGTCACGACTTACGACGCGGCCGGGCGCAAGGCGAGCGAGAGCCTGGTCGGCGGAAGCGCGACCCAGTCGGCCGCCCAATATGGCTATGATGCGGTGGGACGGCCCGAATGCACGGCGGTGCGGATGAACCCGGCGGCCTTCGGCAGCCTCCCAGCCTCGGCGTGCAGCCTCGGCACGCAAGGCAGCTACGGCCCCGACCGGATCACTCGCAACGTCTACGATTCTGCCGGACAGCTGAAGGCGATCCAGCGGGCCTACGGGGTCACTACGGCGAACGGCTTTCCGGCGAACCTCCAGCAGAATTACGCCGGCTACGAATATTGGCCGAACGGCAAGCGGAGTGCGGTGATAGACGCGAACGGCAACCGCTCGGAGCTGCGTTACGACGGACACGACCGCCAGACCTGCTGGATCTTCCCGTCGAAGGCGACCGCCGGAGCGTTGGGCGGCGACTGCTCGACCGGCGATTTCGAGAGCTACGGCTACGACGCCCACGGCAACCGCACGAGCTTGAGGAAGCGCGACGGGAGCACGATCCTCTACACCTACGACGCGCTCAATCGCGTCGTCCTCAAGGACGCGCCCGGCCCCACCGCCGACGTGCGCTACAGCTACGATTTGCGCGGGCTTCAGATCGCCGCCTGGTTCACCTGGACGGGGCACGGCATCGCCACCGCCTATGACGGATTCGGCCGGCCGCTCTCCTCGACGAGCAATATGGGCGGGGTCGCCCGCACCTTGACCTACGCCCACGATTCCGGCGGGCGCCGGACTCACGTCACTCATCCGGACGGCATGGTTTTCGGCTTAGGATATGACGGGCTCGGCCGGATGAATGCGGTGACGGAGCCCGGGTCGGTCGTGGCCACATTCGACTACGATGCCGCGGGCCGCCGCCGGACGGCGGGCTACAGGGGCGCCTTCACCGCCTACGGCTACGATCCGGCCTCGAGGCTCCAGTCGCTGGCCCACGACCTCGCCGGAACGGGTTCGGACCAGGCGATCGGCTTCGCCTACAATCCCGCTTCGCAGATCGTCACCCGCACCGGCGGCAACGATTCCTATGCCTTGACCGGGACCTATACCGTCAACCGGCGTTATTCGGTGAACGGGCTCAACCAATATACGACCGCGGGCGCCGCCGCCTTCACCTACGACGCCAACGGCAACCTGACCTCCGACGGCTCGACGACCTTCACCTACGATGCCGAGAACCGGCTAGTGTCGGCTTCGGGCGCGAAGAATGCGACCCTGACCTACGACCCGCTCGGGCGGCTGTGGCAGGTGTCGGGCCCCGCCGGCACGACCTCGTTCCTCTACGACGGCCACGAGCTGGTCGCGGAATATGACGGCTCGGGCACGCTTCTCCGCCGCTACGTCCACGGCGCCGGAGCCGACGACCCCATCCTCTGGTACGAAGGCGCCGGCGTCGCCGGACGCCGGAGCCTGTTCGCCGACCACCAGGGCTCGATCGTCGCCGTCACCGACGCCGTCGGCAGCAGGCTCGCGATCAACGCCTACGACGCATACGGCATCGCCAAGGCCGGCCCGGACGGAACGCCCGGAACGGGCAACCTAGGCCGGTTCCAGTACACCGGCCAGGCGTGGCTCGCTGAGCTGGGCATGTACCACTACAAGGCCCGCATCTACTCGCCGACGCTCGGGCGGTTTCTGCAGACGGACCCGATCGGATATGAGGATCAGATCAACCTGTACACATACGTCAAGAATGATCCGATGAATAAAAAGGATCCTACAGGCAGGGAGACCCACTACTATCGGCAAGATGGAACTATCGTTGTAGAGCAGACATATCAAGTTGACAGATCTAATGGACCGATTCCTTCGAACTCGATAATCGAACAAAGTATCAGAGATAACTGGAGCGGGACCTCTAGCTCAGGGCAGAAAGTCACTGTTGTCGCAATTAATAGTCATCAAAGTAATCCTATTATGTTTAAAGGAGATCCTGCACTTCTACGTTCACATACTAACAGGATCAATGGAAGGAAAGTCACGCTGAGCTCTAATGCTTCTCCAGAAACCGTCGGCCATGAGTTCGGGCATGCCGTTGGGGTTCCAAACTACTACAGCGATGTTGCAGACGCAGCAGGAAACTTCCTGGGAACCGTTGCACTTCCAGGTCACACCAATACGATTATGGGCGATAAGCGCGGTCCGGCCAATGCTAAGCAGATTGACGAGATGTTGCAGCACGCTGATAAAGTGGTGCGCTGCCAGCCCAAGAGCAAATCTGGAGGATGTCAATGATGAGCCTTGCTGCCACCGCATTGGCTCTAGTGGCTATACCCGAGCCTCAGGGAGCCGAACCTGTGCAGGCGTGCGATATCCGTACCCAAGCGTGGTGCATGATCCAAACTACAACTCACTTCGACGTCACTACAATAGACAACAATACACGAGTTTGGACGTTACGGAGCAGGATGCTGGGTTCGGAGACAATTCGGATTGTCGAGGACAGGGCTTGTGGCTCTTATCCCTCGGACATTCAGGAGAAGTCGGAAGCGCTGATGGCGCCTGAGGCGGATGGACGCCGCAAATATGTTATCACGTGGAAATTGCACCGGGATGGAAGCTGCTCATTGCGCTTCGAGCTACCCGTGGCTGGTCGTAAACGAAACGAGACAGCTTACTTTTTGGTAGGAAGCATTTTTACGGCATGCACGTGGGAGCGCTGTCCGGGTATTTCGCTCGCAGCAACGCCCCTAACAAGACGCCCAAGGCGATGACAGTCAAAACGATAACAGGAAAAATGGGGACAGTAACCAATTTCTGATGTCTCACCACGCGCGACCGAACGGCGCCGCCCCGCAGCGGTGCGCAACATCTACGACTCCGCCGGAGAATACGGGACAGTTACGACTTTTTCGGCCGCTGAAACCTCGGCTTGGACGCGGGAATAGTTGGGCCGTTACCAACGCCTGGGACGGCTTTGGGCGGATCGCCTCGACCACGAGCAACATGGGCGGTCACTCGCGCACCGTCTCGCACCGCTTCGACCGCGGCGGGCGGCGCGTGGAGACCGGCTCCTGACGGGCAGAGATTCTGGACCGCCCGCGACGGGGTGGGGCGGGCCACCGAAGTGTATCAGGGCGCGCTCGGCTCGACCGCCGCGATCATGGTCCTTCGCCTATAACGACTTTTCGCAGCTCCACTATTTCGCCCGCCGCTTCGGCGATTCCACCCAATATGGCTACGACCGCATCGGCCGCCCCGCCTCGATCAGGGATTCGTTCGTGGGTGCCGCCGGCGACGTCTTGTGGACCTTCCCAAGCTACAGTCCCGCCGGCCAGCTGATGGAGGAGACCCGCGACAACGACTTCTACGCCTGGTCCGGGGCGGCGCCGGTCCAGCGCAGCTACGCCACCAACGGGCTCAACCAGTACACAAGCACCGGCGGCGCCACGACGGCGACGTTCGGCTACGACGCCAACGGCAACGTCGCCTCGGTTTCCGGAGCGTCCGGCTCGACCACCTACGTCTACGATGCCGAGAACCGGCTGGTCTCCGCCTCCGGCGCCTCGAGCTTCACCCTGACCTATGACCCGCTCGGGCGGCTGTGGCAGGTGTCGGGCCCCGCCGGCACGACCTCGTTCCTCTACGACGGCCACGAGCTGGTCGCGGAATATGACGGCTCGGGCACGCTCCTTCGCCGCTATGTCCACGGCGCCGGAGCCGACGACCCCATCCTCTGGTACGAAGGCGCGACCGTCGCCGGCCGCCGCAGCCTGTTCGCTGACCACCAGGGCTCGATCGTCGCCGTCGCCGACGCCGTCGGAAGCAAGCTGGCGATCAACGCCTATGACTCATTCGGCATCCCCGACGCCCGCAACCAGGGCAGGTTCCAGTACACAGGGCAGGCGTGGCTCCCCGAGCTCGGCCTCTATTACTACAAGGCCCGCATCTACTCGCCGACGCTCGGGCGGTTCATGCAGGTCGATCCGATCGGATACGAGGATCAGATTAACCTGTACGCTTATGTTGGGAATGATCCGCTCAACGCAGTTGACCCGAGCGGAGAAGAAATCATCCTCGCAGCGCACAACCTCTTCGCCGGTTTCAGCCATACCAAAATCATAATCGTTCCGCAGAACCAGGAGCGTTACCGAAATAATCCCGTATTTCAAAACAGGCTACCGGACGGCCGCCGCTTCGCGACTGTAGGTGCGGGCCCCGAAGATGGGCGCTTGGTGGGAAGGGTCAATCGTCCCACAGACGTAAGTACCTCCAAGAATAATTACCGGCATGTCCTAGCCCTCCCAGCTGGGAAGACTGAAGACCAGATGATCCTAAGCCTCGGGGCGGCAAATGCACGATGCAGCGACGGCCTCGACTACGACGCAACGCCTAACCAAGGTGACGAAAGTTATAACTCCAACAGCTTTACTGCCGGTGTGTTGCGAGAGGCAGGGTTTAACAGCATTCCAAAAGTGGGTTACGCACCAGGGTTCAGCAAGCCTATCCCGCCTAGCAGTTTCAGTCGACCGCTTCCGCAGGAGGTCTGCAAAAAGAAAGACAGCTTAAGCATTCGGAATAGCAGCAGCTGCTAGTGACCAGGAGTTGATCTCATGCGCCCGTTATTCGCAGTTGCCATACTAGCTATATATGCTGCAACTTTCACTGCATTGAGGCTGGCAGACGTGCTTGGCGCAAGCGCTATTTTCGATTGGTTTCTCGTGGCCGCCGCCGCGGCACTTTCCACCTATCTCTGCAGGCCGCCGACAATTCCCAAGGCTATCGTCATATTTACGGCGACGAGCGTTGCCGCCTCACTGCTCGCATTACTGATTTCCTATACAATTCTGGGTGACAGCTTCTGACCCAAGCCGGCTTAGGAGGTTCAGGGATGAGCGCAATAAGAGTGGATACCCATGGTAGCCTCTGAGTCCGAGGACATTATAGAGCGCATCGCTGCGAACCGGCATACGTCGGAAGATCTCGGGCGACTGATCAAGCTCCTGCGTGAGCGTGAGGATCCGACACTATTGCTAAGGTTGCTGGACTCAAGCGACGAGCGGCTCGTGGCAGACGGCGGTTATGTTCTCTCAGAGCTTAGCGAAGCGGGAGCGCCGCTCCTCCCTACCGCTCTGTCTTTTCTCCGGCATGGCCGGCAGGATGTTCGCTATTGGGCGATGAACAGCGTGATGTGCTGCGCGGAGCGAAACATTGCACGGCAGAGGATCGTCGAGGCTGGTCTGCCGACCGACTCCTGGGATTTGACGCGCTGGGCCGCCCGGCGCTTTCTGGACCGGGGGGATTTCGAAACAAGCCGTGGCGCGACACGCAGGGCGCGTAAAGAATAGCAAAGGCTTGCGGCCAACCCTTCCGGAAGCTCGAATCGACGTCAGCCTTCCCGCAAACGCGCGACGAATACGACCTGCGCGGCCTGCAGGTCGGGGCCTGGTTCACGTGGAAGGTGAGCACCGCCTATGACGGGTCCGTTCGGCCGCTCTCCTCGACGAGCAATATGGCGGACAATGGGGCAGAGCGACATTTATACCTTTCGATCCGATATGATAGGCGAAAACGAAGCTGTGGAAGCGCTTCGATCTGAATGGAACGGTGCTCTGCCGAGTGAGCAAGATCTAGATGATGCCGTGATAGCGGCTCTCGTCGCGGTGGCTGCGGAACTCGGCACGAGCGAATCCGAGCCGAACGGTCGGGGAGGATTTCGCCTACGCGACTCCCGCCGCAGGTTTGAGATGCTCGGATCGAACGGCGAGGGCGCCACCGCCGCCTATGACGGGTTTGGCTCCCCTCGAAGACGACGCCCGGCGCCGCCAACGCCCCCGCTGCCTCCAATGCGGGCGACGACATGGAATATCGCTACGACCCGAACGGCTTTGCCGATGGGTTTTTGCGGCTCGGCGAGCTAAGAGCAGCAGGGCGATTTCGGTCGCCCCCCACCGGCGGTGCGCGCCCGGAGGAGACGGAGCGGAAACCTGGCCTGGAGCGACTCGCCTTTATCGTCCCCGCTGGCCGATCCGAACGGGTCGGGCGCGGTGGTCGCGGCCGTCCAGTGGCTGCAGGGCACCATGCTCGGAACGGCGGCGACGAGCGTGGCGGTGGTCTGCTTCGCGGCGGTCGGACTGATGATGCTGTCGGGGCGGATCGACGTGCGGCGGGGAGCGTCGGTGGTCGCCGGCTGCTTCATCCTGTTCGGCGCGGCGAGCATCGCCGCCGGAATTCAGGCGGCCGCGGGCCTCGCCGGACCGGCCGCCGCGGTGCCGGCCTTGCCGGCCGCGCCGCCGGCCGGGCCGCCGGTCCCGGTTTCGCCCCCGCCCCCGCCGCCCCCCGGCCCCGGCAGTCCCGATCCGTTCGCCGGCGCCGCGGTGCCGTATCGCTGACTCCGGGCGGCTCAGCGGCCCTTCTTCTGCCGGTGCTTGTCGAGGTCGAGGACCATGTTGCTGTCGCCCTCGGGCATCAGCCCCAGCCGCCGGGCGACTTCCTGATAGGCTTCGGCCTCGCCGCCGAGGTCGCGGCGGAAGCGGTCCTTGTCGAGCTTCTCGTTGGTCTGCATGTCCCACAGCCGGCAGCCGTCGGGGCTGATCTCGTCGGCGAGGATCACCCGGGGATATTCATTCTCCCAGATCCGTCCGAACTCGAGCTTGAAGTCGACGAGGCGGATTCCGATTCCGGCGAACAGGCCGCAGAGGAAATCGTTCACCCTGACCGCCATGTCGGCGATGTCGTTCATCTCCTCCTGGCTCGCCCAGCCGAAGCAGGCGATATGCTCGTCGGCGATCATCGGGTCGCCCAGGGCGTCGTCCTTGTAGAAATATTCGAGGATCGCGCGGGGGAGCTGGGTGCCCTCCTCGATTCCGAGGCGGGTCGAGAGGGTGCCGGCGGCGACGTTCCTCACCACCACCTCTATGGGGATGATCTCGACCTGGCGGATCAGCTGCTCGCGCATGTTGAGCCGGCGGATGAAGTGGGTCGGGATTCCGATCTGGCCGAGCAGGGTGAAGATATGCTCGGAGATCCGGTTGTTGAGCACGCCCTTGCCCGAGATGGTGCCGCGCTTCTGGGCATTGAAGGCGGTGGCGTCGTCCTTGAAATACTGGATCAGCGTGCCCGGCTCGGGCCCCTCGTAGAGGATCTTGGCCTTGCCTTCGTAGATCTGGCGGCGGCGGGACATGGACGGGGCGCCCTCCAGGGACTGGGAAAAAATCGGCCCCGGAAGCGTCGTCCGCGGACGGGCACCCAGGGCTCTTGCGCGGCCCATAGCTGAACGTCCCCCTTTGTGCAATGTGGCGGTCCGGCAGGGAGGGCATGGATGACCGAGGAGATTCACGAGTTCGCGACGATCGACCAGCTGATGACGGCGCTCTACAGCTCTATCTCCGGCCCGCCGGGCGGGCAGGATTTCGAGCTGTCGCGGCGGATCTACCATCCGGACGTGCGGCTGGTTCGGACCCGGCTCGACGAGTCGGGACGGCCGGTCGCCTTCTCCTTCTCGGCCGACGAATATGAGGCGAATGCGAGGGCGCTGCTCGCCGGCATGCCCTTCTACGAGGTCGAGACGGAGCGGCGGACGGTGCGCTTCGGCAACGTCGCCCAGGTCTTCTCCGCCTACGAGGCGCGCACCGAGCCCGACGGCGGCGAGCTGATCAAGCGCGGAATGAACTGCGCCCATCTGTTCAACGACGGCCGGCGCTGGTGGCTGATGCACATGATCTGGGACGACGAGCGCGAGGGCGTGGAGGTGCCGCGGGCGGTGTTCGACGACCGGGAGGATGTCGGGGTGTAATTGCCTCCCCATGCTTTGCATGGGGAGGGTGAGGCGCTATCGCCGCGGCGAGGGAGAACCGCCGTCGCCGACGAAAAACCCAGCAGCAACCTGATGTGGGGCGGCCGCTTCGCCGGCGGGCCGGCGGCCCTGATGCGCGAGATCAACGCCTCGATCGGCTTCGACAAAAGGCTTTGGCGCGAGGATATCGCAGCCTCGCTCGTCCATGTGGCCATGCTCGAGACCCAGGGGATCGTGCCGGAAGGCGACGCCTCGTCCATCGCCGAGGGGCTGGAGCGGATCGAGGACGAATATGCCCGGATCGGGATCAGGGAAGACCCGGCCCTCGAGGACATCCACATGCATGTGGAGGCGAGGCTCGCCGAGATGATCGGGCCCGCCGCCGGCCGACTCCACACCGCCCGCTCGCGCAACGATCAGGTGGCGACCGACTTCCGCCTCTGGGTCCGCGCCGCGATCGACGAAAGCGATGCCGCTCTCGCCGCCTTCCAGCGAGTCCTGGTCGCGCGCGCGGAGGAGCATGCCGAGACGGTCATGCCCGGCTTCACCCACCTCCAGTCCGCCCAGCCCGTCACTCTGGGCCACCATCTCATGGCCTATTACGAGATGATGCGCCGCGACCGCTCGCGCTTCGCCGCCGCGCGCGAGCGCCTCAACGAAAGCCCGCTCGGAGCCGCCGCCCTCGCCGGCACCGGCTTCCCGATCGACCGGGAGGCCACCGCCGCCGCGCTCGGCTTCGACCGGCCCTGCGCCAATTCGCTCGACGCCGTCTCGGACCGCGACTTCGCACTCGATTATCTGATGGCGGCGGTCCAGTGCGCGCTCCACCTCTCCCGCCTCGCCGAGGAGCTGATCGTCTGGGCGAGCCAGCCCTTCGGCTTCGCGATCCTGCCCGACGCGTTCAGCACCGGCTCGTCGATCATGCCGCAGAAGCGCAATCCGGACGCGGCCGAGCTGGTCCGGGGCCACTCGGGGCGGATCGCGGGGGCGATGGTCGCTCTGGCGATGACGATGAAGGGCCTCCCGCTCGCTTATTCGAAGGACATGCAGGACGACAAGCCGCCGGTCTTCGAGGCGCACGACCTGCTTCTCCTGTCGCTTCAGGCGCTCGCCGGCATGGTCGAGACGACCCGCTTCGATTCGGCGCGGATGCGCTCCGCCGCCGAAGCCGGCTTCAGCACCGCCACCGACCTCGCCGACTGGCTGGTGCGCGAGGCGAACGTGCCGTTCCGCGAGGCGCACCATATTGTCGGGCGGGCCGTGGCCGCGGCCGAGGAGCGGGACGTCGGTCTGGCCGGGCTGGAGCTTGAGGCGCTGAAGGCGATCGACCCGAGAATCGACGAGCGGGTCTACGACGTCCTCACCGTCGACGCCTCCGTCCGCAGCCGAACCAGCTACGGCGGCACCGCGCCCGAGCGGGTAAGGGAGCAGGTGGAGCAGGCGAAGAGGGCGCTGGAGCCTTAGCCGTCATTGCGAGGAGCGAAGCGATGAAGCCATCCAGCGGGCGTCGGAGGCCAAACTGGATTGCTTCGCTCCGCTCGCAATGACGGACTAGAGAGGCACGAGCCTCGACAGGGTCTGGCCGCTCGGCATCAGCAGATACTGGGTCGCCTTGGTGCGGATGAAGTCGGGCAGGCCGGTCACCGTGCCTCCGCCCGCCGGGCCTTTCGGAATCCGGAACTCCCGGGTCGCCCCCGGTACCGCCCGGTTGCCGATCAGCGCGTCCTGGTCGCGGCCGTGGGCCGGGAAGGCGTCGCTGAAATTGTTGCGCTGCCCCCAGGCGGCGAGCCGCATGAACTGCTCGCGGATCGAGGCGCAGACGAAGAGGCCCAATATGCCGCGGTCGACATTGTCGTCCTTGTCGCCCTTGAGCTCCGGGCCGTAGGGCATTCCGCGCCGGACGATCTGAGGAACGCCGGTGGTGACCGCCATGCCGGACAGCTCCTGGTCGCGAGGGTTCATCACCCGGACGTGCGAGGAGACGGGGCAGGCGATCCCCTGCAGATCCTCGGCGAAGGCGAAGCTCTCCTCGCAGCGCTCCGGCGCCGGCGCGTCGGGCGAAAGGCAGAGCGGAGTCCCGTCGCGCCAGCGCCCCATGATCTTGGCGGCGAGAAGCTCGCGCGCCCGGGCCGGCGGAAGCTTGGGGAAGAGCGGCGGCGCCTTCTGGGTCAGGAAGCGTTCGAAGGTGGCGACGTCCTGATAGATCCAGCGGAAAACCAGATAGGAGGAATCGCGAAGGATCGTGGCGGCCGGGTCGCGGGCCGGCGCGCAGGGGAAGCGGTCGTCATAATGGCCGATGACGACCGAGCGATAATCGACCGGCCGCTCCGGGCTGGGCGCGCCGTCCCAGGCGACCTTGCCGTTGGAGAGGCCGTCGACATAGCCGAAGTGGAGCCGCGCTCCCTTGCCGCACGGCCCGAAGCCGAGAAAGGCGCCGTCGAGCCGGCCGCCGGACGCGCGGGGGATCTTCTCGGCCAGTCCGGCCGCCGCCGCTTCCTCCAGCAGCTCCGCAGTCGCCGCCTCGAGCTGCTCCTCGCCGACGGCGTGGATATGGACGAAGCAGCTCACCTCGTCGCCGCGGAACTGTTTCTCCCACCATCCGGACGGGGCGCTGGAGCCGACGTCGCCGATCCGCTCCGCGTCGGGCGGCGCGCGGAAAGTGCTCTCGAGCTTGGCATAGACGTCGGCCGGCAGAAGCTGGGCCATCGCCCCGGCGGCGAAGCTGATATTGGCGACCCAGCCGCGCGCAGCCGTCGGCTTGTTGGTCCCGAACAGGATGAGCGGCCTTATCTCCTGGACGAAACGCCGCAGCGCTCCGGCGTCCGGCGCCGCGAAGATGAGGTGCCTGACAAGCCGGTAGCCGGCGATATTGCCGAGCACCATTCCCTGCAGATCGCCCGTATCGACCGTCATCGTCGCTCTCCGGCCCCGGAGCTCAGGCTCAGCCCTGCTTCGAGGCGGCGGCGGTGAAGGCGGCGGCCGCCGCCGTGAAGGCGGCGGCGGCGGCATGGAGCGCGGCGGCCGCGGCGGCGGAGTCGGCCCGGCCATTGCCGGCCTGGGGCTCGCCGCCATGCCCGGTCTGCGGCTCGCCGCCGTTCCCGGCCTCGCCGCCGCTGCCGGCCAGCGCTTCCTCGATCTCGCGGACCGTCCTGGGGAAATAGCTGAACAGCCAGCCCTGCTCCTCGCGCCCGTCCTCTGACCGGCCCAGAGCCTTCACGTTGAGCCGCTTCGAGGCCTCGAAGAACGTGTCCTGGTCGTTGAGATGGTCCCAGTCCGGAGCGCCTTCCGCGAGCTCGAAGATCGGCTTGAAGACGTGCGGCAGCTCGCGCCGGAAGAACTCCGTATATTCCTCGGGATCCCCGTCAAACTCGGTGATCACCTGCAGGAACTTGTCATGGATGACGAGCACCCGGGCGAAATGCACGATCCTGGACTTGCGCAGGGCGCGGTCGATCTCGGGCTGGATGTGGTCGGCGAAGACCTCCTTCAGCTTCTGAAGCTTGGCCAGCGATTCCGGATCCTGCTTCAGCGGCACGGTCATGTTCAAGGCGGTGATCATAGGTCGCTCCTTCTCTCGCCGAGCGGAAAAGCTGGGCGTTTCGGCCCAGACCGCTGGCTTGTGATTTCGCCGATTCCTTCGGCGCGGCACCTGGCCACGCCCCCACGGAGCCCGAAATCCCACCGGCACGGATCGAAGTCAATATCCGCATATGAACTCCCCTCCCCGCAAGGGAGGGGAGGGAGGCCTACCTCTCCGCCTTGCGCGCCCTTGTCGCCGCGATCCTCAGCCTGAGCGCGTTCAGCCTGATGAAGCCGGCGGCGTCGCGCTGGCTGTAGCTGGACGAGCCTTCCTCGAAGGTGACCAAGTCCTGGTCGTAGAGCGCGAGCGGGCTCTCCCGGCCGATCACCGTCGCATTGCCCTTGTAGAGCTTCATCCGGACCGTGCCGGTGACATGCTCCTGGCTCCTGTCGATCAGCGCCTGCAGCATCTCCCGCTCCGGCGAGAACCAGAAGCCGTTGTAGATGAGCCTGGCGTAGCGCGGCATGATCTCGTCCTTGAGATGGGCGGCGCCGCCGTCGAGAGTTATCGACTCGATGCCGCGATGGGCGGCGAGGAGGATGGTGCCGCCCGGAGTCTCGTAGACGCCGCGCGACTTCATTCCGACGAAGCGGTTCTCGACGAGGTCGAGACGGCCGATGCCGTTGTCGTGGCCGAGCCGGTTGAGGCGGGTGAGCAGAGCCGCCGGCGACAGCCTCTCGCCGTCGATCGAGACGGGATCGCCCGCCTCGAAGCCGATCTCGATCACCGTCGACCGGTCCGGCGCGTCCTCGGGCGAAAGCGTGCGCTGGTGGACATATTCCGGGGCCTCGACCGCCGGGTCCTCCAGCACCTTTCCCTCCGAGGAGGAGTGAAGGAGGTTGGCGTCGATCGAGAAGGGAGATTCGCCGCGCTTGTCCTTCGAGATCGGGATCTGGTGCTTCTCGGCGAAGTCGATCAGCTGCTCGCGGCTGGCGAACTCCCATTCCCGCCACGGCGCGATCACCCTGATGTCGGGCTCGAGCGCGTAATAGCCTAGCTCGAAGCGAACCTGGTCGTTCCCCTTGCCGGTGGCGCCGTGGCAGACCGCGTCGGCGCCGACCGCGCGCGCGATCTCGATCTGGCGCTTGGCGATGAGCGGCCGGGCGATCGACGTGCCGAGCAGATATTGCCCCTCGTAGACGGTGTTCGCCCGGAACATCGGGAAGACATAGTCGCGGACGAACTCTTCCCTCAGATCCTCGATGAAGATGTTCTCGGGCCGGATGCCGAGCAGCTCCGCCTTGCGCCGCGCCGGCTCCACCTCTTCGCCCTGACCGAGATCGGCGGTGAAGGTGACGACCTCCGCCCGATATTCCGTCTGCAGCCATTTGAGGATGATCGAGGTGTCGAGCCCGCCGGAATAAGCGAGCACGACCTTCCTGGGAGCGGGGAGGTTCATTGTGGAGATCCTGAAACCGGGTCCCCTCCCTGGAAGGGAGGGGTCAGGGGTGGGTAGGCGAGCGCCGCGGGACTTTCGGGGAGTCGGAGTTTCGGCCGCCTTCGGCGGACCCACCCCCGGCCCCTCCCTTCCAGAGAGGGGAGGGTCACGACGCCCCCTCCATCGACAATTTCCGGAAGCGGTTCGCCATGAACCGCGCGTCGATGCCGTCCTTCACGGCGACGAACAGCGTATCGTCGCCGCAAATCGTTCCGGCCACTTCGTCGAGCCTGGCCTGGTCGAGCGCGAGGCCGACCAGGTGGGCGGAGCCGGGCGGCGTGCGCATCACCAGCAGATTGCCGGCCGCCTCGATCGACAGCACCCATTCGGCGAGGATTCGCTGCAGCCGCTCCGCCGCCCAGTCGTTGCCGCCGAGCTGGTCCGGGAGGGCGTAGCTGAGAGCGCCGCCGCGCTTCACCTTGACGGCGCCCATCTGGTCGAGGTCGCGCGAGACCGTCGCCTGGGTGACGGAAAAGCCGATCGCTGCGAGCCGCGCCGTCACCTCTTCCTGGCTGCCCAGCGCCTCGGAGCGGATCAGATCGGCGATCGCCTTCTGGCGGCGGGCGCGCGCTTCGCTCACGGCCTCACTCCCATCAGCCAGGCCAGCGCGCCGCGCGCCGTGTGCATGCGGTTCTCGGCCTGGAGCCAGACCGCGCTCCGCGGCCCGTCCATGACTCCGGCGCTGACCTCCTCGCCGCGGCGGGCGGGGAGGCAGTGGAGGAAGCGGGCCTCCGGGCAGCGCGCCATCAGCGCCTCGTCCACCCGATAGCCGGCGAAAGCCGATGCCCGCGCTTCCGACTCTTCGTCCTGACCCATCGAGACCCAGACGTCGGTATAGACGATGTCGGCGCCGTCCACCGCCTCGGCGGGATCGGCGACCTGGGTCACATGTTCGGGCGCCTGATCCAGGCCATAACCTTCGGGGCTGGCGATGCGCAGCCCGGCGCCGAGCAGCGAGCAGGCTTCGGCGAGCGAGCGGCAGACATTGTTGTCGCCGTCGCCGACATAGGCAATCCGGGCGCCCTCGATCCGCCCGAGCAACTGCCTGACCGTCAGCAGGTCGGCCAGCGCCTGCAGCGGGTGCGCGCGGTCGGACAGCATGTTGAGCAGGGGCTTGTCGGTCGCCGCGGCCATCGCTTCGAGGTCGCGATGATCCATGACCCGGGCGGCGATCACCTTATGGTAGCAGGCGAGGGTCCGGGCCACGTCCCCGGCGCTCTCTCGCGTGCCGAGGCCGACCTCCTCCTTCTGGATGTAGACCGGATGGCCGCCGAGCTGGACCGTCGCCATCTCCACCGAGTTGCGGGTTCGGGCGGAGGGCTTCTGGAAGAGGAGGGCCACGCCCTTGCCGGCGAGCGGCAGGCCGAGATCGGGCAGCTCCGACAAAGCGATTATCTCGGCCAGCCCCTCGCGGCCGAGATCGCCGACGGTGAGGAGGCGGGTCACCAGCTCTTCTCGCGCTTGACCATCGTCCCGATCCCTTCGTCGGTCAGAAGCTCGATCAGCAAGGCGTGCGGCACCCGCCCGTCGATGATGTGCGCCGTGCCGACGCCCGCGTCCACCGCGTCGGCGCAGGCCCGAAGCTTGGGGATCATGCCGGCGCTGACGCTGTCATGCTCGATCCGTCCGCGCAGTTCGGCGGAGGTCAGGCGGGGCACGAGGCTGGTCTCGTCGGCGACATCCTCGAGCAGCCCGGGCGCTGCGGTCAGATAGACGATCTTCTCCGCCGCCATCGCCACCGCGATCGCCCGCGCCGCTTCGTCGGCGTTGACGTTATACGGTTGGCCCGCCTCGTCGGCGCCGATCGTCGAGACGACCGGGCTCAGCCCCTCGTCGAGCAGCCGCTCGAGCACCGAGGCGCGGACATAACTGACGTCGCCGACGAAGCCCATCGCCGAGTCCCGGGGGGTGACGGTGAGCAGCCCGGCATCCTCGCCGGACACCCCGACCGCCACCGGATCGTCGAGCGCCTCGCGGTTGATCGTTCCGACCAGGTCCCGGTTGATCTTGCCGACCAGGACCATCCGAACGATCTCCAGGGTCTCGGCGTCGGTGACCCTGAGGCCGTCGCGGAACTCGGGCTCCTTGCCGACCCGCCGCATCATCGCGTCGACCTGCGGACCGCCGCCATGGACGAGGACGCAGCGCACGCCGACGCTTCTCAGCAGCAGCACATCCTGCGCCAGCGCCCGGTCGAGGGCTTCGTCGATCGCCGCTCCGCCGAGCTTCACCACGACCGAGCGCCCGTGGAAGCGCTGGATGTAAGGCAGGGCCTGGACGAGGATCGCCGCGGTTTCGGTAGGGGACCTCATGACGTCCTCGAATTCTCTTTGATGTAGCCCGGGCCGAGATCGATGCCGAGGACCTGGGCGCGGCCGGTGCCGAGGCCGAGGGCGACCTCGATCTCGATCCGCTCCCGCTTCATGTGCGCGGCGACGGCGGCCGAATCGTGCTCCGCATTGGCGCCGCCCCGGGCCACGACGGTGCCGCCATAGGCGACGGTCGACTTCTCCGCCTCGAAGGTGATTCCGGCCGAGCCCGCCGCCGCCAGCAGCCGGCCCCAATAAGGGTCGCCGCCATACCAGCTGCACTTGACGAGGTTGTTCTCGGCGATCCGCTTCGCGGCGATCCGCGCCTCGGAATCGGACGCCGCTCCGGTGACCGACAGCGCCACCATCCTGGTCATGCCCTCGGCGTCGAGCGCCATTTGCAGGGTGAGGTCCTCGCACGCTTTATGCACGGCATCGGCGAACTCGACCATGTCCGGGCGCCCGCGGCGGGCCGAGGCGAGCAGGATCGCGGTGTCGTTGGTCGAGGTGGCGCCGTCGACGTTCAGGGTGTTGAACGTCCGGTCCGAAGCGTCGCGCAGGATCCGGGTCATCTCGTCGGCGGTGACGTCCGCGTCGGTGGTGAGGAAAGCGAGCATCGTCGCCATGTCGGGCGCGATCATCCCGCAGCCCTTCGCCATCCCGCCCAGGGTGAAGCCGGAGCCCTCGACCAGGGTTTCCTTGGCCTTGTGGTCGGTCGTCAATATGCCTCTCGCCGCGTCGTGAGCGCCGGCGCGAGACAGCTTCTTCGCGAGCTTGGGAGTGGCCGCGAGGATGACGTCCATCGGCAAAGGTGATCCGATAATTCCGGTCGAGCACACCAGAACGTCGCCTTCCGTCACTTCCAGCGCCCGCGCCGCCGCCGCGCCCATCGACCCGGCGTCGGCGAGCCCGGCGGCGCCGGTGCCGGCATTGGCGTTGCCGCTGTTGACGACGATCGCCGCGGCCCGGCCGCCATTCTCGGCCAGCCGCCGCCGCGAGAGGATGACCGGCGGAGCGACGAACTTGTTCTGAGTGAACACCGCCGCCGCCGCGACCGGGCGCCGGTCCTCGGTAGCGACCAGCGCCATGTCGAAACGCCGCCGCTTGATGCCGGCATGGCAGCCCGAGGCGACGAAGCCTTTGGCGGCGGTGACGCTCATGGATAGACTCCCGCGACCGGCAAGCCGGCCGTCTCGTCCAGCCCCAGCATCAGGTTGGCGCACTGGATCATCTGGCCGGCAGCGCCTTTGACCAGGTTGTCGAGCGCGGCGATCGCCAGCACCCGGCCGGTGCGCCCGTCGTAGCGGGCGGTGAGGTGGACCGCGTTGGAGCCCAGCGTCCATTTGGTCTCGGGCGGGCGCTCCGAGACGTGGATGAAGGGCTCCCCGGCATAGGCCTGGCGCAGCGTCTCGAGCGGGTCGCAGGGGCCCCTGGCGATGCCGTGGCAGGTGGCGAGGATGCCGCGGTTCATCGGCGCGAGGTGGGGGGTGAACAATATCGTGCCCTTCAAGGCCATCTCCATCTCGGCGGTGTGGCGGTGGGTGAGCAGGCCATAGGCCCCGAGGCTTTCGGCGACGGCGTTGAAATGGCTGCTTTCCTTGAGCGCCTTGCCTGCGCCGCTGACGCCGGACGCGGCGTCGACGACCAGGCTGCCGGGCTCGACCAGGGCCATCAGCGGGCGCAGCGCGAGGATCGCGGCCGTGGCGTAGCAGCCGGCCGCGGCCACCGTCGCCGAGCCGGAAATGGCATCTCGGTTGAGCTCCGGAATGCCGTAGACGAAGCGGCCGATCAGGTCCGGGGCCGAATGCGGCTCCCGGTACCAGCTTTCATAGTCCGCGGCGGAATCGAGACGGAAATCGGCGCCGAGATCGACGAAGGGGATGCCGCGCCCGATGATGTCGGGCGCCAGCGCCTGGGAATGGCCGTGGGGGAGGGCGGCGAAGACCAGATCGATTCCATCGAGCGCGTCTTCTGCATAACTATTCACCATGGCGTCCGGATAAGCGAGCGCGAGGTGGGGGTGGACGGCGTCGAGCCGCTGTCCCGCCCGGCTGTCGCCGAACAGCTTCGCCGGGCGAAGACCGGGGTGTTGGGCGCAAAGCCTCAGCAGCTCGGCACCGACGAAGCCCGAGGCTCCCAGGATGGCAACGCGAATCATGAGGGCGGAGCCATGCGCCCTAATGCATAATTATGCAATAACCTGTGTTTTATGCATCAGGTTCGGCCGCCGCGCCACCGGCGGGTTCGAACAGGTCGATCCTGGGCCGGCGCGAATGCCGTTTGTGGCGCCTGCGCCGGCGGGCGGACGGGCGGAAGATGACGACGGCCGTCGCGATGGCGGCGATGACGAGGCAGGCGATGAGGATCGCAAGGGCGTCGGTCATAATGTCCCGCATCGCGGTCGCCTCCCGGGCGCAGCTTAGATCTTATCGTCAGCCGGTGCCAGTCCGCACGGTCCCCCTCCCCATCCGCGACGGGGAGGATTAGAGCACGGCCATGAACCCGCTCTTCGCGAACCTGCCGACGACCGTCTTCGCCCGGATGTCGGCGCTGGCGGTCGAGCATGACGCGGTGAACCTCGGCCAGGGCTTCCCGGATTTCGGCTGGCCCGACGACGTCGTCGGGCGCGCCGCCGACGCGCTCGTCTCCGGATCCAACCAATATGCGCCGATGCCGGGCCTTCCGGAGCTGCGCCGCGCCGTCGCCGGGCATTATTCGGCGCATCAGGGGCTGGAGACGGCGCCGGATTCGATCGTCGTCACCTCGGGCGCGACCGAGGCGCTCGCGGCCTCGCTCATGGCGCTGATCGAGCCCGGCGACGAAGTGCTGCTCTTCCAGCCGCTCTACGATGCCTATCTGCCGCTGGTGCTTCGAGCGGGCGGAGTGCCGCGGTTCGTGCGGCTGACGCCGCCGGACTGGCGGATCGGCGAGGACGCCCTGGCCGCCGCCTTCACCGCGAAGACGAAGCTCGTCGTCTTCAACAACCCGCACAACCCTTCCTCGCGCGTGTTCGGGCCGGACGAGCTTCGGCTGCTGGCGGAGGCCTGCGTCCGGCACGACGCGATCGCCCTGACCGACGAGGTCTGGGAGCATGTCGTGTTCGACGGCAGGCGGCACCTTCCGCTGGCGAGCTTCCCCGGCATGGCGGAGCGGACGGTGAAGGTGGGGTCGGCGGGCAAGATCTTCTCGCTGACCGGCTGGAAGGTGGGCTGGGTGGCGGCACCGCCGGCGCTGGCCGGACCGATCTCGAAGGCGCACCAGTTCCTCACCTTCGCGACCGCGCCCAACTTGCAGGCGGCCGTCGCCTACGGGCTGGGCAAGGAGGCGGGCTGGTTCGAGGCAATGCGCCGCGATTTCGCGCGGGCGCGGGATAGGCTCGTCTCGGGGCTGCGCGACTCGGGGTTCGCGACCCTGCCCGCCGAGGGCAGCTATTTCGTCGGCGTCGACCTGCCGGCCTCGGGGATCGCGGCCGACGACGCGACTTTCTGCGAACGCTCGGTGCGCGAGGCAGGCGTGGCGGCGATCCCGCTCTCCGCCTTCTACGCCGAGCACCCGGTCACCAGCGTCGTCCGCCTGTGCTTCGCCAAGACGCCCGAGACGCTTGCGCGGGGCGTGGAGCGGATGCGGGCGGCGCGGCGGCTGTTCGCCTGATCGGCGCCGGAACTCGGAGCGATCGGGGCCGTGGCGCCGGGGCGAAGTTCACGAAGTTCATGACGTCGTCGAAAAGTGTGAACTTCGCGAGCGGCGAAGCCCGTCGGAAGAGCGGAACATCGGATGCAGGCAGCCAGATCCGTCATCCGGCCAATATGGCACAAAAGAAGAACAAGCAAAAGGCCGGCAATCCCTTCGCCGCGGGTGGGGAGGGAGGATTGTCGACATCGGGCGGGCGAGGCTGGTAGAGGCGCGGAGCCGCCAGACGGAGCTTGCCTTGACCTTCGATTCCCCGGCCGAAGCCCGATCCCTGTTCGGGCGCCTCGGCATTCCGCTCCCGAAGGGCGATCTCGAATCGCGCTCGCCCATCGACGGCGGGGTGATCGGCGCCGTCCCCGCCGCCTCCCCAGCGGATGTCGCGGCCGCCGTCGGCCGGGGCCATGACGCCTTCCTCGCCTGGCGCGAGGTCCCGCCGCCCCGCCGCGGCGAGCTCGTCCGCCTTTTCGGCGAGGTTCTGCGCGAGGAGAAAGAGGCGCTGGGGCGGCTGGTCAGCCTGGAGGCCGGGAAGATCCTGCAGGAGGGGCTGGGCGAGGTCCAGGAGATGATCGACATTTGCGACTTCGCCGTCGGCCTGTCGCGCCAGCTTTACGGCCTCACCATCGCCACCGAGCGGCCCGGCCACCGGATGATGGAGACCTGGCATCCCCTCGGCGTGGTGGGGGTGATCTCCGCGTTCAACTTCCCGGTCGCGGTCTGGGCGTGGAATGCCTGCCTCGCCTTCGTCTGCGGCGATCCGGTGGTGTGGAAGCCCTCGGAGAAGACTCCGCTGACGGCGGTGGCGGTGCAGGCGCTGTTCGAGCGGGCCGCGAAGCGTTTCGGAGGGGCGCCGGCCGGGCTCAGCCAGGTGGTGCAGGGCGCGCGCGAGGCGGGCGAGGCGCTGGTCGACGATCCGCGCGTGGCGCTCCTTTCGGCCACCGGATCGACCCGGATGGGGCGTTCGGTGGCGCCGCGCGTGGCCGCCCGCTTCGGCCGCACCCTGCTCGAGCTGGGCGGCAATAACGGCATGGTGGTCACGCCCTCGGCCGACCTCGCCTTGGCGGAGCGTGCGATCGCCTTCGCCGCGGTCGGCACCGCCGGCCAGCGCTGCACGACGCTCCGGCGCCTGTTCGTCCAAGAGGGGATTTACGACACGCTGGTGCCGCGCCTCAAGCAGGTCTGGGCTGGGGTGCCGGTGGGCAATCCGCTCGACTCCGGGACCCTGGTGGGACCGCTGATCGACGAGGCCGCCGTCGAGGCGATGCAGTCGGCGCTCGATCAGGCGCGGGCCGAGGGCGGCGAAGTCCATGGCGGCGAGAGGCTGGAGGGGCGCTACGTCCGCCCCGCCCTCGTCGAGATGCCGGGACAGACGCCGATCACGCTGACCGAGACCTTCGCGCCGATCCTCTACGTCATGCGCTATGAGGCGCTCGACGAGGCCATGGCCGCCCATAATGCGGCGCCGCAGGGCCTCGCCTCCTCCATCTTCACCAACGACATCCGCGAGGCCGAGACCTTCCTCTCCGCCGCCGGCTCGGACTGCGGCATCGTCAACGTCAATATCGGGCCGTCCGGCGCCGAGATCGGCGGAGCGTTCGGCGGCGAGAAGGAGACGGGCGGCGGCCGCGAAAGCGGCTCCGACGCCTGGCGCAACTACATGCGCAGGGCGACCAACACGATCAACTACAGCCGCGAGCTGCCGCTGGCGCAGGGCATCAACTTCAACATGCCATGACGGGGCGGGTCTGCATTCTCACGCCGGACCCCGCCAGCGAGGGCTTCCGCACCCGCTGGCCGGATGTGCTCGAGCGCAACGCCACGCCGCTGCGCGCCGCGGGGCTGGAGGTCGAGGCCCGCGACTGGGCCAATGCGCGGGATCTCGCCGGTTTCGACCTCGTCATGCCGTTGCTGGTCTGGGGCTATCCGTTCGCGCCGCGGCAATGGGCCGAGGCGGTGGACCGGTGGGAGTCGGAGGGCGTGCGGCTGCGGAACCCGGCCCCGGTGCTTCGCTGGAACATGGACAAAATCTATCTGCAGCGGCTCGCGGAGCGGGGCGCGCCGGTCGTTCCCACCCGCCATTGCACCCAGTTGAGCGAGGCCGTGATGGAAGAGGCGGCGAGGGCGTTCGGAACCGAGCGGCTGGTCGCCAAGCCGCGCATCTCCTCTACCGCCTGGCAGACGATCCGCTGGTCGCCGGGAGCGCCGCTGACCGGCGGCCCCGAAGGCGCGGCGATGGTTCAGCCCTATCTGCCGGAGATCGAGCGGTCGGGGGAAGTGTCGATGATCTTCTTCGGCGGCGGCTTCAGCCACGCCATCGCCAAGCGGCCGCAGCCGGGCGACTTCCGGGTGCAGCCGGAGTTTGACGGGATCATCTCCGGCCACCGGCCCGAGGCGGACGAGCATGACGCGGCGGACCGGATCCTGGCCGCGGTCGAAGAGCCCTTGCTTTACGCGAGGGTCGATCTGGTGCGCGGGCTCGACGGATCGCCGCAGCTGATCGAGCTGGAGCTGATCGAGCCCGATCTTTACCTGGGTTATGAAGCGGACGCGGGAAAGCGTTTTGCTTGTGCGGTGCTGGAACTGATCCGCCGCTGAGCCGCTGAGACGGCCCATGGGCCATGTCGTTCTCCTCGGCGATTCGATCTTCGACAATGCCGCTTACGTGCGCGGCGGGCCCGACGTGGTTCGCCAGCTGCGCTCGAAGCTGGCGGCCAATTGGGACGCGAGCCTGCTGGCGGTCGACGGAGCGACAACCCGCGAGGTCCCGCGCCAGCTGGCACGCCTGCCGAAGGACGCCAGCCACATCGTCGTCAGCGCCGGCGGCAACGACGCGCTCGGCGCCTCCTTTCTGCTCGGCCAGCCGGTCGGGACGGTCGCCGAGGCGCTGTCGCTGCTCGAGACGGCGCAGCACCGCTTCGCCGGGGATTATGGGGAAATGGCCGGCGCGGTCGCCGCGACCGGGCTGCCGGCGGCCTTCTGCACCGTCTACGACACGCCGCCTTCGTCGCCCGACCAGCGCATCATCCGGACCGCGCTCGCCCTCTTCAACGATGTCATCACCCGCGCCGCCTTCGCGCGCGGCGCCGGTCTCGTCGATCTTCGCCTGATCTGCGACGAGGACGAGGATTATGCGAACCCGATCGAGCCTTCCGTCCAGGGCGGCAACAAGATCGCCACGGCGGTCGCCGCCTGGGCATCCGGCGGGAACCCGGCTGGTTACGGAGCCGTTCTTACGGTAAGAGTCACGGAGTAAGCGTAAAACACAACAAGTGCAGGGGAGTAGGAAGATGAATACGCGGACTTTCGCGCTTATATTCGGCATCGTATTTCTGGTCATCGGCGCCGGCGGCTTCATCCCCGGAATAAACCAGGCGGCGACGCCCGACCCGGGGCTGACCATGACTCACGGTTTCGGCCATGAGCTGGGCCTCTTTCCGGTCAACACGCTTCACAACATCGTCCACCTGATCTTCGGAATCTGGGGCATACTCGCCTATAAGAGCTACGGCGGCTCCCGCTCCTATTTCCGGGTCGTCGCGGTGGTCTACGGCCTGCTGACTATCATGGGGCTTCTGGAGCCGACGAGGACCACGTTCGGGCTGGTCCCGATCTACGGCAACGACGTGTGGCTGCACGCTCTGCTCGCTCTCGTCGCCGCCTATTTCGGCTGGGTCAATCGCGACACCGCCGCCGGCGATCGCGCGTGACGCCAAAGCCGTCATCGCGGGCGTAAGCGAAGCAATCCAGCGGCTCAGGCGCCGGACTGGATTGCTTCGTCGCCGCCGCGCAGCGGCGGTTTATCCAGGGCGCCGCCGCAGGCGGCGTCGAAGGGCTCCTCGCCACGACGGAGGATCAAGGCGAAACGGCCCGGTCTCGCGCCGGGCCGTTTCCCTTTTCCTTTCCACGGCTTGGCAAGGCCTTGCCCGGCCGTTCAGCGAGCTTTAATAGGCTATGTCAGGATAATGGCGGACTGCCACGCGGAGTTTTTTCGCGGCCGCCATAATCGGGGATAGACCATGTACAGCCGCAGCTTTCTCGCCCTCCTCGCGCTCGGGGCCGCCGTGCCCGCGACGGCGCAGAACGCGCCCGCCCCCGTCGCTCCGACGGCCGCGGCGCCGGTTGCCCCGACGGCCTCGCCGATCGGCGCCGACTGGTCGCGCGACGACGCCCAGGAGTTGCTCGCTTATATCGAGCGAGTCAACGAAGAGGGGCTTGACCCGGCGGACTACAAGCCGGCCGCGCTGCGCGAGGCGATCGAGGCCAGGGGCGACGCGCTCGACACCGTCGCCACCCAGACCTTCCTGAAGCTCGCCGGCGACCTGATGTTCGGCCATGTCCGCGGCGACAGCCGCATCGACTGGCACGTCAAGGACGACAGCTGGAACGTCTACGACCAGCAGGCCCTGCTCGACCGGGCGGTCAAGGGCGACCTCGCCGAGACGCTCAACTCCCTGCTTCCGACCCATCCGCAATATGCGGCGCTGAAGGGCCTGCTCGCCGACAGCAAGGTCGACGCCAAGACCCGCGACCGGATCCGCATCAACCTCGACCGCTGGCGCTGGCTGCCGCGCGACCTCGGATCGAAATATGTGATCGTCAACGTCCCGGCCTATACCGTGGCTCTGGTCGAGAACGGGCAGACCCTGAACCGCCGCCGCGCCGTCGCCGGCGCGATCAAGACTCCGACGCCGTCCCTGAGCGCGGTGATCACGGGCGCCATCTTCAATCCCTGGTGGGAGGTGCCCTCGAGCATCGCTCCCGAGGTGCGCGGCAAGAAGGGCTATGTCGCGGTCAAGGACGACAACGGCAAGGTCATCCGCTGGCGCCAGCCGCCGGGGCCGTCCAACGCGCTCGGCCGGGTCAAGCTGGTGATGGGCAATCCGCACGCCATCTACCTTCACGACACCAACGCCAAGAACCTGTTCAACCGCCAGGCCCGGGCCTTCAGCCACGGCTGCATCCGCACCGAGGATGCCGTCGGCTTCGCCGAGACCCTGCTCGACGGGACGGAATGGGACCGGGGCAAGATCGACCAGACCCTCGCGACCGGCAAGGCGACGCAGGCCAACCTCGCCGCGCCCGTGCCGGTCTACATCGTCTACTTCACCGTCGCGGCGACCAGCGACGGGCCGCCGATGAGCTATGCCGACCTGTACGGCCGCGACGGCAAGGTGCTGGCGGCGCTGACCGACCGCGGCGCGACGCAGATGGCGTCGTCGGGGCAGTAGGCCCATTCACCGTCATGCCGGGCTCGACCCGGCGGCCGTGGACACGGCGGCATCGAGGTTTCGGCCGGCGGTGTTCATGGATTCCGGCCTTCGCCGGAATGACGAGGAGGCGCCTCCGCTGGTAGTGGCCTGCTTGGTCAGCGTCATGCCGGCGAAGGCCGGCATCCATGAACACGGTCGTTTCAGATTTCGGCCGGCGGTGTTCCTGGATTCCGCCTTCGCCGGAATGACGGGGAGGGTGCATTCCGCCGCGCCTCCGCTTAGGTAGCGGCCTCAGATGGACGCATTCTCCGCCCTTTTCCGGCTGCTCTCGCCCGCCCGGCGGCGGCAGTTCGCGCTGACCTTGCTGCTGATGCTGCTCGGCGCGGCGGCGGAGATGGTGACGATCGGCGCCGCTCTGCCATTCCTCGCTCTGGTCGCCGACCCGGGCAGCGACCTGGTCCCGCCGCGGCTGCTGGCTCTACTGACCGGACTCGGCGGCTCGCCGGTGGTGGGCGCGGCGATCCTGCTCATCGTCGCCGCCCTCGGCGCGGCGATGGTGAGGCTCGCCCTGACCTGGGGAAGCCAGCGCTTCGTGATGGCGGCCGGCCACGACATGGCCGCCGCCGTCTTCGGGCGGATGCTTCGCCAGCCTTATGCCGAGCAGGTGCGGCGCAACAGCAGCCAGACCCTGGCCGCGGTGGAAAAGGTGCAGGGCGTCGTCTTCGGCCTCCTTCAGCCGGCGATGCAGGGGCTGATCGGCGCCTTCATCGCGCTCTGCGTCTTCGCCCTCCTGCTCCGGATCGACGCCCGCGCCGCCGGCCTCGCGGCATTTTCGGTCGCCCTGGTCTATGTCGGAGTGAGCCTTCTCGTCCGGCCACGCCTGCGCCGCAATTCGGAAGCGCTCGCCGGCACCCTGGTCGAGCGCACCCGCACCGTCCAGGAAGGCTTGGGCGGAATCCGCGACATCATCCTCGACCGCTCCGAGCCCCTGTTCGAGGCCAAGTTCCGCGAGCTCGACAGCCGCTACCGCCGCGCCCAGGCGGCGACCCAGTTCGTCGCCGGAGCCCCGCGCTTCATCGTCGAGGCGGCGGGGCTGGTGGCGATCGCCCTCGTCACGCTGGCGATGAGCCTCGAGCCCGGCGGCGTGGTCAAGGCGATCCCGGTGCTCGGAGCCCTCGCGCTCGGAGCGCAGCGGCTGCTGCCCCTGCTCCAGCAGGCTTATTACGGCTGGAGCCTCGCCAGCGGCAACTTCCACGCCTTCCGCGACGTCGTCGAGATGATGCAGGCGCCCATCCCGGAGCCGCAGCCCGAAGCGCCGCCGCTCGCCTTCGAACGCGAGCTGGCCTTCGAGCGCGTGGCGTTCCGCTATCCCGAGGGCCGCTTCGGCCTGGAGGACGTCAATTTCCGGATCCGGCGCGGCGAGCATGTCGGCATCGCCGGCGCCACCGGCGGCGGCAAGTCGACCCTGCTCGATCTGCTAATGGGCCTGCTCGAGCCGGACGAAGGCGCGATCCTGGTCGACGGCCGTCCGCTGGACGCCGTCACCCGCCCCGCCTGGCAGGCCGGCCTCGCCCACGTCCCGCAGGCCATCTACCTCGCCGACGACACGATCGCCGCCAACATCGCCTTCCCGCGCAGGCCGGACGCCATGGACGCCGAGCTGCTGGCGGCGGCGGTGCGCGCGGCCCAGCTCGAGACTTTCCTGGCCGGGCTTCCGGAGGGGCTGGGAACCTATGTCGGGGAGCGCGGCGTGCGCCTCTCCGGCGGCCAGCGCCAGCGCATCGGGCTGGCCCGCGCCCTCTACCGGCGGCCGCGCCTGCTCATCCTCGACGAGGCGACGAGCGCGCTCGACGAAGCCACGGAGAGAGCGGTGCTCGAGGCGCTGCACGTCCTGCGCAAGGACATGACCCTGGTGACGGTGGCGCACCGGGCGACGACGCTGGCGGCCTGCGACCGGCTGATCCGGGTCGAAGGGGGAAGGGTGAGCGAAGATGATCTGCCTCCCCGCCGCGAAGCGGTGGGGAGGGGGACCACCGAAGGTGGTGGAGGGGTGGCCTAGAACAGACCTCCGCCCGGTCACCCCTCCACCCCGCTGCGCGGGGTCCCCCTCCCCATCTGGCGATGGGGAGGCAACTGCGGCTTCCCTCCCGCGTTTCGCCCCCACTCGTGACCGCCACCTTTCCCCAGCTCACCGCCTTCGGACTGCTCGCCGGCATGATGCTGCTCTTCATCTGGGGGCGCATCCGCTACGACATGGTGGCGGTGCTGGCGCTCCTTGCCGCGCTCCTCCTCGGCCTGGTCGAGCCCGCGGACGCGTTCAGCGGCTTCGCCGACGACATCGTCATCATCGTCGCCTCGGCGCTCGTCATCTCGGCCGCCATCGAGCGGTCGGGGGTGGTGGAGGCGGCGATCGGCCGGCTGAGCGGCGGCCTGAGCCGGATGGGATCGCAGCTCTTCCTGCTGGTCGGCTCGGTCACCCTGCTGTCGGCCCTGGTCAAGAATATCGGGGCGCTCGCGATGCTGATGCCGGCCGCCTTCCGGATGGCCAAGCGGTCGGACAGCTCGCCCTCCTGCTTCCTGATGCCGATGGCGTTCGGATCGCTGCTCGGCGGGACGATGACCCTGGTCGGCACCTCGCCCAACGTCATCGTCAGCCGGGTGCGCGAGGAGATGACGGGCGAGCCCTTCTCGATGTTCGACTATACCCCGGTCGGCGTCGGCATCGCCCTGGCGGGGCTACTCTTCCTTCGCTTCGGCTACCGCCTCCTCCCGTCGGACCGCCGGGCGTCTCCGACGATGGGCGAGGCGCTCGACATCGAGGATTATGCGACCGAGGCCGAGGTCCCGCCCGGCTCGCCCGTCGAGGACAAGAGCGTCGCCGAGCTTCGCGAGCTGCTCGAGCAGGGGGTCGAGCTGACCGGCATCCACCGTTGGGACAAGCGGGCGACGGTTCCGCTTCCGGACGCCGTCATCCGCGCCGGCGACGTTCTCATCCTCAAGGGCGAGCCCGAGGCGCTGGAGCGCGTCATCGCTTCCCTCAGCCTCGAGCTCGAAGGCCAGCACCGGGACGCGGCCGCCGCCACCGCATCGTCCAACGTGGGAGTGATCGAGGCGGTGATCGGCCGCGATTCGATCCTCGCCGGGACCGCCGCGGGGCGGGTGGCGCTTCACGACCGCCACGGAGTCAACCTCATCGCGGTGTCGCGGCGGGGCGAGCGGATCACCCGGCGGCTGCGCGACGTCGTGCTGTGCCGCGGCGACGTCGTCGTGCTCCAGGGCGCCCTCGACACCCTGCCCGAGCGGCTGAGGGAGCTGGGCTGCCTTCCGCTCGCCGAGCGCAGCCTCAGGCTCGGCAACGCCCGCCGCGGACTCATTCCGGTCGCCATACTCGCCGCGGCGATGGCCCTGACGGCGGCCGGTTGGGTCCCCGTCGCGGTCGCCTTTTTCGGAGCGGCGGCGCTGATCATGCTGTCCGGCGCGCTTCCCGCGCGCGAGGCCTATGGGCGGATCGAATGGCCGATCCTGGTGATGATCGCCGCCCTCATTCCGGTGTCCGATTCGCTCCGGACGACCGGCGCGACCGAGCTCATCGCTTATCATCTGTCGGGACTGGCGGCGGCCCTGCCGGCCTGGGGCGCCGTCGCCCTGATCATGGTCGCGGCGATGGCGGTCACCCCCTTCCTCAACAACGCCGCGACGGTGCTGGTGATGGCGCCGATCGCCGTCAGCTTCGCCGGCGGCCTCGGCTATCGTCCCGAAGCGTTCCTGATGGCGGTCGCGGTCGGGGCGGGCTGCGATTTCCTCACCCCGATCGGGCATCAGTGCAACACGCTGGTGATGGGCCCCGGCGGCTACCGTTTCGGCGACTATGCGAGGCTGGGCGCGCCGCTGTCGCTGCTCGTCGTCCTGGTCGGAGTGCCGCTGATCCTCGCCGTCTGGCCGCTGCGCTAGGGCGCCGGCGGAGCCTCGGGCAGCTTCCAGACGATCCTGCCGGCGATCTTGTCCGCGACGGGCGCGCCGCCGGAGTCGAGCGCGGGCGTGAAGCGGGCGCGCGACCGGATCAGCCGGCAGGTCGCGTCGTCGAGCGCCGCCGATCCGCTCGAGCGGGTAACCGCGCAGCTTGCGACCCGTCCGTCGGGGCCCACGTCGAGACGGAACCCGACCTCGCCCTGCTCGCGCGCGGCGAGGGCGGCGGCGGGATAGTCTTCGTCGAGGAACAGGCTGGTGAGATTGGCCTTGGCCCGCGCCGGAGTCGCCGCTCCCGGGCCGTCCCAGGCCGCCGCCTCGCCGGCGAGAAGAGCGCCCGCGAGCGCAAAGAAGCCGAGTTTTCGCATTGCCGGTCCCCCCAAGTTTAGGGGGACGAAAGTGCCACGTCGGCCGGAGCGGGGCGATCTGCTGAAATTACGTAGGTCCGGGGCGCCTAGGCGAGCTTGTCGGCGTAGAGGAAGCGGCCGGGGCCGAGGCGGGCGAGGACCTGCTGGAGGCTGTTATAGGGGAGGGCGAAGCAGCCCTCCGAGCGGCCGAGCTTGCCGTGGGCGGCGAGCTGCTCCGGCTCGGCATACCAGGCCGAGTGGACGACGATGGCGCGCGCCTGCGCGTTGCTGTTGCTCCAGTCGAGGCCGGCGAGGCGCATCGAGCGGCCATATTTGCCGTGATAATATTCACCGGTCCGGTAGCCCCCCTGCGACGAGGCCTCGGAGCCGATCTGGTTGGAGAAGCGCTGGAGCAGGCCGCTATGGACCGGATCGGAGCCGCGGCCGTGGGCGACGAGATGGTTGCTGACCCGGCCGGAGGCCGTGTCGAGAAGGAAGAAACGATGCTCGTTGGACGGACGGCTGAAATCCGCGATTCCGACGACGTCGGTGTAGCGGAGCTGCGAGCGGTGGCGCTCGAACGAGGCGCGGGCGCGGGCGAGAAGCCGCGGATCGATCACTCCGTCGACCGCCACCCGGGGCCGCGCCGGGACGGTCAGCGCCTGCTGGATCGGCTGCACCGGAAGCGGCTTCGGCGCCGGATCCTTGAGGCCCGCGACGATCTGGGCCAGAGTCTGGCCCTGGGCCGCCGTGGCCAGGAAGCCGGCCGAAAGTCCGGCCCCAAGCATTTGCCTGCGCGAGTAGATCAAGATTTTCCCCTCAGCTCTGAATTACAAGTTATAGCTTTTGTCCTTAAGTTCCAGTGAACTGGTGCCGCTTCATCCCGTCGCTGCCGCGACTCGCCGCACATTTCCACCCCCTGATGGTTACCGTCCCGTAACGTCGTCGGCGAAGCGTGCCGGGAACCCGGCGGGCCGTGGAAGCGTCTGGTCCCCCACGATGGCAGAGTATGATCGCCTTGAAGTGAAGCCCGGGCTGCCGCCGATGGAGGCGAAGCTGGTCGATTCGCTGCCGGCGGGCGAAGGCTGGCAATACGAGCCCAAGTGGGACGGCTTCCGCTGCCTGGTCTTCCGCGACGGGCCTGAGGTGGCCTTGATGTCGAAGTCGGGCAAGCCGCTCGGCCGCTACTTTCCCGAGGTGGTGGACAATGTGCTCGGAATGGAGGCGGACCGGTTCGTCCTCGACGGCGAGCTGCTCATTCCGGTCGGCGGAGCGCTTTCCTTCGATGCCCTCCAGCTCCGGCTCCATCCGGCCGAGAGCCGGGTCGCCCGGCTGGCGCGCGAGACTCCGGCGCAGCTGATGCTTTTCGACCTGCTCTTCTCCAAGGAGACCAGCTATCTCGACGCGCCGCTCGAGCTCAGGCGCCGCTCGCTGGAGATCATCTACGCCGCCGAGCAGCATGACGACCTGCTGCTCTCGCCCTGCACCACGGACATCGACGTCGCCCGGGGCTGGCTCGACCAGGTCGGCGCGGCGCTCGACGGGGTCGTCGCCAAGCGGCTCGACGGCAAATATGAGCCCGGCGAGCGCGCGATGTTCAAGATCAAGGCGATGCGCACCGCCGACTGCGTCGTCGGCGGCTTCCGCTACGGCACCAGCAGCAAGGAGGTCGGCTCGCTCCTGCTCGGCCTCTACGACGAGGCCGGCCTGCTCCACCATGTCGGCTTCACCTCCTCCATCCCCGCCGAGGAGAAAGCCGCGCTTACCGGGCGGCTCGAGGCGCTGGTCGAGGCGCCCGGCTTCACCGGCGACGCGCCCGGCGGGCCGAGCCGCTGGTCGACCGAGCGCACCGGCGAATGGCAGCCGCTCCGGCCCGAGCTGGTCGCCGAGGTCCGCTACGACCACGTCACCGGCCGCCGCTTCCGCCACGGCACCAAATTCCTGCGATGGCGGCCCGACAAGGCGCCCGAGCAGTGCAGGATGGACCAGCTCCAGCCCCCGTCGTCGGCGGACGCGCTGGCAGCCCAGCTCGGGGCGACGTCGTGAAGCCGGAGCGGATCGTCGAGGGGGTCCGGCTCAGCAACCCGGACAAGGTGCTTTACCCGGAGCAGGGCATCACCAAGGGGCAGCTGGCCGATTATTACGTCGCCGTCGCGGACCGGATCCTGCCCCATCTTGCGTTCCGGCCGGTGACGATGGTGCGCTGCCCAATGGGGCAGGAGACGAAATGCTTCTACCAGCGCCACGCCGGCTCGGGCGTTCCGGAGCAGCTGCACGAGGTGACGATCCCCGGCTTCGACGAGCCCTATCTCTACATATCCGACGTCGCCGGGCTGGTGGCGATGGTGCAGATGGGCGTGCTCGAAATGCATCCCTGGGGGGTGAAGGTCGACGCGCCCGATCGCGCCGACCGGATCGTCTTCGATCTCGACCCGGCCGAAGGGCTCGGCTTCGAGGCGGTGATCGAGGCGGCGCGGGAGGTGCGCGACCGCTTGAAGGCGCTCGGCCTCGTCAGCTTCGTCAAGACGACCGGCGGTAAGGGCCTCCACGTCGTCGTCCCGGTGGACGCGACGGCGCCGTGGAAGGAAGTGAAGAGCTTCGCCAAGGGCGTCTCGGCGGAGATGGCGGCGGATTCGCCGGACAAATATCTGACCAAGGCGACCAAGGCCGACCGCGTCGGCCGGATCTTCATCGACTATCTGCGCAACGATCCCACCTCGACCGCGGTGTCGCCCTACTCGACACGCTCGCGCAAGGGCGCCCCGGTGGCGATGCCGATCCGGTGGGACCAGGTGAAGGCCGGGCTCGATCCCTGCGACTATACGGTGGAGACGGTGCCGGCGCTGGTGGCGCGGCAGCGGAGCGATCCGTGGGCGGAGATGCTCGAGGTGAGGCAGGCGCTTCCGGAGGGGCCTCGCGGCTAATCTTCCTCGAGCTGTCGATCGGACGGCCTGGGCGCGCTGCATTCGCCGACATGACGGCTCTCGAATTGTGCCTTCACGTGGACGACGACCCCCTTCAAGGTCGTCTCGCCTTCGTGCGTGCCGCTCACCGCCGTTCGCGAATAGGTGCCTTCGCCTCTCAGCTCGGCGGTCTCGTCATTGGCCGGGATGCTGCAACGGGTATCGAGCGTCCAGCGGCCGCCCTTCGCGTGCATCCGGCTGAACGAGCAGACCGGGTCGATGACGATTCCGGGCAGGCGCAGGCCATCCCCCGACTCCGGGTCCAGGCAGGCGTTTCTTTCCTGGACCTTGCCCAGGAGGGATTCGATCCGGGCGCGACTCCTGGCCAGCACCGCCGGATCGGCCTTGGGCGAAGGCCTGAAGTCGGCCGCCGTCACCGTGATCCGGGTGCGCCAGGCGCCCTGCTTCATGCCGACGGCTCTGGCGAATTCCTGCAGGGAGCCGAAATCGCCGGGCGCCGAGGCGGCGGCGAGCGGAAGGACGAGGACCGAAAGGAGGGCGCGGCCGCGACGGAGCATCGGCCCGTCCTTATACACTCAAGTATAGGGTTGCCACACTGCCCGGCCTTCCTATCTCGGCGGCGAAGGAGACTGACATGGCGCAAGAGCAGGCGATCCTGGCGGGCGGGTGCTTCTGGTGCACCGAGGCCGTTTTCAACGACGTGATCGGGGTGACGAAGGTCGAGAGCGGCTATATCGGCGGCCACGTGCCGAACCCGAACTACCGTCAGGTGTGCGGCGGCGATACCGGCCACGCGGAGGCGATCCGAGTCACCTACGATCCCGACGTCATCTCCTATGACGAGATTCTCGACCTCTTCTTCGCCACCCACGATCCGACCCAGCTCAACCGCCAGGGCAATGACGTCGGCACCCAATATCGCTCCGCCGTCTTCCCGCTCTCCCCCGGGCAGGAGCAGGCGGTGCACCGCGCCATCGAGCGGGCTCGAGCGGATTGGCCGGCGCCGATCGTCACCACCATCGAGCCGGCTTCCCAATGGTATCCGGCCGAGGATTACCACCAGGATTATTGGTCCGGGGAAGGCCAGCGCAATCCCTATTGCCTCGCCGTCATCCCGCCCAAGCTGAAGAAGCTGCGCAAGAGCTTCGCGCACCGGGTGAAGAGCGAGGCGGCGGCGACGGCCTGAGGTTCCGATCCCCGGGGCTCAGAGTTTTCCCTTAATCTCGTGCAAAACGCTATTAGAATTTATCCTTTTCAACAATAACGTATCCGAAATAAGCCACACTTTCGGCTATTATCCCGAAACTATAAAGGGTTGGCAGGCTCATCACTTGCCAGCGGCGGTCAAGTCGTTCAGCTTCTTGGCCGCGAGTCGTATTGGGGCGACTCTTTTGGGGGAATTTCAATGAAGACGATCCATTCGGCGCTGCTCGCCGGCGCGGCACTATTGCTTGCTCCTTCGGCAGCCATTGCTCAGGACGTGCCGGCCGCTCAGCCGGCCGTGGTCGAGACCCAGGCGGCGGCGCCGATGGCGGCCGAGGCCCTGCTGCCCGCCAACAGCGAAGTCGTCCTCACCATGAACGAGACGGTGAGCAGCAAGTCGCACCGGCTCGGCGAGAAGTTCTCGCTGACCGTCGCTCAGGACGTGAAGGTGAACGACGCCGTCGTCATTCCGCGCGGTACGCGCGCGGTCGCGCAGATCACCCGCCGCACCGGCAAGGGCGGGTTCGGCAAGTCCGGCAAGCTGGACTTCACCGTCCGCTATCTCGACCATAACGGCATGCGCATCCCGCTCGAGGGCCGCCACCACCAGGCCGGCGAAGGCCGGGGCGGCGCCGCCGTCGCGGGCGTCGTCGCCGCCGGCATCGTCGGCGGAATGCTGGTCAAGGGCAAGAGCGCCAAGATCGAGGAAGGCCGCGAGTTCACGGTCCGCACCGTCGAGGCGATCCCGGTGACCCTGGCCGGGAACGGCGCCGCGGTCATCGCCGCCAGCTATATGCCGGCCCGGGTCACCATGATGACCGAGACCGAGAAGCAGCGCAAAGCCCGCGAAAAGGCCGAGAAGGCTCGCGGCAAGAAGGCGAAATAAGCCCGAACCGCGCGCAGAAGGACCTGGAGGAGGGGCGGCTTCGGCCGCCCCTTTTTCATGTCCGCGGCGCGGCGGCCCGTTCGAGGCGGTCGTTGATGGCGAGCCCGATGCCCCGGTCCGGGATCGGCGCGACGGCGATGCGGCGGCGGGGCTGGGCGTCGGCGCTGTGGAGGGCGGCGAAGAGGCGGGCGGCGGCCTCCTCGAGGTCCCCGGAGGGAGAGAGGTTGTCGTCTCCCGCTACCTGGCCGAAGCCGATATGCCATTCGTCGGCGGCCGCCGAGGTGGCGTCGAGGCGGAGCGGTTTGGCGGGAGCATAATGGCTCGCGAGCTGGCCTGGCGCCTCCACTCTCCCCTCCCTGGAAGGGAGGACATCCGCAGCCATGCCGGGGGCATGGCGTGCCTGCTCATGGTGGGTAGGCGAGCGTAGCGAGACTTTTCGTGCGCCGGAGTGTCGGCCGCCTTCGGCGGACCCGCCCCCGGCCCCTCCCTTGCAGGGAGGGGAGAGTGCCGCCTGGAGCTCCTCGAAGCCTATTGGGCCGGGTCTTAACAGCCGCACGCCGCCCTCCTCCACCGCGACGATGGTCGACTCGAGCCCTCGCTCCGTCGCCCCGCCGTCCACGATCAGGGGGATCCGCCCGCCGAGGCTGGCGAGGACATGCCCGGCGCGGGTCGGGCTGATGGTGCCGCTGGCATTGGCCGAAGGGGCGGCGAGGGGACGGCCGGCGGCGGCCAGGAGCGCCTGCATGACGGGGTGGGCCGGACAGCGCAGGGCGATGGTGGGCAGGCCCGCCGTCACCGAATCCGCGAGGCCGCTGTCCACGCGGACGGGAAGGACGAGGGTGAGCGCGCCGGGCCAGAACCCGCGTGCGAGCGCCCGCGCCGAATCCGAGAAGCGCCCGAGTCGCTCCGCCTCCGCGAGGGTCGCGACATGGACGATGAGCGGGTTGAACGAGGGGCGGCCCTTGGCCGCGTAGATGCGCGCGACCGCGTCAGGGCTCGTGGCGTCGGCGGCGAGGCCGTAGACGGTCTCGGTCGGAACCGCCACCGGCTCGCCGGCGCGGATGAGCCGGGCGGCTTCGGCGAGAGCGTCGCCGCCATATCTCACGACACGGGTGTTTTGCGCCTTCACCGCCCCGCGCTATAGCGCCCGTTCCAGCAGCGCAACGGCCCGCGAGGAGCCCAATGACCTACACGCCTCCCGTCGCCGACCAGCGCTTCGTGCTGAACCACATCGCCGGAATGGACGAGCTCGCCGGCCACGACGCCTTCGCCGAGGCGACGCCCGACCTGGTCGACGCCATAATCGAAGGGGCGGGGGAATTCGCCGCGGGCGAGTTCGCGCCGCTGAACCGCGTGGGGGACCAGGTGGGGGCCAGATGGTCGGCCGAGGGCGTGATCATGCCGCCGGGCTTCCGCGAGGCCTACCGGGCCTATGTCGAGGCCGGCTGGGGGACCCTCGCCGGACCGCCGGAGCAGGGCGGGCAGGGGCTTCCGCTCGTCCTCGCCACCGTGGTGATGGAGGATCTGGGCGCGGCCAACATGGCCTTCTCGCTGGTGACGATGCTGAGCGCGGGCGCGGTCGAGGCGCTCAGGCACCACGGCTCGCCGGACCTGCAGGCGCGGTGGCTTCCGAAGCTTGTGACGGGCGAATGCACCGGGACGATGAACCTGACCGAGCCGCAGGCCGGCTCGGACGTCGGCGCGCTCAAGACGAGGGCGGAGCCGGTGGGCGACGGCAGCTGGCGGGTGAGCGGGCAGAAGATCTTCATCACCTTCGGCGACCATGATCTGGCCGACAATATCGTCCACCTGGTGCTGGCGCGGACTCCGGGCGCGCCGCCGGGGACCAAGGGCATCTCGCTCTTCCTGGTGCCCAAGATGCTGCCGGACGGGACCGCGAACGACCTCAGATGCGTGTCGATCGAGCACAAGCTCGGAATCCACGCCTCGCCGACCTGCGTGATGGCCTTCGGCGACAATGGCGACTGCCGCGGCTGGCTGATCGGCGACGAGACGGCGGGGATGCGGGCGATGTTCACGATGATGAACAATGCCCGACTCAACGTCGGGCTGCAGGGCGTCTCGATCGGCGAGCGGGCGACGCAGGCGGCGGTCGCTTATGCCCGGCAGCGCGTTCAGGGCGTTCGCGACGGCCGGCCGGCGGTGATCGCCGATCATCCCGACGTGCGGCGAATGCTGCTGAGGATGACGGCGCTGACCCAGGCGGCGCGGGCGCTTTGCTATTATGCGGCGGGGCAGACCGATCGCGGCACGCTCGGCGACCGGGCCGCGCGGGCGCGGGCGGACCTGCTCACGCCTCTGGTCAAGGCCTATGGCACCGACATCGGCTGCGAGGTGGCGAGTCTCGGCGTGCAGGTCCATGGCGGCATGGGCTTCGTCGAGGAGACGGGGGCGGCGCAGCATTACCGGGATATCCGCATCGCTCCGATCTACGAGGGGACGAACGGCATCCAGGCGGCCGATCTCGTCGGAAGGAAGCTGGGGCTCGAGGGCGGCGAGACCTTGCGGCGGCTGCTCGCCGAGATCCGCTCGGACGGCGGAGGGGCGCTGGCCAAGCTGACGGATGTTGCCGAAGGTGCCGCGGGACGGCTGATGGGGATGGGGGCGGAGGACCGGCTGGCCGGCTCCTATCCCTTCCTGACCCTGCTCTCCACCCTCGTCTGCGGCTGGCTGATGCAGCGGCAACAGAAAGCGGTGGAAAGCGGCGGAATCGCCGAAAATCGCCACTTCGCGGCGACGAAGCGGGCCGCCTGCGCTTATTATCTCGACCATGTCGTCCCCGAGGCGACGGGGCTGGCGGCGCAGGCGACCGCGGGCGCGGCGCTGCTTTACTCCGATATGGAGTTGTTTGCCGGCTGAGCCCGCTTGCCCGGTTAATCCGCAGCTGTCAGTAACTTAGCCGCAGGAGCGCGCCGCCGTGGCGCGGCGGGGGGCCTCCGGATGGTACAGCTTTACGGCCGCTCGGGCGACGAATTCCTCGTCAACACCGTCACTCAGGACGTCCAGTCCGCGCCGCTGACGGTCCGGCTGGCCTCGGGCGGCTTCGTCCTCGTCTGGGCCGACTTTAGCGAAGGCGGCTATTTCTTCACCGTCCGCGGGGTCAAGGCGCAGATTTACGACGCGGCCGGTGCCAGGGTCGGCGGCGAAATCGTCGTCAACAGCTCGAAAGCCGATTGGTGGCCCGACGGTGTCGCGGCGCTCCCGAACGGCGGCTTCATCATCACCTACGACACCGGTGAGGTGACCGCGCAGATGTTCGACGCCGCCGGCGCCAAGATCGGCGGGGAGATCTTCGTCACCGCCCCTGATCCCGCCGTGCCGGCCGATCGGCAGTACAACGCCAACAGTGACGTCACCGTGCTCGCTTCGGGCGAGATCGTGATCACCTGGGACAAGGTGGTCCAGTTCGACGTCGACGTCTATGCCCAGGTCCTTACTCCGGCGGGCGCCAAATCGGGCTCCGAATTCCGGGTGCATGCGCATACCAGCCAGCACAGCAGATATCCTCCATCACCGCCCTCGCCTCCGGCGGTTACGTCGTCATCTGGGACGAGGCTCTCGAATATGGGGGCGGGCTCATCGGGCAGGCCTTCGACGCTTTCGGCGCCCCGGCCGGGAATCTGTTCCGGGTGACCACCACCGTCGAGGGCAGCCAGGGGGCGGCCGCGCTGACCGCCTTGCCGGGGGGCGGCTTCGTCGTCACCTGGTACGACCAGAGCGGGGAGGGCGGCGATGATTCCGGCCCCGCGATCATGGTCCAGGTCTTTGATTCCGCGGGCGCCAAGGTCGGCACCCAGTTCCTCGTCAACAGCGACACTCGCGGAGTCCAGAACATGCCGGCCGTCGCAGGTCTCCCCACGGGCGGCTTCGCGGTCGCCTGGACGAGCGACGCTGTCGGAGGCGCCGACGTCAAGGCGCAGCTATTCGTGCCGCTGTCCGGCGGCCCGACCACCCTCTCCTCAGGGAGCTTCGTCGTCGGCTGGACCGAGTCCGAGGTGGGGGCGAGCAGCATCGAAGGGCGGGTCTTCACTTTGGCCGACACGGCCAGCACCCTGCTGGTCGGCCCGGGCGGCTTCCCGACCATCCAGGCCGCGGTCGACGCGGCGCGGGACGGCGACACGATCGTGATCGCGGCCGGTACCTACGCCGAGAATGTCGACGTCGACAAGAACGTCACCATCCTCGGCCCCAACCAGGGTATCGGCGGCACCGCCACGCGCGGCGCGGAGGCGGTGATCGACGGCATGGTGACGATCTCGGCCGCGGGAGTGACCGTCGACGGGATCCGCTTCGTCGGCCGCGGGCTCAGCCCGCTCGGCGGCCACGACGCCGTCGTGGTGCTCGCCGACGACTTCACCGTGACCGACTCGATCTTCGACGCGATGATAGCGGCGAACTCCGCGGTGAAAACCGCGATGGGAATCACCGGCCTCGAGATTTCGCACAACCTCGTCCAGGGCTATTTCAACGGCATCTTCATCGCACCGGGCGTGAGCGGATCGGTCCACGACAACCGGTTCCAGGGCGATGCGGGCGCTTTCAGCCTCGGCGTCGGTCTGGACTCCCTGAGCTCGCAGGTCGCCATCGCCGACAATGTCTTCGACGGCATCGAAGGGGCGTCGATCGCTCTCAGCCCGTTCGGACCGAATCCCGTCGATATCAACAGCTACGTCACGGGCAACATCTTCACCGACGGCGGCACGGCGCATCCGGTGCTGATCCTTCCGACCAGAGACAGCCCGAGGATCATCGGCACCGACCATGGCGAGCTGTTCGCCGGCCCGGAGGGAGCCTCCGGCTACGGCGATCCCACCATCGCCTTCAGCTTCGACGGCCGCGGCGGCGACGATCATGTCACCGGCGCCGGGCAGGGCGACAGCCTCAGCGGCGGCACCGGCAACGACCAATTGTTCGGCAATGGCGGCAACGATCTGCTGGACGGCGGCTCGGGCGCCGACTCGATGCGGGGCGGCACCGGCCACGACACCTATGTCGTCGACGACGCCGGCGACGTCGTCGAGGAGAATGCCGGCGAGGGCTCGGACGCGGTCCGCACCTCGCTCGCCGTCTACAGCCTCGCGGCCTTGCCCAA
>DASPJA010000019.1:0-2478 GCA_035628835.1 Allosphingosinicella sp.
GTATCGATGTCGATATGAAGGTCGGGGTGAAGCGCCCGCAGGTCCGGCAGCCTGGGCATCAGCCGCTGCGAGGCGAACAGCGACGGCACCGCGAGCCGGAGGCGCATCACCTCGACATTGCCGGTCGCCCGCTCCATCGCCAGGGCGAGCGCGTCGATCGAGGGGCCGATCTCGGCCATCAGCCGCTCGCCGTCGGGGTTGAGGTGGACCGCCTGGTGGCGCCGCTCGAACAGGGGATGGCCGACGAACCGCTCGAGCGACTGGATCCGGCGCGAAAGGGCCGGCGACGACAGCGACAGGGCTTCGGCGGCGGCCTTGACGGAACCGAGGCGAGCGACCTGCACGAACGCCTCGATTGCGGTCAGCGGGGGCAGTCGGCGCATGGGAGGCAGCTCCTCTTGTGCGCTGCACCTAGCGTGGACCGTGCGGCAATGCACGTGAAACTCAGCAAATCATGGTGCAACTATTGCATGTGTAGCATACTCGTTCGCACTTGCACAATGACCGCCCGAGGCAGACATAGGGCGTGCCTTTTCAGGCATCCTCTCCTAAAAACTTTCAGGGTCGGTCCTTCCGGGACCGGCCCTTTTTTTGCGGACGAGGGGCCCCCCTCCCTGCAAGGGAGGGGCTGGGGGTGGGTCCGCCGAAGGCGGCCGAAACTCCGATCCGGCGAAGAAGTCCCGCTGCGCTCGCCTACCCACCCCCCTCCCTTCCAGGGAGGGGAGCATCCCCTTTTTTACCCGCGCGCGGAACCCTCCGGGGTGGCAGGTCCGTTGTCCCTCCCTATCTCACTCGCGAGAGCAGCGAAGGGACGAGCGACATGGCGGACGACGAGAGACAGCCGACCCGGCTGCAGGTCGCGACGATGCGGCCGGAGGATAGCGGCCGCGGCCTCGCCCGCCTGCCGCGGCGGCTGATGGCCCAGCTCGAGCTCGCCGAGGGCGACGTCATCGAGGTCACCGGCAAGCGCGCCACCCCCGCCCGCGCCGTCGGCCCCTATGCCGAGGACGAGGGGCTCGACATCATCCGCCTCGACGGCCTCCAGCGCGCCAATGCCGAGATCGGCTCGGGCGATTTCGTCACCATCCGCAAGGTCGAAACCAAGCCCGCTCAGCGGGTCGTGTTCGCCCCCGCCCAGAAGAATCTGCGCCTGCACGGCTCGGCGCAGGCTCTGAAGCGCAGCTTCGGGATGAAGCCGCTCACCGCCGGCGACGTCGTCGCCACCACCGGCCAGCAGCAGATCCAGCGCGGCGACATCCCGCCCGAACTGCGCCAGATGCTGAACGCGCCGGCCTATGCGCTCCAGGAGATCCGGCTGACGGTGGTCTCGACCGTGCCCAAGGGGGTCGTCCATATCGACGCCAATACCGAGGTCGAGCTTCGCCCCGAATATGCCGAGGCCACCGAATCGCGGCGCGCCGACGTCACCTATGACGATCTCGGCGGCATCGGCTCGACCATCGACCAGCTGCGCGAGATGGTCGAGCTGCCCCTGCGCTATCCCGAGATATTCGAGCGGCTCGGGGTCGATCCGCCCAAGGGCGTCCTCCTCTACGGCCCCCCCGGCACCGGCAAGACCCGGCTGGCCCGGGCCGTCGCCAACGAGAGCGACGCCACCTTCTTCCACATCGCCGGCCCGGAGATCATGGGCTCGGCCTATGGCGAGAGCGAGCGGCGGCTTCGCGAGGTGTTCGAGGAGGCGGCCAAGGCCTCGCCGGCGATCATCTTCATCGACGAGATCGATTCGATCGCGCCCAAGCGCGGCCAGGTGCAGGGCGAGACCGAGAAAAGGCTGGTCGCCCAGCTGCTCACCTTGCTCGACGGCCTCGAGCCGCGCCAGAACCTCGTCGTCATCGCCGCCACCAACCGGCCCGAGGCGCTCGACGAGGCGCTCCGGCGGCCCGGCCGCTTCGACCGCGAGATCGTCATCGGAGTCCCCGACGAGGGCGGCCGGCGCGAGATCCTCGCCATCCACACCCGCGGAATGCCGCTCGACGGCGGAGTCAATATCAACGAGCTGGCCCGCCGCACCTTCGGCTTCGTCGGCGCCGACCTGGCGGCGCTGACCCGCGAGGCGGCGATCGAGGCGGTCCGCCGGATCATGCCTCAGATCAACCTCGCGGACGGCACCATCCCCCCCGAGGTGCTCGACAATCTCTCGGTGAAGGGCTCGGACTTCGAGGAAGCCTTGAAGCGGGTCCAGCCCTCGGCGATGCGCGAGGTGATGGTTCAGGCGCCGACGACCCGCTGGCAGGATGTCGGCGGAGTCGACGAGGCCCGCGAGCGGCTGCGCGAAGGCGTCGAGCTGCCCCTGAAGAGTCCCGAGGCCTTCAAGCGCATGGGCATCCGGCCGGCCAAGGGCTTCCTCCTCTACGGCCCGCCCGGCACCGGCAAGACCCTGCTGGCGAAGGCGACGGCGCGCGAGGCCGAGGCGAATTTCATCGCCGTCAAATCCTCCGACCTGCTCTCCAAATGGTA
>DASPJA010000020.1:0-47631 GCA_035628835.1 Allosphingosinicella sp.
GAATTGCTCTCCCGCGAGGGCGAGATCGCCATCGCCAAGCGCATCGAGGCGGGCCGCGACACGATGATCTGGGGCCTATGCGAAAGCCCGATCACCTTCAACGCCAGCATCGAATGGTCGAACGCCCTCAACGAGGGCCGCATGCAGTTGCGCGAGATCCTCGACCTCGAGGCGATGCTGTCCAAGGGCCCGACCCCGGAGCAGGTGGCGAGCGCCGAGGAAGGCGGCGAGGACGAGATCAGCGAGAAGACCGCCGGCCCCTCCTACAAGGAGGAGGAGGAAGTCGTCTCCGCCCCGGCCGACGAGGAGGAGGACGAGGAGGACAGCCTCGTCGAGCGCCGCGCCCGCCCGCAGTTCGAGGAGGAGGACGAGGACAACACCCTCTCCCTCGCCCAGATGGAGGAGACGCTGAAGCCGCAGGCGCTCGAGCGCTTCGCGACCATCACCGACCTCTACAAGAAATTCTCAAAGGTCCAGCACGCCCGGATGGAGGCGATGTCGGCCGGCCTCGAATTCCCGAAAAACGAGGAGAAGAAATACCAGGCGCTCAGCGAGCAGCTCACCGCCGAGGTCGAGAGCGTCCAGTTCCACGGCGCCAAGATCGAATATCTCGTCGACCAGCTCTACAGCTACAACCGCCGGCTGACCGCCCTCGCCGGCCAGATGCTCCGCCTCGCCGAGCGCCACAAGGTGCCGCGCAAGGCCTTCCTCGAATCCTATATGGGCCACGAGCTGGACGAGGGCTGGGCCGAGCGCGTCTGCTCAATCGACAAGAAATGGTCGGCCTTCTGCCAGTCCGAAGCGGGCGCGATCGAGCGGATCCGCGCCGAGATCGCCGAGATCGCCCAGGCCACCGGCATGTCCCTCGCCGAGTTCCGCCGCATCGTGAACCAGGTCCAGAAAGGCGAGCGCGAGGCGAGGATCGCCAAGAAGGAGATGGTCGAGGCCAACCTTCGCCTCGTCATCTCGATCGCCAAGAAATATACCAACCGCGGCCTTCAGTTCCTCGACCTCATCCAGGAAGGCAATATCGGCCTGATGAAGGCGGTCGATAAGTTCGAATATCGCCGCGGCTACAAATTCTCGACCTACGCCACCTGGTGGATCCGCCAGGCGATCACCCGCTCGATCGCCGACCAGGCCCGCACGATCCGAATCCCGGTCCACATGATCGAGACGATCAACAAGCTGGTGCGGACGTCGAGGCAGATCCTCCACGAGATCGGCCGCGAGCCGACCCCGGAAGAGCTCGCCGAGCGCCTCTCCATGCCGCTCGAGAAGGTCCGCAAGGTGATGAAGATCGCCAAGGAGCCGATCAGCCTCGAGACGCCCATCGGCGACGAGGAAGACAGCCACCTCGGCGACTTCATCGAGGACAAGAACGCGGTCATCCCGGTCGACGCGGCGATCCAGGCGAATCTCAAGGAGACGGTGACCCGGGTGCTGGCCTCGCTGACCCCGCGCGAGGAGCGGGTGCTTCGGATGCGCTTCGGCATCGGGATGAACACCGACCACACGCTCGAGGAGGTGGGGCAGCAATTCTCGGTCACCCGCGAGCGGATCCGGCAGATCGAGGCGAAGGCGCTGAGGAAGCTGAAGCATCCGAGCCGGTCGCGGAAGATGCGAAGCTTCCTCGACCAATAAGCGTCGCGTGCGCTTCGCGTTCGACAAAGCGAGCGGGATCGGCAGGGACGAGGACGGCGCCTATTCCGTAACCGTCAAGGGCGAGCGATACGGCACGCTCTTCGAAATCGCTCTGGCGGGCGATCCGCTTCTCGAAATCTGGGCGCGCCGGCTGGAGCGGCCTCCCCACGAGGGTGAACAGCCGAAAGCCCCCTCCCTGATCGAATGGATCATCGACAACCGCGCCGGGACCGGCGCGCCGCTCCTTACGCTTGGCCAGCGGCTCGGCGACCGCTCCCTGGGCGAGATCATGGGCGCGTTCCTGCTGAGCTATGAAGCCGCCTTCACCCCGCAATGGGACCCGGCCCTGACTCCGCTGGCGCTCGGCTGCCGCGGCAATCAGCGCTCCATGATGGAGAGCCGCTTCGGCCCCTGAGCATGGTGGCGGGAAGCGGTTCGCGGCCTCGGAGCCGCCGCGGGCAATTTGGTTCGCACGAGCGCACTATAGGGTAAACAGTGACAGTATACATTTATCCCGTGTTGCCAGAGGGGTGAGCGGGAGGTGTAAATGTATACTGTCACTGTTTATTGCCCGCTTCATGCGTCCGTGCGTGCGCTGACGTTCGAGATTTTGGTTCACGCAAAGACGCGAAGACGCAAAGAGGCCATGCGGCAAGAACGGCGTCGCCAATCCGATAGCGTCGAGCTCGAATACGAATTTCGCTTGAAGGCGCGGTCGGTTACTCCGGGCGTTGGCAATTCGCCATTCGATGTCTAGTCTCTCCCCCATGAACGATCCGTCGCCCTTTGGATCAGAGTTCGAGACGGCCGAAGAGGCCGAGAGCTATCTGCGCTGGCTCAAGGCCAAGGTCGCGGAATCCCTCGCCGACGACCGCCCCACGATCGATCACGATGAGGCAATGAAGCGCGTGCGGGCGATAATTAAAGCGAAGGCTCGCAAGGCCGGATGAAGCTGGTCTGGCGGGCGACGGCGCTCGCCGACCTGGAAGGCATCATGTCCTACATTGCAGCGCGGAGCGAGTCGGCGGCGGAACGGCTGCAATCCTCGATCGAAGCCTACGCTGACAGGCTGACCCGGCACCCATTTCTGTACCGCTCGGGGCGTGTGAAGGCACTCGCGAAGCCGTCGCCCACCCGAACTACATTCTGATATACCGGATAGGCGCCGAGGCGGTCGAGATTGTCCGCGTCGTGCATTCGAGGCAGCAATATCCTTGAGCTCAACGCAAAGCCGCGAAGCCGTAAAGAAGCCCCTCCGGTATCCCGTGTTGCCAGAGGGGTGAGCGGGCCGTGTAAATGTATACTGTCACTGTTTATTCCCTCTCCCGCATGACCGATCCGTCGCCCGTTGGATCAGGATTGGACACGGCGGAGGAAGCCGAGGCTTATCTGCGCTGGCTGAAGGCCAAGGTCGCGGAATCCTTCGCCGACCACCGACCTTCGATCGACCACGATGAGGCCATAAAGCGGGTGCGGGCGATCATTGGGTTGCCGATATGACCAAGATCGACCTCACGCTGGAGCTGCCCGACAAGCTTGCCCGTGAGGCCGAAGCGGCGGGTTTGCTGCGTCGCGCGCCCTGGCGCGGCTGCTTCGGGAGGGCGTGCGCCGCGGTAAACAGTGACCGGTAAACAGTGACAGTATACATTTATCCCGTGTTGCCAAAGGGGGTGTGCGGGAGGTGTAAATGTATACTGTCACTGTCTATTCCGCGATATTTATGGGCCCCGGACGGAGGTAAACAGTGACAGTATATATTTATGGGCGCCGGACGGCCTCGGTTAATTGTATACTGTCACTCTTTTTGCGCCCCGCAGCCTCGGTCGAAGCGACAGCCACCGTGGAGCCGGACGGGGCCGGAAAAAGGTGACGGCATATTTTTCGCCTCCGAGGCGATCCGAATCAGGTATAAGGCATTCACCGATTTCCCCGTCGAGGAGGTGGACGATGTCGCACTGGAGAATGGCCGTCGCTTTCGGCCTTGTCGGCGTTTCGCCCGGCCTGGCTCAGCCGAACGAGGGCGATGCCATGGCCGGCGCCCCGGCGGCCGGTCCGGCGGCCGCTATTGCCTTCGGGTGAGATAAACAGTGACAGTATATATTTATGGGCCCCGGACGGCCTCGGTTAATTGTATACTGTCACTCTTTTTGCCGGCTTCCAGCGTCGGGCCTTCCAGCGTCGGGCCGTGCACCAACGTTCGAATTTTGTCTCACGCGAAGGGCGCGAAGGCGCGAAGAGAGGGGCGACAGGGACAGTCGCTAGCGGCTTTCCGGGTGGCGCGGCCGTCCCTTCACCGTGCCACGGCCATCGTGGGAAAAAGGTGACGGCATATTTTTCGCCTCCGAGGCGTTTCGAATCCGGTATAAGGCATTCACCGATTTTCCCGTCGAGGAGGTGGACGATGTCGCACTGGAAAATGGCCGTCGCTTTCGGCCTTGTTGGCGTTTCGCCCGGCCTGGCCCAGCCGCCCGAGGATTCCATGGCCGGCGCCCCGGCGGCCGGTCCCGAGGCTCGCTATTGCCTTCGGGTGGAGGCCGTCACGGGCACCCTCACCGAGCAGGTTCGATGCTGGACCCGCCGGCAATGGGAAGAACAGGGCGTCGACGTCGACAAGGAATGGGCCAGGGAAGGCGTAAAAGTCATCGAGTGAAGGAACTGGGGACAGGTACCGGTACCTGTCCCCGGTTCTCGGTCAGGTTGGCAATCGGCGGACGGGTTCGTAATCTCCGACAACCCGGCCGAGTCGGCCCTTTGACGGAGTGGCTCCAATGCAGTCGCAGGCAACGACTTTGACTCTGCCCAACGGTCACACGGTCCTTTTCGAACCGCTGCCCGACGTCAGCTCGAACGCTTACGTCGTGAAGATCATGGACGGCGACGAGGTTCTGTCGGTTACATGTTCATGCAATGGCGTGAGCAAGACGTGCGCCAAAGGCATCGACGTTTCCTGTGATTGCGGGAAAGATCCGCCGGAGATCACCTGTAGCTAGCAAGACCCGGAGTTTCCTTCCGAATGGCCGAGCCCTTCGACGTCCCTGCGGCGTCGCTGGGGATAGGTACCGCGCAGTGGCGCCTCCGCGGGATATTGCGAAAATAACCCGTTCCTGCTATGTTCGCCAAATCATGAGAGCGCGGAAGATGCACTTGGATTTGGGCGGACCGGGAACAGGCTTCGACGGCCGCTCGCGCAAGCTCATGGGCAAATGCGGGACATCGTGAACTTCATGAACTTCACGCCGCCGGATCCGCCGCCGGGGGCGGTCGCCCGGCCTTGCCGGATGCCCCGTTCGGCGCCCGGGCCCGAGTCGCCGGCCGGGCGCTTCGTCGAAAAGGCGTGGCCGGGCGGCGGCCCGGGGGGTAATCGTCGGCCCCGCCGCCAGCGAAAGAGAAAGGATTTGCCCCTCCCCCGCTTCGTCCTCGTCCTCGTCCTGGCGCTTGCCGGCGCCGCTTTCGCCGGCGGCCGGGACGGCGCGGCTCAGCCGCCGAAGATCGGCAAGCCGAGGCCCGCCCCGCCGGGCCCCGGGACCATGGCTCCGCTTCCGCCGGCGGCGATCGACGAGGCGCTCGACATCGGCGGCGACGACATCGACGCCCGCAAGGTCGAGACCCGGCTCACCGTCGAGGTTCGGGTGAACGGGCGCGGGCCCTACCAGTTCGTCGTCGACAGCGGCGCCGACACCTCGGTCGTCGGCCTTCGGATCGCCCGCGACCTGCAGCTTCCGCTCGGCACCCCGGTCACCTTGAACAACATGACCGACCGCAACATCGTCGACCGCGTCCACGTCGAGTCTCTCAGCCTCGGCCCGAGCACGATCCGCGACCTGCAGCTTCCCGCCCTGCGCGAGCAGGATCTCGGCGGCGCCGGGATGATCGGAATCGACGCGCTCGCCCGGCAGCGGCTGATGATGGATTTCGAGAAGCGCCTGATCCGGGTCGAGGACGCGTCGCGGCCGGTCCGGTCGCACCCCGGCGACATCGTCGTCACGGCCCGGCTGCAGCGCGGCCAGCTGATCCTGACCGAGGTCAAGGCCGGCCGGCTGACGCTCGACGCGGTGATCGACACCGGCTCCCAGATCACGATCGGCAACAGCGCCCTTCGCGACAAGCTCATCCGCCGCCGGCTCGGCAAGTTCAGGACGGTGACCGCGACCGGAGTGACCGGGACGACCGTCGAGCTCCAGATCGCCCAGGTCGGCGAGCTTCGGCTCGGCCCGGTCGTCCTTCGCAACGTGCCGATGGCCTTCGCCGACGTCCCCCCCTTCGAGGTGTTCGGCCTCGCCGACAAGCCGGCCCTGCTGCTCGGGACCGACCTGCTCGAGACCTTCCGCCGGATCTCGCTCGACTTCCGGGCGCGCAAGGTCCGCTTCCAGCTTCGCCGCTGCCGGCAGGGCGTCGCCATCACCACCGCCCCGTCCGCCTCCCTGACCCGGCTGTCGTCGACCAGCGAGCAGGCCTGCGCGAGATAGGCGGATTCCGCAGGACCCCCGCCCGGGCTGAAGCGTTCGAGGGTCAACAGCTTTGGCAGGCGGAAAGAGGCGTCATGAGGAGGTCGGCCCGAATATTGGCGTCCGCGGCCGGCCTGCTCCTCCTCGCCAGCAACGCTCCGCCGCCTCGCGAGCCCGCCGCGCTCGCGGAAGCGGACCGCAGCCCGGCGCCCGAAGTGCTGCTGTCCGCGCCGCCGCCGACTGAGCCGGCGCCCCTGCCCGCTCCACCTCCACCGCCGCCTCCCCCTCCCCCGCCACCCCCACCGCCGACGCCGCGGGAGGCGCTCGAGGAGGGCGTATTGATCGTCGTCAGCCTCCCTTCACAGAAGATGTTCGTCTTCCGGAAGGGCGAGCTTTGGGACGTCTCGAAAGTGTCGACCGGCAAGCCCGGCCACGACACGCCCGAAGGCGTCTTCCCGATCCTCCAGAAGAAGGCGATGCACCGCTCCAACCTCTACGACGACGCGCCCATGCCCTGGATGCAGCGCCTCACCTGGGGCGGAGTGGCGCTCCACGCCGGACGGCTGCCCGGCTATCCCGCCTCGCACGGCTGCATCCGGCTTCCGGCCGGCTTCGCGAAGAAGCTCTACGGAATCACCCGCTTCAACTCGACGATCGTGATCGTCGCCGGCGAGCCCCTCTCCTCCGCGGAGGACGCGCTGGCACTGGCCTAGGGTCGGCGCGGGCGTCTTTCTCGACTCCCTGCCGGCGAGGCCCGTCAGCACGCGGTGCCGGCGATGGCAAGCCGGCGGCCGCGGGTGTATGGATCTGGAAAACGGGGAGACGGAATATGTTCAGGAAGCTTGGACTGGTCCCGATGATCGCGGCGGCGGCCGTCTTCCTCTCCGGCTGCGAAGACAAGAGCGGCGACGTCACCGGGACCAAGGGGGTTCCGGTCGAAACCGGCGGCAGCCCCGGCAGAAGCTCGCCGACGGGCGGGACCTGCGCCGGCATCATCGGCCAGATATGCAGCGCCGCCGGCGATTTCTGCAAGTTCCAGGAGGGCCAGTGCAAGATGCCGGACGCGCAGGGCACCTGCACGACCAGGCCCGAAGTCTGCACCCGGGACTATCGGCCGGTCTGCGGCTGCGACGGCAAGACCTACGGCAATGCCTGCGCGGCCGATGCCGCCGGAGTCAGCGTGCAGGCCGCGGGCGAATGCCCGGCGCCTCCCGCCTAGGAATTGGAGCCGGGGACGGTCGCGCTACCGTCCCCTTTCCGGCCGAAAATTCCCGATGCGCCATCCCGCCCGCACCGCTTTTCATTGCTTCCTGGCCGTTCTGGCCGGAATCGGCTTGATCTCATTCGGAGGGCTTCGCGAGGAGCGGACCGGCGAGCATTGGTCGCCGCTCGTGCCGCTCGCCCTCGCCCCTTTCGCCTTCGTCTTCCTGGTCCGGGCGCTGCTCGCCGCGCGTGGCCGTGCGCAGCTGCTCGCCGGCCGGGGCGGGATCGCGCGCTGGCACGTCAGCTTCGCCGACTGGGAGCGGTTTCGGGCGGTCGACGGCCGCCAGGCCGCTATCCGTGCCGAGCTTGCCGACATGCTTTGGATCCGAAGGCCGACTCCGCCCGACGGCGTCGAGGTGATCGTCGGCGAAAACGGGCTGCTGGTGGACCATAGCTATCACGACCTTCGGCCCGGCCGGTTGGAGCGGGTCGGTTGGCTCGCCGGGTCGGCTTCCTGCCTGGAATTCACTTTCGCAATTCCGGCCGGCGCGGAAGGCGACGTGCCGCCGCCGGTTCTGCGCATCCCGGTGCCGCCGGGCGCGCGCCCGGAGGGCCAGCGGGTGATCGACCATTTCGGAGCGGCCGCCCGGGCCGGCTGACGGGCGCGGGCGGGCTTTACCCGGGGGCGGCGCTCGGCGATGCTCGCCATCCCTAGGTCCAGCCGGTCCGGCGGGAAGGGAAATTCGGATGCGCAATCCCGCCCGCAAGGCGCTCTACTGCTTCCTCGCCCTCCTCGCCGGAGCGGCCCTGATCTGGTTCGGGGCGGACCGCGAGCAGCGCATCGGCGAGCATTGGACGGCGATCGTTCCGCTCGCCCTCGGCTTCACCGTCGCTCCCATCGCGCTGGTCTTCCTGATCCAGGCTCTGCTCGCGACCCGCGGCCGGGCGCTGCTGCTGGCGGGGCACCGGGTGATCGCGCGCTGGCACGTCTATCCGGCCGAATGGGAGCAGTTCCGCAAGTTCGACGCCCGCCGCTCCGGCGAAAGCGTCTCGCTCGCCAACGATCTGTGGATCCGCAAGCGCACGCCGAAGGACGCGGTCGAGGTGATCGTCGGGGAGAAATCGCTGCTGATCGACCAGAGCTACCATGTGCTTCGACCGGGCGGGCTGCCGGAGCTGCACGGGGTGCGCTGGCTCCACGGGCCTCCGATCTGCCTCGAATTCGCCCTCCGCTATCCGCGCGGCCGCTATGGCGGCAACGTGCCCGCGACGCTTCGGGTGCCGGTGCCCGCGGGCTCGCGCGGCGCGGCGCAGCGGATCATCGACCATTTCGAGCCGCGCCTTCGCCGCAAGCCCGGCCTGGCGCTGCGCAACCCGCGCAGGACCTACCGGATCTGCGCGCTGCTGATCGCCGCCGCTGCGGCCGCAGGCGGAATCGGCTATGCCCTGGCCGAGGGAGGTGCGCTGGTACCCGTCGCACTGATCATCGGAGCGATCATCTTCGCCATCTTCGCCGTCCTGCTCGCTCTGGCGACTTTCCTCCTCACCCGCGGCGCCTGAGGTCACGCGATTGCGTCCGCCGGCGGGGTGGGTAAGAATGCCGGCCGATGCGCACGTCCCGCCCGATCCTCGTCGCCGCGATCGCCCTGGCCGGCACCGGACTGGCCGCGACTCCCGCGTCCGCCTGCGTCTTCCTGGCCCCGGCCTGCCTGGGCAATTCGTTCGAGTGCAATCCGACCGAGTCCGAGCGTCTCGCCGAGGAGAAACGCTGGTCGGCCGAGGCGACTCGCCAATGGCTGGCCGAGGCGCGGAAAAGGCTTCGCTCCGGCCAGGTCGATTTCGCCGCCGAGCTCGCCGAGCTGCTCGTGCCCAACGTCCGGCCGGTCTATATCCAGACCACCAGCTGCGGCGTGATCGGCGAGCTCGATTACGGCGCCGGCCGCGAGGGCGAGGAGGAGAAGTTCGCGGCGCTGACGGCGGGCACGCCGCTCGCCGGCGCCGATCTGGACCGGTTCCGGACTCCGCTGCGCCGGGCGGAGGAGGACATTTCCTTCGGCGCCTCGTGCAACGCCGAGTTCCGGCGAAGCTTCGCCGGGCATCTCCGCCAGTCCCTCTCCCCTGCCCACCTGCGCGAGGCGTGGCTTTTCCTCGGCGCCCGGCAGCGCAGCTCCGGCAATTACGGCTCCCTCTATCACCGCCTGATCAGCTTCGAGGACCGGGCGAGGACCCCGCCGATCCGCTGGACCTTCGCCGATCTCTGGCTCCGCCAGCAGGTGGAGAGGGCGCTGAGGCTGACCGCCTGGGGACGCGCGCTCGTCCCCGCCATCGACGCCTTCTGGGCCCGGCGGGCCGGCGACCTGGCCGATTCGTCGAGGGTCTGCCCGGCGGAGCTGGAGCGCTGGACCGCAATGCGCGAGAGGCTCCTTCCGAAATTGATCGAATGGGACTCGATGCAGCGCCTCCCGGCGCGAAAGGAATGATCATGCAACCCCGCCGCGCGGCGTCCGTTTGGGGATTCATGAACAAAGCCCTCGGCGCCGCGGCGCTCGTCCTCGCTCTCGCCTTCGCCGGCTGGAGCGCTCCCGCCGCCGCTCAGGACGACGAAGAGAAGAAGGAGCCGCGGCGGATACGGGTGGGCGTCGGCGCGCAGCTCGTTCCCAGCTATCCCGGCGCCGACGATCACAGCCTTCGCCCGCTCGTCGACGTCTCGCTGACCCGCGGCAGCAAGCCCTTCGATTTCGAGGCGCCCGACGAGAGCTTCGGTCCGTCGCTGATCAAGGAAGGCGGGGTGGAGATCGGGCCCGCGCTCAATTTCGAGGGCAGCCGCAAGGCCGAGGATGTCGGCGCGGACCTCGACAAGGTGCCCTTCACCTTCGAGGCCGGCGCGTTCGTCCAATATGCGTTCAGCCCGAAATTCCGGATCCGCGCCGAGGCGCGCAAGGGCCTTGGCGGGCATGACGGGTGGACCGGCCAGATCGGCGCCGATTACGTCGCCCGCGACGGCGACGACTGGCTGTTCTCGATCGGACCCCGGCTCACCGTCTCGGACGGCCGCTATCACCGCGCCTATTTCGGGGTCACCGCGGCTGAATCGGCCCGCACCGGCCTCGCCGCCTACCGGCCGGAGAGCGGGGTCCAGGCGGTCGGCGCCACCGCCGGCTTCCTGAAGCAGCTCGACCGACGCTGGGGCATTTACAGCTATGCCAAATATGACCGGCTGGTCGGCGACGCCGCCGGCTCGCCGGTGGTGCGGTCCTTCGGATCGCGCGATCAGCTTTCCGGCGGCCTGGCGCTGACCTACACGTTCGGCGGCGGCGCCCGGAAATAGAGGCGGCGGCCGGCCCCCGCCCGCCTTGGAGCAGTGGCGGCGGGAGACCGCACCGGCACTGTAACATTTGAAACCAACTTCCCGCGCCCGCGGCATCGGCCGGACACTCGCCGGGACCAAAGAGACGGCGTGCTTCGGCCGGCGTTCGTATGCCCCCTCCGCCCGCCGGCCGAAGCCGACCCCGCAGGCCCTTCCGGACCTTGGCGATTTTTACCAATATTTGGGGGGCGGGCCTTCTTCACGAGGCTCAGGTGACCGCGTCGGACTGGCTAAGTCCTTGTTACCTCGTGCCTTCCTAAAACTGGCACGGCTCGTGCTGAGGCTCTGATATCTTCGTTTCAGGAGCCCGTCATGCAGACCTCTTCCATCCCCGTTTATGCCCGCGACCATACCCTCCTCGGCATTTGCGAGGCGCTGGGCGAGGATTTCGGCTTCAACCCGCTTCTGCTTCGGATACCGCTGGCCGTATGCCTGCTGCTCAACCCCTATGCGGTGGCCGGCACCTATATCGCGCTCGGAGTGATCGTCGCCGTCTCGCGCCTGCTCGCGCCGAATCCCCGCCGCCCGGCCGCCGCCGCCGCGGAGCAGCCGTCCGCCGAGCCGCTCGCGGCAGGCGAAAATGATGATCGCGACATGGCGATCGCCGCTTAGGGACAGCGGGCACAGTCGCCGGCAGAGGGGCGGCCCGGGCGACTGTCCCCTTTCGGGAGCAACAGCCTTTCCGTCCCCCTAACGGGCTGTAAACCGGGTTTTTACGGCATTGATATAGGTCAGTCTCTTAGAGCGGCTTCGGGCGTCGCTTCGGGAGGGCCGAAAATGGCTTCAGCATCGGTCGAGACTGCCGGCGGGCCGCTTGCGGGAGCCCTGCTGCTGGCGCGCCTTGCCGAGCATGGCAGCGCCGCCCATCCCTATGCGGCCAGCCCGCAGCTGCTGAGATCGCCGACCGCGGTGCGCGACCTCGCCGACCTCATTCATTATCTGTGCGTCCTCCACGGCCGCTATCCGGGTCTGATCGACCATGCCGCCGCGCGGGTCGTCGAGCCGGAAGCGAGGGTCTGGCTGACCAACGCCACCTACGCCTTCGCCGGCGAGCGCGCCTATCTCGCCCGCCTCGCCGTGGCCGCGGGGCCGGTGCCCAGCACTCCCGGCGCGGGCGGCACCGACGCCGCCGTGCTCGGCCAGCGCCACGCCATGGAGACTCTCGCTCTGTCCGAACGGCGCGGCTGCGCGCTCGGCGCGGCGATGGCGCTGGTGCTCGACTGGGCGGTGATCCGCTGCTGCCTCGACGCGGCCGCCGCCCGCTTCGGAATCGACGCTCCCGCTTACCCCGCGGCCGACCGGGATTCGGTCGTTCGCCTGGCCGATTCCCACGCCGCCTCGCCGCCGGTCCAGCGTGCCCTGCTGTTCGGAGCCCAGCAGATCCTCGTCCAGCATCACGGCCTGTGGGATCTGCTCGAGGCGAGGCAGCAGGCCCGAGCCGCGGGCTGATCCGGACCTAGGCGGTTTTGCCCGCGGGCGGCGACAGCCGGAGCACGGCGAAGAATTCGAACGCTCCAAAAGCGGTCTCGTGGACCCGCTCCACCTCGAAATCGGTGTATCCGAGCCGGCGCAGGTCGGCGATGAGATCGGCGAACAGGCGGGGCGTCAGCCGCCAGGCGTGAACGTCGACATATTCGCCCGCCTCGGCCCGCTCGATCTCCTCGAACGTGCGCCGGACGTCCTCCTCGCGCTTGGGCAGCCGGGGCCGCGGCCCGTGCAGGCCGATCCAGTGCCTGAGGCCGTCATTGTGGGTGAGCATCGAGTGGAGCAGGATGGCGGCGGCGCTGTGGGTGGTACGGCGCTCGCGATGCGCCTGGATCACCTCGCCCAGGGTCGTTTCCGGCGAATAATGGTCGAAGCAATAGCGTTTGTCCGGCACGATCATCCAGTAGCGCCCGCCGGGGACGAGGCGCTTTTCGGCCTTGGCGAGATGGCCGATCAGATCGGGCTGATGCTCGATGGCGTGCGAGCTGAAGATGGCGTCGAATTTCGCGTCGACGACATCGAGGTCGCCGGTCGCGGAGACGTAATCGATCCGCGGGCAGCCTTCAGGGTTGCGCCCATGCTCCGCGGCCCGCCTGCGCAGGCCCTCCTGGTCGAGGACGTCGAAATAGGCGACGCCCTCGCCCTTGAGCAGGGGCTCGTCGAACGGCCCGATCTCGAGCACGCGCGCAAGCCCCGCGAGCGGGGCGAGGAACCGGGCCCGGTCGGTCGGCCTGGCCAGGCCCGGAGCGCGCGGCCGAAGCGGCTGGACGAGCGCGCCGCCCCGCCTCACCATGGCTCGTACGGACCTCTTCAACATCTCTAGCCTGCGGATCTTCCTGCCGGCCTGGCCTCAGATGGCCGGGGCCGGATCGCGATAGTTTGGCCGCAACGGCCGTACAACCGGAATTGCAGGGCGGCGGCGCTCAGATGTCGGCGGGATTGAGCAGATCCTCCTCGCAGCCCATCTGCGTGTGAATGGGCCGGAGCGCCTTGCGCTTCTCGACGACGGCGATGGAATCGTGGAAGTGGACGGCCCCGACGTCGGCCCCGCCGAAGGCCGGCGGGCGGCGGTGATACCAGTGATGGATGTCGTCGACGCTCTGCTTCAGAAGCTCGATCGCCGAGCCCCGACGGCCATAGCCGCCGCCATAATCGGGCCAGTAAGCGGTATGGAGATCCTCGATCGCATAGAGGCCGCCGTCGGCGAGGAGCGGAAACAGGGTCTCGAAGCTCGCCTGCTGGTGCCGGGCCACGTGCGAGCCGTCGTCGAGCACGAAATCCACGCCCCCCATCTCCGCCACGACCCGCCTCAGGAAATCCGGATCGTCCTGGGACCCGATCCTGACCTGGTTGGGGGCCTCGGCGCGCCCGGCGCAATCGGGATTCACGTCGATCCCGAAGATGGTCGCGTTCGGACCGAAATAGGTCCGCCACATCGCCAGCGACCCGCCCTTGGATACGCCGATCTCAAGCATCTTGAAGTCGGAGCCCCGGTATCGGGAAAGATATCGTTCGTATATTTCGAAATAGTGGAGCCATTTGTGGATGACCCGCCCCTCGTTCTCGAAGAATATCCGCGCGAGATCGGTCCGATAGTCGTCCTTCAAGACCCGCGCGTCGGCGTTCGGCACCCAATACTCGCCGAGATTCGTCGAGCCCGCCTCGCGTCGGACAAGCCTCCCGACCTTGCTTGCCAACCTCATGGGAAAACTCGATAAATTCATCCGGGGCTCCTTCCGCCGAAGGGCTATAGCCACGGCAGCGGGTGGTGCAAGTCCGGGGCGGGCGGCCGCGCCCTTGCCCAGCCCTCGGGAAGCGCGTTAGGAGCCTCCGGCGCGGATCACCCGGTCCCGTGCGGGAAGGAAGAGGCCGTGCGTTTCGAAGGCACTGGAAGCTATGTCGCCACCGACGACCTCAAGGTCGCGGTCAACGCCGCGGTGGCGCTGCGGCGTCCCTTGCTCGTCAAGGGCGAGCCCGGGACCGGCAAGACCGTCCTCGCCCACGAGATCGCCGCCGCCCTCGATGCGCCGCTGATCGAATGGCACGTCAAGTCGACCACCAAGGCGCATCAGGGCCTGTACGAATATGACGCGGTGGCGCGGCTTCGCGACGGCCAGCTCGGCGATCCCCGGGTCCACGAAATCTCCAACTACATACGCCGCGGCAAGCTCTGGGAGGCGTTCACCAGTCCGAAGCTGCCCGTGCTGCTCATCGACGAGATCGACAAGGCCGACATCGAATTCCCCAACGACCTCCTCCAGGAGCTCGATCGGATGGAGTTCCACGTCTACGAGACCGGGGAGACGGTGAAGGCGGCCGAGCGCCCGATCGTCGTCATCACCTCCAACAACGAGAAGGAGCTGCCCGACGCCTTCCTTCGCCGCTGCTTCTTCCACTACATCAAATTCCCCGACCGGGAGACGATGCAGGCGATCATCGACGTCCATTTCCCGGGCATCCAGAAGATGCTGGTCGCCAGGGCGATGGACATTTTCTACCAGGTCCGCGAGGTGCCGGGCCTCAAGAAGAAGCCGTCGACGAGCGAGCTGATCGACTGGCTGAAGCTGCTCCTCCACGAGGACATGCCGCTCGAGGTGCTCCAGTCCCGCGACCCCTCCAAGGCGATCCCGCCGCTGCATGGAGCCCTGCTCAAGAACGAGCAGGACGTGATGCTGTTCGAGCGCCTAGCCTTCATGAGCCGGCGGCCGGGGAGCTGAGCGCATCCCGGGCTCGTCATCCGGACTTGATGACGGTGTGGCTTGCCCGGGGGTGCGGGGGCTGCCATCCTTCTTGCTCGCCGGGGGGAAAGTCCATGCGGAACAATCGAACGATGCGAGCCGCCCTCGCCGTCGCGTTCGCCGTTTCGGCGGCGGTCGCGCAGGCGCAGAGCGCCGCGCCGCTGAAGTTCGCGCCCGGCGCGAACCCGGCGATCTGGCGCGGCTCGGACGCTTCGGGGCCGATCGTCCACCTGCCCAGCAACGTCACGCTTCCCGCCCGGTTGGAGGGCTTCACCCGAACCGAGGTGGCGGCGGCGACGCCCGAGGATGTGATCGCCAATTATTCGTGGAAGGAGGCGCCTACCGAGATCGCCGTCAGCGTCTACCTGTTCCGGCCGGCCGGTATGGCCGAGCACAGGCTGAAGGGCTCGGTCGCCGCCTTCGCCGCGCTCAACCCTTCCGCCTTCCTGTGGTCGAGCGGCCCGTTCGACATCCCGGCCGCCACGCCGCTCCATTCCAGCAAGTCGGTTTTCAAGACCGGCATCGGCCCCGACACGGTGATGGACTATCTCTATTTCGTGGCGATGGGCCGGTGGACGGTGAAGGTCCGGGCAAGCCTGACGGGGGTGAAGGAGGATAATGCGGAGGGAAGGCTCGACGCCTTCGTTCGCGCCCTCCCCTGGGCCGAATTGCTCGCCGCCAACGGGGCCTGCACGGGCGCGGCCTGCACCGCCCCGGCCTCGGAGATGTTCCGAAGCCATTTCGGCGAGATGATGCTCGGCAAGCTGCTCGACCAGATCATGAAGTTCGATCCCAAGGCGGAGGCGAAGCTCCCAATCGTCCACCGGGTGGAGGCCTTCGGATCGGAGATCGCGGTGCGCCGGGCCGAGCAGGGCCCCGCCGTCTACGTCGCCACCGTGCCTCGCCTCGCCACCTACCGGATCGTCAGGCTGCCCGATCCGGTGAAGCCGCTGTTCGTCGAGGGCTATGGGCGAATGTCGCTCGAAAAGCCGCTCTACGCCCTGCTCATCGACACCGGCGGGGGAATGCTGGCGACGCGCTTCTACAATGGCGAGCCGAGCGTCGAGACCTTCGCCGAGGCCGTCGACAGGATGGTGATGATCGGCACCGGCGCGCCGTTCCTGCCGGTCAAGGATTTCGCCGACACGCTGGCGGAGTGACGGCTGGAGCGCATCGTCCGCACGACACGTCATCCCCGACTTGATCCGGGGTCCGTTAACACCGTCGTACGAATGCCGGCACGGCCCGCGTCCATGGGTCCCGGCCTTCGCCGGGACGGCGTCAAAGCCGCATCGCCTCGTCGCGATAGGCGAGCTCGAAATTGCCCCAGCGGCGGCCGTTTACGTAGAGCGGCACGAAGACGTTCTTGACCGGCAGATAGCGGCCCTGGCCGAGGTCCATCGAGTAGGTGGCGAGCATCGCCTCCTTGTCGCTTTCGATCGCCCGGCGGGTGACGTCGTCGAGGAAGTTGCGCCGGTTGCGGCAATGTTCGGCGTTCCAGGCGGGGTCGGCGCTCTGCGGCTGCGAGCGTCCGGAAATATGGGTCGGCAGATAGCCGTTATTGTCGGTGATGGCGCAGGCGATCAGCCGCGGCTCCCGGGCCATCAGCCTGTCGAGGATCGGCCGCACCCGGTGGTCGGCGAGATCGCAGAAGCGGGTCTCGTACTGAACGGGGTTCGTTCCGGGCATGGCCTTGTAGTGGGTGTCGAAGACGTCGTCCTCGCTGACCTCGCCGGCGACGATGGCGGCCTCGATCGCGTCCCTTATCTCGCGCATCCCGGCCTGGGCGAACTCGATGAACGGCGTGTCGTCGATTCGCACGCCCGAGCTCGCCAGCCGGTCGAGCATCTCGTTCGACAGGGTCTCGAGCTTGGTCAGCCGGCCATGGACCTGGAGCAACTGGCCGCCATTGTCGCGGGCGTCCGCGGCGAAGCTCGACAGGCCGGATTTGACGCTGTCGACGCTCTGCTGGATGTGGCTGGTCGACTGGGCGATTCCGTCCGTCTGGCGGTCGACCAGGGCGACGATCTCGGCGACCTGCCGGACGGTGTCGGTGATGGTGGCGAAGCCGCTTCGGGCGACCCGGCTGCGGTCGACTCCGTTCTCGATCTCGGAGGTGACCGCTTCGGCCTCGCGGGTCAGCGATGCGATGGTGCCGGTGATCTCGCTGGTCGCGGTGCGAGTCTCCTGGGCGAGCTTCTTGACCTCGGCGGCGACGACGGCGAACGAGCGCCCCGACTCCCCCGCCCGCGCCGCCTCGATGGTGGCGTTCAAGGCCAGCATGTTGGTCCGGTAGGCGATCCGCTCGATGCTCGATGAGACGTTCTGGACCCGGCTCATCGCCTCGGCGAAGCCGGTCATCCGCTCGCCGAGCTCGACGACGAGGTCGGTCAGGCCGCTGAAGATGGAGATCGTGTCCTCGATCGCGGCGCGGCCTTCGGACAGGCGCTCGCGCGCCTGCTCGGCGAGGATCCGCGCCTCGTCGGTCGATTCCGCCACCCGCGCCTGGTCGAGCAGCAGCCGGCTGGTCACCTCCTCGAGCGAATCGAGGGTTCGAAGATTTGACGAGATCCGCTCGGAGACGCCCGAGACGTAGCCCGAGACGTCGCTGCACTCGATCGCCAGCGCCCCGCAATTGCGAGCGACGATGTTGATCGCGTCCTGGTCCGCTTCATCGATCGCCGAACTCGCCACGCGCCGCCCCCTGAATGTGGTTCAGGAGACGGAGCTAAGGGGTAAGTGTTGAAACGGCGTTAACTATGGCGTCCTTCGATACGGGCCTTCGCCAGGCTCAGTCCCTACTCAGGATGGGCGGTTTGGATCATTCGTTCGCTCATCCTGAGTAGCCGCTGAGCGAAGTCGAAGCGGCGTATCGAAGGACGCTGGGGTGACGATCCGGGCTGGACGGAGTACAGCCCGGATCGCCATGTTCTTCTCCTTCGTCGACGAGCTTCGCGCCGCGGGCATCCCCGCCTCGATGAAGGAGCATCTCGTGCTTTTGGAGGCCCTCGACGCCGAGGTGATCGCGGCCAGCCCGGAGCAATTCTACTATCTCGCGCGAGCGACGTTCGTGAAGGACGAGGGACTGCTCGACCGCTTCGACCAGGTGTTCGGCAAGGTCTTCAAGGGGCTGGAGGCGGATTACGGCCCCGATTCGGCGCCGGTCCCGGAGGAGTGGCTGAAGAAGGTCGCCGAGCTCTATCTGTCACCCGAGGAGATGGCGAAGATCCAGGCCCTGGGCTCATGGGAAGAGATCATGGAGGCCCTGAAGCAGAGGCTGGAGGAGCAGAAGGAGCGCCACCAGGGCGGCTCGAAATGGATCGGCACCGCCGGCACCTCGCCGTTCGGCGCCTATGGCTACAATCCGGAAGGGATCAGGATCGGCCAGGAAGGCGGCCGCAACCGGAGCGCGATCAAGGTCTGGGACAAGCGCGAGTTCCGCAACCTCGACAGCCAGGTCGAGCTCGGCACCCGCAACATCAAGGTCGCCCTCCGCCGCCTGCGCCGCTTCGCCCGCGAAGGCGCCGCCGACGAGCTCGACCTCGACGAGACGATCGACGGAACCGCCCGCAAGGGCTGGCTCGACATCCACATGCGCCCCGAGCGGCACAATGCCGTGAAGCTGCTGCTCCTGCTCGACGTCGGAGGCTCGATGGACCCGCACGTCAAGGTCTGCGAGGAATTGTTCTCCGCCGCCCACAGCGAGTTCAAGAATCTCGAATTCTTCTACTTCCACAATTGCCCCTATGAGAGCCTGTGGAAGGACAATCGCCGCCGCTTCGCCGAGCGCACGCCGACCTGGGACGTGCTGCACAAGTTCGGCCACGACTGGAAGATCGTGCTTGTCGGCGACGCCTCGATGAGCCCCTACGAGGTCACCCACCCCGGCGGCTCGGTCGAGCATTATAACGACGAAGCCGGCGCGGTCTGGATGCAGCGCCTGGTCAACACCTATCCCAGCTCGGTCTGGCTCAACCCGGCTCCGGAGAAATATTGGGGCTACACCCAGTCGACCCAGATCGTCCGCCAGCTCATGCAGGAACGCATGTATCCGCTGACTCTCGAGGGCCTGGACGACGCGATGCGGGCGCTGAGCCGGAAGGTGTAGGACAGGATCGGGATCGAGCCCCACCCGTTCTATGCCGGCCGCCAAATTTCTCATCGCACCCGTCAGGCGAAGTCCGCCGCTTTGTCGCCGAGCAGGAACCTCGGCCCCGGCCCGGCCCGGGCGGCGCGGTCGCCGGGATTGTAGAGGGCGCAATTTTCTAGCGACAGGCAGCCGCAGCCGATGCAGCCGTCCAGCCGGTCGCGCGTGCGCTCGAGCATCGCGATCCGTTGGTCGAGCGTGGCGCGGAGGCGCTCGCTGATCGCCCGCCAGTCGGCGCGGTTGGGCGTCCGGCCGTTTGGAAGCAGCGCCATCTCCTTCTCGATCTCGCCGAGGGTGAGGCCGCAGCGCTGCGCGATCAGCGCGAAGGAGAGGCGGCGGATGTCGGAGCGAAGGAACCGCCGCTGGTTGCCGCTCGTCCGGATCGCGCTGACCAGGCCGCGCGCCTCGTAGAAGCGGATCGCGGAGACCGAAAGGCCAGTCCGGCGCGCCAGCTCGCCGATGGTGAGGAGGGCCGTCGAGGTCATGGAAATCCGCCCGCGAAATGAAGCTTGACCTCAACTTAGCTTGAGGTCGTACGACTCGCAACCGAAGGGGCCTGAGCGAGGAGAATGATCATGGCTTTACCCAGGATCGAGCATGTCAACGTCACGGTGAGCGACCCGGAGCGGGCGGCGAGGCTGATGGAGTCGATCTTCGGCTGGCGGATTCGCTGGCAGGGGCCGTCGATGAACGGAGGCCGGACGATCCATGTCGGCTCCGACCAACATTATGTCGCCGTCTATACCGATCCGAAGAAGACCTATTCCGAGGACCAGTTCGTCAAGGGCCGGCCGCTCAACCATATCGGAGTCGAGGTCGACGATCTCGACGGGACCGAGGCGAAGGTGGTGGCGGCCGGCCTCACCCCCTTCTCCCATGGCGATTACGAGCCCGGCCGGCGCTTCTACTTCTTCGACCCCGACGGCATCGAATATGAGGTGATCAGCTACCGCTAACGCCGGGGCCCGCATCATCACCCTGAACCCGGTTTCAGGATCCAGCCTTATGCCCGTCCGAAGGTCCGGCGTCGGACGAGCCGACGGGCGAGGCGCCCCGCGCGCGAGGGCGCCAATTTCCAAGAGAAGGCACGACGTAGAGAGCTCTTTTTTCTACGTCGTGCCTTTGCGCCTTTGTGCCTTCCCTCAAAAAATCCGGGGCCTGCCGGCCGGTGAGGAGACGCGATCGATGCATTGGCCTCGAACGGCGAGGCGGCTCGAGACTGGATGCTGAAACGAGTTCAGCATGGCGTTTGGCGGGCATCAGCCGCCCGCCTTTACAGCCGCGATGGCGGGAGGGAGATGGGCGGCGGCGAAGGGTTTCCTGACGACGGGCGCGTGAGGGTCGCGCGCCCTCACCTGCCGGATATGCTGGGTGATGAACAGCACCGGCACCTTCAGCCTCGAGCGGATCCGCTCGACCGCGCTTATGCCGCTGCCGCGCTGGAGCTCGACCGCGGCGGTGACGAGATCGGGCGGCTCGGCCTCCGCGCTGGCCACCGCTTCCTCCTCGGTCGTCGCCAGGGCGATCGAGGTGAAGCCTGCGTCGCGAAGGGCGTCCTCGATCATGAAGGACGTGAATATCTGTGGCTCGATGATGAGAGCGCGCATCATTTTCTCTTGTCTTTGAACTCGGCGGCGGCGGGACCACGAACAACCCGACGAGCGGCCTCAACGAAGCTGATCTATGTTGGTTGCATCCACCGGAACGGAAAAGTCGTTTATTCCCCGACCGTTACGGATCGCGCCCGGCGCGGGCTCCATCGCATTTGCGACACGTCGAGCGCCCCCGGGTCGGATCAGGGAACGGCCTTCGCATGCAATATTTCGGGCCCCTCATCCCCGAGGAGGCGGACCGTGAAGCCGCGTTCCCGGCGTGCCTCGATCTCTTCCAGCAGCCCGCGCGCCAGCTCGTCCAGCCGGCCGAGGGCCTCGCCGGCCACCCCCTGCTGCGCGATTTCCCTCCGGAACCGCCTGTACGAATCCCGCCCGCCCAGACGCAGCGCGCACGACAAGGTAGGGACGAAGACGTCCTTCGTGCGGTCGTTGGCGGCGCACAGGAGGCTGTTCGCCCAGGCCTCGACGTCGGTTGGAAGTCGAAAGGCCGCAATCAGGAAATGAGTCCAGGCATCGGCGAAGCGCCCCTGCCGGGAAGCGGCGATACCGGCGTTGAAGTTGCCGAGCGCGTTCAGTGCGTCGATGGCGATCACCCCCTCCCACCCGGCCGACGAGCGGCCCGCCTCGATCTCGAGCGCCAGCGCGCGCGCCTTCGAGCCGGCCCGCGGCAGATTGGGTCCGTATCTCGCGATCAGATGCGTGCACATGCGCAGCTTCACTGCGGCTTCGTCGCCACCGTCTTCCGAGCCGGCCTCGACGGCATCGCGAAGATGCGGAACCGCTTCGGCCACGCGTCCGGCGAACAGCAGCGCATCGCCGAGGACGAAGCTGATCCGCGGCTGGCCGGCGGCATGCGCGGCCAGATACCAGCGCGCCGCCTCGCGATAATGGCCGGTCAGGAAAAGGCAGGATCCCGTCTCGAACAGGAAGTAATCGGTTGAGAGATACTCCGGTCGCAGGCGCCGCGAGCGGTTATAATGATGGACCGCCCGCACCAGCTGCCCCGAGCTCCGGTGGATGTTGGCGATGCTGTAATGAGCGGTGGCCGCCGCCGCTTCGTCACCCTGCTCCGCCGCGTGCGCGCGGCTGGCCTCCATGAACTCGAGCAGGGCCTGGTAGCGCTCTTCGGCATGGGTGGCGCCGAGCCGCAGATCCCCGAAGAGGAGGAGGCCGAACACATTGTCGCCGTGGTGGAGGCCGTTCAATATCGCCAGAGCCACCGACGCCTTGGGAGTGGCTGCGAGGGCACGGCACGCCGCGAACGCGATTTCCTTGTCCGCGCAAGGCCGTTCGAGCTGCAGGATCGCTTCCGCGACCCGCGCCGCGTGCTGGTGCAGACGATGCTTCCCGAGCAGGGCCGCCGAGCCGTAGAGGATGTTGCCGAGCAGCTCCTCCACATCGGACGTCCGGAGCTCGAAGCTGAATTCGGTCACGCCCTCGATCCGGACCCGGAGCTTGCCGGCCGTCGCCCGCAGCTGGATCGCGAGCTGGCCTGGGTCGAGCTGAACCGGATGGAGGACGGGCACCCGCTCCGCCGCCTCGTGGATCGCTTCGTCGAGGTGAAACCGCAGCTCCGGTGGCAGCTTGTCATCGCCGGCGACGAGCGCGACCGCCTGGGATGGCGACAGGGTCTTGATCCGCCGCAGGACCGACAGGGTCCTGAAGATCCGCGCCGGGGTCTCCGGGGTCCAGCGGTCGTCCGCGCCGTAATTCAGGGTCATCTGCCGGCGCGGCCGGGGACCTTCCTCCAGCGGCCGCTCGACGTTGAAATTCCACCTGACATGGACGCTGCCATCGGGGCGGCAATATCTTACGATGAGGGTCGGCAGGTCCAGCGAGTCGAAATAATCCAGATGCTCGATGTCGATCGGGAGACGGGTTGCCCTTTCCGCGGCATCGGTGGCCTTGAGCTGGACCAGGAAGATGATCCCCGTCGCCGACCCCTGGTCGTCGAATATCTCGACCTCGAGGTCGGTGCCGTAATCGTGGCTCTTCGAACGCGACACCCACGCCGGCGGCAGGAGCGCTTCGAACGCTCGCCGGGAAGCGTCCTCCAGTTGATGCGATGTGGGCCGATGGGGCATGAAGCGTCCTTACCGGCTTCGGGCTCGGGCTGGAAGCGAGCCGGCGATCAGGCGACCGGCCGCCGCGCCCTCAGCGCCTGGGCGAGGGTGCCCTCGTCGAGATAATCGAGCTCGCCGCCGACCGGCAGGCCGTGGGCGAGCTGGGTGAGCCGGATCGGGAAGCCTTCCAGCCGCTCGGCGAGATAATGGGCGGTGGTCTGGCCTTCGAGCGTGGCGTTCATCGCCAGCACGACCTCGTCGATGCCGCCCTGGGCGACGCGCCCGAGCAATTTGTCGATGCTGAGATCCTCGGGCCTAACGCCTTCGAGCGCCGAGAGCCGGCCGCCGAGCACATGGAAGCGGCCCGGGAAGAGTCGGGAGCGATCGAGCGCCCAAAGGTCGGACACCTCTTCGACCACGCACAGCAGCCGGTCGTCGCGACGAGTATCGGTGCAGACGCTGCAGGGATCGCTGGTGTCGACATTGCCGCAGGCCGAGCAGACCGAGAGATTGTCGTTCACCCGCTCCAGCGCCCTCAGCAGCGGGGTGAGCGCCGCCTCGCGCTTCTTCATCAGGTGAAGCACCGCCCGCCGCGCCGAGCGCGGCCCCAGGCCCGGGAGGCGGGCCAAAGCCTGGGTGAGAGCGTCGATCTCGGGAGAAGCCATTGTGGACAGGTAGCGAGGTCCAACGGCGGTTCAAACCCCCCTCCCTGCCAAGGGAGGGGATTGGGGGTTGGGTCCGCCGGAGGCGGCCGAAACTCCGGCGCTGCCAAAGTCTCGCCGCGCTCGCCTACCCACCCCTGGCCCCTCCCTTCCAGGGAGGGGATTTCTACGGCGCGGGAATCCGTTCTAAGGGCAAGCCATGCGCATCGCTTTCATGGGTACCCCCGAATTCGCCGTGCCGACGCTGGAGGCGCTCGCCGCGGCCGGCCACGATATCCCCGCCGTCTACTCGCAGCCGCCTCGCCCGGCGGGCCGGGGCAAGGGCCTGCGCCCCTCCCCCGTCCAGCAACGCGCCGAGGCGATGGGGATCGAGGTGCGCACTCCGCTCTCGCTCCGCGACCCCGGCGCCCAGGCCGCCTTCGCGGCGCTCGACCTCGATGCCGCCGTGGTCGCCGCCTACGGGCTGATCCTGCCTCGGCCGATCCTCGACGCGCCCCGCCACGGCTGCCTCAACGTCCATGCCTCGCTCCTCCCCCGCTGGCGCGGCGCCGCGCCGATCCAGCGCGCCATCCTCGCCGGCGACCGGATGACCGGGGTCACGATCATGCAGATGGAGGCCGGCCTCGACACCGGCCCGATGCTGGCGGCCGCGGGCACGCCGATCGACCGCAAGACCGCCGGCGAGCTCACCGGCGAGCTGGCCCGGCTCGGCGCGGAATGGATGATCGAAGTCCTCGGCCGGATCGACCGCATCGGCCCGAAACCGCAGGCCGAGGAGTTGGCGACCTACGCGCCCAAGATCGGCAAGGAGGAGGCGCGCCTCGATTTCATGGGCCACGCGCTGGAGCTCGAGCGCCGGGTCAGGGCGTTCAACCCGGCGCCCGGGGCCTGGTTCGACCATGGCGGCGAGCGCTTCAGGCTGCTCGCCGCCGATGCCGTGGACGTCGCGGGCGAGCCGGGCACGGTGCTGGACGAGTGGCTCACCATCGCCTGCGGCGTGGGCGGGCTCGTCCCCACCCTGATCCAGCGGGCGGGCCGGGCGCCGATGAGCGGCGCCGAATTGCTTCGCGGCTTCCCCATCCCCCCAGGCACGAAGCTCGGGTGACGCGCTTCAGACTCACCGTCGAATATGACGGCGGGCCCTTCATGGGCTGGCAGCGCCAGCCGCACGGCCCGTCGATCCAGCAGGCGATCGAGGAGGCGGTCGAGGCGATTACCGGTGAGCGCTCGGCGGTTCACGCCGCCGGGCGGACGGACGCGGGCGTCCATGCCGTCGCCATGGCCGCCCATGTCGACATCGGGCGGGCGATCGCGCCGTTCCGGCTCGCCGCGGGGCTGAATGCAAGGCTCCGGCCGCTGCCGATCGCCATAATCGGGGCGCGGATCGTCGCGGCGGACTGGCATGCGCGCTTCAGCTGCATCGGCCGCCGCTATCTCTACCGGATCGTCAACCGGCGGGCGCCGCTGGCTCTCGCGGCGGGGCGGGCGTGGCAGGTGGGCGTGGCGCTCGACTCCGAGTCGATGCACTCGGCGGCGCAGGTCCTCGTCGGGCGGCACGATTTCACCACCTTCCGCTCCGCCCATTGCCAGTCGGAAAGCCCGCTCAAGACTCTCGACCGGCTCGACGTGCGCCGCCAGGGCGAATCGATCCTGATCGAGGTGGACGCGCGCTCATTCCTCCACCACCAGGTGCGCTCGATGGTCGGCTGCCTGCAACTGGTCGGGCGCGGCAAATGGACGGCGGCGGACCTGAAGGCGGCGCTGCAGGCGCGGGACCGCGCCGCCCTCGGGCTGAACGCGCCCCCGCACGGGCTGTATTTCGTCGAGGCGGTCTATCCGGATTAACCTCCCTCCCTTCGAGGGAGGGGAGACTCAGCCCGCCTTCCTCACCCCTGCACCGAAGCCGAACAGGCGCTGGAGCGACTTGTCGAGCATCAGCAATTGCCAGAGCAGCCGGCCATGCTCCTCGCGGCCGGATCGGTGGGCGGCGGCGAGGCGGGCGACGGCGGCGGAGTCGAACCAGCCCAGCTCGATCAGAGCGGGGCTGTGCGCAATCGACGCCGCCTCGGCCGCGAGCGGGCCCCGGAACCAGGCGCTGATGGGCGTGACGAAGCCCATCTTGGTCCGGTTGAGCAACTGGTCGGGCAGATAGCGGCCGAGCGCCCGCTTCATCAGCCATTTGCCGGAACCGCCGCGAAGCCGCATCCGGGCCGGCAGGCGCGCCGCGAATTCGACCAGCCGGTGATCGAGCAGGGGCTCGCGCGCCTCCAGGCCGACCGCCATGCTCGTGCGGTCGACCTTGGTAAGGATGTCGCCGGGCAGCCAGATCTTGAGGTCGGCATATTGGGCGCGGGACAGAGCGTCGCCCGCCGGAGCGCCGGCCATCGCCTTCACATAACGCTCCTCGCCGCGATACCCGCCGAGAAAACGCTTGAAGAGCGCAGTGTAAAGGCTTGACCTTATTCCCGGTGGCGTCACGCCGACCGCGCCCGCATAGGCCTGGCCGCCCTCCTGGCGGATCGCCTGCAGGGTCGTCTTGGCGCGAAGGAAGCGGGGCGCCCAGTCGAGCTTGGGATAAAGGTCGCCGACCGCGCCCAGAAGGCCGCGCGCCGGGCCCGGCAGAAGCCCCCTCACCCGCTCCTCGGCGGCGAACATGCGGTAGCGACGATAGCCGGCGAAGGCCTCGTCGGCGCCGTCGCCGGAAAGCGCCACCTTGACCGTCTCGCGGGCCAGCTCGGAGACCCGGTAGGTGGCCAAGGCGGAAGCATCGGCGAAGGGCTCGTCGAAGGCGTCGGCAAGCGTGTCGATCAGCCCGAAATCGTCCGCGGCGACGATCCGGCTTCGGTGGCTGGTGGCGAAGCGTTCGGCGACCAGGGCGGCCCATTTCGACTCGTCATGATCGGCCTCGGTAAAGCCGATCGAGCAGGTCTGCACCGCGCTTCGGCTCGCTTCCGCCATCAGCGCGACCACCGCCGAGCTGTCGACTCCGCCGGAGAGGAAGGCGCCGAGCGGAACGTCGGCGACCATGCGCGAGCGCACCGCCTCGCGCAGCCGCTCGACCAGCTCCTCCTCCAGAGTCGCGACGGAGGCGCTCGAGGGGTTGGAGAAGTCGACGTCCCACCATTGCACCGGCTTCGGCACCACCCGGCCGCGGCGGACCAGCAGATGATGGCCGGCGGCGAGCTTCCTCACTCCGTCGACCATGCAATTGTCGTCGGGGACGTAGCCGAGCGCCAGATAATCGTCGACCGCGCTCCGGCTCGGCGCCCGCCGCATCAAGGGGTGGGCGAGCAGGCCCTTGAGCTCGGAGGCGAAGACCAGGGAATCGTCCGACAGGGTCGTCCAGTAGAGCGGCTTCACGCCGAGCCGGTCGCGGGCGAGGAACAGCGAGTCCCGGTCCCCGTCGTAGAGGGCGAAGGCGAACATGCCGTTGAACCGGGCGAGGCAGTCCGGCCCCCATTGCCGCCATGCCGCCAGGATCACCTCGGTGTCGCTCTCGGTCCGGAAGACGTGGCCGAGCGGCTCCAGCTGGGCCCTCACCTCGCGGAAATTGTAGATCTCGCCATTGTAGCTGAGCGCCAGCTTGCCGTCGGCCGAGCGCATCGGCTGGTCGCCGGTGGCGAGGTCGATGATCGAGAGGCGCCGGTGGCCGAGGCCGACGCCGGGAGCGGTCCACACGCCGCTGCCGTCGGGGCCGCGATGGGCGAGCACGTCGGTCATCGCCCTCACCCGCTTCGGATCGACGGGCTTGGGATTGCTCACGTAGAAAAGGCCGGCGATTCCGCACATCGCTCAGTCCCCTGCCAGCCCGGCGGCCCGGTCGGCAAGAGGCGCGACCGGTCCGAGGTCGCGCAGGAAGGCGTCGATCGCCGGCCGCGGGCTGAGGCCGTCCGCCGGCGCCTCGGCCGCGACCAGCACCGCCACCGCCCGCTGCGGCCCGCCCAGCAGCCTGGTCCTGACCGTCTCCAGCTTCACCCGCGCCGAGCTTCCCGTGACGACGTCACCGACCCGGTAGAAGGTCGCCACCTCGCGCACCTTGCCGTGCGAGCCGATCCGCTCGGCCTTGCCGTCCGGCGGCGGCGCGGAGTCGCCGGTCCACGACCAGGCGCCGTCCTCATCCGCCGCGCCCTGGCCGTAGCCGACAAGCTCGCGCCCCTCGCTCTGCCGGGCGAAGACGACGAGCGCGAGATCGACCTGCTGGCCGGCGGCGTTGCGGTAGCGACCGAGCGCGATCCGGTCGGCGCCGGTATAATAAGGCCGCCATTCGTTGCCGGCGGGAAGGCGGGTCCAGCCGTGGACTTCGGGAAGCGGCGAAGCGGGGACGGCCCGCGTTCCGGCGGCCGCGACGGCGCCCGACCAGAAAGGCGAAACGGCGGCGAGGGCGACCGCGATCGCCGCCACCTGGGCGGCACGGGCCGCCCGCCCGGGCGTGGCGCCGGGTGCCTGAAGCTCGGCGGGATCGAACCAGCGCGCGTTCGGCGCGCGGTCGAAGAAGCGCCAGCCCGCCGCCATGACGAGGGCGATGACGATGGCGAAGAACAGCCAGCCATAAACGATATGGTCGAAGCCGACCGCGACCTGGTTGTCGGTCAGGTAAGCCAGATAGATGGTTCCGAACGCCCTCACCCCGTTGGCCACCACCGAGACGGCGAGCGCGAAGGCGACGAACAGGAGCCGGCGCCGCCAGGACCGGAAGCAGAGATTGGCGGCGAGCGCTCCCAAGGCCGCCATCGCCACCAGGAACTTCACGCCCGAACAGGCCTCGGCGACCCGGAACAGCCCGCTCGGAGTCGAGATGAAGATGCCTTCGAGATGCGCCGGAACCCCGGTCAGCGCGAGGAGGGCCATGCTCATCCCGGCGGTCAGGGTCTGAAGCGGCGGAACCAGCTCCTCCCCGAACGGCACCAGGAAAAACGCATAGAAGATCGGGAAGGCCAGGCCGCGAGCAACCGCCTTGCCCAGGCAGGCGATAACCGCCCCCTGAAGCATGATCACCAGCCCGAGATGGCGGAGCAGCGCGACATTGCCCGCCTCGCCGAGCAGCCAGGCGAGGCTGCCGCCGGCGACCAGCGCCAGGGCCGGAGCCCAGGCCCGCGGCGCCAGCGCCGCCAGCTCGGGCAGCCGCTGCCGGACCAGCCAGACGATGATCGGCAGGATCAGCAGGCAGTGGTTGAACGTATCGCTGTTCCACCAGATCGCCGCCATGTCGGCGGCGTCGCCGGCGAACAGCAGCAGGATCGCCGCCGCCGCGCCGGCGAGGGCGAGGAGATGCGCTCGCCAGATGGAAGCGAGCGGATCGGCGCGCGCGACGGGCAGGACCGCCGTCATGCCGCCGCCTGCCGCGCCGGAAGGCCGACGATCTCGCCGAGCGGCGCAAGCCGGGCCTCCCAGCGATAGGCCTGCTCGATCCGGCGGCGGGCGCTTTGCCCCAACGCCCTCGCCCGGCCGGGGTCGCCGAGAAGAGCGCTTATGGCCTCGGCCTGCGCCTCGGTCGAATCGGCGACGAGGAGATGGCGTCCCGGCTCCGCCTCGATCCCTTCGAAGGCGGCCGGCGAGGCGACCACCGGCCGAGCCATGGCCATCGCCTCGAGCACCTTGTTCTGGATTCCCCGGGCGATCCGCAGCGGCGCCGCAACGACGTCGGCCGCGGCCAGCCAGGAGCGAACGTCCGGCACCCCGCCGGTGACGATGACTCGCGGACCTTCGAGCCGCCGGACCGCCGCCGCCGGCTTGCGCCCGACGATGGCGAAGCGCGCGTCGGGAAGCATCGGCATCACCTCGCCCGCGAACCAGCGCACCGCGTCGATATTGGGCGCATAATCCATCTGCCCGGTGAAGACGATCAGCGGCCCCTGCTCGTCGAGGAGAGGGAAGCGCGCTTCGGGATCGAAATAATCGAGGTCGACGCCGTTCTGAAGCGCCCGGACGTCGGCGCCGGCAAGGCCGCTGCGGCGCCTGAACAGCTCCGCCTCGGCATCGCTGACGAACAGGCTGACGTCGGCCCGAATCGCCACCGCCCGCTCGAACGCGGCGAGCATCCTGCCCTCGCGGCGGTGGATAGGCGCCATCGCTCCACCTTCCGCGCCATAGGCCTCGAACTTGGCCGAATCGACGTCGCCGAAATCCATCACGAAGCGGGCGGACAGCCCCTCCGGCACGAATTGGGCCATCTGGCCGGAGAAAGCGAAGACCGTTCCGATCCGGCCGCTGGCCAGCATCCGAGCGACGAAGCCGCGCAGAGCGGCGCTGTCGAACAGGCTGAGCGACACCGGCCGGCCTTCGACCATCGCCAGGGCGCCGGCCGCGGCTCGCGACCTGTGCCTCGTTTCGACATGGACCTCGCCCAGGGCCGGCCCGATCGCCTCGCGAAGCCCGGCGAGATGGGCCGCGTCCGCCGAGTCGTCGGCGAAGCAGGCGAGATGCACCCGCCCGAGGGCCGCGAGGTGCCTGAGCTCGTGGAAGGTGCGGATCTTGTCGCCCCGGTCGGGCGGGAACGGGATGCGCTGGGCGAGGAAGAGCAGGTCGCCCATCAGCCGAGGCCCCTCGCGAGCATGGGGCCCAGCCGGTTGGCGACGATCAGGGGCAGCTTCTTCCAGGCCTCGACCTTCAGCCGGTAGCGCGGGCTGAGCGGGCTTACGTCGCGCGGCGCGGCACCCTCGGCGGTGCGGACCGCGTAGACGAGCGGCCGCTCGTCGAGATGCCACATCTTCTTTCGCTCATAGGCGCCCGAGCCGAGCTTGGAGCGGCCGAAATCGGCGCGGGTGCAGCCGCGCCCGGCGAGATGGCGCATGAAGGCGTAGATCATCAGGTCGTTGGCCCGGTTCGCCCTCGCCCCGGCGGTTCCACCGCCCCAATGGCACTGGCCGCTCGCTCCGAAATAGAGGTTGAAATTGACCGCTTCGGGGCGCCCGTCCTTCCAGACGACGAGGATGTCGCAATCTTCGCCATATTCGTCCGCCATCGCCTCGAACAAGGCGGCCGGGAAGACCGGTGTGCCGAGGTTGCGCACGCATTCGGCATAGACTCGGTAGAAGGCGGAGCGATGACGCGGGTCGTTCCCGGCGCTGACCTCGAGGCCCGCGCCCAGCGCCCGGCGCACCTCGTAGCGCTGGCGCTTGGGCATGGCGGCGAGCATCGCCTCGGGATCGGCGCACAATCGGGCCGAGAAGGCGGAATGAACTCCCTCGCGCCGCTCCCAGCCCTCGGGCAGGGCGCCGCCGCGAAGCTCGACCGAGGCGCAGCCCAGCGACGCCGCCAGGGCCCAGGCCGCCTCGGCGAGCGCGGCGACGGCCGCCTCGTCGGCGGCGACGATTCCGCCGCCGGTGCCGAAGCCGGCCGAGACCAGGGCATGGCCGAACAGAAGCGAGCGTATCTCGGTCAACGGCAGGCAGCCGGCGAGAGTCCCGTCGCCCTGCTCGGCGACCAGATAATGCCCCTTCTGCCCGCAGCCGCGCTCCACCGCCCGGCTCCATTGCGGGCGGTGGAAGAAGTCGGCGCCGCTCCGGCCGGCGACGAAGGAATCGGCCCGGCGGCACTCCGCCTCGTCGCCCAGGTCGAGGACCCGCACCCGGAGGCGCGGCTTGAGCAGGGGCGCGTTCATGCCAGCCGCCCGCGCTCGAGCTCGACCACCCGGTCGGTCCGGCCCCAGGAGTGCGACCTGAACAGCTTCAAGAGCTTGGGCCGCATCGCTGAGAGCCGGCTGTAGTGGCGGAGCCGCGACTTGAGCGGCGCGCCCCCGACCCGGGGCTGGTCCGGGTCGATCTCCCAGGGGTGGAAATAGAAGACGGCGGGGCGCTGGTCGCCCCGGTTGACCCGGTCGATCGCCCAGGTCGAGAAACGATAGGGCAGAAGCCGGAAGAAGCCCCCGCCCCCCGCGGCCAGCCGCCGCCCGGCGAGCTCGACCGTGGTGACGGGCAGCTCGATCAGGCCCGAGTCCGGAAGCGGCCGGTGGGCGAAGCGGGGCGCCTCGCGCCAGCCATAATGGTCGTGGGCGATCGGAGCCACGCTCGAGGAATAGGCATAGCCCTCCTCGGCGAGGATGGGGTGGGCCCAGGGCGTGCGCGAGTCGATCGAGAAGCTCGGCGCTCGATAGCCCTTCGGCTCGATCCCGGCGGCGGCGGCGATCGCGGCATGGGCCCGGCGCAGGTCGGCGCGGAAGCCCGCCTCGCCGAGGTTGAAGACCCGCTGATGGTCCCAGCCGTGGCTCGCGATCTCATGGCCCTCGGCGGCGGCCCTGCGGATCACCTCCGGGTAGCGCTCGGCGACCCAGCCCAGGGTGAAGAAGGTCGCCTTGACCCCCGCCTGCGCGAACAGGTCGAGCACCGCCCCGGAATTGCGCTCGACGCGCTGCTCCAGCCCGTCCCACTGGTCGCGGCTTATGACTTTCTCGAAGGCGCCGACCTGGAACCAGTCCTCGACGTCGACGGAGAGGGCGTTCAAGATCCTCCCCGAGCTTCGCTCGGGGAGGGGGACCGCGGCGCGAAGCGACGTGGTGGAGGGGAAATTCGGAGTCGGCATTCCCCCTCCACCGCACTTCGTGCGGTCCCCCTCCCCGAGCGAGCTCGGGGAGGAATTAAAAAGTTCAAGCGGCATTGCTGCGGCGCGGCTGGCTTTCGTTCTCGACCCAGTCGAGCAGGACGGTCAAGACCCGGCGAACCGCCGCCTCCTGCTCGTCGAGGCGGGCCTCGATCGCGGCGATCCGGCCGGCCAGCGACGGGTCGGCGGCCGGCTCGGCGGCCGAGGCGAAGGGGCGCAGCGGAAGCACCCGCCTCGAAGCGCCGGCGGGACGGTCGGCGGCCATGTCGGCCGCGACCGCCTCGACGTCGCCGCCGCCGATCGTCTCGAGCTGCTCGATTCCGGCATAGAGGAGGATCCGGGCGGCGAGCTGGTTCAGCTTGCGCGGCACTCCGCCCGAATGGCGGTAGATGGACGCGAAGGCGTCGGGCTCGAAAGCCGGCCGCCCCTGCCAGCCGGCGACGGCGAGGCGGTGGACGACATAAGGCTCGATCTCCTGGGCCTCCATCGCTTCCAGATGATGGCTTGCGATGATCCGCTGGCGCAGCTGCTCGAGGCTGTCATCGTCGGCGACCCGGTCCCGGAACTCGGGCTGTCCGAGCAGGAAAATCTGAATGAGCGCACGGCCTTGGCTGGTGAAGTTCGAAAGCATCCGAAGCTCTTCGAGCGCCGAGACCGGCAGGTTCTGGGCCTCGTCGACGATCAGGAGGGTGCGCTTGCCCTTCGCCGCTTCCTCGCGCAGCCGGTGCTCGATCCGGTCGAGCATCTGCGCCTTGGCGACTCCGCCGGTTTCCAGCCCCAGCCCCTGCGCGGCGAGGCGAAGCATGTCGTCGCCCTCGACCTGGGTCGAGACCAGGCTGATCGCGTTCAGCCGCTCGCGGTCGATCGTCGCCATCAGGTGCGCGACCAGGGTCGACTTGCCGGCGCCGATCTCGCCGGTGACGAGGATGAAGCCTTCGCCCTGGGCGAGGCCGTAGCCGAGATAGGCCATCGCCTTCTTGTGGGTGCGGCTCTCATACCAGTAACGCGCGTCCGGCGTCAGCTGGAAGGGGCGCTCGGCGAGGCCGTAATGGTCGGTATACATCGTGCCGTCCCTCAGAAAGAATAGCGCAGTCCGAACAGGATCGAGCCGTAGCTGGCGTCGAACTCCCCGGCCTGGGTGGTGTAGAGGCCCGCCGAGATCTGGGCCTGGAGCCGATCGCGGAAGATGTTGCGGTAGTAGCGGCCGGTCAGCCCGGCGCCGAAGCTGGCGTCGGTGTCGGCGAGGCCGCTGTCGAACCAGGAGGCGTAAGCGTCGATATCGTAGCCCGAGCTTCGCGTCAGCCGGCGGCCGATATTGCCCTGCAGGCTGAAGCTCTGGTCGGTGACCCCGTTCAAGGCGAAGAGGCTGCTGTCCGGAGCGAGATATTTGCGGTTGGCGTAGCCGGCGCCCAGGCCCATGGTCCACGGCCCGCGCGCCGCCGAATAGCGGATGCTTGCGCCGCGGTTGCGGAAGTTGAAGTTGGCGATCGACTGGAAGGCGTCGCCGAAGCAGGCGCCGGTGCCGGGATCGTTGCCGAAGACGCAGCCGGCGCCGGTCAGATTACCATTGGACGGAGCCTCAAACTTCGTCGGCAACCCATTGAGATCGGCTACTAACAGCCTTCCGAAGCTGCTCACGCTGTCATAGATGCTCGCGTTCAGCGCCGAGCGGCTGTTGATCTTGTGGGAGAGCGAGGCGGTGAAGCTCTCGCCGCCATAGCGCCACCCGCCCCGGGCCTGGAGCTCGGTGCGGCGGGTCGGGCGCCAGATCAGGCCGACGTCCCACATCGTCCCGTCATGATCGACGGTCTTGAGCCGGGGCCTGGACGGATCGGGGATGAGGTTGCCGCCGGGGGTGAGCACCGGCAGCCCGCCGGGGCCGCGCAGGAAGTCCTGCTGCGAGCCCTTCATCGTCTCGTAGCCGACGCCGCCGGTGACGGCGAGGGTCGGCGAGACCGGCAGGACGACGTCGCCCCGCACATATTTGCCCTCGAAGCTGGAATCGAGCCGGTTCATGTCCTCGCGGACGTAGCCGGCGCCGACCGTCCAGCCGACCGGCAGCCGGCCCGGCGCCATTCCGAAGCTCACCGTGGCGTTGTGGACGGTGCTGCTGGAATAGCGGTCGATCCGCGGCGAGCCCGGGGGCAGCGCGCCGGCCAGGCTGTGGTCGTCGACCTTGACGTAGCCCAGGCGATAGCTGGCGCCGACCGAGACCGGCCCGGCATGCGTGGTGAGCGTGGGTCCGGCATAGGCGCTGTAGATTTCGGCGACGTTCGAGCTGTCGATGGTCCGGGCGTTGGGCACCGGCAGCCTTATGTCGGCATGGGTACGCGCGGCCATGGCCCCGGCGTCGATGCTGAGCACGCCCGGCACCGCCTCGAAATGGGCGGCGGCGATTCCGCTGACCACGTCATTGTCCTCGAGGCCCTTGTTCCAGCCGACCCGGTGCTGATAGTCGACGCTAATCGTGGCCTGGACCCGCCGGGTCGCGACGGCGGCGTTGATGCCTCCGCCGACGCCGGTATAGGTGAGCACCTCGCCCCGGTCGAAATCCATGGTCGCGACCTGCTCGACCTGGAGATAGGGCTGGATGCTGGTGCGCGGCTCGCCCTGGACGGCGGCGGCGCCGGCCAGCAGACTGACCCCCGCGGTCGCTGCTACCGTGAGCCAAGTTCGGCTTGCAAACCTTTGGAAAAAAGCCTGTTTCATTGGCCATATCCATAATAGGAGCCGAACCGGCGGCCGGTCGCGGCGAAGCCCGTGCCGTTGAGCAGCAGGCTGATCTGGGGGCAGCCCGAAAGCAGGCCGGCGGCCTCCTTCAGGTCGGCTTCGGTGGTTTGATCGGCCCTGACGACGAGCAGGAGCTGGCCGACATGGGCCGCCAGCGCCGAGGCGGCGGAGGCCATCAGTGCGGGCGGGGAATCGAAGATCACGATGCGCCTCGGCCGCCCCTCGGTCAGGCGCTCCAGCACCTGGGCGGTACGGTTCGAGCCGAGCAGCTCGGGCACGTCATTCTCGTAGCGGCCGGCCGGAAGGACCGAGAGGCCGCCAATGTCGGTGCGGATGACCAGCCGCTCGGGATCGAGCGACGGATCGGCCAGTGCGTCGACGAAGCCGGCGCCCTGGGCCTGCAGGCCGAGGATGGCGAGGATCTCGGGCTTTGGGAAATCGGCGTCGACGAGCAGGACTTCCATGTCCTTTTCGCCGGCCAGGGAAAGGGCCAGGTTGACGGCGCAGAAGGTCTTGCCCTCGTCGGGCTGGGCCGAGCAGACGAGGATCGTTCGCCGCTTGTCGGCCGCGACCGGGCTTCCCGCGCCCATTCCGAGCAGAAGCTGGCGCTTGACGATCCGGAACTCCTCGGCGAGCGGGCCGGCCGGGCTGTCCGGGACGATGAAGCCCCGTTCGCCGAGCGATGCGCGGTCCACCGGGGCATTCGCTCCGGGCGCTTCGGTGACCGCGGGCAGAAAGGACCGGGGAACGGCCTTCGGCTCCGGCTCGGGCTCGGGCCGCGGCTCCGGGGCGGCGCCTTGCGGCGGGGCCGATGAGCTGGGTGCAATGGCGGGAGCCGAACCGAAGCCGTAAAGCTCCGCCGCCCGCTCGAGGAGCGAGCCGCTGTGGCTGAGGGGGCTGTGCTTGTTCATCAGGGGCTCCCTCAGGCGACCGTGCTGCGCTGCCAGAATTCGACCGCCAGCAGCACGGCCCAGGCCGCGCCGAGCGCCGCCCCGCCGCCGCCGAGCCACAGCAGCCGCTGCCGGTGCCGCGCCTTGGCCGCGTCGGTGAACACCTCGCTGATCGAGCCCAGCACCGGCAGGCCGGTGGCGTCGGCGAGCCGGCTCTGGGTCGGGAAGGTGGTCTGGATCTGGCCGAGCACGTAGGCCGCGCCGACGCCTGCGCCGAGGCCGACGAACAGGATCAGGGTAAGCAGCAGCGGCCGGTTCGGAGTCAGCGGAACGCTGGGCTGGCTGGGCGGATCGATGACCTTGAACTTGACCGCGTCGGTCTGGCTCCGGACATCGGTCCTGAGGCGGACCTGGTCGCGATCCTCGAGCAATTTGTCATATTGCTTCTTCAGAACGTCGTAATCGCGGTTGAGCCGTTCCTGCTCGGCGGCGACTCCGGGCTCTGAAGCCTGGCGGGTGCCGAGCTGGGCGAGATCGGACTGGAGCTGCGCCTTGCGCATCGAGGCGGCGTTCACCTGCCCTTCCTTCTCGGCCACCATCGCGCGCAGCGACACCCAGCTCGGATTGGGCATGGTGCCGGCGCCGGCCGGCTCGCGGGCGGCGATCGGGCGAAGGCGCGCGATCTGGTTCCTGATCCGGATCACGTCGGGGTGCGAATCGGTCCAGCCCTGCGACGTCGACTGGGCGAGCTGGGCCTCCAGCGCCGCGATCTGGCCGCGGGCGCCGCCGCCGCCGCTCTCGAGGCCGAGTGCCGGCATCGAGGACGGCGTGGCGGCCAGCTGGCTGCGCAGCGCGGAAAGCGAGCTTTGCGCCTGCATCAGCTGCTGCTCGATGGCGGCGAGCTCGGTCCGGGCCGCGCCCATGCGCTGGCCGATCGAGCCCTCGCCGGGGAGCAGGCCGAGATAACGCTGCTCGAACTCGACCCGGCGCTGCTCGGCTTCCTGAAGCTGCTTCTCGCGGGCCTTCAACTGCTGGTCGAGGAAGGCGAGGCTCTGATTGGCCTCGTCGCGGTCGCCGGCGAGATTCTGCTCGACGAAGATGTCGAGCAGGCCCTGGACCACTGCCGCCGAGAGCTTCGCATTCTGGCGGTTGGAGAAGCCCGAGACCTTCGCGGTGGCGCTGATCTCGAACATGTTGTCGGGCTGCGCGGTCACCTTGATCGACTCGCGCAGCCCCGCCACCTGCACGGCGAGGTCGCGCTCGCTGGCGATGAGCGTGTTCAACTCGGTCCGCCGAACCACCTTGGCCAGATTCTCGCTGGACGTCAGGGTCTGCTTCACCCGGTTCAAATCCCCTTCCCGCTCCTGGACGGTGATCCCGACCTGGTTGGGCAGGATCGACTGCATCTGGACGAAGACCCGGGACTTGGATTCGTAGGTGTTCGGGATCAGCGCGACGGCGAGCCAGCCGAGGACGCAGATGCCCCACGCCACCGCCAGGGCCAGCCAGCGGCGGCGCCACACCTGGTGGATCGCGATCCTTATCTGTTCGTAAAGTCCGTCCATCGAGCCCGGGATTCCTTGCGTGCGTGGGTGGGGCGGCGGGGAATCCGCCTCAGAACATGCTCTCGGGAATGATGATGACGTCGCCCGGCTCGAGCCGGACATTGGCCTTGGTGTCGCCCTTCTTGAGGAGGCGCGCGATCTTCAGGTCATATTCGGTCTGCGACCCGGTCGCCTTGTCGTGGCGGATCAGCCGGGCGCGGTCGCCCGCCGCATATTCGGACAGCCCGCCGACCGCGATCATCGCGTCGAGCAGGGTCATGTTGGCGCGGTAGGGCAGGGAGGCCGGCTTCTCGGTCGCTCCGACGACCCTGATCTGCTGGCTGAAGCTGCCCTGGAAGGTCTCGACCATCACCGTCACCCGGGGATCGTCGACATATTTGGTCAGCGCCAGGCGGATGTCGTCGGCGAGCTGGGCCGGAGTCTTGCCCGCCGCCTGCAGGTCCGGGATGAGCGGCGTGGTGATCATGCCGTCGGGGCGGACCTGCACCTTGCCGCCGAGATCGGCATTGCGCCAGACGAAGACGTTGAGCTGGTCGAGCGCTCCGATCACATATTTCTCGGTGGCGGCGGTATCGTCGGAGCCGACGAAGCTTGCGGGCGGAAGGCGGTTGCCGGTTTTGGCGCCGGCGGTGCCGCAGCCCGAAAGGGCGACGGCGCCGATGCTGAGGGCGAGAGCGAGCCTGGAAGCTGCCGTTGGACGCATGGACTGATCCTCTTCTTGTCGCCGCGGATCCGCGTCCTTGACGTCAGGGACGCGAGATTTGGGTCCGCTATGGCTGCAAGAGGTAAAATTACCGTTAGGAACAATGGCCTTTAGAGGCGCGTCCCAGATCGGGACTGGCCGGACGCAAGGGTTAATCCTTACGCGACCGCCATCTCGAGCGCCGGAGGATGGCCGAGGAAGGCCGCCGGGCTGGCGGACAGGCCGTAGGCGCCGGCGAGGAAGACGGCGACCAGGTCGCCGACCTCGGCCCGGGGCAGCATGACGTCGTCGGCGAGGCGGTCGAGCGGGGTGCACAGGCAGCCGACGATGCTCGCTTCCTCCTCGGCCGGAGCGTCGAACCGGGAGGCGATGGCGACGGGATAGTTGCGGCGCACCACCTGGCCGAAATTGCCCGAGGCGGCGAGCTGGTGGTGCATCCCGCCGTCGGTGACGAGGAAGGTCTTGCCGTGACTCTCCTTGCGGTCGACGATCCGGGTCAGATAGACCCCCGCCTCGCCGACCAGCCAGCGGCCCAGCTCGATCGCGAAGCCGCTCTCCGCGAGGATCGGGGGGCGCCGCGCCAGAGTCTCGGCCAACGCGGCCCCGACCGCCTCGACGTCGAGCGGCGCCTCGGTGGCGAAATAGGGGATTCCGAAGCCGCCGCCGAGATTGACCAGCGGCGGCGCCGCGCCCGCGGCCTCGGCGAGCTGGGCGGCGAGCGCGACGGTCGCCCGTTGCGCCTCGATCAGCGAGTCGGCGGACAAGGCCTGGGAACCGGCGAAAATATGAAGTCCCCGCCACATTCCGCCGCTTTCGATCACCTTGCGGATCAGCGCCGGCACCCGAGCCGAATCGACCCCGAACGGCTTGGCGCCGCCGCCCATGCGCATGCCCGAGCCCTTGATCTCGAAGTCGGGATTGACCCGCACCGCCAGCCGCGGAGTCCGCCCCTGGGCGCGGCCGATCGCCAGCGCCCGCTCGGCCTCCCCTTCGGACTCGACGTTGAGGGTCACCCCCGCCTCGATCGCCGCGACGAGCTCGTCGTCGCGCTTGCCGGGGCCGGCGAAGGAGATTTCGCGCGAGTCCATGCCGGACTCCAAAGCCGCCACCATTTCGCCCGCCGAGGCCACGTCGAGGCCGTCGACCAGCTTCGCGACGTGTTTCAGGAGTGGCGCATAAGTGTTAGCTTTTATGGCATAATGCAGATTCACACCACGGCAGGCCGAGCGAAAGCGGCGGACCTGCGCCCCCACCCGCCGGAGGTCGTAGACGAACAAAGGCGTGTCCCCCGCCTCGGCGACCAGGGCGTCGGCGCGGCGGCCGCCGATCAGCAGCATGCCCTCTTCCGCCGTGAAACCTTCCGGAATGGCCCCCATGGGCTTGCTCATCGAATCAGCTCGCTCTTGATCACTTCGCGGTCGAGCTTGCCGTTGGGAGAGCGCGGCAGCTCGTCGCGCCAGAGGATATGCGCCGGCTGCATAAAATTCGGTAACTCCCGCCGAAGATAGTTGCGCAGAGCCTCGTCGGGCCCGCTGCCGCGCACCACCAGAGCGATGGCCTCGCCCAGCCGGTCGTCAGGAATTCCGAGCGCCACCGCCTCGACGACCACCCCGCTCGCCACGGCGGCCTCCTCGACCTCGGTCGGGCTGACCCGGTTGCCGCTGGTCTTGATCATCGCGTCCTCGCGGCCGACGAAATAGAGCAGGCCCTGCTCGTCGGCCCGGACGCGGTCGCCGGACCAGACGGCGGTGCCGCCGTAGCGCGAGCCCGGCGGCGCCGGCCTGAACCGCTGCGCGGTACGGTCCGGATCGTTCCAATAGCCTTTCGCGACCAGCGGCCCCGCATGGACCAGCTCCCCGTCCTCGCCGGGGGCGCAGAGGGCGCCGTCCGGCCTTGACGTCATGACTTCGGCGAAGGGGATGGCGCGGCCGATCGAGTCGGGATGTTCGTCGAGCAAAGCGGGTTCCAGATAGGTGGAGCGGAACGCCTCGGTGAGGCCGTACATGAGGTAGAGCTCGGCGGCCGGAAACAGCTCGCGCAGGCGCCGGACGATCGACACCGGAAGGCGGCCGCCGCTGTTGGTGAGCCGGCGGAGCGACAGTGCGGCGGCCGGCGGCCAGACCGCCTCGACCAGCTGGACCCAGAGCGGCGGCACTCCGGCGAGGGTGGTGATTGCGTGCGCCTCGACGGCGCGGATGACGTCGCGGGCGGCGAGATATTCGATCGGGACCACGCAGGCCCCCGCCGCCCAGGCCGAGAGCAGCTGGTTCTGGCCGTAATCGAAGCTGAGCGGGAGGACTCCAAGCACCCTGTCCTGCGGCGCCAGGCGAAGATAATGAGCGACGCTGACCGCCCCCAGCCCCATATTGGCATGGCTGAGCATCACGCCCTTGGGCCGGCCGGTCGAGCCGGAAGTATAGAGCAAGGCGGCGAGATCGTCGGGATCGGCATCCGACGGCGGCAGGCTCTCGCCACCGGCAAGCATGGCCGCCCCTTCCTCCTCGGCCGCGGCCGCGCAGCCCGCCGGCAGGTCCCCCTCCGCCAGCGTCGCCAGCCGGGCCTTGCCGGTGATGAGCAGCCGCGCGCCGCTGTCGGCCAGGATGTGGCCGACCTGGGCGCGCTTCAAAAGCGGGTTGACGGGCACGTGGACAAGCCCGGCCCGGGCGCAGGCGAGCGGAAGCAGGCTCGTCATCCGGGTCTTGGGAAGCCAGCTCGCGACCCGGTCGCCGGGCGCGAATCCCCGCCCCTGCAGCGAGGCCGCGAGCGTTCCGACCGCGGCCTCGAGCCCGGCATAATCGAGCAGTCCCTCTTTAGTGAGGAGGGCGGGCGCGTCGGGCGCGCCCATCGCGGCGAGATGATCGAGCGGACGGGGGTTCGGATCCGGGGCTTGCACCTTGCCTCCTCACTGCGCCACAGCAGGGAGGCTGGGCTTGGAGCCGAGGGGATAGCGCGTTGGGCTTCGAGGTGGAACTGTTCGATGGCCTCGACGCGGTCGCGGCCGACGCCCGCGGGGCGCTCGACAACCGCCCGAGCCTGTTCGACGGGCTCGGCTGGTTCCGGCTGGTCGAGGCCCATTGCCCGCCTCCCGGCCGCCCGCTCGTGGCCCGGGCGCGCGACGGCGACCGCGCCGCCTGGCTGTTCCTCGCCGAACGCGACGGCCGCGGCGAGGCTTTCCGGTGCTGGTACAGTCTCCGCTTCGGACTGGTGGGCGATGCCGAGGGGGCGGAGCCGATCGCAAGAGCGCTTCGCAAGCGCCTGCACCGGCTCGAACTACTCCCTCTCGAGGACCCGGAGCCGCTGGCACTCGCCTTCCGCCGCGCCGGCTGGGCCACCTTCCTCGGCCCGGCCACCGCCTCCTGGCGGATCGCCACGGCGGGACAGGATTTCGACGCTTATTGGGCGGCTCGGCCGGGCAAGCTGCGCAACACGGCGCAGCGCAAGGCCAGGGCGGCCGGCCTCGACATCGAGATCCACCGCGGCTTCGATCCCGCCGCCTGGGCCGCCTATGAGGAGGTCTATGCCGCCAGCTGGAAGCCCGAGGAAGGCTCTCCCGCCTTCCTCCGCGACCTCGCGGAACGCGAAGGCGAGGCCGGCCGGCTCCGGCTCGGAATCGCCCGCAAGGACGGACGGGCGCTCGCCGCCCAGCTCTGGACGGTCGAGCACGGCACCGCCTGGATCCACAAGCTCGCCTATCGCGAGGATTCCAAGCCGCTGTCGCCCGGGACGGTGCTGAGCATGGCGATGTTCCGTGCCGCGCTGGACGAGGATCGGGTCGCCCGCATCGACTACGGTACCGGCGACGACGGCTACAAGCGCGACTGGATGGGCGAGCGCGCGACGCTCTGGCGGCTCGAGGCGTTCAACCTTGCCTCCCCCCGCGGGCTGCTGGGCGCCGCCCGCGCCGGACTATCGGCGCTTGTCCGCCGAGCGCGAAGCCGTTAGGCGCGGCGCGCCACGAGGGGAGCCCGAGATGACCGCCGCGCTGAACGACGAACAGGAAGTGGACCAGACCCTTCGGGCCGTGCTGCGCGACGTGCTCGGGCTTCCCGAGGCCCAGGTCGCCGCGCTCGATGAATCGAGCCCGCTCTTCGGAGCGCTGCCCGAATTCGATTCGATGGCGGTGGCGGGATTATTGACCGAGCTCGAGGAACGGCTGGGCATCCTCATCGAGGATCATGAGGTCGACGCCGACATGCTCGAAAGCTTTGGCTCCCTGCTCACCTTCGCCCGCTCCAAATCGCTCCAGTGACGGCCGGCGGTCTCCATTATTCCCGCTACCGGGTCGGAGACCGGGACGAATGGATGATGCGGATCGGCGGCGGCCCCGCCCTGCTCTTCCTGCCGCCATTGTTCGAGGAGATGAACCGGACCCGGGCGCTGCTCGCTTCGGTGATGCGGGCTCTCGCCGCGGACGGCTTCGAATGCTGGCTCCCGGACCTTCCCGGCACCGGCGAGAGCGAGCGGGCGCTGGAGGACGTCTCCTGGGACGAATGGCGCGAGGCCGCCGCCGCCGCGGCCGCTTCCGCTTCGCCGGTCTGCAGCGTCGGCCTGCGCGGAGGAGCCCTGCTCGACGGCGGCGTGGAACGGCGATGGCGCTTCGCGCCCGCCACCGGCGCCTCGCTGACGCGCGACCTGGCGCGGGCGGGCCTGATGACGGCGGGCGGCGGCGGCTATGCGCCGTCGGCGGCGCTGCTCGGGCCGCTCGAAGCGGCCGAGCCCGCGGCCGGCGGCAAGGTCCGCACCCTGAGGCTCGCCACCGACCCGGCGGAAGCGGATCTGAAGCTGGAAGGACCGCCCTTGTGGCGGCGCGCCGAACCTCAGACTTCCTCTGAGCTTGCTACTGCAATGGCTTGCGATATTTCGCAGTGGCTTCGCCAATGAGACGCCTGCTGAGCTTCGACTGCGAGGGTTCGGCGTTGGGCGCCAGCCTCGATTCCGCCGGCGGGGCCACCGGCCTGCTCCTCGTCACCGGCGGCACCCAGACCCGGATCGGATCGCACCGCATGTACGAGCGTCTGGCGGCGGCGCTGGCGGAAGCGGGCTGGCCCTGCTTCCGCTACGACCGGCGCGGCGTCGGCGACAGCGAGGGCGAGGATCCGGACTTCAGGGACAGCGGCCCCGATCTCGCCGCCGCCGCCGCCGCCTTTCGGCGCGAACATCCGGGGATGAAGCGCCTGGTCGGCTTCGGCCTGTGCGACGGCGCCTCCACCCTGGCCCTCCACGGCGCCGCCGCCGGGCTCGACGGCTACATCCTGGTCAATCCCTGGTTCGTCGAGGCCGAAGCCGGGGAGCCCGCCGCCGCGGCGATCAGGTCGCGGTACAAGGACCAGTTGCTCAGCCTTGCCGGCTGGAAGCGGCTTCTTTCCGGATCAATATCCTATCGCAAGGTCCTGAAGGGACTTCGCAAGATTCTCCAGAGCAGGCCCTCGAGCCTGGCCGGTGAAATCGCCGCGGCGCTGGGCAGGGCGCGGGCCCCCGCCCAGCTCGTTCTCGCGACCCGCGATTCCACGGCGATCGCGGCCCAGGCGGAATGGAACTCGCCCGCTTTCAAGAGCCTGCGCCAGTCCAATCCCGAGCCGCTGACGATCGACAGCGACGCGCACACCTTCTCCCGCCCCGGCGACGAGGAAGCTCTGCTGGCGGCGGTGCGGACGGCGCTCGAGCGGCTCTGACCGCCCCCCTTCCAGGGAGGGGAATCAGGCCGCCGCAGCCGCCTCGAATTCCATCTCGGCGAGGAAGCGCTCCGCGTCGAGAGCCGCCATGCACCCCGTCCCCGCGGCCGTCACCGCCTGGCGGTACACCTTGTCCATGACGTCGCCGCAGGCGAAGACCCCCTCGACGCTGGTTCGGGTGCTTCCCGGCTCGACCTCTATGTAGCCGTCCTTGTCGAGGACCAGCTTGTCCCTGAACAGCTCCGTGGCCGGCGAATGTCCGATGGCGACGAAGCCGCCCTCGACCTCGATATGCGACGTCTCGCCGGTCTTCGTGTCCCTGAGCTCGAGGCCGACCAGCCCTTCCGGCTCGCCGCCGGCGACGAAGCGGTCGACCGCCTTGTTCCACAGCACCTTGATCCTGGGATTGGCGAACAGCCGGTCCTGCAGGATCTTCTCGGCACGCAGCGAGTCGCGGCGGTGGATCAGGGTGACGTCGTGGCTGTGGTTGGTCATGTACAGCGCTTCCTCGACCGCAGTGTTGCCGCCGCCGATCACGGCGACCTTGCGGCCGCGGTAGAAGAAGCCGTCGCAGGTCGCGCAGGCCGAGACTCCCCTCCCCTTCAGATGCTCCTCGGTGGGGAGGTTCAGCCATTTGGCCTGGGCGCCGGTGGCGATGACGAGGACGTCGCCGGTATAGACGGTGCCGCCGTCGCCGACGAGCCGGAAGGGCCGGCGGGTGAGATCGACCTCGACGATATGGTCCCACATCATCTGGGCGCCGACATGCTCGGCCTGGGCCTGCATCTCCTCCATCAGCCAGGGGCCCTGGATGACGTCGCGGAAGCCGGGATAATTCTCGACGTCGGTGGTGGTGGTGAGCTGGCCGCCGGGCTGGATGCCCTGGACGACGATCGGCGCCAGGCCGGCGCGGGCGCCGTAAATGGCGGCGGAGAGCCCGGCCGGGCCTGAGCCGAGGATGAGCATGCGGGTGGAGTGGGTCGCTGGCATGGCAGCGAGATATGGCCGGGAGGGGACCGGCGCAACCTATTTGCCGCCCGGCGGGGGGCTTGATAGAGAGCCGCCCAGCGTCAGGAGTTTGAAGATGCCCCACGACAATCCGCTCGGCCTCGACGGCTTCGAGTTCGTCGAGTTCACCAGCCCCGATCCCGAGGCGCTGGGCGACCTTTTCCGCAGGCTCGGCTTCGCCCATTGCAGCGACCACAAGAGCAAGAATGTGCGGCATTACGCCCAGGGCGACATCAACTTCCTGCTCAACATGGAAGCCTCCGGCCACGCGGAGAATTTCCGCGGCGCCCACGGCCCCTCGGCCAGCGCCATGGCCTTCCGGGTCGCCGACGCCGCCAAGGCGCTAGCGCTGGCGGTCGAGCGGGGCGCCACCCCGGTCGAAGGCGAATACGGGCTGCCCGCGATCGAGGGGATTGGCGGCTCCTACCTCTATCTGGTCGATCGCTACGGCGCCGAGACCATCTACGACCGCGACTTCACCCCCGCGGAGGGAGCGGGCGACGTCGCCGCGGCGGGGCTCCACACGCTCGACCACCTCACCCACAATGTCCACCGCGGGCGGATGGATCATTGGGCGCAATTCTACGAGCGGATCTTCAACTTCCGGCAAATCCGATATTTCGATATCGAGGGGCAGCAGACCGCCCTCCTCTCCCGGGCGATGACCGCGCCGGACGACAAGATCCGGATCCCGCTCAACGAGAGCCAGGACGAATTCTCGCAGATCGAGGAGTTCCTGAAGGAATATAAGGGCGAAGGAATCCAGCACCTCGCCCTCGCCACCGACGACATCTTCGCGACCGTCGACGCCCTGCGCGCCAACGGCATCCGCTTCCAGGACAGCCCCGACACCTATTACGACATGATCGACCGCCGGGTCCCCGGCCACGGCCACTCGATCGCCGAGATGCGCAAGCGCCGGATCCTCATCGACGGCTCGCCGGAGACCGGCGAGGGCCTGCTCCTCCAGATCTTCACCGAGAACATGATCGGCCCGATCTTCTTCGAGATCATCCAGCGCAAGGGCAATGAGGGTTTCGGCGAGGGCAATTTCAAAGCCCTGTTCGAATCGATCGAGCTCGACCAGATCCGCCGAGGAGTCATCCCCGCGGCGAGCGAGCACGCCTAGGCGAGCAGCCCCTTAAGCTTCACCGCATCGGCCGCCGCCGCTCCCGAGGCGGTGTTGTCGAAGATGCACCAGGCCGGGCCGCTTTCGACGGCGAGGCGCTCGGCATAGTCTTCGAGGCGCCCGTCGTCATAGCTCGAGCGGTAGACGGCCGGCGATCCGTGCAGCCGGTAATAGCCGAGGCCCCGCCAGCCGCCGGGAGTGGCCGCCGCCGGCACTTTCGCCGGATCGGCGGCGACCCGCGCCACCCGAAGGCTCTCGAGCAGCGCTTCGGCCTCGCCCTCGAGCCAGCTCGAATGCCTCGGCTCTAAGGCGATGTGCCGGTCCCAGCCCGCCCTCAACGCCTCGAGAAAGGAGGCTGCGACGGCCGGCTCGAAAGCCAGGCTCGGCGGCAGCTGGACGAGCAGGATTTCGAGCCGCTCGCCGAGCCCCCGCATCTCCGTCAGCGCGGCGGTCAGCGGCTCGGCGCAATCGGCCAGCCGCCGCTTGTGGGTGATCTCCTTGGGCAGCTTGGCCGAGAAGCGGAAGCCTTCGGGAACCGACTCCGCCCAGCGCCGCCAGGTGTCCGGCCGGTGGGAGCGGTGGAAGGAGGAATTGATCTCCGCGCAATCGAAGCGCGCCGAATAGCGTTCGAGGCTGCTGCCCTCGCGAGGGAAGGCGCCGGCCGCCCCCGCGGGGATGGTCCAGCCGGCGGTGCCGATTCGGATGGCGGGTTCGCCCATGGCGCGCGAACGCCGGAGGCCTAATCCGGCTCCCCCGCCCGATAATCCTGCTGGCCGGAATGGAGCGTGCGGGCGGGGGCGGTGGCGAAATGCCGTCCCAGGTCGCCGACCAGCCGCTGCAGGGCTTCCTGCAGGTCCGGCGGCAGGGCGAAATAGGCGGAGAGCAAGGCGGTCGCCTCCTCTCCGAGCCACGCGCCCTCGCTCCTCTTGGCGGTGAGGACGTAGACCACGTCCACCTTGGCGGCGGCGAGCCGGGCGAGATAATCCGCGCGCAGCTCACGCCGGTCGTTTTCATAGAGGCTCTGCTTGGGAACGTCGGTTCCGACAAGCGAGGCGAACTCCGCCTGCTTGAGGCCGAGCCGCTTCCTTTCCTCCGCTAGCCTAGCGCCGAAACCCATCGATTCTGACGACCCCTAATCGACTGACCATCACAAAACGATGATCTTCCACGGATTTAATCCGAATCGGTTCATTGCACAGGCGATTTCAATCTGTCTCCTGCATTTTTCCGTCTCACCGCCCTAAAGCAGGAAGTCTCCCGGCCCGAGCGGCACCGTCGGCGGCAGCGTGAGCATGACGACGAGGTCGGCGAGGCCGTTGCCGTCGGTGTCGCCCTGGAGGAGCCAGCCCGTGCCGCCGAGGTGCTCGGCTCTCAGTTCGCCCGCCGTTCCGCTGAACGCGTCGGAGCCGATCCAGGCGAAGGCCTGGTCGCCGGCCAGGTTGGTCCTCGCGTCGATCCGGCTGAGGTCGATCCTGTCGGTCCCCGGCGCGAAGTCGAGGATCTGGTCCATCGCGCCCGAGGCGGATTCCGCCGTCGAGTCGTAGCGGAACGTATCGGCGCCGCCATTGCCGCTCAGCTGGTCCGCTCCGAGATTGCCGTGAAGGAGATCGGCGCTTCCGCCGCCCTTGAGAATATCGTTCGCCCGGCCGCCGAACAGGCGAAGCAGGCCGTCGCTCTCCTGGCTGCCGTCCAGCATCATCGTTTCGCTCGCCATCAGCAGGGCGCCGGAGACGGTCAGGCCCTCGCCGGGCTTCACGATCGCATCGGCGAGGGTGAGGTTGTAGTCGAACTCGGTGCCCCCGCCCCTCGCGTATCGCTCGTCGGTCGCCGAGGTGAGGGTGAGGTTCTCGATGTTGGTGAACAGGCCGGTATAGCCCGGAGCGTTGAAGTCGATCGTGTAATTGCCCCTCAGGAACATGCCGTCATAGCCGGCGCCGCCGTTGACGGTGTCGCCCGAGGCGAACCGCTCCTCCGCGTAGAAGAAGATGTCGTTGCCAAGGCCGCCCAGCAAGGTGTCCTTCCCCTTGCCGCC
>DASPJA010000021.1:0-16930 GCA_035628835.1 Allosphingosinicella sp.
TGCTGATCGAGACCAACGCCCACGGGCTGGTGCTCGTGGACACCGGCTACGGCCTCAAGGACGTGCACCACCCGCATGACGGTGCGGAGCCGCGGATCACGCGCAAGATGCGGGCGATGCTCAACATCCGCTTCCGCGAGGAGGAGACCGCGATCCGCCAGATCGAGGCGCTCGGGCACAAAGCGGACGATGTGCGCCACATCGTCCTTACCCATCTCGATTTCGACCATGCCGGCGGGCTCGAGGACTTTCCCGGCGCCGCCATCCACGTCATGGCCGACGAGTTCGCCGCCGCCACCGGCCCGCGCCGGGGTTTCGTGCCGCGCAACCGCTACCGGCCGTCCCAATATGACGAGGTCCGCGACTGGCGCCGCTATGCCGGTCCGTCGGGCGAGCCCTGGTTCGGCTTCGAGGCGGTGCGGGCATTGGAGGGCCTGCCGCCGGAGATATTGATGGTCCCGCTGCCCGGCCACACCTGGGGCCACGCCGGAATCGCCGTCGACCGGGGTCCGGAGGGCTGGCTGCTCCATGCCGGAGACGCCTATTTCTACCGCCACGAAGTCCGCCGGCGCGACCGCAAATGCACTCCGGGCCTTCGCGCCTACCAGAATATGATGGAGGTCCACCGCGAACGCCGCCTCGCCAACCAGGCCCGTCTGCGCGCTCTTTCGGTCGAGCGGGCGGCGGACGTGAAGCTGGTCTGCGCCCACGATGCGGTGGAGCTGGAAGCCTGCGCGGCGGGACGCCCGCTTTGACGATCCACGATTGAGACAGGCGGGCTGCCGCGCCTCTGGACTCGGGCGGCAAATCCGAACAGAAGGCGCGCCATGTCCAGCCAGCTCGATTTCTACCTGGCCCGCGCCGCCGAGGCGCGCGCCGACGCCCAAGCCGCGACCCTCGGCAATGTCCGCGACCGCTGCCTGCGCGCCGCCGCGGCCTGGGACGCCATGGCCGCCCGCGCCCAACGCGGCGACACGATGCGGGCGCGCCAGGAAGCGGACAAGCGCGCGCTCGCCGAAGCCGCGTCGGCCGCTCCGGCGGAATAGGTTCCGTTGACCTGGCTGCGGCGATGCTGCTCCCGGCGCCCCGGCGCGGTCCGGGCCGGCCTTCCCCGGGAATCGAGAAGCCCGATACCGGTTGCCGCTGCTTATGGCAGATGCTAGCAGCAAGGCTCGGCACCTTGCTGAAGGAGCGACATTTCCTTCGCATCGCGGGCCGAGATTATGCGCCGGCATCCAGGCCGGCCACCAAGGTTGACGCTGCATGAGGCATATTTCCCCCCAGACGCTGCCCCTCCGCAGGGGGACGGGCATTGCGGCTGGAGGCTTGTGGCCGGACGTTCGGACCGGCCTGCCGCGCGCAGCAGAGGCGACATTTTTCTTTTCAACCCGGACATTGAAGGCGCGCGCCGGCCAGGCCGCGCCTTCGTCCATATTCGAGCGCGCGCAAGCCGCCGCCGCAAGGACGGCACAGCGCGCGTGGAGTGACTTCAATGACAATGCGCATGTTGATCGACGCGCGCCACCAGGAGGAAACCCGGGTGGCCGTCGTCAAGGGAAACCGGATCGAGGAATTTGATTTCGAATCCGCCGAGCACAAGCAGCTCAAGGGGAATATCTATCTCGCCAAGGTGACAAGGGTCGAGCCGTCGCTTCAGGCGGCCTTCGTCGACTATGGCGGCAACCGTCACGGCTTCCTCGCCTTTTCCGAGATCCATCCCGATTATTACCAGATCCCGCGCGAGGACCGCGAGGCGCTGCTCCGCGAGGAAGCCGAGCATGCCGCCGAGGAGGAGCGACTGCGCGCAGCCGAGGACGCCCGCTACGAGAGCCGCGGCGAGCATGAGGACGAGCACGAGGCCGACGAGGCCGAGCGCGGCTATGACGACGACGGGGAGGAGAGCGAGGCCGGCGACGAGGACGCCCCGGCGCAGCCCGAATCCGCCGAGAGCGCGCCCGAGGAGAATGCCGCGGACGAGCTCCGCCGCAAGCGCCAGAATCTGCGGCGCCGCTACAAGATCCAGGACGTCATCCGGCGCCGCCAGGTGCTTCTCGTCCAGGTCGTCAAGGAGGAGCGCGGCAACAAGGGCGCCGCGCTGACCACCTATCTCAGCCTCGCCGGCCGCTATTGCGTGCTGATGCCCAATACCAGCCACGGCGGCGGCATCAGCCGCAAGATCTCGAACGGGGCCGACCGCAAGCGCCTCAAGCAGATCATGTCGGACCTCAGCCTGCCCAACAGCATGAGCTGCATCGTCCGCACCGCGGGCCTGTCGCGCACCAAGACCGAGATCAAGCGCGATTTCGACTATCTCGCGCGGCTCTGGGACGAGATTCGCGAGCGCACCCTGAAGAGCTCGGCCCCGGCGCTCATCTACGGCGACAGCGACCTCATCAAGCGCGCCATCCGCGACATCTACAATCGCGATATCGACGAGGTGATCGTCGAGGGCGAGGAAGGCTACCGGGCCGCCCGAGCCTTCATGAAGCTGCTCATGCCGAGCCACGTGAAGCGGGTTCAGCATTATGTCGACACGGTGCCGCTCTTCCAACGCTACGGCGCCGAGGACCAGCTCGCCGCCATGTACCAGCCGGTCGTCCAGCTGAAATCCGGCGGCTATCTGGTGATCAACCCGACCGAGGCCCTGGTCTCGATCGACATCAACTCCGGCCGCTCGACCCGCGAGCACAATATCGAGCAGACCGCCTACGCGACCAATATCGAGGCCGCGAACGAGATCGCCCGCCAGCTCCGGCTGCGCGACATGGCCGGGCTCGTCGTCATCGACTTCATCGACATGGAATCGAACGGCCATATCCGTAAGGTCGAGAAGGCGATGAAGGAGGCGCTGAAGAACGACCGCGCCCGGATCCAGGTCGGCCGCATCTCGTCCTTCGGTCTGATGGAGATGAGCCGCCAGCGCCTGCGCACCGGCGTGCTCGAGGCGTCCACCCGCCCCTGCCCCCATTGCGAAGGCACCGGCCTGATGCGCACCGCCTCGTCGGCCGGGCTTTCGGCGCTTCGAATGCTGGAGGAGGAGGCCGCGCGCGGCCGCGGCAGCCGGATCGTTCTCCGCGCCGGCCGCGAGGCGGCGGTCTACGTGCTCAACCGGAAACGCGGCGAGATCGGCGAGATCGAGGCGCGCTACGGAGTCGTCATCGAGGTGCTGATCGAGGAAACGTTCGAAGGCGCGAAGATGGCGGTCGAATCGTTCGGCCCGCCCCCCGCGGTGCGGCCCCGAGTCGAGCGGATCGTCGAGCCCGAGGTGGACGAGGAGGAGGTCGCCGAGGAGCTGGCCGACGAGCAGGACGAAGAGGAAGAGGTCGAGGAAGCCGGGGAGGAGGAATCGCGTCCCCGCCGTCCGGAAAATCGCGAGCAGCGCGAGCGCCGCGAGGAAAGCGAGGAGCGCGGCCGCAAACGCCGCCGCCGCCGCGGCCGTCGCGGCGGCCGCCGCAGGGAGGGCGAGGAAGGCGTGGAGGCCGGATCCGACCAGCCGGCCCCGACGGAGCCGGTCCTGACCGGGGACTCACCGGCCGGGGAAGCGGAGAGCCAGCCCCTGCCCGAAGCGGCGCCCGAAGCGGCGCCGGAAGCAGCGCCCGAGACCGAGGAGAAGCCGAAGGGCCGCCGCCGCCCGCGCGCCCGCCGCAAGGACGAGGCCCAGGCCGGAACGCCCGAGGCGACCGAGGCCCCCGAGGCGCCCGCTGCCGAGCCTGAGCCCGAGCCTGCGCCCGTCGCCGAGCCCGCTCCCGTCGCCGAAGAGGCGCCCGCCAAGCCCAAGCGCACGCGCCGCAAGAAGGCGGCGGAAGCGGAGGCTCCGCCCGAAGCTCCGGCCGAAGCGCCCGCGCCGGAAGCCGCCAACGACCGCGAGGATGCGGCGGCCGCCCCGGCCGCCGAGCCCGAAACCGCCGAGACCGGCGAGCCGCGCCGCGGATGGTGGCAGCGCACATTCGGTGCCTGACGAACCCGGCATGAGCGCGCTTGCCCCGGCGGGCGCGCTCATGTCAGGTTCAGCCCCGCGAAGGGATAGGAAGCGGCATGGCTGAAGCAACGGTTACGCTGAGAGGGTGGAGCGCCTTCGTCGCCCGCCTCCTCGTCCTCATCACCCTGAGCTTCGCGATCGCGGTGCGGCCGGCGGCTGCGCAGTCGATCCTGCGCGACGCCGAAACCGAGGCGCTGTTCCGCGACATGGCGAAGCCGATCGTCGCGGCGGCGGGCCTGAGGCCCGAGGACGTCCAGATCGTCCTCATCCACGACCGCTCGATCAACGCCTTCGTCGCGGGCGGCCAGATCGTCTACATCCATTCGGGGCTGATCGCCGCCGCCGACGACGCCAACGAAGTGCAGGGCGTCATCGCCCACGAGGTCGGCCACATCACCGGCGGCCACGTCATCCGCATCATGGAAGGGGTCAAGGTCGCCACCGGCATCATGCTGCTCTCGCTCGTGCTCGGCGCGGCGGCGATGGCGGCCGGGGCCGGCGAGGCCGGCATGGGGATCATGGCGGCCGGGCAGCAGGCGGCGATGGGCAAGTTCCTCGCCTTCAGCCGGACCCAGGAATCCTCCGCGGACGCCGCCGCCGCCAGCTTCCTCGCCAAGTCGCAGACCAACGGCGAAGGGCTGATCAGCTTCTTCAAGAAGCTCCAGAACCAGGAATTCCGCTACGCCATCCCGCAGGACAACAGCTATGCCCGCACCCACCCGCTGACCGGCGAGCGGGTTGCCGCGCTCGAGCAGTCGGTGAAGAGCTCGCCGGGGTGGAAGCGTCCCACCGACGCGAGGCTCGAGGCCCGCTTCCAGCGGGTCAAGGCGAAGCTGCAGGGTTATGTCGAGGAGCCGACGCGCACGCGGGTGATGTTCCCGGAGAGCAACAAGAGCGTCCCGGCGCGCTACGCCCGGGCCTATGCCTGGCATAAGAGCGCCTATCCGGACAAAGCCCTGGCCGAGGCGGAGAGCCTGCTCGCCGAAGCTCCCGACGATCCCTATTTCCTGGAGCTCAAGGGTCAGATCCTGCTCGAATCGGGCCGCCCGAACGAAGCGCTGGAGGCCCTTCGCCAGTCCGTCAAATACGCGCCGGACCAGCCGCTCATCGCCGCCCTGCTCGGCCACGCGCTGATCGCGACCGAGCGGCCCGATCATTACGAGGAGGCGAAGCGCGTGCTTCGCGCCGCGATCGGCCGCGACAATTCGAACCCCTTCGCCTGGTACCAGCTCGGCATCGTCTACGATCGCGAGGGCGATCCCGGCCGGGCCGCGCTCGCCACCGCCGAACGCTACAATCTGCAGGGCGAGCCGCGCCTCGCGCTGGTCAATGCCGAGCAGGCGTTGAAGACCGTTCCCACCGGTACGCCCGACTGGCTGCGCGCCCAGGACATCGCCATGGTGTCGCGGACCGAGGTGGAACGGAAGAAAAAGAATCGTGACTGACGCGGCCGGCGGGCGGGGCGGTTTCGCGGGCTGGAAGACGGCGGCGGCGGCGGGGCTCCTCGGAGCGCTCGTCGGCGGCGGAGCGGTCGCCTACGGCTCGCGCGAATCGGTGCGCGACTATCTCCTCGAAAATCCGGAAGTTCTTCCCGAAGCGATGGACCGGCTGCGCGAGCGCCAGGCGGCCCAGGTGATCTCGGCCAACCGCGCCGCCCTGGAGACTCCCTTCGCTGGAGCCTGGGCAGGGGCCGCCGACGGCGACGTCGTCCTCGTCGAGTTCTTCGATTATGCCTGCGGCTATTGCCGCAAGAGCAATTCGGACATCGAGCGGCTGCTTCGCGAGGATCCGCGGCTCAAGGTGGTGTGGCGCGAATGGCCGGTGCTGGGCCCGGACAGCGAGGCCGCCGCCCGCGCCAGCCTCGCCGCCGCCCAGGCGGGGCGGTTCAAGCCCTTCTACGACACCCTGTTCGCCGCGGGTCGCCCCACGCCGGAGGCGCTAGCAAAGGCTCGGGCGGCCGTCGGCCTGAGCGGCGATCTCCCCGCCGAGGCGGCGGATGGCGAGCTCGAACGCAACTTCCAGCTCGCCCGGCACCTCGAGGCGACCGGCACTCCCACCTTCATCGTCGGCGATCGGATCTTCCAGGGCGCCGTCGGCTACGAGGCCCTGCGGGACGCCATCAGGGAAACGCGGGCGAAGAAGGCTTAGAGGGTCACAATTCCCGTTCGGGCCGAGCTTGTCGAAGCCCTTCCCTTCCCTGCCGCCTCGTTCGAAGGAAGGTAAGGCCTTCGACATGCTCAGGCCGAACGGGAGATTGCGCGAGCGTCCCGCTTGGAAACCCTTCCCGCACCCGCCATAGTCGCCCGATGCAGCCCTACCTCCAGCTCCTTTCCCGAATCCTCGACGAAGGCGCCGAACAGCAGGACCGAACGGGCGTCGGCACCCTCTCCGTCTTCGGCCACCAGATGCGCTTCGACCTCGCCGAGGGCTTCCCGCTGCTCACGACCAAGAAGCTCCACCTGCGCTCGATCGTCATCGAACTGCTCTGGTTCCTGCGCGGCGAGACCAACATCGCCTGGCTGAAGGAGAACAGGGTCCGCATCTGGGACGAATGGGCGGACGAAGGCGGCGAGCTCGGACCGGTCTACGGCAAGCAATGGCGCGACTGGGAAGGGCCTGACGGGCGCCATGTCGACCAGATCGCCAACCTGATCGACCTCATCAGACGCGATCCCGCCTCGCGGCGCCAGATCGTCTCCGCATGGAACCCAGCCGAGATCGAGCGGATGGCGCTGGCCCCCTGCCACTGCCTGTTCCAGACCCAGGTCGCGCGCGGCCGGCTCAATCTCCAGCTCTACCAGAGGAGCGCCGACGCCTTCCTCGGAGTCCCGTTCAACATCGCCAGCTATGCCCTGCTCACCCACATGCTGGCCCAGCAATGCGGGCTCGAGCCGGGCGTCTTCGTCTGGACGGGCGGCGACTGCCACCTCTATTCGAACCATCTCGACCAGGCGCGCCTCCAGCTGACCCGCGAGCCCAGGCCCCTTCCCCGCCTCAACATCCTGCGCCACCCCGAAGCGATCGACCGCTACGAATATGAGGATTTCGAGATCGTCGGCTACGAGGCTCACCCGCACATCAAGGCCGAGGTCGCGGTTTGAGCGTGACCATCGTCGTCGCCCGGGCCCGCAACGGCGCGATCGGGCGCGGCGGCACGCTGCCCTGGCGGCTGCCGGCGGACCTCAGGCACTTCAAGGCGGCGACCATGGGCAGCGCCATGGTGATGGGGCGAAGGACGTTCGAGAGCCTCCCGGGCCTGCTGCCCGGGCGGCGCCACATCGTCCTCACCCGCGATCCGGATTGGACGGCGCCGGGGGCGGAAGCGGCGCGCACGACATGCGAAGCCCGAGCCCTCGCCGGCGGCAGCCCGCTCTCGGTGATCGGAGGCGCCGAGATCATCGCGCTCTATCTGCCGCTCGCCGACGCGGTCGAGCTCACCGAGGTGCATTCGGAGCCCGACGCGGATACGTTCCTGCCGGAGTTCGATCCGGAGCAGTGGCGGGAGGTGTCGCGCGAGGATCATCCGGCGGAAGGCGGCCGCCCCGCCTACAGCTTCGTGAGGCTGGAGCGGCGCCGGTAAGCGAATCCCTCGCCGCTTGCCGCGGGAGAGGGCCTGCGGCGGACCGCTTATTCAGCCCCGGATCGCGACCTGCCCCGACGGCTCGACGATGATGGTGGTGGTGAAGCCGTCCGGCCGCTCCGGCCGGGCCGTGCCCTCCGGCGCTCCGTCATGCGCCTCGAGCGCCGCGATATGGGCCTGCCAGTCCGCCTTGCGAAGCCCGCGGACGTGGACGGAAGCCTTGCCCCCCGCGCCGCATTCGGCCCTGACCTCCTCGATCCGTTCGTAGCTGCCCAGCAGCGTCGATACCTCGGTCACTCCCGCCGGCGAGATCGAGCGGCCGGACACGGCCATGCGGAGGAGCTGCAGGGTTCTGTAGCGCTCCGCCGGCGCGGCCGGGGCGAGTTGCTCGGAAAAGGCGATGTCGATCGGCCCCGATGCACAGCCGAAGCGGTAGCTCACCTCCGTGCGCGGCGGCAGATGCCCGTCGAGAGCCACTGGAGCCGGCGCCGGAGCAAAGCCGCCCGACAGTGCGGCCCCAACCGCGACGAGCAGCGCCTGACGAACCTTCCGCATGGCTTTTCCCTTCAAGTCCAGATATTTGGCTTGACCGCAGCCTAGGCGATGCCGGTCCCTCTGTCCAATCATTACGAGCTTCCGGGATGAGGAGCGGGCGGGCTATACCCGGCCCGAGCGGGAGGGGATCATGCGCAAAATCGTCTACGGGATATTCGCCCTTCTCGTCATCGCGGCCGGTGCCTTCCTCATTCTCGGCCCCGGCATCGTCGAGGGCGGGATGAACAAGGTGGTGGCGACGCCGCTGCCCGCCGTCGGCGAGCGCGCGAAGGCGCTTCACCCACGGCTCGCGATCGCCGACATGCATGCCGACACCCTCCTCTGGAAGCGCAGCCTGCTCGATCCCGCGAAGCGCGGCCAGGTCGACCTTCCGCGCCTCGAGGCCGGCAACGTGGCGCTTCAGGTCTTCTCCTCGGTGACCAAGACTCCCAAGGGCCAGAATTACGACGCCAACGGCGCCGACAGCGACAACATCCTCTTGCTGGCCGTCGCCCAGCTTCAGCCGCCCCGGACCTGGAACTCGCTGCTGCAGCGATCGCTGTGGCATGCCGAGAAGCTTGAGCGGGCGGAAGCCCGGTCGGAGGGGCGGCTGCGGATCGTCCGGAGCGGCATCGACGTCCGGCGCCTGCTCGCCGACCGGGCGGCGGGGAGGAAGGTCGTCGGAGCGCTGCTCTCGATCGAGGGGCTTCAGAATATCGAAGGCCGGCTCGACAATCTCGGCCGCCTTCACGCCGCCGGCTTCCGGATGGCGGGCCTCGCCCACTTCTTCGACAACGAGGTCGCCGGCTCGATGCACGGGCTGAAGAAGGGCGGTCTCACCCCGCTCGGCCGGCAGGTGGTCCGGGAGATGGAGCGGCGCGGGATGATCGTCGACATCGCCCATTCGAGCCACGCCGCCGTCGCCGAGATACTGAAGATGGCGAAACGCCCGGTCGTCTCGAGCCATGGCGGGGTGCAGGCGACCTGCCAGGTCAACCGCAACCTGACCGACGAGGAGATACGCGGGGTCGCGCGCACCGGCGGAATCGTCGGCATCGGCTATTGGGACGCGGCGGTCTGCGACCTCAGGCCGGCGGCGATCGCCGCCGCCATCGCCCATGTCCGCGACATCGCCGGCATCGACCATGTCGGCCTGGGCTCGGACTTCGACGGCGCGGTGACGACGGGCTTCGACACCGCCGGCCTCGTCAACGTCACCCAGGCCCTGATCGACCGCGGCTTCAGCGACGAGGAGATCGCCAAGGTGATGGGCGGCAATCTGCTGAGGCTGCTGGCGCGATTGCCCTGATCTTGCCTCCCCGTGCGCAGCATGGGGAGGGGGACCGCCGAAGGTGGTGGAGGGGTGATCTGGCACCGATCTTCCGAAGATCCAGTGCGAGACGGCGGAAGCCTGCGCCAAGTCACCCCTCCACCATGCTTCGCATGGTCCCCCTCCCCACCGCTTCGCGGCAGGGAGGCAGTTTACCGCCCCCTCACCCTCTCCTATACCGCGCGGCATGGAGCGGCTGGACGGCGGCTCGGCGGTTCCGCAGGCGCTTCGCGGGGGCATCGTCGCGCTCGGCAATTTCGATGGGTTCCACAGAGGGCACCAGGCCGTGGTGACCCGAGCCTTGGCGCGCGCTCGCGCGGAAGGCCGGCCGGTGCTGGTGGCCACCTTCGATCCCCATCCCGTCCGCTTCTTCCGTCCCGAGACCCCGCCCTTCCGGCTGACCAGCCTCGACCAGCGCCAGCGGCTGTTCGGGGCGGCCGGAGCCGACGCGATGATCGTCTTCAACTTCGGAGCGGCGCTGGCCGCGACCCCGGCGGAGGAATTCATCTCCAGGAACCTCCTCGACCTGATCGGCGCGGCCGGAGTGGTGACGGGAGAGGACTTCACCTTCGGCCGCGGGCGCGGCGGCAATGTCGGAGTCCTGCAGGAGGCGGGAGCGCGCCTCGGCTTCTCGGTGGACGCGGTGGGCCCGGTCTCGGACGAGGATGGGCCGATCTCGTCGAGCCGGATCCGCGACGCCTTGCAGGCCGGCGAATGCGAGGCCGCGGCACGCTTGCTCACCCGGCCGTTCGCGATCGAGGGGGTCGTGGAGCATGGCGACAAAAGAGGCCGGACGATCGGCTATCCCACCGCCAACATCGCGCTTGGGCCCTATCTGCGCCCGCGCTTCGGCATTTACGCCGTGCGCGGGAGGCTCGCCGGCGGGCGGATTCTGGAGGGCGCCGCCAATCTCGGCATCCGCCCCACCTTCGAGCCGCCCAGGGAGCTGCTCGAGCCCTATTTCTTCGGCTTCGACGGCAATCTCTACGGGCAGACGATCGAGGTCGAGCTGATCTCCTTCCTCCGCCCCGAGGCGAAATATGACAGACTGGACGCGCTCAAGGCGCAGATGGCGGCGGATTGCGACGAGGCGCGGCGGAGACTGGCGGAATGAATATCTGGAAATGGGTGGGCCTGGTGATCGTCGTCGTCGCCGTGACCCTGTCCTTGATCAACGCTTCGTGGATCGCCCCCAGATCCAAGAAGCCCCTGATCCTGGTCGCCCATCGCGGGGTGGCACAGCAATTCTCCCGCGAAGGCGTCGGCCGGGACACCTGCACCGCGACCCGAATCCGCGCCCCGGATCATGATTTCATCGAGAACACGCTTCGCTCCATGTCCAATGCCCGCCATTTCGGCGCCGACGCCATAGAGCTCGACGTTCATCCCACCAGGGACGGGCAGATGGTCGTCTTCCACGACTGGACGCTCGACTGCCGCACCAACGGCAAGGGGCCGGTGCGCAAGCATACGCTCGCCGAGCTGAAGAAGCTGGACGTCGGCTACGGCTACACCGCCGACGGCGGCAGGACCTTCCCGCTGCGCGGCCGCGGCATCGGCGGCATGCCGACCGTGGAGGAGGCTCTCCGCGAGACTCCGCGCATGCGGCTCTTCTTCAACTTCAAGAGCAAGGACCCGCGCGACGCCGACGCCCTCGTCGCCGCCTTCCGCCGCGCCGGGGTCGAGATCGACGGCAAGTTCGGATTTTACGGTCACCCCGCCGTGACCCGGCGGATGAAGCAGCTGGTTCCGGGCGCCTGGACGTTCGGCAAGGAAGAGATGAAGGCATGCCTGACCGACTATGTGAAGTTCGGCTGGACGAGCTTCGTCCCCGAGAGCTGCCACAACACCACGGTGGCGGTACCGCTCAACTATCAATGGGCGATCTGGGGCTGGCCCAAGCGCTTCATCGCCCGGATGGAAAGCGTCGGCACCAAGGTCATCCTGATGGGGCCCTATGAGAACGGCCAGATCACCGGCCTCGAGCGCCCGGAGCAGCTCGGCAAGGTCCCGCGCGACTTCCGCGGCTATCTGTGGATCGAGGATTTCTTCAATGTCGGGCGAGCTCTGGAGAGTTGAGGGTGACCTCGGCCCAGCCGTCACCGTGAACTTGTTTCAGGGTCCAAGCCTCCACCCGCACCGCTGCTCGCCGCTGGATGCTGAAACAAGTTCAGCATGACGGCAGGCGACGAGGTGGTTCCAATTCCTACCCTCCCTGCGCTAAGGCCGCCCGAATGTCCGAAAAACCCGATTACCGCGACACGGTCTTCCTTCCGAAGACCGACTTCCCGATGAAAGCCGGCCTCGCGCAGAAGGAGCCGGCCATCCTCGCGCGCTGGGCCGAGATGGGGCTCTACAAACGCCTCCGCGAGGCCCGCGCCGGGCGGGAGCGCTTCATCCTCCACGACGGCCCGCCCTACGCCAATGGCGACATCCACATGGGCCACGCCATGAACAAGATCCTGAAGGACATGGTGGTGCGCTCGCAGTCCCTGCTCGGCAAGGACGCGCCCTACGTGCCCGGCTGGGACTGCCACGGCCTTCCGATCGAGTGGAAGATCGAGGAGCAATACCGCAAGAAGAAGCTCGACAAGGACGCGGTGCCGCCTCGCGAATTCCGCGCCGAGTGCCGGGCCTATGCGGAAAAATGGGTCGCCATCCAGTCCGAGCAGTTCCAGCGCCTCGGAGTCATGGGCGAGTGGGACGATCCCTACCTCACCATGAAGTTCGAGGCCGAGGCCAAGATCGTCGAGGAGCTTCTGAAGTTCGCCGAGAGCGGCCAGCTCTACCGCGGCGCCAAGCCGGTGATGTGGTCGCCGGTCGAGAAGACCGCCCTGGCCGAGGCCGAGGTCGAATATGAGGAGATCACGTCGACCCAGATCGACGTGGCGTTCGAGATCGTCGAGAGCCCCATTCCGGAGCTTGTCGGCTCTCACGCGGTTATCTGGACGACCACGCCCTGGACGATCCCGGTCAATCAGGCGATCGCCTACGGGCCGGACGTCAGATATGGGCTGGTGACTGCCGAAAACGTGCCCGCGCTTGCCGGAAAAAAGTTCCTGATAGCGCGTGAGCGGCTCAAGCAATTCAATGAGGATCTCGACAAGGAATTCGAAAGAACCGTGCTTCTGCGCGGTGAGGGAAACTTTATCGGCTCCGACCTCGCCGGCACCGTCGCCCGGCACCCGATGCACCATCTCGGCGGCTTCTTCGCCCGGCCCCGGCCCTTCCTGCCCGGCGATTTCGTCACCACCGATCAGGGCACCGGCCTCGTCCACATGTCGCCCGATCATGGCGAGGACGATTTCCTGCTGTGCAAGGCGCACGGCATCGATCCCGTCTTCGCGGTCGACGATGCGGGCTTCTACCGGAACGACTGGGAGTGGCTGGGCGGGCTGGGCTCCGTCATCAACGCCAGGTTCAACGCGCCCGAGGGCCCCATCTGCACCGGGCTTCGCGAGAGCGGCGGGCTGCTCGCCGCCTCGGCGGACTTCAGGCACAGCTACCCGCACAGCTGGCGCTCCAAGGCCAAGATCATCTTCCGCTGCACCCCCCAGTGGTTCATCCCGATGGATTCTTCCCCCTCTCCCCAAGGGGGAGAGGGTCGGGGTGAGGGGGAGCGAGCCGCAGGCGAGCGTTCCGATCCCCAGTCTCACACGACGGGTCAGAGCCCCCTCACCCAACCCTCTCCCCGTCGGGGAGAGGGCTTGAGAGAGACGGCTCTGCAGGCGATCGACGAGACTCGCTGGGTGCCGGAGAAGTCGAAGAACCGCATCCGCGCCATGGTCGAGGGCCGGCCCGACTGGGTGATCAGCCGCCAGCGCGCCTGGGGCGTTCCGATCGCGCTCTACGTGCACCGGAAGACGGGCGAGTATCTGAAGGACGCCGTGGTGAACTCGCGAATCATCCGCGCCTTCCACGAGGGCGGCGCCGACGCCTGGTTCGGCGCCGACCACCAGGCCCTGCTCGGCAACGGCTACAGCCTCGAGGATTACGAGCCGGTCACCGACATCCTCGACGTCTGGTTCGACAGCGGCTCGACCCACAGCTACGTCGTCGAGGCGCGTTATGGCGAGGGCGTTCGCGCCGACCTCTACGTCGAGGGTTCGGACCAGCATCGCGGCTGGTTCCAGTCGTCTCTCCTCGAAAGCTGCGGCACCCGCGGCCGCGCGCCCTACGATTCCGTGCTCACCCACGGCTTCGCGCTCGACCAGAACATGCGCAAGATGTCGAAGAGCCTCGGCAACACGATCGACCCGCTCGCCGTCCTCAAGGAGAGCGGCGCCGACATCCTGCGGCTGTGGACCGCGTCGACCGACTATTTCGAGGACGTGCGCATCGGCAAGGAGGTGCTCGCCACCACCACCGACGCCTACCGGAAGCTGAGGAATACCTTCCGCTACCTGCTCGGCGCGCTGGCTGGGTTCGACGATTCGGAGCGAGTGCCGGCGGCGGGGATGCCGGAGCTTGAGCGCTGGGTTCTCCACCGGCTCGCCGAGCTCGACGCCGAGCTCAGGGAGGCCGTCGAGGGCTTCGAGTTCAACCGCTACGTCCGGCTCATCTCCAGCTTCGCCAACGACGACCTCTCGGCCTTCTTCTTCGATATCCGCAAGGACAGCCTCTATTGCGAGGTCTCCCCGCGCCTTCCGCGCGGGACCGGGAAACGGCGGGCTTACCGCACCGTGCTCGACACGGTGTTCCACGCTCTGGTTCGCTGGATGGCGCCGGTCCTGTGCTTCACCACCGAGGAAGTCTGGCAGACCCGTTATCCGGAGGACGGCGGCTCGGTTCACCTGCTGGAGTGGCCGGAAATCGATCACGCCTGGCGGGACGAGGCGCTCGGATCGAAATGGGCGCTGATCCGCTCGACGCGGGAGCGCGTCACCGAAAGCATCGAGCCGCTCCGGCGCGAGAAGGTGATCGGCTCCAGCCTGGAGGCGAAGGTGCTCTATCCCGCGGTTCAGGCGGGCCTGCTCGACGCCGAGCTGGACCAGCTCGCCGAAATCTACATCGTCTCCGAGGTCGTTCCGGGCGAGACCGACAGCCTCGAAGTCACCAGGTCCGACCATCTGAAATGCGGCCGCTGCTGGCGGCTGCTTCCGGAAGTGGCGGAAGACGGGGGCCTGTGCGCCCGCTGCGAGGGGGTATTGAATGGCTGATCTGTCCCGCGACACGGAACGGATGAGGAAGAACCGGAGGATCGGCCTGTCGGTCGCCGCCGCGATCTTCCTGATCGACCAGGCGGTGAAATGGGTGGTGACCTACCCGCTCCAGCTGAAGCAGCGCCACGAGATCGACGTGGTGCCCTTCTTCACCCTTCGCTGGCTGGAAAATCGCGGCGTCTCGATGGGCCTTCTGAACGCGCAGAGCGACACCGCCCGCTGGCTGTTGGTGGCGCTCACGATAGCCATCGCCGCCTTCGTCACCTTCTGGATGTGGCGCGAGAAGCGCCGGGACGACACGGTGGCGCTGGCGCTGGTGCTCGGCGGGGCGCTTGGCAACATCCTCGACCGGGTGCGGCTCGGCTATGTCGTCGACTATGCAGACCTGCATTTCGGCGACATCCACCCCTTTTTGGTCTTTAACGTGGGCGACGCTGCCATTACCATCGGCGTCCTGCTATTGCTGGTCCGGGCGCTGCTGACGCGCGAACGGAAGGTTCCCGAGGAGGAAAAGTGACTATGCGTATCGTGAAGCTCGGCCTTGGCGCCTGCGCGGCAACCCTGCTGCTGGCCGGCTGCGGCACCGGCGGCATCGCCGGCCGGGACCGGCCCGACGAATTCGCCGTCACCCGCAACCAGCCCCTGGTCATCCCGCCCGATTACGCTCTGACTCCGCCGCGCACCGGCGAGCCGACCCCGGTCGGCGCCGATGCCCGCACCCAGGCGCTCGAGGCCCTGTTCGGAGGCCCGCAGCCGCGCAGCCAGAGCGAGCGCTCGATGCTCAATTCCGCCGGCGCCGACCGCGTCGCCCTCGGCGCCCGCTCCGTCGCCGGCGATCCGGGCACCAACGTCGTCGATAAGGGCGCGGTCACCCAGGCCATCGTCGCCGCCCCCGCGGGCGCCGGCCGCGACGCAACGGTGACGACGCCGCAATAGTCCCTCTCCCTGCGAGGGAGGGGTATTAGGCCTTCCTTAGCCCTCCGCGGCTATCCTGCCGCGAATGACTCAGCAGCAGCCGCCTCGCTATGCTCCCGGCCTCGCGGATGCCGGCGCCCAGATCGCGCAGCTGCGCCAGGTGCTCGCCCTGATCGAGGAGATGGCGGGCCGCGCCTCGCTTTCTCCCGGGGACGAAGTCCTCGACGAAGCCGCGCGCATCAGCTCCGCTTATGCCCGCGCCCTGCCGATCGACCAGAAACGGTTCGACAATCTCGCCGCCGAGACCGCGCGCTGGGCGGCCGCCGGAGTCGGCGCCCTCCTCAAGCTCGACGAAGCCGGCCTTCCGGTCCGGGCCGCCGCCGAGCGGCTCGCCGAGGAGCTGGAGAAGGGGCTGGCGGCGCTGGCCCGGCGGCTGCCTTAGCCTCCCTCCCTGAAAGGGAGGGGCCGGGGGTGGGTAGGCGAGCGCAGCGAGACTTTTACGGACCCGGAGTTTCGGCCGCCTTCGGCGGACCCACCCCTTACCCCTCCCTTCCAGGGAGGGGATTATCCGGCCATTCCTTGATTCGGATGTCGCGCTGCGGGAAGGGAATGTCGATGCCGTTTTCCTTGAACAGCTCCCAGACCCGGTTGAGGATATCCGAGCGGACGCTGCCCACGCCCTGCTCCGGATCGCTGATCCACACCAATATCTCATGATCGACGCTGCTCTCGCCGAAGGCGATCAGCCACACCTTGGGCGGCCGGTTCTTCATCACGCGCTCCGATTCGCTCGCCGCCTGGACCATCAGCTTCTGGGCCAGCGGCAGGTCGCAATCGTAGGCGACCCCGACGGGTATGTGCACCCGGACGTCGCGGCTCGAATAGGACCAGTTCTCGACCTCCTGGGTCATCAGATTCTCGTTCGGGATCAGATGCTCCTTGCCGTCCCGGGTGACGATGGAGACGGCGCGGACCCCGATCTTGGTGACGTGGCCGAAGCTCTCGCCGACGACGATGACGTCGCCGGGCTTGATCGAGCGGTCCATCAGCAGGATGATTCCGGCGATGAGGTTGCCGAACGTCTTCTGAAGCCCGAAGCCGACCGCCAGGCCGAAGGCGCCCGAGAAGACGGCCAGCGCGGTGAGATCGATTCCGACCAGATCGATGCCGATGAAGAAGGCGGCGATCAGGATCGCGACGCTGGCCAGCTTCTGCCCGAGCAATTGCTGGGTGGCGTCGAGGCTGGTGGCGCGGCGGATCGAGTGGCCGACGATCCGGTTGAGCAGCTTCACCACCGCGTAGATGGCGACCACGGTCACCAGGATCTGGAGGATGGTGAGGAGCGAGAAACGCGTCTCGCCGGCGGTGAAGCCGACCCGGTCGAGAGTCTCGGTGATCGGCTTCAGCCCGCCCGCCGCGCGCGCGAGCAG